>NZ_JAIUHQ010000002.1:0-659075 GCF_020165215.1 Mesorhizobium sp. CA15
GACCGCTGCATCCCACGGCAAAGGTAACGGAATGGATCCTCGGGTCTGCGCGCGTCGCTTCGCTCCTTGCTCCGCCCGTGGATGACGACATGACAAGCGCCTCGGCTAATCTCCAGGGGTGCTCGATCCAATCGCGCGATCATCCGCCGTCGCCTCGCTACCCTAGTGCACCGCCGCGTACATGATCTTCTCCTCCGTCGCCTCCGCCGGCGAGAACTCCTCGACGATGCGGCCCTGGCGGCAGACAAGGATGCGGTCGGACAGGTTCATGATCTCCGGCAGGTAGGACGAGATGACGACGACGGCGAGGCCTTCGTCCGCCAGCCGGTTGATGATCTGGTGTATCTCGGCGATGGCGCCGACATCGACGCCGCGCGTCGGCTCGTCGAAGATGACGATGCGCGGCTGCTGCACCAGACCTTTGCCGATCACCACCTTCTGCTGGTTGCCGCCGGAAAGCTCGACCACGCGGGCGTTGTCGTTGATCGCCTTGATGTTGAGTGTCTTGGTCCATTCGGCCGAGAGCTGCCGCATCTCCTGCTGGTTGATCATCCAGGCCTTCTCGCGGCCGGCGGCAAGCAGGCCACCGAAGAGGTTCTCGGCGATGCCCATGGTCTCGAAGATGCCTTCGCTCTTGCGGTCCTCGGTGACATAGACGATGCCGTCGGCCACCGCCTCGCTCGGCACGAGGTAGCGCACCGGCTTGTCGTCCAATTCAATCGCGCCGCCGCGCAAAAAGTCGCGCTTGTAGATACCCGAGACAATCTTGAAGGTCTCGGTGCGGCCCGATCCGATCAGCCCGAACACGCCGGTGATCTGGCCTTCGAAAATCGAGAAGGAATTGTTGCGCACGATGTTGCTCATCGAGATGTCCTGCACCGAGAGCACTTTCTTGCCGGCCTTGCGCAATTTCGTCTCGTCGCGCTGGCGATAGATCTGCCCCGACAGCGAGCGGCCCACCATGGCCGCGACGATCTTGTCGCGGTCGAAAGCCGATGTCTGGTCGGTGATCACCAGTTCGCCGTCGCGCAGGATGGTGATGCGGTCGGCAATCATCAGCGCCTCTTCCAGCGCGTGGCTGATGAAGACGATCGACACGCCGCGCGCTTTGAGCCTCCGGATCAGCGCGAAGAAATGGCGTTTCTCTTCCGGCGTCAGCGTCGCCGTCGGTTCGTCGAAGATGATGATCTCGGCATTATGGTGGACGGCGCGCGCGATCTCGACCATCTGCCGCTTGGCCGCGCCCAGCGTCGCCACCATCGCATTGGGATCGACCGGAAAATTCAGCGACTGCAGGAATTGCTGCGCCGAGATGTAGGTGCCGCGCAGCCGGTTGAGGAATTTCTCGGTGCCAAGATAAAGGTTCTGCGCCACCGTCATCGACGGCACCAGGCTGGTCTCCTGGAACACCATGGCGATGCCCGCTTCCAGCGCGGCGTGCGGCGATGCATAAGCCGTCTCGACGCCCTTGTGGAACATCTTGCCCGACGTGGCGTCGACGACGCCGGCAATGATCTTGGTCAGCGTCGACTTGCCGGCGCCGTTCTCGCCAAGCAGCGCATGGATCTCGCCCTTCCGCAGATCGAAGGTGACGTTCTTCACCGCCGGAACGCCGCGATAGGTCTTGGTGACGTTTTCCAGACGGACGATCGGTTCCATCAGAAACCTCCCGAAGCGAGGTCGAGCGCCAGGACGCAATCACCGCCCTTCGAGGCGACGAACAGGCGACCGTCTTTTTCCGCCACGCTGCAGATGCCGTGCCGCGTGCCGTTGGCGCGGCTGTGCAGGCTGAATTGCGGCTGCAGGCCCCGATCGAGCTTGACTACCAGCCCATAGGAGCGGCTGGGCGACCACGGCTTGTGGATGCCCATGGTGCGGATGCCGCCGCATTGCAGCGGCTCGAGGAAGCTGCGGTTGGAGGCCAGCGCCGGCGCGATCCAGTAGGCAGGCGGCACCTGGTCGATCATGTCCTGGCGATAATGCGTTTCCTGCAGCACGAATTCGATCAGCCGGTTGCGTGACGCAAATAGCGTCAGCCACGCGCCGCCATCTCCCGCCGGCGACAGCCGCGCGGGATAGCCGGGCAGATGCGTCAGCACCGTCGAGCGGTTGCCAGTCGCGTCAAAGCGCACGAGCTGGTGGCGCCAGCTTTCGCTCACCAGCACGTTGGCACCGACCGGGTGAAGTCCATAGGGAAAGGCGATGTCGCCGGCGATCTTCTGAAAACCGATGCCACCCGCCCCGCACCGCCACAGCGAACCGGATGCGCCCTTCTTCATCAGGTCGGCCGCCCATTGCGACGGAGCATGCGCGCCGGAGCCGTTGGCCAGCCACAACGTGCCGTCATCGGCATAGGCGAGCGCGGTGATGCACCGTATTTCGGCCGGCAGCGAAACCTCCTTGCCGGCAATCAGCAGTCTGCCGCTCTCCAGCCCGACGGTCAGTTCGCCCGATGGCGACAGCGCCAGCGCGGTGATGGGGGATTGAAAGGTTTCGACAGCGACGGGCTCGGAACCAGCCGCAACCGCCAGGATAGCGTTGCCGCTGGAGACAAGCAGCCGCCCGTCAGACACCAGCAGATTGTCCGGCTCGCTCAGTTCGGCGAAGGCCGGCGCGTCGTCCAGCCGCGTGTTGGGACGGAAGGCGCCGTCGAGCGGCGGAATGGTGACCGCTCTGCCGCGAAAGACATCCAGGATCGGATCGAGGATCATGGCTTGCCTCCCCAATAGGAGGCGGGGCTCGTCCAGCTCGGGTCTGCGCCTTCGATCCTGTAGCGCCCGATGCGGTTGTTGAGGATGCCGCCGACGAACAGATATCCCTTGTGCTCGCGCATCGAGGTGACCATCGGATGCGCGTTGCCGGAAAGATCGCCGAGCGTCTCGACGATGCCGCCCTTCTCGTTGAACTTCACCACGCCGCCGGTGTTGATGTTGGGAAACAGCCATTCGTCCTGCGGCAGGCGGCGGGTCATGCGTTTGCGCATGTCGGGATGGCGCAGCGACAGGTCGAAGCTTGGCGTGCGCATGCCGAGCCAGGCCATCCAGTAATTGCCGTCGGAGGCACGGTTGATGTTGTCGGGATAGCCCGGCATGTCGCGGATGACGCATTCGGCGGTGCCGGCCTTCGGTCCTTCCAGCCAATAGCGATGCACGCGGCAGGCCCAGCTTTCGGCAAAGAACAGCGACTTGCCGTCATGCGCCATGCACACGCCGTTGGTGTAGCGGTAGCCGTCCAGCAGCGTCTTGGTCGATCCGTCCTTCGGATCGTAGGCCAAAAGGCGGCCCGTGGCGCGGTTCTCGATCGAGTCCAGCGCCCAATCATGGGCATCATAGCGCTTGGTTGAATCCGTAAAATAGATGCGGCCGTCCGGCGCGATGTCGCAATCATTCGGGTCGCGCAGACGCGCATCGTCGACGATCGAGGTCCAGGAGCGCGCCGTCTCTGCCGAGAGGCGCTTCACCTCCCGGTCCGGCGAGACCGAATAGAGCCCCATGGCGCCGACGCAACTGATCAGATTGCCGGCCCGGTCGAAGGCCAAGCCCAGCGGAAAGCCGCCTATATGGGCAAAGACTTCCGACTTCACATAGTCCGGTGCGAAGAAGCGGACGATCTCGCCATGACGCGTGCCGCAATAGAGATGGTCGTCGCGGTCGAGGATGACGTCCTCCGGCCCCTCCAGCTCGCCGAGCCCGATATGGTCCGCCGCCGACAGCCGGTTGTCGAGCTCGCAGGACGTGCCGGAACCGGGCGCAGCCGATTGCGTCTCGCCCATCTTGAGGTAGACCGGCGCGACATAGACCTCGTTCAGCACCTTGTGGCGGTTCTTCAGCCAGCGGATGTCGATGGTGACGGCAACCGCAAGCAGGATGCCGAGCACCATCTGGTTGGTGCCGGTGCCGTAGCCCAGCCGGATCAGGCCGTTGGTCATGGTCAGAACGATGATGGCGCCCATCAAGCCCTTGACCACCGAGCCGCGTCCGCCGCCAAGGCTGACGCCTCCGACCACCGCCGCCGTCAGCGCCATGATCTCGAGATTGAGGCCGGTGCCCGGCCCTGCCCCGCTCAACCGGCAGGCGATCAGGAAGCCGCCGATCGAGGCGCAGAAGCCTGAGAAGACATAGCTCATGAACACGGTGCGCCGCACCCGGATGCCGGCATTATGCGCGGAGCGCCGGGAGCCGCCCACCGCCAGCACATGCCAGCCTGGGCGCGAGCGCGTCAGCGCGATATGCGTGACGACGGCGAGGATGATGGCCAGCCAGACCGAGACCGACAGGCCCCAGAACGTGCCGTCGCCGATGAAGTCGAGCACATCGGAACTTGCCTGGGAAAGCTGCACGTCGGCGGCATAGGTGGTAACGAGAATGTCGAACAGCGCCCGCCCGAAAATGAAGGTGACCAGCGTTGTCAGGAAGGCACGCAGCCTGAGATAGCCGACGAGGTAGCCGTTGATGGCGCCGAAGACGAGCCCCGTGCAAAGTGCCGCGGCCAAGGCCAGCCAGATCGACTGTTCGAGAATGAAGAAGACGTAGACGGCGGAAAAGCAGGACAGCGCGAAGATTGAGCCCACCGAAAGATCGATGCCGCCGCCCAACATCACCACGGTCATGCCGATGACGACCAGCGAGAACTCGCCGAGCTGTCGCGTGGATTCCTGCAGCGAGGTGAGCTTGAAGAAGCCCGGAATGATCGAGCCGAACACGCCGAGCGTCGCCACCAGCGCCAGGAAAGGTATGGCGTTGTCGGTCCAGCGCTTGGTCAGGATCTCGCCGACCAGATGGTCGGGCACGAGATTGTAGCGCCAGGCCTGGAGGCGTTCACGGAAATTCATCGGCTGCTGCTGTCATTAAAAACGGGAAAGAGGCGGCCGGAACAATCCGGCCACCCCGTGGATGCTTTTCCGGCTGCGCGGCTTATTTCGCCGCCGCTTCGGCTTGCAGAGCCTTCAGGTCCCAGCAGCTGTCGGGCTTGAGGTCGGCCTTGGTCGTCGCCTTCTCCAGCGTGTAGATGTAGGTGTGCGAGGTGCCGGCCGGCTGGCCGCTCTGCAGCAGGAACTTGATGATGGCGTTCATGTCGCCCGACTGGCGGGCAAGATCGGTCATCACCACGGCGCCATAGGTGCCGTCGTTCAGCTTGTCGCAATCGGCCGCCTTCTCGCCGCCGCCGGTGGTGACCAGGAACACCTTGCCCTCGAGCTTGGCGTCGCGAATCGCGGCCGAGGCACCAGTGGCGTCGCCGTCCCAGAAGTCGATGATCGAGCATATGTCCGGGTGCTGCTGCAGCATCGTCGTCGTCACGTTGCGCGAGGTGGTCGCGTCCCAGTTCGAGTCGGGCTTGGCCACCACCTGGAAGTCGGGATGCTTCTCCAGCACCTTCATGATGCCGGCATACTGGTAGAGGCTCGACGAGTTTGCCTGGTCGCCCTGCACCAGGCCGATCTTCTTGGACGAATTCTCGCCGCAGCCTTTGATCGCCGCTTCGGCTTCGAGCTGGCCGAGCTTGTCCCAGTCGCTGCCGACGAAGGCGTCGGCCGGGAAGTTCGCCGGATTGTCGACCAGCAGCACATAGGTGCCGGCGGCCTGCGCCTTCTTCATCAGCTTCGAGTAGGAGTTGAGGTCGGGCGCATGAATGATCAGCACGTCCGGCCGCGTGTCCGAAGCGATGGCGTCGGTGATCGCCTGCGCGCCGGCATCGACCACCCAGTTCGGGTCGCGGGTCTCGAACGTGCCGCCCCAGGCCTCGACTTCCTTCTTCAGGTAGTGCGCCCAACCCTGCGCCAGGTCGAAGCCCATCGCCAGCGGCACCAGCATGACGCGTTTGCCGTTGAGCGCCTTGGCATAGGCGGCGGGGCCTGGATCGTCTGCGGCAAAACTCGGCGCCGCGAAGGCGGTAACGGCGAGCGCCGTGGCGGCGGCCATCAATGTCCTGATTAGTCTCATGTCACACCTCTGGTTCGGTTTTCGTTGCCGGGCGATCGTCGCGATCGCCCGGGTACCCGAGAGCAAGATGGTCTAGCCCATCTGCTCTAAATGTCGCCTTGTTGCGCCGTCTGCTCGTCGCGCGGATTGATGATGCCGTCGACGATGATGGCACCGAGCAGGATCGCCGCCTTGATCAGGTTCTGGTAGAGCAGCGGAATGTCGATAATGGTCATGGCGTTGAGCAGGATGCCGATCAGCGCCGCCCCCACCAGCACGTTGCGCACCCCGCCCCTGCCGCCCGAAAGGCCGATGCCCCCGATCACCGCCACCAGGACGATGTCGTAGAGCAGCGTCGAGTTGACGATGCGGGTGTTGATCGAATGCAGGCTGGCTGCCGTCAAAAGCCCGGCGACCAGCGCCACGAAGGCCGAAAGCACGTAGCGCAGCACCAGCATGGGCCGTACCGGAACGCCGATGTTGCGGGCAGCGACCGGATTGTCGCCGGCGAAATAGATGAAGCGGCCCCATTTGGTGTAGCGCAGGAACAGGAACACCAGGAAGGCCAGCCCGGCGAAGACGAACACCTCGACAGGAATATCGAGGAAGCGGACGCCGCCGAGCAGCTCGACCCAGTGTCCGCCGGGCACCGGCACGGCATCCTGCGTGATCAGTTGCGAGCGCACATAGCCGAACACGAAAGAGCCGGTGGCCAAGGTCACGAAGATCGCCGGCACGTCGGCATAGGCGACGAGAAAGCCGTTGAGCAGGCCGATGGCTAAAACGCCCGCCAGCACATAGACGAAGGCGAGCCCGTCCGAGGTTCCGGTGTTGAGCAGTTGCAGGTACCAGGCGACCGACATCGCCATGATCGCCACCGCCGAAAGGTCGATGCCGCGGCCGATGATGACGACCGCCATGCCAAGCGCCAGAATGCCGAGGACCGAGACCGAGCGCACGATGGCCACCAGATTGTCGGCGGTCAGGAAACCGGGCAGGCCCAGCGCAGCGGCGGCGAACAACAGGATGGCGATCGCAAAGACGATGCCTTCCTGATTAAGGCGCCTCCAGTTCGGCCAGCCGGTCGCATTCATCGCTTGTGTCTTTCGCCCCGAGGGCAAGGCCTTGCCGGCCTGCACCCCGCACGAAAGCTAATCGGCTCAACAGCGGCTCGTCAAATGAATCCGCGTTCAAGAACCGCGCCTCTCCGACTATTTTCCGAGTGGACGCATCGATTGCCGTAACTGGCGCAATTGGCGGAAACTCTTGGGCTTTTGGCAGTTCATTGCCGTGATCGCACGGCGCGCGAAAGAACCTGTTCGGACCCCGCGGGACCGGCGCAATTCGAGTCCGCAAAATGCGCCCGACACGACGTCAATTGTTCGCTGAATGGCCTGAAATCTCGGCGCGGCATCGGCCGGCAGGACTAGGCAAACATCGCCGTGGCGCCGGCCCAGTCCAAAGCTTATCCAACAAACTTCCGTGTCGCCGTTTCGCCTGTTATGGATGAGCCGGGGTGGCCGAGGAAAACGCATGAAGCCGATTTATATCGACTATCTCAATGCTCTCGACATCGAAGCGCTTGCCATGACCGACGCCGAGATCATCGGCGCCGTCGAAGCCGGGCTCGTCGCGCAGGGCAACGGCCAGACGGTGATCGAGCCGCGCGTCCATCTCGAGCCGGATCCCTCCTTCCACGGCCACTTCAACGTCCTGCGCGGCTATGTGGCGCCGCTCGACGCCGCCGGCGTGAAGATCGTCGGTGACTATGTCGAGAACTACAGGCACGGCCTGCCGTCGGAATTCGGCATTCTCAATCTTTTCGATCCGCGCACCGGCACGCCGCGCGCCATCCTCGACGCCACCGTCATCACCGACATGCGCACCGGCGCGGTCACCGCCATCGGCGCCAAGCATCTGGCGAAGAAGTCGTCCAAGGTGCTCGGCCATATCGGCGCGCGCGGCACCGCCTATTGGAACGTGCGCCTGCTCGACCATCTCTTCGACTTCGACGAGATCCGCGTCCACTCACGCCGCCCCGAAAGCCGCGATAGCTTTGTCGCTAGGCTGGCGGCCGACCTCGGCAAGCCGGTCATGGCCGTGGCTGACTGGAAAAGCTGCGTCGAAGGCGCCGACATCGTCGTCGAAGCCTCGCGGCTGCCGGAACCGCAGCCGCTGCTCAAGACCGAATGGATCAAGCGCGGCGCGTTGGTCGTGCCCTATGGCACGATGAGCGCGGTCGAGCTGTCATTGACCGATATCATGCAGAAGATCGTCGTCGATGACTGGGGCCAGTGCAAGGGCGGCAAGTTCGGCTCGCTGCGCGCCCATGTCGAGACGGGACGGCTGAGCGAGGCGACGCTGCATGCCGAGCTCGGCCAGATCGCGGCCGGCCTCAAAGCCGGCCGGCAAAGCGATGGCGAGACGATCCTGTTCTGGCATCGCGGCCTCTCGCTGTCGGACATCGCGCTCGGCAAGGCCATGCTCGCCAAGGCCGGCGAAAACGGCATCGGCCAGAGGCTGCGCTTCGCATGAGCCCGCTCGCTCTCACCGGCGCCGGCGTCAGCATCGAGGATGTGGTTGCCGCCGCGCGCAACGCCTGCAAGGTCGAGATCACGCCTGCCGTGCTTGAAAAGCTCGACAAGGCTCGCCAGGTCCTCGATGCCGCCGCCGCGGGCCAGCAGATTTACGGGCTGAACACCGGGCTCGGCGCCAATCTCGTCACGGCTGTCGAAGGCGACGCCGGCGCCTTCCAGCGCCAGCTGATCGAAGGCCGCAGCGCCGCCGTTGGCGATGCTCTGCCGGTTCCGGTGGTGCGGGCGGCGATGTTCGCCCGCCTTGCGATGCTCGCCGCCGGCGGCTCGGGCCTGTCGCCGCGCGTGTTCAGCGCGCTGATCGATGCGCTCAATGCCGGCGTGCATCCGGTGATGCCGTCGCTGGGTTCGATCGGCGCCGGCGATCTTCTGCTGATGACGGCGGTCGCCCGCGTGCTGATTGGCGATGGCGAAGCCGAATATCAGGGCCGCCGCATGCCTGCCGCCAAGGCGCTGATGATGGCGCGGCTTGCACCCGTCACGCTCTCGCCGAAGGACGGTCTTTCCCTGATCAACGCTTCGGCGGTTTCCGTCGGGACCGGAGCGCTGGCGCTGACCGATGCGCTGTCGGCGCTCGACCAGCAGCAGCAGGCCGGCGCGCTGACGATGGAAGGCATCGGCGCCAACCGCACCATTCTCGATCCGCGCCAGCATCAGGCACGCCCGGGCGCCTGCCAGCAGCTTGCGGCAAAGGCGCTGCGCGACCTCTTGGCGCGCGATGAGGCGCCGGAGCCGACCACCATCCAGGACCCGCTGTCGATCCGCTGCATGCCCTCGATCCACGGCGCGCTGATCCAGGCCATCGACCATGCCAGACTGGCTGTCGAGATCGAGCTCAACGCCGCCGCCGACAATCCGCTGGTGCTTGCCGAGGATGAGCTGGTCATGTCGACCGGCAACTTCCATACCGCGTCGCTGGCGCTCGCCTTCGAGACCCTTGGCCTGGCGATCGCGCAATGCGCGGCAGCGTCCGCCGCGCGCTTCGTCCAGCTCACCGGCTCGACCCGCCACGGCCTGCCGAAATATTTGTCGCCAGTCGGCGGTGCGTCTGCCGGCTTCGTGCCGTTGCAGAAGACGGTGACGGCGATCCTGGCCGCGATGCGCCACAAGGCCAATCCGGTGATGCTCGATTTCCTGCCCGTGTCCGAGGGCGTCGAGGACCACGCCACGCAGACGCCGCTCGCCATCGCCAAATGCGCCGAGATGATCGTGCTGTGGCGGCGACTGATCGCCTTGGAACTAATGGCTGCAGCGCAGGCCGTCGACTTGCGCGAGGGCATGGCGCTCGCGCCGGCCACCGGCGCGATCCACGCGGCCGTGCGTTCGCATGTGGCGACGCTCAAGGAAGACAGGCCGCTCGGCATCGATGCCGAAGCGCTTTATGCCGTCCTTGTCAGCGGAATCTGGCAAGGGCCCCCGGCAACGGGCTGACGGTTTTCGACTCTTGGTTCAGGGCTTTGCGTCCACCTTCTTCATGAAGAGGGTGAGCTCTTCCGGATCCATATGCACGACATGCCTGTCTTCGGGATAGGCGCCGCTGTTGACGTCGGCGACATATTCGGAAAACGCCGCGATGCGCTCCTGCTGCAGCCGGTCATATTCGGCGGCGAAATTGCGATAGACTTTTGAGTGGCGCGGCATGTGACCGCGATTGGTGCCGAGAATATCCTCGGCGAACAGATATTGCGCATCGCAGCCCGTGCCTGCGCCCATCGAGAGCATGATCAGGGGGGTGCGCTCCGAGATCGCCTTCGCCACTTCCACCGGCACCACCTCGATCTCGGCGCCGATCGCGCCGGCGGCCTCGAGCTGCTTGACCGCCTCGAACACCTGCATGGCCGTATCGGCTGTCTTGCCGACCGCCTTGAAGCCGCCGGTCCAGGTCGCGCGCGACGGGATCAGGCCGACATGGCCGATCACCGGGATGGCGTCGTCGGCCATGCGCTTGATCGTGGCGTATCCGGCGCTGCAATAGACCGCGTCGGCGCCGGCTTTGTAGAGCCGGAACGACCAGCGCACGAAATCGTCGGCCGTGCCGATCTCGAAGAAATTGTCGCCCGGCATAGTGAAGAGGCTGGGCGCGGCGTCGCGATATTGCGGGTTGAGAACCAGGTCCGGCGGCACCGAGACGATGTCGACCCCTGCCCGCTCGGCGGCCTCGGCTTCCTCCAGCGTCAGCACGCGCAGCATGGTCAATTGCCGCTTGCCCTTCATGGCGCGCAGATCGGCAACGGTCGGTCTCTTCCGGCTCATTGATTTGTCCCTGTTGATTCGCCCACGGCCTTAGCCGATATCAATCATCACCTTACCGGCCTCGACCTTGACCGGATAGGTCTTGAGGTTGACGCAGACCGGCGCGCCCTTGGCCTGGCCGGTCTTGTAGTTGAAGCGGCCATTGTGCTTGGGGCATTCGATGATGTCGTCCATCACCAGCCCATCGGCGAGAAGGGCCTTTTCATGCGTGCAGAAGCCGTCCGTGGCAAAGAACGCGTCTTCCGGCGAGCGGTAGATCGCGAAGGTGCGGCCGCCATGGTCGAAGCGGATCACATCCTCCTCGTCCACGTCGTCCACCGCGCATGCTTCGACCCACTCCGCCATCGTCTTTCTCCAATTTGCCTAAGCTGCTCCTATTCGGCGGCCGCCGCCGTTATGGCGAGATCGTGGAACTCGCCGCGATAAGGCTTGGCCGTCGGCGGCAATTCGCGCTTGAGATAATAGTCCTCGTATTTCAGCTGCCTGAGCAGCACCGGCCAGACCTCGCGATAGGCATGCCACATCGACGGGTTCGGCACCGGCAGATCGTGCTTGATCAGCTCATGCAGCTTCGGCAGGGCGTGGTACGGCACCATCGGGAACATGTGGTGCTCTACATGGTAGTTCATGTTCCAGTAGATGAAGCGGCTGATCGGGTTCATGTAGACGGTGCGCGTGTTCAGCCGGTGATCGGTGACGTTGTCGGCCAGCCCGATATGCTGCAACAGCCCCGTCAGCACCATGTGCCAGGTGCCGTAGAGCCGCGGCAGGCCGATCAATACGAGCGGTATCCATGATCCAAGCGCGATCGCGACAGCAATCGTCGCGGCGTAGACGACCATGTGCCAGCGCGCCGCGGTCACCGCCTTGTGCTGCTCCATCTCAGGAATGTAGCTCTTCTCCTCGTCCGACAATCTGCCGAAGGCCTGGCGCACCAGGCTCGGCAGCGAATAACGGAAGTCGAGGATGCCGGTGAAGGCCAAAGCCGCCTTGATGAGGTCCGGCGGCCGCATCACCGCGATCTCGGCGTCGCGGCCGACGATGATGGTGTCGGTGTGGTGGCGCGCATGGCTCCAGCGCCACTGCACCGGGTTGCGCATCAGCATGAACGAGGCGATGTGGTAGACGACGTCGTTCATCCAGCGCGTGCGGAAGGCGGTGCCGTGGCCGCATTCGTGCCAGCGCGAGTCGCTTGACGAGCCGTAGAGCACGCCATAGACGAACAGGAACGGCACGACCCACCAACTGCCCCAGAACCAGACGATGCCGGCCGCCGAGCCCAGGATCGCGACGATCCAGATGATGGTGTCGCGGATCGCCGGCCCATCGGAGCGCTGCATCAATTCCTTCATGGTCTTGCGCGGCACGTCGGTATGGTACCACTCGGCCGAGGCGAGCCCGGTCTCGATCGCAAGCCGAGTGCTTTCGCCGACAAGGCTGTAGTCGCGCTTGCTGCTGCCGGCCATCGCCATCGTCATATTCCCCAGCCGTCAAACTCCGTTGGCGCAGAATTTCTCATCGAGGAATTTTTTCGCGCGCGGCACGTCGTCCTCGGTCAGGTGCTCGATGATCACCGGGATGTTCGGATGCTTCTCGCTGAGCCGCTTCAGATAGAGGTCGTAGTTCAGCGCGCCGAGGCCCGGCGCCGGCAGCTCGATCTCGCCGACGCCGCGGAAGGTAAGCCCCTCATGCGCGTCCGCGTCACCGATATCGGCATGCTTTTCGGTTTTGTCGCTGCCCGAGCGCTTGACGTCCTTGGCATGCGCGATCCTAATCTTGTCGCTCAGCGTGTCGAACACCTGGTTCAGCACCTGGTCCATGCGGTCGATGTTGTGCGCCTCGAAGTAATTGGTCGGATCCATCAACAGGCCGAGGCCGGGGTGGTCGACCTGTGCGAACATCCTGACCGTCTCCTCGACCGAACCGACGACGTTGTTGACATAGGTCTCAAGCAGAAACACTGCGCCGTGGTCGTAAGCCGTCCGGGCAAGGTCGGAAATCACTTTGCGGCATTCCTCGAACCCCTCCTCGGTCTTGTTCTTCGGGTGGTGAACCCAGTCGGATTCGGTGTTGTAGGTGCCGGTCTCCGAGATCACGTAAGGGCTGCCGAATTCGCGCGCGTTGCGGATAATCTCCTTCAGATACGCCAGTCGCCTGTCGCGCTCGGTCTTGTCCGGATGAATGATGTTGGTGTAGCCGGACACGCAGCAGACTGGCAGGTTATGATCGCGAAAAGTGTCGCGCACTTTCCGCGCCTTTTCCGTGGAGATCTGCCCGGCCGACAGGTCGATATCCTTGAAATGCAGGTCGAGCTGCACGGTGTTGAAGCCGAGCGCACGGATGCGCCTGGCGGACTCTTCCAGCTCGTAGGGAAAATAGCCTGTGAAGATACCTGCCTGCATCATGAGGTGAAGTCCTCTGGGTAAGCGATTCAGTTGCCCTGCCTTTTAGTCGCCTAGTCGACAGAGATTTCGGACAGCCTGATCGTGCGACCTTCCGCCATCGAACGGTAGCCGGCCTCGACCAGCGCCATGGTCTTGACATTGTCGGCGACCGACAGCGCCGGCGGCGTGCCGGTCTTCAGCGCGTATTGCAACTGCTCCATGACGCCGATGAATGCATGCGGAAACCACATCGTCTCCCAGCTTGGGCTGACCCATTTGCCGCCCGTCGTTTCGCTCGAGGCATGGGTCAACGTCGACGCGACGCCCTTCGGCCATCCAATCGTGCCCTTGGCGACGCCCTTGATGCCGTCGACCCGCCAATTGATGTGCTGATCGTCCTCGTAACCCTCCTGGCGCGGGCCGGACCAGACGTCCTCCAGCGAAACGGCAAGCACGCCCGAGGGGAAGCGCAGCGTCGACACGGTGATGCCGTCCGAGTGCTCGAACGCCGTGCGCGGATCCTTGCGCGTCAGCGTGGTTATCTCCTCCGGTTCGCCAAAAAGGAAACGCAGCACGTCGAGGTGATGCACGCTCATATTGGCGAGCGTCAGTCGGTCGTAATCGGCAAGGAAGGTCTGCCAGTGCGGGATCGCGTGCATGTCGATCTCGGCAAAGACGATGTCGCCAAGCGCGCCGCTGTCTATGATCTGCTTCAAGACGCGCATCGACTGATCATAGCGCATGTTCTGATTGACCGAGAGGATCTTGCCGGCCTTCGCCGCATCGTCGCGCAGCTTGACGGCTTCCTCGACCGACAGCGCCAGGGGTTTTTGCGCCAGGATCGCCTTGATGTGCTTCTGCTTCAGCGCGTGGCGGATCAAAGCCGGTTGCTGATCGGGCGGAAAGGCCAGATCGACGATCTCGACCTGGCTGTCCTCGATCAATTGCTCCGGCGTCTCGTGGACGGTCGCAATATTCCAGCGATCGGCGACCTTCTGCGCATTGGCCTTGGTGCGCGATGCTATGGCGACCACCGGAAAACCGGCTTCGCGATAGGCGGCGAGATGGCATTCTGCCATGATCATGCCGGCGCCGATACAGCCGATCCGGTATTCCCTGACCCGAACTGTCACGTCCGGTTCGAAGCCTATACTCGCCATCCATTCCTCCCTTGGAGGATGGATATAACGCCATGGTCCGGACCTCAGCCAAGGCCCGCGCCATCATTTCCCATCAGTCAGGCCGCGATCAGCACCGTGCTGTCCGGCGACCAGCTCAGCACGACGGGCTGACCCTCTGCGAGGCGCTCGGCGCCGGTGTTCTGGACGATCACCTTCAGCGTCTGGCCGAAGCGGTCGACGAAATAGGTGCTGTTGTTGCCGGCAAAGATGCGTTTCGAGACCTGCCCCGTGAGCGTGTTGACATTGGCTGGATCGGGCTTTGCCGCGCCGGGCGAAATCCGGATGCGCTCGGGCCGAACGGCGCAGCTCGCCTTGGCGCCGGCCGGCACCGATGCGCCTGTCGAAGCCGCGATCGTCGTGCCGTCGGGTAGCTTGATCCCTGAGCCGGTCGCGTTGCCGTGAAAGATATTGGCGTCGCCGAGGAAAGTCGCGGCGAACTCGCTTTGCGGCCTGTCGTAGATCTCTTCCGGCGGTCCTTCCTGCACCAGCCTGCCGTCGCGCAATATGCCGATGCGGTCGCTCATCGTCAGCGCTTCTTCCTGGTCGTGGGTGACGAAAATGGTCGTGATGCCGATCTCGCGCTGGATGCGCTTCAGCTCGATCTGCATGTCGACGCGCAATGCCTTGTCGAGCGCGCCGAGCGGCTCGTCGAGCAAGAGCACGCGCGGCTTGGTAACGATGGCCCGCGCCAGCGCCACGCGCTGGCGCTGGCCGCCGGAGAGCTGATGCGGCCTTCGCCCGCCGAGCTTGCCGAGCTGCACGAGATCGAGCGCGCGTTGCACTTCCGCAGCGATTGTCGCTTTCGGCTCGCCGCGCACCGACAGGCCGAAGGCGATATTGTCGGCAACGCTCATATTGGGAAACAGCGCATAGTTCTGGAACACCATGCCGATGCGCCGCTTTTCGACCGGCACGCGCTCGACGCTCTCGCCGCCGATCGCAATGCGGCCGGAATCCGGAAAATCGAAGCCGGCGATCTGGCGGAGCAGCGTGGTCTTGCCGCTGCCGGACGGTCCGAGCAGCGCATAGAAGCCGCCATCGGCAAAGTCGATCGAGACATCGTCCAGCGCCTTGTGCGCGCCGAAGCTGCGCGAAACGTTCGCGACCTGGACGCCAGCCATTATTTCTCTCCACCAAACTTGAAGAAGCGCGCCGTGAGCAGCATCAGCGCCATCGACACGACAATGATGATCGTCGAGACCGCGTTGATCTCGGGCGTGAAACCCTTGCGGATCGCGGCATAGATTTCGACCGGCAATGTCGTCTGGCCGGGCGTCGACAGGAAATACGAGACCACGAACTGGTCGAACGACACGGCGAAGGCGAACAGCCCGCCGGCGATCACCCCAGGCATGATCCACGGCAAAGTAACCCGCATGGTCACCTGCCACTGGTTGGCGCCGAGCGAGCGCGCCGCTTCCTCCAGCTCTGGCGCGAAGGTCTGCAGCCGGGCCGACACGACGACGATCACATAAGGCAGCGCCAGCGCGACATGGCCGAGCAGGATTGCCACCAGCCCGCGGCCGATGCCGACGCCGAAGAAGAAGATCAGCATTGCCGTGCCGGTGATCAGCCACGGGATGGCGATCGGTGGGAAGAGCAGCGCCTGCAGGACTTTCTTGCCGCGGAAGTCGTAACGGTAGAGCGCCAGCGAGGCCATCGAGCCCAGCACCGTCGAGATCAAAGTGGTGATGACGGCGATCTCGATGCTGTTCCAGGTCGCCGCGATCAACTGGTCGTTCTGCCAGAGCGATGAATACCAGTCCGTCGTCCATTCGAACGGCAATTGGTAGAAGGGCGAAGCGTTGAAGGACATCGCCGCCATGATGATGATCGGCAGGTAGAGGAAGCCGAGCAAAAGCACGATGTAGAAGCGCCCGAGCCATTCGAGGACGCGCGTCGTCGCCATCACGCAGCCCTCCGCAGGACAGGCGCGGCCAGCGCCAGGATGATCAGCACGACCGCGAGCAGGATAAAGGAGAGTGCCGCGCCCAGCGGCCAGTTGAAGACGGCGACGAACTGGTCCTCGATGATGGTGCCGTAGAAGGTACCGGTGCGGCCGCCGAGGATGCGCGGCTCCATGAAGGAGCCGACTACCGGTACGAAGATCAGCGCGGCACCCGCGATCAGGCCCGGCATCGACAGCGGGATGATCACCCGCCACAGCACCTGCCGCCGCGATGCGCCAAGCGAGCGGCCCGCCTCGATCAGCGAATCATCGATGGCCTGCAGCGTGAGATAGCAGGTCAGCACCATATAGGGCACATAGGAGTGCACCAGGCCGATGATGACGGCTGGGTAGGAATACATGAGATCAATGTTGATCTTGAACGGTAGCAACGCATTGAGCGCGGTGTCGAGGATGCCGCCTTCGCGCAGCACCATCGCCCAGGAGAAGATGCGCACCAGCCCGTTCGACCAGAAGGGCAGGATAACGAGCAGGAAGATCGCCTCGCGGCTGCGCCCTTTCAGCACCTTCGCAAGCACATAGGCCGCCGGGTAGCCGATGACGACGCACCACAGCGTCACCTCCAGCCCGAGCCGCAGCGATGAAAACAACAGCGTCGAATAGAGGCTCTGCGAGAAGAAAGCTGCATAGTTGCCGAGCGTGAACGACCATTCCTTTCCGGCCAGCGGCAGGTCGGTCATGAAGGAGAAGAACACCATGGCCGACAGCGGCAGGAAGATCGCCACCGTCAGCCACAGATAGGCCGGAAGGAGAAGCGGCAAGGCCGGCCTCAGTCCGCGGCGCGAACCGATCGCAAGCTGGTCAGCCA
Organism: Mesorhizobium sp. CA15; assembly: GCF_020165215.1. Classification (NCBI taxonomy): domain Bacteria; kingdom Pseudomonadati; phylum Pseudomonadota; class Alphaproteobacteria; order Hyphomicrobiales; family Phyllobacteriaceae; genus Mesorhizobium; species Mesorhizobium sp. CA15. The sequence continues at coordinate 17,108 of NZ_JAIUHQ010000002.1, forward strand.
TCTGCCTCTCCTCACCGAAAGACGTGATTACTTCACGTTGACCTTCAGCTCCTGCCACAGCGCCAGGTATTTCTCGCGCTGCGCGTCGGTGATCGGCGCCTGGAACTGGATGCGCTTTGCGACCTCGGGGCTGCCCATGACCTTGCGGTTGAAGGCGTCCTCGGGCAGCGCGTCGACAGCCTTGGTGTTGGCCGAAACCGGCGCGCCAACCTTGGTGACCCATTCGACGTAGAATTTCGGGTCGATCATATAGTTGATGAAGGCCTCGGCGCCCGCGACATTCTTCGAGCCGACCGGGATCGAAAAGGCGTCGAGCCAGGCGACGGCGCCTTCCTGCGGGATGACCAGCGAGACCGGCAGCTTGAAATGGGTCTTGGCGCGGTCGGCCGAGCCGCTCCAATAGGTGCCGATGTCGATCTGGTTGGAGGCGACCATCTGGTTCCAGTCGTTCTCCGAGCTCCAGAAGGTCTTGATCTGCGGCATCAGCGAGGTGAGCTTCGCCTTGACCGCGTCCATATCCTTGATGTCGTTGATGTTCTGCCCCGACGCGATCGCGCCGAACTGCACCGCCTCGACGGCGTCGTCGCGGATGATGACGCGGCCCTTATGCGCCGGGTTCCACATCTCGGCGATGCTCGTCGGCGGCTTGTCGAAGGACTTGTCGTTGATCGCCAGAGCCGTCAGGCCCCACACCCACGGCACGCCATAGACCTTGCCGTCATGGTTGAGCATCGGCGAGCTGGCCTTGTCCTTGGCGATATCGGCATAGTTGGAAAGCTTCGAGACGTCGATCGGCTGGATCAGCTTGCCGGCCATCGCCTGGTCGTTGAAGGCGGCGTTGATCATGACGACGTCGTAGAGGCCGGGATTGGTGCGGATCTTGGTCAGCATCTCCTGTTCGGAGTTGAAGAAGTCGTTGACCACCTTGAAGCCGGTCGCCTTCTCGAAATTGGCGACCGCCCATGGCTCGTCGGCGCCATAGCCTTTCCAGTTGAGCACATGCACTTCCTCGGCGGCCCGTGCGGCCGGCGTGAAGGCGGAGACGAAGACGGCCGTCGCCGTCAGGAAAGCGGTCAGTCTGGGCATGCGCATGTTCTTTTCCTCTCATTGTTTGCCCGATTGACGGGCTTGTTAAGTTGCAGTCGCTTCCGCCCGGCCGAGCGCGGTCGTCGCTTCGCCGCGCTCAGTCAGGAACTCCCGGATTTCCGTGTCGGTCGGCGCTGAGGACCCGCCATGGCGGGTGACCGAAAGCGCAGCCGCCGCATTGGCATAGCGTGCCGCCTCGCAAGCGCCCATGCCGCGCGAAAGGCCGCTGACGAAGGCGCCGATATGCGTGTCGCCGGCCCCGTTGGTGTCGACGGCTTCGACCTTGAAACCCGGCACCGCGCGGGTGCCGCCATCGGCCATGCGCACCAAGCAGCCATGGGCACCTGCGCGGATGACGACGCCTTCGGCCCTGGGGCAATGCTCGGCGAGCAATCGGATCGCGACGGTCTGGGCATCGCCGGCGCCGGCAATCTCGGCAGCCTCATTGGTGTTGCAGCTCAACCAGGTCGTACGCGCCAGAACCCTGTCCAGGATCGGCCGTGGAATGTCGGCGATCACCGGTGTCGGATCGAAGACGAAAGGAATGCCGGCCGGAAGCGCCTCGATCCAATCGGCAAGCGCGTCGCGGCTGCCGGGATAGCTCAACGTATAGCCGGAAGTAGAAACCCAATCACCCGCAACGACTTGCACTAGCTTCATCATGTCCGGCGTGAGCCGGCTCTCGGCGCCCGGCCACGAAACGAAGGTGCGCTCCGCGTCGCCGCTGATCATCGCGACGCAATTGCCGCTGTCCATCGAAGGCGATGGCGGCGTCAGCGTCTCGATGCCTTCGGCCGCGAAGGCTTTGCGCAGGAAGTCTCCGTCCGGCCCGGTGCCGAGCTGGCCGCCGAACACCACCTTCATGCCGGTGCGGCTCGCCGCCACCATCATGTTGAAGCCGCCACCGGCGACCCGCGCGTAAGCTGACGCGGTCTTTTCCGTGCCGGCCGCCGGCAGGGCGTCGATGCGGTAGACATAGTCGACCACGGCGCTGCCGACATGAACGAGGCGCCCGCTCATCAGGCAACCTCCTTGCCTGGGCCGGCCTTGGAGCCGCGTGCGGCGACCAGGTCGCCAGCCAGCGCACGGACGTCCGCGATGTCGATGCCATGCAGTTGGGCGATGCGGTCCTGCGGCAGCCTCGACAGGCCGGCGCAGGCGCCCGCCATGCCGGCGGCAATCGCCCCGATCGTGTCGGTGTCGCCACCGAGATTGGCGCCGATGACGGCTGCCCGCCACGGATCGCCTTGCGCGACCTCCAGCACGGCGAAGGCCGCCGGCACCGATTCCTGGCTGGCGACGCCGGTGCCGACCAGGTCAACGATCAGCTTGATGGCTTGCTTCTCCGCCTTGCCGCGGACAAGCTCCTGCGCCCAGACGATGCGCGCGGCGATGTCGCCGCCGGTGACCCAATGGCCGAGCGCAGCACCTAGCCTTGCGGCGGCGACCGCATGGCCGGAAGCGCCACGCCAGTCGCCGCCCGAGACACCGAGGCTGATGGCGGCTGCGACCGCCGCAGCCGATGCGATGGCGATCGAGGTGTTGTGCGTGGCCCGGCAGGTTTCCGCCACCTTGGAAACCAGAACGTCGAGCGGCTCCGGCGGCATCATGATACCGACCGGCGCGATGCGCATCGCAGCGCCATTGGTGTCGCCGCCGCGGCCGGCCTCCTCCGCGGGCACGCCGCTGTTGATGGCATCGATAGCGCGCTTGGTCGACGGCCCAAGCAGGTCGTAGCTGCCGCGCGCCTTGACCTCGCGCTCCCAGTCGAGCAGCGCGTTGACCCAGCGCGCATGATCGAAACGCTCGCCGGATTCGACGAGGATGCGGCCAAGCAGCAGCGCTTGTTCCGTATCGTCGGTGATCGCGCCGGCGGGCAGCCCTTTCGACACCGGGTGATCGGCGGCAGGCGCGACGAAATCCTCGACATGGCCGTAGAGCTCGGCGATACGGGCCGGCGACAGAAGCTGCGTCGGCATGCCCAGCGCATCGCCCAGCGCCCCGCCGATCAGCGCGCCCATAGCCCGGTCCATCGCGTCGGCCGCCATGCTCAGAACTCCAGGTGCAGCGCGAAATGCGCCGGGTTGAGCAGGCTGGTGACGAATTCGATGGCGCGCCCATCGGCGGCGCGTGTCAGGCGGCGTGTGCGCAGGAACGGCGTGCCGGGCGCGCAGGCGAGGATGGCTGCGTCGGAAGCGCTCAGCATCTCGATGTCGACCCATTCCTCGCCGTGATCGGGAACAAGCCCTGCCCCGCGCAGCGTCTGGTGCAGCGAGCCTTCGCGCAGGCCGCGCAGCGGTATGTCTTCCAACTCCGGCGACAGCGGCAGCCGGCTGCGCTCGATCGAGATGGCATGGCCGTCGTCGGCGTTGGTGCGGGCACGATCGACGGCGATGAAGGACGAGCTCTCGACGCCGAGCCTGGCCGCCAGTTCGGCGTCCTCGATGATCTCGAGCCGCAACGTGCGTGTCTCGGCATTGGCGCCCGCATTGGCAAGCGCGCGCGACCAGCCGATCGCGTCGTCGACCGGCATGCCGTCGAAGGTGACGAATGAGCCGATGCCGACCTTGGTGGTGATCAGCCCGCGGCTCGACAGTTCCTCGAGCCCCTTGCGGACCGTGTTGCGGCTGACGGAAAAGCGCTGGACGAGCTCGTTTTCGCTCTGCAGGCGGTCGCCGAAGCCGAGCAGGCCGGAGCGTATCTCATGCTCCAGAACCGTCGCGATCTGCTCGGGCTTGCCCGTGCCGGGAGTGATCTGCGTCGCGCGACGGGCCATATCGATACCTGTTCAGTGAACCTGTATAATCCTGTTCAATATCGGATTTGAATTCCCCCGTCAACGAACCTTCATCACCATTCAAGAACGGAAGGAGGACCGGGCGCAGAATGAACGTGCGGCGGCAACCGGAGACGCGCCGCTCAAGCGAAGAAGAACTCCTCCACGCGCTGCTTGGCCTGGCGCAGCACCGGCAGGATGTCGCGCTCCATCGCCTCGACCGAGAAACGCGCCGACTGCGTCGAGACGTTGATGGCGGCGACGGTGCGGCCGGCGCGATCGACGATCGGCACCGCGATCGAGCGCAGGCCGAGTTCCAGTTCCTCGTCGACGATGGCGAAGCCCTCCGCCCTCGCCTTGTCGATGGCCTTGCCGAGCGCGTTGCGGCCGGTGATCGTCTTCGGCGTCCGCCGCTCGATGGTCGCTTGCGCCAGGAAGGTCTTCAAGTCGTCCGCCTCCAGACCGGAAAGCAGCACCCGCCCCATCGAGGTGCAATAGGCCGGCAGCCGCGTGCCTACATCGAGCGCGACGCTTAAGATCCGCCGTCCGGGGATGCGCGCAACATAGACGACGTCCTCACCCGATAGCACCGCCGCGTTGCAGGCCTCGTCGAATTTGCCCGCCACCTCGCGCATGATCGGCGCCGCGAACGTCCAAAGCGATGCGCCGCCGAGCCAGGTCCGCGCGACGGTCAAAAGGCGCGGCGACAGCGAGAACAGCCGGCCGGACTGCGTCGCATAGCCCGTGGCGACCAATGTCAGCAGAAAGCGGCGGGCGCCCGCGCGGGTGAGATCGGCCTCTTCGGCCATCTGGGTCAGCGTCATGCCGGCCGGATGGCGCGCAAGGATTTCCATCACTGCCAGGCCGCGTTCCAGCGAGCCGACGTGGTCGCGCGAAATTACTTCCTCTCCCACGAGCGCCTCCATGCCGGCGTTGACTCAATGCAGAGCTCGGAGTTAGAAATATCTCATACAAAACAGATGTTCGCAATGCGAACTTTTTCGTGGGGTCTGGAGATGGTCAAGTTCCTGCCGCTGAAAGAGGCGGTCGCGGAAAACCTGCATGACGGCGATACGGTCGCCTTCGAGGGCTTCACTCATCTGATCCCGACCGCCGCCGCGCATGAGGCGATCCGCCAGGGCTTTCGCGACCTGACGCTTATCCGCATGACGCCCGACCTGATCTATGACCAGATGATCGGCATGGGCATGGCTAGGAAAATCGTCTTCTCCTATGTCGGCAATCCCGGCGTCGGCCTGCTCAGACGCGCCCGCGACGCCATCGAGAACGGCTTTCCCCGCGCCATCGAGATCGAGGAGCACAGCCACGCCGGCATGGCCAATGCCTATGAGGCGGGCGCCGCCGGCCTGCCTTGTGCGGTGTTCCGCGGCTATCGCGGCGCCGGTCTTGCCGTGGTCAATCCAAACATCAAATCCGTCACCTGCCCTTTCACGGGCGAGGTGTTGGCGGCCGTTCCGGCGATAAGGCCGGACGTCACCTTCATCCACGCGCAGAAGGCGGACCGCAAAGGCAACGTGCTGGTCGAGGGCATTATCGGCATCCAGAAGGAGGCTGTTCTTGCCGCAAAGCGCGCAGTGGTGACGGTCGAGGAAATGGTCGACAGCTTCGACGAACTCCACCCCAATCTCACCGTGCTGCCCAGCTGGACGATCGCTGCGATTTCGGTCGTGCCCGGTGGCTCGCATCCCTCCTACACGCATGGCTATTACGAGCGCGACAACGCCGCCTATCTCGAATGGGACGAGATCGCCGCCGACCGCGGTCGCTTCCAGGCGTGGATGCAGCAGAACGTCATCGAGAGCAGCCCGGATGACTTTGCCGGCCGCATCGAACATCTGAGGAAAGCCGCATGAGCGACGCGAAGGAGATTGGTTTCACCCCGAACGAGATGATGACGATCGCCGCCAGCCGCGCCTTGAAGAGCGACGATGTCTGCTTCGTCGGCATCGGCGCGCCGTCGGCCGCCTGCAACGTCGCGCGGCTGACGCATGCGCCGGATATCACCTTGATCTATGAGAGCGGCACCATCGGCACGGCGCCCGACGTGCTGCCGCTGTCGATCGGCGACGGCGAATTGTGCGAGACGGCGGTCACCACCGTCGCGGTGCCGGAGATGTTCCGCTATTGGCTGCAGGGCGGCCGCATCTCGATCGGCTTTCTGGGCGCCGCCCAGCTCGACAAATTCGGCAATATCAACACCACCGTCATCGGCGACTATGCGCATCCCAAGACCCGCCTGCCCGGCGGCGGCGGCGCGCCGGAGATCGCCACTTCGTCAAAGCAGGTCTACATCACCATGGCGCAGTCGAAGCGCGGCATGGTCGAAAAGGTCGACTTCTTCACCTCCTTCGGCCATGGCGATGGCGGCGATCATCGCAAGCGGCTCGGCATCGATACCGCCGGGCCAACGCTTTTGATCACGGACCTCGCCATCTGGAAGCCGGACCCTGTGACCAAGGAATTCACAGTGGTGTCGCTGCACCCCGGCGTCACGCGCGAGCAGGTACAGGAGACCTGTGGCTGGACGGTCAAGTTCGCGGAGGCTCTTGACGAGACGCCGGCGCCGACGGAACTCGAGCTGAAGACATTGCGCGACCTGCATGTCCGCACCAAGGCGGCGCATCAGGGGATCGCCGAGGGGAAAGCTGCCTAGATGACTGAAGCCTTCATTTGCGACTACATCCGCACGCCCATCGGCCGCTTCGGCGGCTCGTTGTCCTCCGTCCGCGCCGACGACCTCGGCGCCATCCCGTTGAGGGCCTTGGTCGAGCGCAATCAGGGCGTCGACTGGGCGGCCGTCGATGATGTCGTCTATGGCTGCGCCAACCAGGCCGGCGAGGACAATCGCAATGTAGCGCGCATGGCGCTGCTGCTTGCCGGCCTGCCGCAGGACATCCCCGGTTCGACAGTCAACCGCCTGTGCGGCTCGGGCATGGATGCCGTCACCATCGCCGCACGCGCCATCAAATCGGGCGAGGCCGAGCTGATAATTGCCGGCGGCGTCGAATCGATGAGCCGCGCGCCTTTCGTCATGCCGAAGGCCGACGCCGCCTTTTCGCGCAACGCTGAGATCTACGACACCACCATCGGCTGGCGCTTCGTCAACCCGCTGATGAAGAAGCAATATGGCGTCGAGTCCATGCCGGAGACCGGGGAGAACGTCGCCGAGGATTTTTCCGTTTCCCGCGCGGACCAGGACGCCTTCGCGGTGCGCAGCCAGGACAAGGCCGTTGCCGCTCAAGGCAGCGGCCGGCTGGCGAAAGAGATCACGTCCGTGACGATCCCGCAGAAGAAAGGCGATCCGGTCGTCGTCTCGAAGGACGAGCATCCACGCGCCGGCACCACCGTCGAGACCCTGGCCAAACTGCCGGCGCCATTCCGCCAGGGCGGCAGCGTCACCGCCGGCAACGCGTCCGGCGTCAATGACGGTGCGGCGGCCCTCATCATCGCGTCGGAAGCGGCGGCGAAGAAGTATGGCCTGACGCCGATCGCCCGCATCCTCGGCGGCGCCGTCGCCGGTGTGGCGCCGCGCATCATGGGCATCGGTCCGGCCCCGGCCACCGAGAAGCTTTGCGCCCGCCTCGGTCTGACGCCCGAGCAATTCGATGTCGTCGAATTGAACGAAGCTTTCGCCTCGCAAGGCATTGCCGTGCTGCGCCAGCTCGGCATCGCCGAGGACGCGGCGCACGTCAATCCGAATGGCGGCGCGATCGCCCTCGGTCATCCACTCGGCATGTCGGGCGCGCGCATCACCGGCACGGCCGCGCTCGAGCTGCGCGAACGCGGCGGCAAGCTGGCTTTGGCCACCATGTGCATCGGCGTCGGCCAGGGCATCGCCCTCGCGCTGGAGCGGGTTTGACCAGTCGGGCAGATCAATAGGGCAAGCCGACGTAGTTTTCGGCGAGCGCGGTCGATGCGGCTCTCGAATGCACGAGGTAATCGAGTTCGGCTTCCTGGATGCGTTGGCCGAACTCTCCCGTCTCCGGAAAACGGTGCAGCATCGTTGTCATCCACCAGGAAAAGCGCACCGCTTTCCACACCCGCGCCAGCGCCTTGGCCGAATAGGCGTCGAGCCCGGCGTCTGACTTTTCGCGGTAGAATTCACGAAACCCGGCAAACAGATAGCGCACGTCGCTGGCCGCGAGGTTGAGGCCCTTGGCGCCGGTCGGCGGCACGATATGGGCGGCGTCTCCAACCAGGAACAGCCGGCCGAAGCGCATCGGCTCGGCGACGAAGGAGCGCAGCGGCGCGATCGACTTCTCGAACGATGGGCCGGTGGTGACGGCGGCAGCGGTCGCCGGCGGCAGGCGGCAGCGCAACTCGTCCCAGAAGCGGTCGTCGGACCAGGCCTCGACGCGCTCCTCGGCGGGAACCTGCACATAGTAGCGGCTGCGCTGTGGCGAGCGCATCGAGCAGAGCGCAAAGCCCCGCTCATGGTTGGCATAGACCAGCTCGCGGTCGGCCGGCGGCACCTCGGCCAGCACGCCCAGCCAGCCGAACGGATAGTGGCGCTCGAACGTCTTCAAGGCGTTTTCCGGCACTGATCTGCGGCTGACGCCGTGATAGCCGTCGCAGCCGGCGATGAAGTCGCAATCGATGCGGTGCGTGACGCCGTCCTTCTCGTAGGTGACGAAGGGCGACGTGCCATCGAAACCATGCAGCGCGACATTCGACGTTTCGAAGAAAGTCACCAAGTCCGCCGCCTCGCGCTTCCGCATCAAATCGAGCGTCACCTCGGTCTGGCCATAGACAGTGACATGCTTGCCGCCGGTGAGCGCGGTCATGTCGATGCGGTGCGCGCGGCCGTCGAAGGCGAGCGAAATGCCTTCATGCGGCAGGCCCTGTTCATAGAGCCTCTCCGCCGCGCCTGCTTCGCCGAGCAGGTCGACCGTGCCTTGTTCGAGCACACCGGCGCGAACGCGGCCAAGCACATGCTCGCGGCTCGACCGCTCGAGGATGATCGTCTCGACGCCAATCGTGGCAAGCAATTGGCCGAGCAGCAGCCCGGACGGCCCCGAGCCAATGATGGCGACTTGCGTGCGCATCAATGACCGAGGCTCTCGATCTGTCTGGCCAACTCGGCTGCAAGCCTGAGCGCGGCCGCCGTCGCCACGACCATTTGCGGCAGGATGAGCCATTCCAGCGTCCAGGCCGAACCCGAGCGCTCCTGCTCATGCACCAGCGCCTGGTGCATGCCGGAAAGCTGGACGGCATTGAAGCGGGCGAGGGCCACCAGGGCTTCCGCCTTCACGGGATTCTGCTTGTGCGGCATGGTAGATGAACCGCCGCCGCCGGACAGCTTGATGTCGGTTCCCGCCTGCGCCATCAGTGCAACGTCCTTCCCGAACTTGCCGAGGCTGCCGGTCACCAGCGACAGCCAGCCGGCGAACTCGGCGAGCGCGTCGCGCTGATTGTGCCATTGCGGCGCGTCGGCAAGGCCGAGCTTCGCGGCAAGCGCGGCGCGCACTGCGGCGGCCTTGTCGCCGAGCTTTTCCAGCGTGCCGGCGGCGCCGCCGAACTGCACCGCCAGCAGCCGGCCGGACAGCTCCTTCAAACGTTCCTGGTGACGCTGGAGCGGCGCTCGCCATGAAGCGATCCGGTCGGTCACGACGATCGGTATGGCCGGCTGCATGCGCGTCACCGCCATCATCGCCCTGCCCTCGAAATCCTGTTCGAGACCGGCGAGCCGCACGACGTTCTCGCTGAGCAACAGGCCGACATGCTCGACCGCCCCGCTCAGGCGCAGCACCAGCGATGTATCGATCACATCCTGGCTGGTGGCGCCGAAATGAACGAATGCATCGTGCGGCACGCCAACAGCAGCCTTGATCTGTCGCACCAGTTCCGGCACCACGACGCCGTCGGCGGCGACGCCGGCGCGCAGCTTCGCCGTATCCGGCCGGAACGCCGCCAGCGCCTTCGAGATCGCCGTCGCCGCATCGCGGGAAATCGCGCCGCACTCGGCCTCCGCCTCGGCCAGCGCCCGTTCGAAGCTGAGCATCGCGGCGATGTCGGCTTCGACGGAAAAATGTCTGGCCGCCTCTTCGTCGCCGAGCAGGCCAGAAAGCAGCGGGTGATCAAAGGGCGAAACGGTCATGGCGGCCACGGTCAGCTGTCGAAGAAGACCGTCTCCTTTTCGCCCTGCAGGTGGATGTCGAAGACGTAAGTATCGCCCCGGCGCTCGGCGATCAGCGTCGGCACACGCAGGCGATGCTCGATGCGGGCGAGGATCGGGTCCTCGGCATTGGCCTTTTCCTCGTCGGAAAAATAGAGCCTGGTGTGCAGGCCGACATTGATGCCGCGCGCCACGATCCACAGCGTGATGTGCGGCGCCATCAGCCGGCCGTCGCGAAACGGCACGCGGCCCGGCTTGATTGTCCGGAACAGGCAGACGCCCGTTTCCATGTCGGTCGGCTGCCGGCCCCATCCAGGGAAATTCGGATCGGCGGCGCCGCGCAATTCCGACGGCGAATTGTAGAGCCCGTTGGCGTCCGCCTGCCAGATCTCGATCAGCGCATCCTTGAGCGGCGTGCCGGTGCCGTCGAACACGCGGATGCGCAGCTCGATGCGCTCGCCCTTGGTTTGGTCGTTGATCATCGATGAGCCAAGGTCGTTCGCATAGACGCCGCCGATGCCGCAGAAATTGGGCGTCAGCCCGATATGCACGTAAGGGCCGGCGGTCTGCGAAGGGCTTTCCTTCAACCGGTCGAGCGACTGCGCCATCAATTGCCCTCCGGCCTGTTCTCGAACAATGTCGAGCGGCGCCCGCGCAGCACGATGTCGAACTTGTAGGCGAGCGCATCCATCGGGATGGTCGACTGCATGTCGAGCGCGGCGATCAGCGCCTCGATAGCTTCCCTGTTGGAAATACCGCCGACGATCGGACAACGCCAGATCAGCGGATCGCCCTCGAAATACATCTGTGTGATCAGCCGCTGCGCGAAGCCATGACCGAACACGGAAAAATGGATATGCGCCGGCCGCCAGTCGTTCGGCCCATTCGGCCACGGATAGGGCCCGGGCCTGACCGTGCGAAAGGCGTAGCTGCCGTCTTCGCCGGTGATCGTGCGGCCGCAGCCGCCGAAATTCGGATCAAGGGGGGCGAGATAGGCGTCCTTCTTGTGACGGTAGCGGCCGCCGGCATTGGCCTGCCAGAATTCGAGCAGCACGCCAGGCACGCCCTTGCCCCGCTCGTCGAGCACGCGTCCATGGACGATGATGCGCTCGCCGAGGGCGCTCTCGCCAGGCCTGCCGAAATTGTGGATCAGGTCGTTGTCGAGCTCGCCGAGCATCGCGTGCCCGAAGACCGGTCCGGTCAGTTCCGACAGCGTGTTGTCGAATGCCACCAATGCCCGTTGGGGCGAGCGCAGCACCGAGCTCTTGTAGTTCGGCGTGAAGGCGGCCGGATGCCACTGGTGGTCGCGCTGGAAGAAGGCGCCGGTCTCGGGTGAACGGTTCGAGCCTCGCTCAGCCATGGGCGGCTCCGTCCATCTGCGCGAACACCTCCTTGGCAATCTTGAAGGCGCGGTTGGCTGCTGGCACGCCGGCATAGACGGCGACGTGCAGGAAGGCCTCGCAGATGTCGTCCCGCGTAGCGCCTGTATTGGCGGTGGCGCGCACATGCATGGCCACCTCGTCGTCATGGCCGAGCGCGGCAAGCAGGGCCAGCGTCACGATCGAACGCTCGCGCTTCGACCAGCCCGGTCGCGCCCACACCGTTCCCCAGGCAGCCTCGGTGATCAATTGCTGGAACGGCCGGTCGAAATCGGTCGCGGCATCCTCGGCGCGGTCGACGTGGGGATCGCCAAGCACGGAGCGGCGGACCTCGAGACCCGTCCGGTAGCGGTTCTTCGTGACATCATCCATGGGCAGACGTTTCCTCAGGCAATGAGGTGACGAAATCGCGGATCAAGGTGACGAGCGCCTCGGGCTGCTCGATGCACGGGATGTGCGCGGCATCGCGGATCATTTCGAAGCGGGCGCCTGGAATCAGATCCGCCAGCGAGCGAACAAGATCGGGTGGCGTCGAGCCGTCCTGATCGCCCACGATGCAGAGCGTCGGCGCAGTGATACGCCGCGCCGCGTCGGTAAGATCGGCATCGCGCACCGCCGCGCATGTCCCGATATAACCAGGCAGCGCCTGCCTAATCAGCATGTTGCGGCAGCCGGCCAGCTCGGCGGCGCGCGCTGCATGGAAATCCGGCGTGAACCACACTTTCAGCACGCCGTCGGCGATCGCCTCTATGCCGTCGCGCTCGACGGTCGCGATGCGCGTGTTCCAGCTCTCATCCGTGCCGATCTTGTGCGCGGTGTCGCTGAGGATCAGCGCCTCCACGCGTTTGGGATCGCGAGTATAGAGGCGCTGCGCGATCAGGCCGCCGACCGACAGGCCGAACAGCACCACCTTGTCGAAACCGAAATGATCAATGAGACCCAGCAGGTCGTCGACATGGTCGTCTATCGAATGAACCCCGTTGCCTATGTCGGACAGGCCGTGACCGCGCTTGTCGTAGACGAGCATCGGCATTTCGCCGATCAGTTTCGCGACGACATCGTCCCAGATCCGGAAATCGGTGCCGAGCGAATTGATGAAGATGATCGGACGCGAAGTGCCGGTCGCCTCGATGTAGCGGTGGTGCAGCGTGACGCCGCCTATGCTGACGAATGGCACGGTTCCGATCCTCCAAAGCCACATTGCACCAGCGGTTTGGTTCGGTAAAATGATATTTTGCGGCGTTTCATTAACTCTGAGGTTATCGAACCATGGCCGAAAGCCGGATCCGCTTCCGCCATCTGCAGGCCTTTCTCGAAGTCGCCCGGCAAGGCAGCGTGGCGCGCGCGGCCGACTTCCTGCATGTCAGCGCGCCGGCTGTGACCAAGACCTTGCGCGAGCTGGAAGAAGCGCTGGGTGTCGCCGTGGTCGAGCGCGACGGGCGCGGCATCCGGGTCACGCGTCTCGGCGAAATCTTCCTCGGCCATGCCGGCTCGGCGATCTCGGCGCTGAAGCGCGGCGTCGATTCCGTGCGCCAGGACGGCGCTCTCCATCGCGACCCGATCCGCATCGGCGCGCTGCCGACGGTGTCGGCCCGCGTGATGCCGCTCGCCATGAACCTGTTCCTCGAGGAAAACACCGGCGCCGCGCTCAAGATCGTCACCGGCGAGAACGCCGTGCTGCTCGAACAGTTGCGCGTTAGCGCGCTCGACCTCGTCGTCGGCCGGCTCGCGGCGCCGGAGCACATGACCGGCTTCTTCTTCGAACATCTCTATTCCGAGCAGGTGCTGTTCGTGGTGCGGGCCGGGCATCCCCTGTCGGAACCCGGGGCAGACATCTTCGCGCGGCTCGACGACTTCCCCGTCCTGATGCCGACGCGGGAATCCGTCATACGCCCCTTTGTCGACCGGCTCTTCATCACCAACGGCATGACCGCGCCCGCCACGGAGATCGAAACCGTTTCCGATTCCTTCGGCCGTTCCTTCATGCGCCAGAGCAATGCGGTATGGATCATCTCGGCCGGCGTCGTTGCCAATGAGATCGCCAGCGGCGCTTTCGTCGCACTGCCGGTGGATACGGAGGAGACCAAAGGGCCGGTGGGTTTGACCATGCGCACCGACACCGCGCCCTCGCCCGCCTTCACCATCCTGTTGCAGACGATCCGCGAAGCCGCGCGGCACCACGCCTGACGATCGAGCTAGCAGTTCGAATTTCGCTAACCCAGCGGTTAATAAAACACCGTAAAATATCATTTTACCGAACCAAACCGCTAGTGCAATGTGATCTCCGGAGGATCGAAAGCCGTGCCGTCCGGCCGCAAGCGGAAGACCCGTTTGCCGTCGTGTCGAACGGCGACTGAGGGAGGAGCAGATGTCTCATAATATCGGCAGCAAGCCCGCCATATCGGGCATTTCACGACGCCAGTTCATTGCTACATCGATGGCCGGTGGCGCAGCACTTGCGTTCGGCCGCGGCAAGGCTTTCGCGCAGGCCGCCGACACGCTCAAGGTCGGCTTCGTCAGCCCGCGCACCGGCCCGCTCGCCGGCTTCGGCGAAACCGACGGCTATGTGCTTGACCTCGCCCGCAAGGCCCTTGCCAACGGCATCGAGCTCGGCGGCAAGAAATACAGCGTCGAGATCCTCGACCAGGACACCCAGTCGGATCCGTCGCGCGCCGGCCAGTTGGCAAAAGACCTGATCAACAACCAGGCCATCGACCTGATGCTGGCCGTTTCCACGCCCGAGGTGATCAACCCGGTCGCCGATGCCTGCGAGGCGGCCGGCGTGCCGTGCCTCTCCACCGTCATGCCGTGGGAGGCGTGGTATTTCGGCCGCGGCGCCAAGCCGGGCGCGCCCTCGCCTTTCAAATGGACCTATCATTTCGGCTTCGGCGTCGGCGAATTCTTCAAGACCTATATTTCGCAGTGGAACCTGATCGAGACCAACAAGAAGGTCGGCGTCATGTATCCGAACGACGCCGACGGCAACGCCATTCGCGCCAACCTCGCGCCGCTCCTGGCCAAGCAGGGTTTTACGATCGTCGATCCCGGCGCCTATGAGACCGGCACAACCGACTATTCCTCGCAGATCGCGCTGTTCAAGCAGGAAGGCGTCGAGATCTTCAACTCCTTCCCGATCCCGCCGGACTTCGCCGCCTTCTGGCGCCAGGCCGCGCAGCAGGGGCTGACCCGGCAGATCAAGATCGCCCAGGTCGCCAAGACCGGCCTGTTCCCCTCCGACATCGAGGCGCTCGGCGATCTCGGCATGAAGATCTCGAGCGCCGCCTATTGGCACAAGGCCTTCCCCTACAAGTCGCCGCTGACCGGCGTCCCCGGCACCGAGCTTGCCGACGGTTACGAGGCGGCGAGCGGCAAGCAGTGGACACAGCAGCTCGGCGCCTCGATGTCGCTGCTCGACGCCGGCTTCGAAGCCCTGAAGGCGAGTTCCAACGCCAAGGACAAGGCGGCGGTCGCCAAGGCACTGAGCGTGCTGAAGACCGAGACCATGATCGGCAAGGTCGACTTCACCAGCGGCCCCGTCGCGAACGTGTCCCCCGGCCCGATCATTGGCACGCAATGGGTCGCCGCCAAGGAAGGCTCGAAATTCCCGCTCGACTATGTCGTGACCGAGAACGCCACAGACCCGAACGTGCCGGTTGGGGCCAAGCTCCAGCCTTACAACGGCTGATTAAGTCGGGGACCGCATCGTGAACGCGACGCCCAACGGTGCCGTCCTCAGCGCCGCCGGCATCCACAAGCGCTTCGGCGCGCTTGTGGTGCTCGACGACATCGACTTCGCCATGGGCGCCGAGGAAGCGGTCGGCATCGTCGGCCCGAACGGCGCCGGCAAGACGACGCTGCTCAGCGTGCTTTCCGGCGCCTATCCGCCGAGCGCCGGAACCATCGCCTTCAAGGGCGATGACGTGACCACGCTGCCGGCCACGCAGCGCTGCCGGTTGGGCCTGGTGCGCACCCATCAGGTACCGAAACCCTTCGGCGGCATGACCGTCTTCGAGAATGTCTTCGTCGCCGCCTCGCACGGCGCCGGACTCGGCCGCGACGAGGCTTATGAGGAAGCGCTCGGCTCGCTGAAGCTCTGCGGCATGCTCAGCATAGCCAACCGCCGCGCCGAAACGCTCGGCCTGCTCGACCGCAAGCGGCTGGAGCTCGCCCGCGCGCTCGCCGCGAAACCGACGCTGCTTCTGCTCGACGAGATCGGCGGCGGCCTGACCGACGGCGAGGCGGGCGAGCTCGTCGAGACCATCCGCGAATTGCGCCGCCGCAGGATAGGCATCGTCTGGATCGAGCACATCGTCCACGTGCTTTTGCAAGTGGCCGAACGGCTGATCTGCATGGACGCCGGCAAGATTATCGCCGACGGCGAGCCGCAGGCGGTGATGGCCGACCCGCAGGTGATCAGCGCCTATCTCGGCGGAGGCCCGAAATGAGCCTGCTGTCGGCCGAGGATCTCGTTGTCCGCCACCGCCTGCTGCAGGCGGTGCGCGGCGTCAGCTTCAGCCTCGAGCGCGGCGAGACGCTGGCGCTGGTCGGCGCCAACGGCGCGGGCAAGACGACGCTGCTGCGCGCAATCGCCGGCGCGCACCAGGCGGCCTCGGGCCGTGTGGTCTTCGACGGCGACGATCTCTCCGGTGTGCCTTCGCATGAACGCGTCCGCAAGGGCATCGCCCTGGTTCCCGAAGGCCGGCGGCTGTTCGTGCAGATGACGGTCGAGGAAAACCTTCTGCTTGGCCGCACTGCCGGCCGCCCCGGCGACTGGAGCGTCGAACGCGTGCTCGACACCTTCCCCAACTTGAAGCCGCGCCGCCATGCCAAGGCCGGGCATCTTTCCGGCGGCGAGCAGCAGGCGACCGCAATCGGCCGTGCGCTGATGAGCAATCCCGATCTGCTCCTGCTCGACGAGGTCTCGCTCGGCCTGTCGCCGCTGGTCGTCGACCGCGTCTATGCCTCCCTGCAGGGGTTGATCGGCTCCGGCACGACGATCATCCTGGTCGAGCAGGACCTTAACCGCGCGCTCTCCGTCTCCGACAAGGTGATCTGCATGCTGGAGGGCCGGATCGTCCTTGCCGGCGACAGCAAGAGCGTGTCGCGCGACGAGGTGACCAAGGCCTATTTCGGCCTGCACCGGAAGGGCGCCGGAGGCGTGCCGGCATGATGAACCAGATTGTCCAGGGCGTCCTGCTCGGCGGCTATTACGCGCTGATCGCCTGCGGCCTCTCCTTCATGTTCTCGGTGATGCGCATCATCAACCTGGCGCATGGCAGCCTCGCCGTGCTGTCGGCCTTCGCGCTGTGGCTGCTCGCCTCGCGCTTCCACATCTCGCCATTTCTGGGCCTGCTCGTCGTGCTGCCGCTGATGGCCGCGATTGGCTGGGCCCTGCAGCACTTCCTGCTCGAGCGCAGCGCGCGCGGCGGCGCGCTGCTGCCGATCCTCACAACCTTCGGCCTCGCCATCGTCATCGACAATGTGCTGTTCGAACAGTTCGGCGCCGACACGCGCTCGCTGGCGCCCTTCATCGGCAGCCTGTCCTACGATTCCTGGGAATGGCCGGGCAGCCTCTATGTCGGCAAGCTCGCGGTGATCATCTTCGTCACCGCCGTCGTCCTGCTTGGTGGACTGCAACTGTTCCTCACCCGCACCGGGTTGGGCCGCTCGATCCGGGCGACCTCGGAAGACCCTGATACCGCCGGCATTGTCGGTGTCGACGCGCGCCGCTCCATGGCAATAGCCGCGGCAATCGCCATGGTCACGGTCGGTCTCGCCGGCGCCTTCCTGGG
Organism: Mesorhizobium sp. CA15; assembly: GCF_020165215.1. NCBI lineage: Bacteria > Pseudomonadati > Pseudomonadota > Alphaproteobacteria > Hyphomicrobiales > Phyllobacteriaceae > Mesorhizobium > Mesorhizobium sp. CA15. The sequence continues at coordinate 34,277 of NZ_JAIUHQ010000002.1, forward strand.
CATGCGCGCCACTTTCGATCCCTATGCCGGCGCAACGCAACTTCTGTTCGCCTTCGAAGCCGCCGTCATCGGCGGCGCCGGCTCGCTCTGGGGAACGCTGATCGGCGGCATCGTGCTGGCGCTCGCCCAAACGCTCGGCGCCAGGATCCATCCGCAAGGTTTCCTCATCGGCGGCCACGTCGCTTTCCTGATCGTGCTGTTCATCCGGCTCTACACTTCCGGCCTCGGCCTGCACAGCTTGCTGCGCCTCTCCACGCGGAAAGCCTCATGAGCGCCGCCTCCCTGGTCATCGAGCGTGGCACGGCCGCTTCGCGCAGCGCCGGCATCGGCGTTTTGACCATCATTCTGCTGCTCGCCGTCGCGCCGCAATTCCTGTCGGCCGGCGCGGTCGATCGCATGACGGCGCTGTTCATCTATGTGATCCTCGCCGCCATGTGGAATGCGCTGGCCGGTTTCGGCGGGCTGGTCTCGGTCGGCCAGCAGGTGTTCTTCGGCCTCGGCGCCTACTTCGCCATCCGCCTCGCCAATGCCGGGCTCAATCCATTCGTCTCGCTCTTCGTCTCGGCGGTCATCGTCGGCGCCGTGTCGTGGCCGATCTCGTTGTTCATGCTGCGCTTGAGGAACGGCGAGTTCGCCATCGGCATGTGGGTGATCGCGGCGCTCACCCACCTGCTCGTCAATCTCGACCGGCTGATCCAGGGCGAGACCGGCACGTCGCTGATCTCGCTCAACGTCTACGATGCATCGACACGCCGGCTGACCATCTACTGGCTGGCGCTGGCGTCGATGACCGCCCTGCTCGCGATCCTGTTCGGTCTGCTGCGCGGCAGCACCGGCGCCGCCATTCGCGCCATCCGCGACAATGAGGATGCGGCGGCCTCCGTCGGCGTGCGCGTCACCGGCACCAAGCGGCTGCTCTTCATGCTCGCCGCCTTCGGCATCGGCGTCGCCGGCGCGCTGTGGCTGGCCACCGCGACCACCTTCCAGCCGAAGACCTATTTCAACGTGCAGTGGACCGCTTACATGATCTTCATGGTGCTGGTCGGCGGCATCGGCACCTTCGAGGGCGCCATCCTCGGCGCGCTGCTCTTCTTCCTCATCGAGACCTGGTTCGGCGGCACCGGCGTCTGGTACCTGATTGGGCTCGGCGCCACGGCACTGGTCTTCTCGCTGCTCTTGCCGCGCGGCCTCTGGGGCACGCTCGAAGAGCGTTTTGGTTGGCGCCTGCTGTCGGTCGGCTACCGCGTCAGGCTTCCCGCCAGCGTGGCGGATCCGACCGGCGAGGCCATTTCACCAGCACCCACTGCGGCACACAGCGAGAAGGCATGAGCATGCTGTTCGGCAAGACGATCCTCATCACCGGCGTCGCCTCGGGCATCGGCGCCCGCACGGCGGAACTCGCGGGCCAACTCGGCGCCGACGTCATCGGCGTCGACCTGCGCGAGCCGGCCGGACATCAGGGCGTCTTCGTCAAGTCCGACATCTCGTCCAAAGCCGGCGTCGACGACCTCGTGGCGCGGTTGCCGCAGCGCATCGACGCGCTCTGCAACGTCGCCGGCCTTTCCGGCAATATGGGCGCGGCGCCGACGCTCGCCGTCAATTTCTACGGCCTGCGCGCGCTTTCCGAGGCGCTGGCGCCCAGGCTTCGCGAAGGCGGCGCCATCGTCAACGTTGCCTCCATTGCCGGCTACGGCTGGCGCGCCAATCTGAACCGCGCTGCCTCGATGGTCAGCATCGAAGGCTTTCCCGACGTCGCCAAGGTGATTGCCGACCATGCGGTGAAGAACGAGGAAGGCTACCCGGTCTCGAAGGAGCTTTTGCTCCTGTGGACCTTCCGCGCCGCGCATCACGACCTGTTCAAGAGCCGTGGCATCCGCGTCAACGCGGTCAGCCCCGGTCCGGTCGAGACGCCGATCCTGAAACAGTTCCGCTCGGTCCTCGGTGACGCCAAGGTCGACAGCGATATCGCGCGCGTCGGCCGCGCCGGCACATCGGGCGACATCGCGCCCGTCGTGCTGTTCCTGTGCTCCGACGGCGCGCGCTGGATCAACGGCGCCAACGTGCCGGTCGACGGCGACCTCGAAGCGTCGATCAACGCGGAAGTGCTTGGCTTCTAATTTTGCAACGCTCCAGCGAAAGCGAGGGAGAAACCCATGGACATCGGACTTCTGATTGACGGCGACGAAAGGGCGGCGACCGGCAAAGCCTCTTACGAGCGCCTGGACCCCTTCACCGGCAAGCTCGCGACGCGCGCCGCCGCCGCAAGCATTGCCGACGCCAACGCCGCGGCAGATGCGGCGGCGGCAGCCTTCGACGCCTGGTCGAAGACCGGACCTGGCGAGCGCCGGATGCTGCTTCTGAAGGCGGCCGACGTCATGGCCTCGAAGGTCGGGGAATTCACCAAGCTGATGACGGAACAGACCGGCGCCACCGAACCCTGGGCGGGCTTCAACGTCATGCTGGCGTCCAACATGCTGCGCGAGGCGGCGGCGATGACCACGCAGATTTCCGGCGAGGTTATTCCATCCGACAAGCCGGGCACGCTCGCCATGGCGATCCGCCAGCCGGCAGGCGTGTGCCTCGGCATCGCGCCGTGGAACGCGCCGGTCATCCTCGGCACGCGTGCGCTGGCGATGCCGCTCGCCTGCGGCAACACGGTGGTGCTGAAGGCCTCCGAACTATGCCCCGGCACGCATCGTCTGATCGGCCAGGTGCTGGTCGAGGCCGGCCTGCCCAAGGGCGTGGTCAATGTCGTCACCAACGACCCGAAGGACGCCGCTGCAATCGTCGAGACGCTGATCGCGCATCCGGCGGTCAAGCGCATCAACTTCACCGGCTCGACCAAGGTCGGCCGCATCATCGCCGAGCTCTCGGGGCGGCACCTCAAGCCGGCGCTGCTCGAGCTCGGCGGCAAGGCGCCACTGGTCGTGCTGGACGACGCCGACATCGACGCTGCCGTGAATGCCGCGACCTTCGGCGCCTTCATGCATCAGGGCCAGATCTGCATGTCGACCGAGCGGCTGATCGTCGATGAGAAGATCGCCGACGAGTTCGTCGCCAAGCTCGCCGCGCGTGCCTCCAAACTTCCGGCCGGCGACCCGCGCGGTCATGTCGTGCTCGGCTCGCTGATCAGCAGCCAGGCGGCGGATAAGATGGAGGAGCTGATTGCCGACGCGACCGCGAAGGGCGCAACGCTCGCGGCCGGCGGCAAGCGGACAGGAACGGTGGTGGAAGCGACGCTCCTCGACCACGTGACGCCCGCGATGCGCGTCTATTCGGAAGAGTCGTTCGGTCCGGTGAAGCCGGTCATTCGCGTGAAAGGCGAGGACGAAGCGGTGCGCGTCGCCAACGACACCGAATACGGCCTGTCGTCCGCCGTGTTCAGCCGCGACATCCGCCGCGCCATGGCCGTCGCCGCGCGCATCCACGCCGGCATCTGCCACATCAACGGCCCGACCGTTGGCGACGAGGCGCAGATGCCTTTCGGCGGGGTCAAGGGTTCGGGCTATGGCCGCTTCGGCGGCAAGGCCTCGATCGCCGAATTCACCGACCTGCGCTGGGTGACGATCGAGGACCCGGGGCAGCACTACCCGTTCTAATTGGCCGCTTCTTCCTTCTCCCCTGTGGGAGAAGGTAGATCGGCGCGCAGCGCCGAGACGGATGAGGGGTGTTCCAGCGGAGTGAGACGCTGGCTTTCCCTGGAGCACCCCTCATCCGACCTCGCTTCGCGAGGCCGCCCTCCCCCACAAGGGGGAAGGAAGAAATGCCCTCACCCCAGCGTCAGCCCGGCCTTCCTCGCCTCCTCGCGCAAGAACGGCAGTCCGACCTCGATCACGTCGCGCGGATCCTCGGCCACCGGCCGCCACACGGCGAGCCCGCCGGCAATGTCGACATCGACATGGTTCATGCTTTCGAGCGTGATTGCGCCCTGGTAGCCGATGTCGGCGATGGCCTTCATGCAGGCCGCCCAGTTGAGCATGCCTCGTCCCGGCACGCCGCGGTTGGCTTCCGACACATGCACATAGCCGAGATAGGGCACCGCCGCCTCGAAACCGGAAGCAAAGCTCTCCTCCTCGATATGCATGTGGTAGGTGTCGAGATGAATGAAGATGTTGGGCGCGCCGATGCGCTCGATGATCTTTGCCGCGTCGATGCCGCGGTTGATCAGGTGCGTCTCGTATCGGTTGCAGGGCTCGATGCCGAGCTTCAGGCCGCGAGACTTCGCCGCCTTCGCCGCGCGTTCGAGGAAACGGCACATACCGTCGATTTCCCTTTGCGTCGGCGCGCGGCCGGTGGTCTTGCCGATCGTGCCGTAGGTGACGCCGCCGAGCGCTTCGGCGCCGACCTCATTGCAGACCCGGAAAGCCGGTTCGAGGAAATCCAGCGCCTCGTCCGGCCGTTCGACCACATCGAGCGCGCGCGGCAGGCCGAGCGAGGGGACCAGTTCAACACGATAGTGATTGGCAAAGCTGCGCGTCCGCTTGGTGTCGATCTCCTCAGGCCGAAGCAAAGGGATCTCCATCAGCCCGATGCCGTATTCCTTGAGCCTGTCCATCTGCGGCTCGATGCGGGCAAGGTCCCAGACCGGTGCGATGGCGAAAGTGTGCAGTCCGAAGGTGTTCATGTCAGCCTCGTTGCTCATGCGCCGCCGCTGCGGCCGTATCGCCGCCGCCGACGATGCGGCTGACGACTTCGTTCATGTTGGTCCTGGCGGTGACGAGATCGGCGTCCGCCCTGCCGTGGCGCAGCACGACGATGCGGTCGGTGACTGACAGCACGTCGTTCAGCCGGTGCGAGATCAGGATGACGGCGATGCCTTCGGACTTCAGCCGCCGGATGAGATCGAGCACGCTCTGCACCTCGCGCACGGCAAGCGCCGCAGTCGGTTCATCCATGATGACGAGCTTCGGATTGAAGGTGAGCGCGCGCGCGATCGCCACCGTCTGCTGCTGGCCGCCGGAGAACGAACCGACCGACCGGTTTATCGACGGCAGATGCGCGCCCAACCGCTCGATCATTTTCGACGCTTGGCGATCCATCTCGCTTTTGTCGACGAAGCCGGGGAACAGGCCGAACAGCCTTTTCGTCGGTTCGCGACCGAGGAAGATGTTCGACGCCACGTCCTGTTGCTTGGCTAGAGACAGATCCTGGTAGATCATTTCGATGCCGAGGCGCCGCCGCTGACCGGGGTCCAGCGCCAGGATATCCTTGCCGTCGAACTCGATCGAGCCGGTGTCGGCACGGTAGATGCCGGTGATGGTCTTCATCAGCGTCGACTTGCCGGCGCCATTGTCGCCGACCAGTCCGACCACCTCGCCGGCCGCGACCGAAAGATCGACGCCATGCAGCACGTCGACCGCGCCGAAGCTTTTGCGGATGCCGCGCAGCGAAAGCAGGATCATACGCGCGACTCCTTCCGCACCTGGTACTGGTCGATGAAGACGGCGAGGATCAGCACCGCGCCGATCGCCATCTGCTGGTAATAGGATTGCACGGCAAGCAGCGTCAGACCGTTCTGTAGCACGCCCATGATCAGCGCGCCGATCATCGTGCCGAGGATCGAGGCGCGGCCGCCGAACAGGTTGGTGCCACCGATAATCGCCGCCGTGATCGCGGTAAGCTCGTAGTTGATGCCGGCCGTCGGATCGCCGGCATTGACGCGGGCGGTGAAGAGCAGGCCGGCGAGCCCGGCAAGCGCGCCCGACAGCGTGTAGATGATGCGGCGGTGATGCTCGACACGGATGCCGGCCGCGCGGGCAGCTCCTTCACTGTCCCCCAGCGCCAGCGTGTGTCGGCCGAAGCGCGTATAGGCGAGCACCGCATGGGCGACGATGGCCGTCAGCACCAGGATGATCACCGGCATCGGGACGCCGAACGGCCGCCCCTGCCCGATATAGACGATCTCGGGCGGCAGGCCGTAGATCGCCCTGCCCTTCGAGATGACCAGCGCCAAACCGCGCGCCAGGCCTAGCATGCCGAGCGTGACGATGAAAGCCGGCACGAAGGCGCGGGTGACCAGTTGCCCGTTGATGTAGCCGGCGATCCCGCCGGCCAGGATGCAGGCGACCACTGCGAAGACCGACGGCCAGCCGAGATTGACCGCCACGAAAGCGCCTGCGACGCCCGCAAGCCCCATGACCGAGCCGAGCGACAGATCGAGCCCGCCGGAACCGATGACGAAAGTGGCGGCGATCGCCAGCACGCCGATCGTCGAGGTCGCGAGCAGGATGTTGAGGAAATTGCTGAGCGACAGGAAATAGGGCGACAGGAGCGCCATTGCCGTGCTCAGCGCCAGAAGCACCACCAGCGACTCCAGCCGGATGTGGAGCCTTTCGACGGATGCTCGCTGCACCCGAGCCCAGAAGCCGGGCTGTTCAGAAGCCATGTTTTCTACCCTTCGGGTAAGGGAGTAGGGGAGTAGGTTAGTAGGGGAGTAGGGAAAGATGGGCGAAGCGCAAACCGCGCTCCCCTACTCCCCTACTGCCTTACTCCCCTACTCCCTTCCTTCCTCACTTCACATATTGCAGCATCGGTTCCTTGCCGGCGTCGAGCACGTCCTTGGTCAGCACCAAAGTCGGCACGGCAATGCTTTCCGGAACCTTCTCGCCGCCGAGCGCCTTCTTGACGTTCTCGACCGCCTGCTTGCCGACCAGATAGGGAAGCTGCGCCACCGAGGCATTGAGGCGGCCTTCCTTGATCGATTTCACCGCATCGACATTGCCGTCGACGCCGATGATCGTCACCTGCGAACCCTTGCCCGCCGCATAGACCGATTCCACTGCACCAAGCGCCATGCCGTCGTTCGCGCAGAAGATGGCGACGAGATCAGGATGCGCGGTCAGCGTGTCGGTGGCGATCGAAGCGGCCTTGCCGCGGTCCCAGTCGCCCGGCAGCGAAGCGACGATTTCGAGGCCGGGCGCCAGCTCCTTCAGCTTGTCGGCAAAACCCTTGGCACGCTTCTCGCCGGTGATGTTGCCGGACAGGCCTTCGATCACCAGCACCGGACCCTTGGCGTCCTTGCCGAGCTTGTTGGCGAGATACTCCGCGCCCTGCGCGCCGGCGGCGATGTTGTCGGAGCCGATATGGAAGGTGACCTTGACGCCTTCCTTGTCGAGCACCGCCTGGTCGAGATTGTTGTCGAGGTCGACGATCTTGATGCCGGCGTCCTGCGCCGACTTCAGGCAAGGCAAAAGGTTGGTCGAGTTGATGGCCGCGGTGATCATCGCCACCGGCTTGCGCTCAAGCATGGTGTTGCAGAGGTTCAGCTGCGGTTCGGCTGCCTGATCGCTCTCGGCCGCCTGCTGGAAATACTTAACCCCGGCTTCCTTGGCGCCGTCCGCGACGCCCTGCGCCATCGCGCCCCAGAACGGGTTGGCCAGTGTCTTCATCAGCACGCCATATTCGCCGTCCTCGGCCTTGGCAACGCCGACGGCGGAAAACGCAAGCGCGACGCCCACGGCAAGGGTAAATCGATTTATCCTTGGGAAATGCGATATCATTCTATCCTCCGTTGATCCTTGGCGCCGGATGCCACGGCCAGGGCCGGCGCATGCTTCCGCTCACGACAATGGGGGCTGTTGTCGGTCTCCTCCCCCGGAATGCGGACCGCTGCCTGGCGAGCCAACGGATTCCCGCATCAACACCTGGCAGGGCTCGAGCCGCGCCGTGGGTGGTCCCACATCACCCTCGACCCTGCGAAACAAAAGGTTCATCGCCTCGCTGGCAATCCGGTGCACCGGCTGCACCACGGCGGCGATCGCCGGCCATGTCACCTGCATCCATTCGGCATCGTCGAAGCCGACCAGCGAGATGTCGTTCGGGCAATGCCAGCCACGCCGGCGGAACTCGGACAGCGCGACGAGCGTGCCCTTCAAAAGCAGCGAATAGACGGCGGTCGGCCGCTCTCCCCTGGCAAAGTAATCGCGCAGCGAGGATCGCAGCGGCTCGACGCTGACTTCCGAGGTGATGACGTCGATGCGCACCGATGGGTTGAGCGCCAGCGCCTGGCTGCGAAAACCTTCCAGGCGCGCGCGCACCGTCGCCGCCTGCTCCGCAAGGCCGATGACTAGGATGTGGCTGTGCCCGTTGCCCACCAGCATCCGCGCCACTTCGGCGCTGGCGGAGGCGCTGTCGGCCGAAACGGTGTCGAACGCGTCGTCGGACAAGACTCGGTCGATCAGCACGCCGGTCATCCCGTGGGCTTTCATGAAGGCGGCCGCCGGACCATGCTCGTTGCGCACAGGCGCCAGCACGACTCCGGCAACGCGCCAGTCATGCATGCGGGCAAGGATTTCCTTTTCGCGCGCCTCCGATTCACGGCTCGATGCGGCGACTAGTGTGTAGCCGCGCTGCTCGGCAAGGCCTTCGAGCTCGGTGACCATCTGGCCGAAGAACTCGCTCTCGAACTCGGGCATGATGGCGCCGATGATGCGGCGCTTGGCCCTGCGCATATCGGAAGCTAAAGGATCGACGCGATAGCCCAGATGCTCGACGGCATCGAAAACACGCTGCGCGTTTTCGGGCTTGACCGTGGTGACGCCGGCCAGCACCTTGGAGACGGTGGCCGCGGACACGCCGGCATGGCTTGCCACGTCGTGGATCGACGGACGCCGCTGCCGGGTTTGGTGTTGTGCCATTGACCTCCTCCCGAGGGCAGGCAGCCGATTTTGTGCCTCGCTATTGTAATCGATAAATCGATTTTTCGTTCTTGTAAATCGTTTCATCGGGAGTAAGACTTGAATGCGTGGTTGACGCGATCCAATCGCGCCCGGAGGAAAAACATGCCCGACAAAGCCTTGCCGCTGGTCATCAGCGCGCCCGAACCGCGCACATTGGAGCTCATCTTCACGCCGCCGCAGCTGGCGCGCCTGCGCAAACACTATCGCATTGTCGAGACCACCCCGGAAGGCGTCGCCGCCCTGCCCGCCGAAACCCTGGCCGAGGCGCGTTTTATCATCGGTCAGCCGCCGATTTCAGCTGAGACGCTGGAGAAGCTGAAGGCGCTGCGCTGCATCTTCAACGTAGAGACCAACCTGCTCAACAACATGCCTTATGAGACGCTGTTTGCGCGCGGCATCCATGTCGTCACCACCGGCCTGGTTTTTGCCGAACCGGTCGCGGAGCTCGGCCTTGCCATGGCGCTGAACCTCGCCAGAAACATCGTCGACGCCGACCTCGCTTTCCGGCAGGGCAAGGAGTTGTGGGGCGGCGACGGCAACCAGACCGCACGCCTGCTTTCCGGCGCCGATGTCGGCATCATCGGCTTCGGCGATCTCGGCCGCGCACTCAACCGCCTGCTGACCGGCTTCCGCACCCGCACGAAAGTTTTTGATCCATGGCTGCCGCCATCGATCCTGATCGACAATGGCGTCGAGCCGGCCTTGCTGGACGAGGTGCTGTCGCAAAGCGATTTCGTGTTCGTCGTTGCTTCCGTCACCAGCGAGAATGAAGGTTTCCTGGGCGCCGACGCCTTTGCCAGGATGCGCAAGGGCGCGGCCTTCATCCTGCTCAGCCGCGCTGGAATCGTCGATTTCCCGGCATTGATGCAAGCGGTGAAGAGCGGCCACATCGTCGCCGCGAGCGATGTCTTCCCGGAGGAGCCGCTGGCAAAGGACCATCCCGTCCGCACCCTGCCCGGCTTCCTGCGTTCGGCGCATCGCGCCGGCGCGCTCGATATCGCCTTCAAGCGCATGGGCGACATGGTGCTGGAGGACATGGACCTTATCGACCGCGGTCTGCCACCGCTGCGCTCCAAGCGCGCCGAACGCGAGACGGTTTCGCGCATGCGCTCCAAACCGGTCGACAGGAACTAAGTTCGAACAGGCTGTCTAGAGCGAACCCAGCCGAAGCGCGTCGCGCGCGATTTGCCAGGCCGTCTCCACATGCCGCCGCGCCGCCGCCTCCGCCGCTTCCGGCTTGCGTGAGCGGATCGCATCCATGATCGCATGCATTTCGGCGATCGCAGGCTCGCGGCGGTTCTGCGACAGGATCGTCATCGAACGCAGCTGGTTGATGCGGACATTGAGGCCGGTGACGATCTCCCAAGCGATGCGCTTGTCGGCGGCTTCGAACAGCACTTCGTAGAAGCTCGCCGTCGCCCGCATCACCTCGGCCGGCACTCCCGACGCCCACGCCTCGAGCAGCTTCGCCAGCGCCGCATCAAGCAAGGCGATCTGACCGTCGGTGGCCGACGTGGCGCAGGCCTTCGCCGCGATGCCCTCCAGCAGCGCGCGCAACTCGTAGATCTCGTCGGTCCGGCCAAGATCGGGCTTCGCCACGGCTGGCCCGTGCCCAGGTATCATCTGCACCAGGCCTTCGGCCTCCAGCTGCCGCAACACCTCGCGCACAACTGAACGGCTGACGCCGAGCTGATCGCATAACGGCCGCTCGACCAGCCTTTCGCCGGGCTGGAAATGGAAATCCATGATCGCCTCGCGCATGCGCTCCAGCGCCAGCGTCCTCAACGTCTTGGCGGAGCGGTCGATGCGAAGCGTGTCGGCAGCCATTTTCCTGAATCCCTAGCCTCATCACAAAAACAGATTCCATGATCGGTTGACAAGGCGCCCGGCACTCCATAGCATGGTATACCATAAGACGATACAGAAATCGATGGGCCCCGAGCGGCTCCATCCTGAGGAATTTCATGCAGCCGGCCATCCGCAAGATCGTCACCTATACCGAGAACACCCTGATCGAGGGCGGCAAGACGGCCCCGCGGCCGCTGCGTCTGATCGGCGTCGCCGCGGTGCTCACCAACCCATGGGCAGGCCGCGGCTTCATCGAGGACCTCTCCCCCGAGATCCGCGCTTTCGCGCCGGTGCTCGGCGAAACGCTGACCAATGAGATTATCGGCGCGGCAGGCTCGGGCGAGGTCATCGAAGGCTACGGCAAGGCCGCCATTTGCGGCACGTCGGGTGAGGTCGAGCATGCGTCGGCGCTGATCCACACGCTGCATTTCGGCAATCACTATCGCCGGGCCGTCGGCGCCAAGACCTATCTCGCCTTCACCAATCTGCGTGGCGGTCCGAACACGCCGATCATGATCCCGCTGATGGACAAGAACGACGAAGGCCGCCGCTCGCATTACCTGACCGTGCATTTCCAGATCGGCGACGCGCCCGCGCCGGACGAGCTGGTGGTGGCGCTCGGCGCGTCCATCGGCGGCCGCCCGCATCACCGGATCGGCGACCGCTACCAGGATCTGAAGGAGCTCGGAGATCTGCATGGCTGACGCCGCGACGATCCGCAGCAAGGCGCCCGACGGCACCGGCTTCATCCGCGCCGGTTCGGGCGCGCCGGTCCTGCTCATCCACGGCGTCGGCATGGATGCCGCGATCTGGCAGCCCCAGATCGCCGCGATGCAGGACCGCTTCGACGTGATCGCCATCGACATACTCGGCCACGGTTCTTCGCCCCTGCCGCCGGAGAACGCCCGCCTGTCGGACTTCGCCGATCAGGCGATCCGTCTGTTGGATCATCTCGGCCTTGCCCGCGTCGCTGTCATCGGCCACTCGATGGGCGCGCTTGTCGCACAGGAAATCGCGCTTCGCGCCCCGTCGCGCATCAGCGCCCTCATCTGCCTCAACGCCGTTTTCCGGCGCCCGCCCGAGCTCGCGCAGGCGGTGCGCGAACGGGCGGCAGCGCTTGGCGGACCTGGCGACCCATCGGCCATCGCCGCCACGATCGCCCGCTGGTTCGGCGATCCGATCCCGCCGGCTCTTTCGGACGCGGCCGCGACGGCCCGCGCGGCGCTCGAAGGCGTCGATCGGCACGGCTATGCCCGCACCTACCGCCTCTTTGCCAGCGCCGATACCGCGCACGCCGATCGTCTGCCCGATCTCACAGTACCCGCGCTGTTCATGACCGGCTCGGAAGATCGCAACTCGACAGCCGCCATGTCGGCCGCGATGGCACGACTGGCGCCAGCTGGGCGATGTGTGGTGCTGAACGACGAAAAGCACATGATGACAATTGCTTCCCCGCAAAAAGTGACTCAACGGATAATGAACTTTCTCGACGAGGCGTCGAGTGCTTCCGCAGGCGCGGAGGCCGGTCCCGCATTCGACGCCATGGAATTTCGACGCGCGCTCGGCTCCTTCCTGACCGGCGTCACCATCGTCACCACGATCGACGAGGCTGGCGATGCGCGCGGCTTCACCGCCAACTCCTTCACCTCCGTCTCGCTCGACCCGCCACTGGTGCTGGTCTGCATTGCCAAGAAGGCGCTGGGGCATCAGGCCTTCTCGACTTCGAGAGGCTTTGCCATCAACGTCCTGTCGGAAGCCCAGAAAGCCGCATCCGGTGTCTTCGCCTCAAAGACCGCGGACAAATTCGCCTCCGTGGCATGGCAGCCCGGGCAGACCGGCAATCCGCTGATCGAGGGATCAGTTGCGGTGTTCGATTGCGGCATGGAGCAATTGGTCGATGCCGGTGACCATTCGATCCTCATCGGCCGCGTCCATGACTTCAGCCACAATGGTGCCCAGCCTCTCGGCTACTGCCGGGGCGCCTATGTCACGCCGGGGCTTAGCCAGGAGGCGCTGGCGGCGAGCGCTCCCCCCGGAACCGAGGTCGGCGCGATTCTCGAGAAAGAAGGCCGCGTCCTCTTCTTCGAGACTGCCGAGGGATCCTACCAATTGCCGGCCGGTCGCGGTCTCGGTGCCGCGAACGATGCCCGCAGCCTCAGGGGAAAACTTGCCGCCAAGGCGATTGATGCCGAGCTCGGCTTCCTTTACGCAGTGTGGGACGACGCGACGGACGCTGCCCGCACGCACGTCTACTATCGCGGGACGGTGGACGCCCCCGTCTCCGGCGACGGCCAGATCCGGTTTGTCGAGATCGAACGCATCGCCGAATTGAAGATCGCCGATCCAGCAGTGCGTTCGATGCTCGCCCGCTACGCGCGCGAGCGCGCCGAAGACACGTTCGGCGTCTATGTCGGCAACGAGGTCGAAGGCGAGGTCCGGCCGCTCGCAAGGCCGGCGCCGTCGACGCCAAGCCATTCCGGCCCAATCCATTCCGGCCAGCGGTGAGACCGATGAAATTTTCGCTTTTCGTCCATATGGAGCGCTCGGATCTCGCCAAGCCGCATTCCGAATTGCTTACGGAACTTGAAGAACTGGTGCTGCTGGCGGAGCAGGCCGGCTTCGAGACGGCCTGGATTGGCGAGCATCACGGGATGGAATTCACCATCTCGCCGAATCCCTTCATCAACATCGCCTATCTCGCCGCCAAGACGAAAACCATCCGTCTTGGCACCGGCACGATCATCGCGCCGTTCTGGCATCCGATCAAGCTCGCCGGCGAAGCGGCGATGGCCGATGTCATCACCGGCGGTCGGCTGGATCTGGGCATCGCGCGCGGCGCCTACAGCTATGAGTATCAGCGCGTCTTCCCGGGACTGGATGCGTGGGGCGCCGGCCAGCGCATGCGCGAGATGATACCGGCGATCCGCGACCTCTGGGACGGCGACTACGAGCATTCCGGCGAGTTCTGGCAGTTCCCGCCGACCACCTCCTCCCCCAAGCCCTTGCAAAAACCCTCCCCGCCGATCTGGGTGGCCGCGCGCGACCCGAATTCGCACGATTTCGCCGTCGCCAACCGATGCCAGGTGCAGGTGACGCCGCTTGCCTCCGGCGATAGCGAGGTGGCGAGCCTGATAGAGCGCTTCAATGCTGCCTGCCAGGCGCACCCGGACATCCCGCGGCCGCAGATCATGCTCTTGATGCACACTTTCGTGGCCGAAGATGCCGCCGACGCCGACCGACTGACCGAGGACCTCTCGCAGTTCTACTGCCAGTTCGGCGCCTGGTTCCAGAACAAGAAACCCGTCCGCCAGGGCGTTCTCGAGCCGCTGACCGAGGAAGAGATCGCGGCCATGCCCCAATACGCGCCGGACAAGATCCGGCAAAACCTGGTCATCGGCGAGGCCGACGAGGTGATCGCCAGGCTGAAGACCTACGAGGCGCAGGGCTACGACCAGTATTCGATCTGGATCGACAGCGGCCTTTCGCATGAGCGCAAGAAGAAATCGCTGCAGCTGTTCATCGACAAGGTGATGCCGGCTTTCCAGGAGGCGCAGTCGCGATGAGCAGCACCGCCTTCAGGAACTACATAGACGGCCAGTTCGCCGAAGCGTCCTCCACCTTCGACAGCATCGATCCGTCAACGGCCTTGCCCTGGGCGACGATGCCCGCCGCTTCCGTTGCCGATGTCGACCGCGCCGTGGAGGCCGCGCACCGGGCGCTACGTTCCGGTCCGTGGGCATCGATGACAGCGACGGCGCGTGGAAAACTGCTGGTCAGGCTCGGCGATCTCGTCGCCGCCAATGCCAGCCGCCTGGCCGAGCTGGAAACGCGCGACACCGGCAAAATCATCCGCGAGACGCGCGCGCAGATCGCCTATGTCGGCGACTACTACCGCTATTATGGCGGGCTGGCCGACAAGCATGAAGGCGCCTTCATCCCGATCGACAAGGCCGACATGGAAGTCACGGTGCGGCCCGAGCCGATCGGCGTCGTTGCCGCCGTCGTACCGTGGAACTCGCAGCTCTTCCTGTCGGCGGTCAAGCTCGGCCCGGCTCTGGCAGCCGGCTGCACCGTCGTTCTCAAGGCCTCCGAGGATGGGCCGGCGCCGCTGCTGGCTTTCGCCGAGCTCGTCCATGAGGCCGGCTTCCCTGCCGGCAGCGTCAACATCCTCACCGGCTTCGGCCATGATTGCGGGCACCGCCTAACCAGCCATCCCCTCGTCGCCCGCGTCGCCTTCACCGGCGGTCCTTCAACCGCGCGCCGGATCGTCGCCAACACTGCCGAGAACCTCGCCTACACCACGCTCGAGCTCGGTGGCAAAAGCCCGGTCGTCGTCTTCGCCGACGCCGATCTCGACAGCGCCGCCAATGCAGTAGTGGCCGGTATTTTCGCCGCCACGGGCCAGAGCTGCGTCGCGGGCTCGCGGCTTCTGGTCGAGCGTTCGGTCAAGGACGATTTCCTTTCCCGTCTGAACCGCAAGGCGGAAGCCATCGTCATCGGCGACCCGCAGGATCCCGCGACCGAGATGGGTCCGCTGGCGACGGCGGGCCAGCGCGAAAGGATCGAGGCGATTGTGGCGGAGAGCGTGGCGGCAGGCGGCCGACTGGTCACCGGCGGCGCGCGGCCGAAGGGCAAGGCCGACGGATACTACTACGCGCCGACCATCATAGAGGCGCAGGACCAGACTCTCGCCTGCGTGCGCGAAGAGCTGTTCGGTCCGGTGCTGAGTGTGCTTGCCTTCGACAGCGAGGCTGAAGCGCTGGCTTTAGCCAACGACACGCCATTCGGGCTCGCTTCCGGTGTCTTCACCTCAAATCTGGCTAAGGCGCATCGCATGGCCCGCGGCGTCCATGCCGGCGTCGTCTGGGTCAACACCTACCGGGCCGTCTCGCCGCTGGTCCCCTTCGGCGGCTACGGCCTTTCGGGTCTCGGTCGCGAAGGCGGCATCGACGCCATCCGCGATTACACGCGCTCGAAATCGGTGTGGATACGCACCTCCGACGACCCGATCCCCGATCCGTTCGTCATGCGCTGAGAAGGCATGGCGAGGTGCAGACAAGAACAAGAAACGGAACAACCAATCAGAGGAGAACGACATGAAACTGATTTTCGCCGGCATCCTTGCCGGACTGATGGCGACCACGGCCGCGAAGGCCGATGAAATGGTGTTCACCAGCTGGGGCGGGACGACGCAGGAAGCCCAGACCAAATCCTGGGCCGAGCCTTTCACCGCCTCTTCGGGCATCAAGGTGCTGCAGGACGGACCGACCGACTACGGCAAGCTGAAGGCGATGGTCGACGCCAAGAACGTCACCTGGGACGTCGTCGACGTCGAGATGGATTTCGCCATCAAGGCGGCCAAGGACGGGTTGCTCGAGCCGATCGACTTCGCCGTCGTGCCGAAGGCCGATCTCGACCCCCGCTTCAGCAATGAGAACGCCGTCGGCAGCTTTTACTATTCCTTCGTGCTCGCCTGGAACAAGGGCGCCGTCTCCGGTGAGCCGGCAAGCTGGGCGGACATGTTCGACACCAAGAAGTTTCCGGGCAAGCGCACCTTTTACAAATGGTCGGCGCCGGGCGTGATCGAGATCGCGCTGCTCGCCGACGGCGTGCTGGCCGACAAGCTCTATCCGCTCGACCTCGACCGCGCCTTCAAGAAGCTCGACACCATCAAGTCGGACATCGTCTGGTGGGGCGGCGGCGCCGAATCGCAGCAGCTGATCGCCTCCGGCGAGGCCGCCTTCGGCCAGCTCTGGAACGGCCGCGTCTTCGCGCTCGAGAAGGACGGCGCCGATGTCGGCGTGTCCTGGAACCAGAACCTCACCGCCGCCGACGTCCTAGTGGTGCCGAAGGGCGCCAAGAACAAGGACGGCGCCATGAAGTTCCTCGCCGCCGCGACCAGCCCGACCGGCCAGGCGAAATTTGCCGAGGCGAGCGGCTACGCGCCGATCAATACCAAGGCCAAGGCCGAAATGCCCGCCGACGTGGTCAAGGGCTTGCCCGACGCGCATGTCGACGGACAGATCAATCTCGACATGAACTACTGGGCCGAGCATCGCGACGAGATCGCCACACGCTGGTACGCCTGGCAGGCAAAGTAGACGCCGTCCTTTCGTGACAAGGATCGGGACGGCGCTCGCCGTCCCGATCCCAATCCGGGATTACCGTCATGTCGGTGGAAGCACAGCAAGGGGTCGCAAGCCCTCGAATACCGGCAGGCCTCGGCGGCCTGCTTCCGGCGTTGATCCTGATCGGGCTCTTTTTCGGAGTGCCGGTGCTGGCGCTCCTGCTGCGCAGCGTCACCGACCCCGCTCCAGGCCTTCAGAACTATGCGGCGCTGCTGGGCGACGGCACCTATGCGCGGGTGTTCTTCAACACTTTCCTCGTCGCCTTTGTCGTCACCGTCGTCACCGTGGCCGTCGGTTTTCCGGTCGCCTGGATGCTGGCGATCATGCCGCCGGCGCTCGGCTCGATCCTGTTCGGCATCATCATCCTTTCGATGTGGACGAACCTCTTGACCCGCACCTATGCCTGGATGGTGCTCTTGCAGCGCACCGGCGTCATCAACCGGGCGCTGATGGGCGCCGGCATAATCGATCAGCCACTGCCGCTGATCAACAATCTCACCGGCGTCACCATCGGCATGGTCTACATCATGCTGCCCTTCATGATCCTGCCGCTGGTCGGCACCTTGCGCGCCATCGATCCGATGACTTTGCGCGCAGCCGCCCTTTGTGGTGCCAGCCCGCTCGCCGCCTTCAGGCGCATCCTGTTGCCGCTGTCTCTGCCCGGCATCGCCGCCGGCGGCCTGATGGTCTTCGTCATGTCGCTCGGCTATTTCGTCACGCCGGCGCTGCTCGGCGGCACGTCGAACATGATGCTCGCTGAAATGATCGCGCAGATGATCCAGTCACTGCTCAACTGGGGCCTGGGGAGTGCTGCCGCCTTCATCCTGCTCGTCGTCACCATGGCGCTTTATGCATTGCAGCTGCGCCTGGTCGGGTCAAAACGCGCGGCGGGAGGCACCTGAGATGCTGCTCGACTATGACCGCCTCGGCTGGTTGAAGGCAGCACTGCTCGCCTTCACCGCGCTGGTCGCCGCCTTCCTGCTGCTGCCCGTGGTGTTCATCGTGCTGCTGTCCTTCGGCTCGTCACGCTGGCTTGCCTTCCCACCGCCCGGCTGGACATTGAAATGGTATCAGGAACTGTTTGCAGATCCGTCGTGGATCGAGGCCGCGCTGACGAGCGCCCGCATCGCCACGATGACCGCTATCCTGGCCGTCACCATCGGCCTGCTCGCCTCCTTCGCGCTGGTTCGCGGTACGTTCCGCGGCCGCGAAGTCCTGCGCGGGCTGCTGCTCACGCCAATGGTGCTGCCGGTTGTCGTTTTCGCCATCGCCATCTACGCCTTCTTCCTGCGGCTTGGCCTCGGCGGCACCACCATCGGCTTCGTCGTCGCCCACACCGTATTGGCGCTGCCCTTCGCGATCATTCCGATCGCGACCGCTCTGGAAGGCTTCGACAAGTCGATCGAGGATGCGGCCATCGTCTGCGGCGCCAGCCCGCTGCAGGCCAAGCTCAGGATCACTCTGCCGTCGATCCGCATCGGCATCTTCTCCGCCGCGATCTTTTCCTTCCTGGCTTCATGGGACGAGGTGGTGGTGGCGATCTTCATGGCGAGCCCCACTTTGCAGACCTTGCCGGTCAAGATCTGGGGGAGTCTCCGCTCCGACCTCACCCCCGTCATCGCCGCCGCCTCCAGTCTGCTGGTCGCGCTCACGCTGGCCCTGATGATCGTGACGGCACTCTTGCGCCGAAAGCTGCAGACATGACCCAACCCTTTCTCTCGATCCGCAAATTGCGCAAGGCGTTCGGTGCCTTCACCGCCGTTCATGATTTGACGCTGGATATTCCGAAGGGCGAATTCCTGACCTTCCTCGGGCCGTCCGGTTCCGGTAAGTCGACCACGCTCTATGCCATCGCCGGCTTCCAGGATCCGACCTCCGGCGACGTGCTGCTGCAGGGCAAGTCGCTGCTTTCAGTGCCTTCGCACAAGCGCAACATCGGCATGGTTTTTCAGCGCTACACGCTGTTCCCGCATCTGAGCGTCGCCGAAAACGTCGCCTTCCCGCTTCGCGTCCGCCGCCGGCCTGAGACCGAGGTCAGGCGCAAGGTCGCCGACATGCTCTCCCTGGTGCGGCTGGAAAGCTTCGCCGAGCGTCTGCCCGCGGCTCTCTCGGGCGGTCAGCAGCAGCGCGTCGCGCTTGCCCGTGCGCTGGCGTATGATCCGCCGATCCTGCTGATGGACGAACCATTGTCGGCACTGGACAAGAAGCTGCGCGAGGAGATCCAGGCCGAGATCCGACGCATCCATCGCGAAACCGGCGTCACCATCCTTTACGTCACCCACGATCAGGAAGAAGCGCTGCATCTGTCGGACCGCATCGCCCTCTTCAGGGATGGCCGCATCGAACAGATCGGCACCGGCGAAGACCTCTACCTTAGACCCGCAACCGATTTTGTTGCCGGCTTTATCGGCAACTCGAATTTCCTCGCCGCCGAGCATCTGGAAACGGTGGGCGGCGCCTCGACCATTCGCCTCGCCGACGGCGCGCTTGTCTCCGGCATAAATGCCAATGGCAGCTTCGCGCCCGGACAGAAAACCAGGCTGATGATCAGGCCCGAAGCATTTCGCCTGGAGCGCTCGCCGAACAATGCGGAGCTTTCGGTCGAGATCGTCGATGTCGCCTTCTACGGCGAGCGCCGGCGTATTGTCGCGCGCACGAGCGCTGGACAGGAAATCGACATCCGGCCGACATCTTCGGCAGCGGCAACGCATGATGCCTCGCTGGGCAGGCGGCAGATATTCTTCGATCCTGCCGGCGCCTTCCTATTTCCTGCCTCGAGCAAAACCCCGGGCAAGGAGGTGACGTATTAACGGTCCCGATCAAAGTTGAACGCCCGGGCGAGCGTGCGCGAGTCGAAGAAGACCGACAAGGATGGGATCATCGCCATGATCCGGGCCTGCAGCAGCAGCTGTGGAGCACCTTTGCCGATTTAGGCGACGAGGTTGCGGCTCACCGTTGGTGCGACCGGCTCGCCGAAATTGGCTTCTAGCCAGGCGATCGCGCTTGCAACATCCTCGATGACGAAGCGGGCAGCCGTCTCGTCCTGCGGCTTCACGCGGATCGAGATTCCGCCCGCGGCATTGACCGTGTCGAAGCCGTTCTCGTCGGACGTGTCATCGCCGAGGAACACCGGGCGCCTGCCGCTGAACGGACCAGTCTGCATGAAGCGCCGGATCGCAGCGCCCTTGGCTGCCTCAAGCGGCATCAGCTCGACGCCGGCATTGCCGGCGATCACACGGTAGCCTTTGGGCAGGCGCTGAAGCGCTGCCTCGACCAGTTCCGTCGCCCGTGCCAGAAGCTGGGGCGCTGCTCTCGTATGGATGGCGAGCACAGGTCCCTTGCGCTCGACATAGACGGCCTTGCTTGCCAGCTCCAGTTCGATCTCGTCGGCGAGCGCCGCCATGTCCGCCGGCTCGTCGGCGGCCTCGATCCGGCCATCCGGCGCAAGCCTGTGTTCCAACCCATAGAGGCCGGCGATCCTGAGCTTCAAGGGATCGAACAGATGGTCCACGGCCGCGATCGAGCGGCCGGTGATGAAGGCGAGCGCTCCGTCCAGCCGCCGTTCGATCGTCTGCAGCAATTGCCGCAACTCGGCGCTGACCGACACGCTGTCGGGATGCGCCGCGTGCTCCAGCAAGGTGCCGTCGATGTCGAGGAAAAGCGCCCACCGGCCTTCGGGAAGCGGCGGGGTAAGGTCTGCTTGACTATTCATCGGAATCCGACTGCCTGCTTGCGTTCGAACATGGAAACGACATTGTCGCCGGTGGGACCTGCCGGCCGGTCGTATAGGGCCGTGACCCGGTCGAGGTCGCCGCGCTTCCTGAGCCGCGCCGCGTCGAGCAGCATGCTGCCGGCCCAGCGATAGACATTGTTGTCGCGCACGATGTCGCGCATGCGCCGCATGCGCTCGTGCTGCTCGTCCGGCCCCATCGTCATCGCCTGCAGCATCGCCTCGCTCATCATCGCCGCGTCGTAAGGATTGACGATCAGCGCCTCCAGCAATTCGCGCGAGGCGCCCGCGAAGGTGCTGAGCAGCAGCACGCCCTGCTCGTCATCGCGCGACGCCACGAACTCCTTGGCGACGAGATTCATGCCGTCATGCAGGCTGGTGACGAGGCAGATGTCCGCGGCGCGATAAAGCTCATAGACCGCGGCTTGCGAATGGTGCTCGGCCACCATGACGACCGGCTGATAGGATTTGTTGCCGTAGCGCTGGTTGAGCTCGTCGGCATAGCGCAGGCATTCTTCGTGAAGCTGCTTGTAGGCAGGCAGCGTGCCCCGGCTTGGTGCAGCGATCTGCAGGAATACGACGTTACCGATCGTTTCTGGATGACGGATGAACAGTTCCTCAAGCGCATGGAAGCGATCGAGGATGCCTTTGGTGTAGTCGAGCCGTTCGACGCCGACGCAAAGCTTGGCGCCAGTTGGAATTCTGAACCGCTTGCGCACGCGCGCCCGGCACTCCTCGACGCTCGGAAGAGTTTTCAGCAGCTCGACCGGCCACTCGATCGAGATCGGATAGGAATGCACCAGCGTCACCTGGCCGCCATAGGAAATGGCCGCGTCGGCTCGCTCGATCCGGCTTTCCATGAAACGATCGACGCTTTCGGTGAAGTTGTTGGCGTGGAACTGGGTGTGGAAGCCCACGATCGAGCTGCCGAGCAGGCCGTCGAGGATGCGCTCGCGCCACGGGCAGATGCTGAACACTTCCGAGTTCGGCCACGGTATGTGCCAGAAGGTGATGACGATCGCCTCCGGCAGGCGCTCGCGGATCATGCGCGGCAGAAGCGCGAAGTGATAGTCCTGGACCAGCACGATCGGCCGCTCGTTGCGCGCTTCGGCAACCACCGTCTCCGCGAATTTACGGTTGACGGCCTCATAGGCCTCCCAATCGGATTCGCGGAAGATCGGGCGCGTGAACGCGATATGGCAGAGCGGCCACAGGCCCTCATTGGCGAAGCCAAGATAATAGCCCTGATATTCGTCGTCGCTCAGCCAGACGCGGCGCAGCGTGTAGGAAGGATTGCCGGGCGGCACTTGCACGCGGTCGTTCCTGTCCACCACCGTCCGGTCGGCACTGCCGCCGCCATAGGCGATCCAGGTGCCGGCGCAAGCGCGCGTGATCGGTTCCAGAGCCGAGACCAGTCCGCTCGCCGGCACGACAAGCTCGACGTCGCCGTTCCTGGTTTCGTTGTGGATATAAGGCTCGCGATTGGAGACGATGATGACCTGCGCATCCGGCAACTCGTCAGCGAGGATCTTGCGCAACGTCTCCGGCGACCATGTGACCAGGGCCGCGTCGACCGACTGCCCGTTCTTTTCGAATTCGCGCAGCACCTTGCGCGCGGCCTCTGTGGCGAAGTCGTCGCCGGGGCCGGCCACAGCCGAAATCCTCGGGTGATTGCGACGGTACCGGGATATCGAAATGAAAATCGCGAATGCGGAAAGTCCAAGGCTTGCGAGAATAAGGACCAGTAACAGAACGCTGTATTGTGTCATTGAAATGCCAGGCTGCCTCCGGCTGTCCGCTCATTATTTTCGTTCTTGCCGGCTGCGGACGGCAGACCGGTCCACCTGTGCAACGCACAAGCCGGCCATGGGTTCCGACATTTTTCGATTGTTGAACGCGGGCTTGCGACGCCTTCTTCTAAGTCCGCACGATAAGCGGCACCTGGCCTTCATGACGATCGGAAAGGAAGGCGGCGACACGGTCGCCGACCCGCTGGAAGGTCACATCGACGACCTTGTCCCCGACACTCAGATGCCGGAGCATCAGGGTGTCGATACCGATCGGCAGCCTCGGGCGCGTGACATGCAATTCGCCTTTCCAGCCATCGATTTCCAGGCCCAGACAGGCCTGCATCAGCATGAAGGTTGAGCCTGCCGACCAGGCTTGCGGCAGGCAGGCCACCGGATAGGCAATCGGCGCTTCGCCCGGCGCCCGGGCGAAACCGCAGAACAATTCGGGCAGCCGCATATTGAAATGAACGGCCGATTCGAAAGTGCCGCTCATCAGCCGCACAACGCTGTCGCGTTCGCCGTAGCGCGCGAGGCCCACGCCGCAAAGCGCAGTGTCGTGCGGCCAAATCGAGCCGTTGTGGTAGGACATCGGGTTGAAGAACACCGCATCGTCGGCGAGCGTCCGCAGCCCCCAGCCGGAATGGAAGGCGGCCGACAGCAGCTGCTCGGCGACCAGCTTGGCGCGGTCGGGCTGCGGCAGCCCGACAAAAAGCAGGTGCCCGGCATTTGTCGTTCGAACCTTGCAGGGCTGGCCCTCGCCATCGATGGCCAAGGCGTAGAAATTCAGGTCGTCCAGCCAGAAATCGCGTTCCACGGCGATCCGCATTTCCTCGGCGCGGCCCTCCCAGTGCTCGGCGTCGGCGAATTCGCCGCGGCGGCGTGCGAGCGCCGCCATGCCGCGGAAGGCGGCAAAGACATAGCCCTGCACCTCGACCAGCGCGATCGGCCCCTTTGGGATGCGCCCATCGGCGTGGAAGACCGAATCGAAGCTGTCCTTCCACCCCTGGTTGGCGAGGCCGGACTCGGCGGCGCGCTGGTAGGTGACGAAACCGGTGGCGCGGCTCGCCTCCTCCGTCCAGTCGGCAGCGGCTTTCAGCGAAGGCCAAAGCTTGTCGATGAAGGCCATGTCGCCGGTGCGGTCGGCATAGGCGGAAGCCAGATGGATATAGAGCGGCGTGGTGTCGACGCCTCCGTAATAGCGGCCGAAAGGAAGCTCGCGCAGCGCCGCCATCTCGCCCTTGCGCGTCTCATGCATGATCTTGCCGGGCTGCGAATCCGAAAACGGCGACGTTTCGGTCGCCTGGTGCTCGGCCAGAAAAGCAAGCACCCCGCGCGCCAGGCCGGGATTGAGCCAAAGCATCTGCAGGCTTGAGATCACGCCGTCGCGCCCGAATGCGGTCGAAAACCACGGGATGCCGGCATAGGGATAGGGGCCGGTCGGAAGCTCGGTGGTAAGCAGCGCCACGTCGGCGCGGGCGCGCTCGACCCAGTCGTTGAACACGCGCCCCGAGCTGTGCACCGTGGCGCCGTGCCTGCGCTTGGCGCGCATGCCGAACCGCGCGCGCGCCGCCGCGGCGCGGAAGCGGTCGCGATCGGGCGGGTCGGCGATCGCGGGGCCGACCTCGACATAAAGCACCTTTCGGCTGCGCTTGGTCACGGCGATGAGGAAATCGGCGCGATTGTCGCTCAACTGGTCTGGCGCCTGCGAAAAGGAGATTGCCGAAAGTCGCGGCAAGCCGTCCAGGCCGTCATAGCCGAGCAGGACCGTGGTCTTGTCGGTCTTGGCGATATGCGTGGTGCCCCGCTTCACCCGGGTCGAGCCGCGCACCTCGAACATGTCGCGAAAGTCGGCGGCGAAATGCAGCGACGCGGTTATGGTGGAATGCTCGCGGCTGTAGTTGGAAAGCGTGATGCGCTCGAACAGCCTGTCCTGCCAGATCAGCCTGACGCGCTCGATATGGATCGCGCCCTGCGGCATATCGCGGCCGGCAGCGCTTTGAATAGGCAGGTTGGTCAGGTTGGACGTGAACAGCACATTGTCCTGGCTGAGCGATGCACCGAGCAGCGACATCGGCCTGCCGCCGATGGTCAGCCGGAATTCGGACAGCACGCGCGTGTCGTCGCGGAAGAACCCGTCGCCCGAACCCCTGATGTCGCCGTAGGCGTCGGCGACGGCGAAGCAGTCGCCCTGCTTGAGGGCAAAAAGCCGGTGCGGTTCTCGCGGCGCCGTCTCGTCGAGCGAGGAAAGGGCCACGGCAGGATCGAGCTTGCGCTCGTCGAGCTCCGTCATTCGTCACCTCTTCGGTTGCCCCACCCTAGAGCATGATGCCGAAAAGTGTGAGGCGGTTTTCGGACGACATCATGCTCTATCTCTTTGATTTGGAGCCGGATTCAGATTTCAGGTCGAACAGACCTGAAATCATCCGGCTCTAGGCAGTCAAGGTCAGGAGGCCCTGGCCTCCGGCATGCCGGTCAGACGCATATAGGCAGAAAGGTAGTCGCGCGCCATTCTTGTCGCCGAGAACCTTTTCTCGAAGACTGCCCTCACCTGCCGCCGGTCGAGTTCGAGAAGCGCGGGCATCGATGCGACCGCATCGTCGATATTGTCCACGACGAAGCCGGTGACGCTGTTGTCGACGATCTCCGGCAGGGCGCCGTTGTTCCAAGCGATCACCGGTGTGCCGCAGGCCATGGCCTCGATCGCGACGAGGCCGAACGGCTCCGGCCAGTCGATCGGGAACAGCAGGCCTGCCGCGTTGCCCAGGAATTCGGCCTTCTCGTCTTCCGTGATCTCTCCGACATAATCGATGCGGTCGCCATCGATGAGCGCCTCGATGTTGTCGCGGAAATAGGCGCGGTCATCGTCGCCGATCTTGGCCGCCAGCTTCAGCTTCAACCCGGACCGGCGCGCGATCTCGATGGCGCGGTCCGGCCGCTTGTCGCGCGACAGGCGGCCGAGGAAAGCGAGATACGGCTCTTCCCCCCGTGGTTCATAGGTCGGCTGGTAGGCATCGAGCGGCAGTCCGTGATGGATCGTGGCCAGCCAGTTCGCATCCGGCAAACCGCGCTTTTGGCTTTGCGAGATCGAGATCATGGGGAAACGCGGGAAACGTTTGTAGGCAGGCGCCAGGTCGACATAGTCGAGCCTGCCATGCGGCGTCGTCACCGTGCGACCCGCGATCTGCTCGAAGAACGGAAAATGCAGGAAATGGCTGAGATGGAAATGAATGACGTCGAATTCGCCGGCGCGTTCGCTCACATCGGCGAGCATCGCCAGATGCGCGGCGATTTCCGATTTCTTCGGCCGCGGATCGAGGCGTATCGCCTGGTCGCGGCCTGGCACCAGTCGCGCCGATGTCTCGCTGTCACCGCTCGCGAACAGCGTGACGTCATGCCCGAGCTCGACGAGTGCCTCGGTGATGTAGAAGACGATCCGCTCCGTGCCGCCGTAAAGTTTCGGCGGCACGGCTTCATAAAGCGGCGCGACATGGGCTATGCGCATCTGGTCCCTCAGCTGTTGACGCGAGGCAAAATGCGTCAGCCGCGAGATCGTTCCTGCCCAATTGGTCGCGGGTTAGCCTCAGGACTTACGGCTGCGCCGTGCCAAAATGTTCGCCACCAGCAAAAGCAGGATGGATAGCGCCATCATTAGGGTCGCCGCGGCAGTGATGGCGGGCGAGAGTTTTTCGCGCAGGCCGATGAACATTTCGAGCGGCATGGTGCGCTGGCTGGCGCTGG
This sequence comes from Mesorhizobium sp. CA15, assembly GCF_020165215.1. Taxonomy (NCBI): domain Bacteria; kingdom Pseudomonadati; phylum Pseudomonadota; class Alphaproteobacteria; order Hyphomicrobiales; family Phyllobacteriaceae; genus Mesorhizobium; species Mesorhizobium sp. CA15. Next base: position 60,189 of record NZ_JAIUHQ010000002.1, read on the forward strand.
CCAGGAACTGCACGACGACCACTTCATCGAAGGAGGTGACGAAGGCGAAGGCCGCGCCCGAAAGCACGCCGGGCAGAATCAGCGGCAGCATGACGCGGAAGAACGACGTCAGGGGTTTGGCGCCGGAGATCGCCGCGGCTCGCATCAGGTTGCGGTCGAAGCCGGTCAGGCTAGCGCCTACCGTCACCACCACGAAGGGGCTGGCCAAGGCGGTATGCGCCAGGATGATGCCGGCATAAGTGCTGGCGAGCCCAACGCGGGCGTAGAATAGATAGGAACCGACGGCTGTGATCACCACTGGCACGATCAGCGGCGAAAGAAGCAGCGGCATGATAATGCGCCGACCCGGAAACTTCTCGTCGGAAAGCGCGATCGCCGTCAGTGTCCCGAGCGTCGTCGCGATCACCGTCGTCCCGAGGGCGATGATCAGGCTATTGCCGATCGCCGACTGCCAGCGCTGAGTGCCGAGCACGACCTCGTACCAGCGCGTCGAGATGCCCTCCAGCGGGAAGATGAAGAAGGCGCCGCTGTTGAAGGAGAGCGGCACCGGGATGAGGATCGGCACCAACAGAAACAGGATGACCAGCCCGCACCAAATCCACAGCAGCGTGATGCGGATGCGTTCGCCTGTTGTGGGATAGGGAGAGAGCAGCATGGGCTACACCAGCTTCAGGCGGTCGAGGCCGAGGACGCGGGCAAAAATGCCGAACAGCGCCAAGGTGAAGACGAGCAGGATGAAGGACAGCGCCGCCGCCATCTCCCAGTTCAGTTCGACATTGACGTAATTGGCGATGAAATTGCTGATGAGCTGGTCGCCTGCCCCGCCTATCAGCGCCGGCGTGATGTAATAGCCGAGGCACAGGATGAAGGTGAGCATGCAACCGGCCATCACGCCCGGAAACACCTGCGGGATGTAAATACGGCGAAACGCGGTGAAAGGCCTGGCGCCTAGCGAATAGGCGGCCTTCATCTGCGAAGGCGGGATGGTGCGCATGACGCTGTAGATCGGCAGCAGCGTGAACGGCAACTGGATATGCGTCATGGCGATGACCAGCCCGATGCGGCTGTACATCAGGTCGAGCCGGTCGCTGGTAACGCCGATAAGAAGCAGGAAATCATTGACCAGGCCGAACTTTTGCAAAAGCACGGTCCAGGCCGCGGTGCGCACCAGGATCGAGGTCCAGAACGGCAGCAGCACCGCAACGATCAGGATGGCGGCCAGCCCTTTCGGCACGTTGGCGATGAGATAGGCGAGCGGAAAGCCGAGGATCAACGTTGCTAGCGTCACCGACGCCGCAACGAAGAAAGTGCGCAGGAACACCTGTATGAAGATCGCCTGCTCGGTTGGCACCCGCTCGATGCCGCCATCGGAGTTCCAGCGCAGATCGAGCGCGCTGAGCAGGTAGAACGAGGTGAGGCTGCTTGTGCCGCTCTGGATCACCGGCCAGGTCGATGGTACAGACCAGAACGGCACCGATTTCATGGTGTCGAGCGCGGTCTGACCGTCAGCGCTTTCCAGCTTGCGAACCGTCTTCAACACCTGGCTGCGGGCTCCAGGCAGCCGCGCGTTCAGGCTCTTGGCCAGTTCATAGGCGGTGCCCTTGACCTGGTTTTCCTTGAGGTCCGCCGCCAACGCGGCGAAGGCGTCGTCGCCGGGAAGGCCCTGGCCGTTCCAGCCGGCCTGGGCCGCGGTCGTCTTGGGCAGTGCGTCCGCGATGGTCGGGTCATAGACCGCGCGGGACAAAAGCAGCACGATCGGAATACCGAAACTTAGGGCCAGAAGGACAAGCAGCGGCGCTGCCAGAAGCAACGAGCGCATCCGGTCGCCGAGTTCGGCGCGGCGGAGCGCCGCCGACACGGATTTCAGATCCGCGTCGGCGGCTGACCGGTCGCGGGCCAGCATCGGCCGGTCGATTTCGCTGGGCTGGAGCGCCGACATCTCGCCTTCCTACTGCGCAAGCCAAGCGTTGAAACGCTTGACGAGATCCTCGCCGTAGTCGCCCCAGAACTCAGTGTCGGCGACGAGATAGGCGCCGGCGAGATGATCGGGAGCATTGGGTAGTTTCGGCAGCGCGTCGGTTGCGACGAAGGACGCCGCGTCGGTGCGCACCGGCCCATAGGTGATGTAGCTTGCGAGCTTGGCGTTGTTCTCGGGCTTGCTGATATACGCGAGATATTTGTAGGCAAGCTCCGGATTGCGCGCGCCCTTCGGAATGCTGATCATGTCGTATTCGAGGATCTGGTTGTTCCAGACGATCTTGAACGGCTTCTTGTCGGTGTCGATCGCGTTCTGGATGCGGCCGTTCCAGGCGGTGGTCATCACCACTTCCCTGGAAGCGAGAAGCTGTGCCGGCTGCGCGCCGGCGTCCCACCAGACGATGTCCTTCTTGATGGTGTCGAGCTTCTTGAACGCACGGTCGACGCCTTCCGGCGTGGCCAGCACCTTATAGACCTCGGCGGGTGCGACGCCGTCCGCCATCAGCGCCCATTCGAGGTTCTGCGCCGGGAACTTGCGCATGGCGCGCTTTCCCGGGAATTTCGTCGTGTCGAAGAGGTCGAGGACCGAGGTCGGAGCTTCCTTCAGCACGGTGGGGTCATAAGCAAGGATATCGCCGTAAGCATCGAGACCGACTCCACAATCCAGCGCCGAGCCTTCGATGAATTTGTCGCGCGGCCCGATCTTGGAATAGTCGAGCCGCTCGAGGATGCCGGCGTCGCAACCCTGCAGCACCGTCGCGGTCTCGACCGTCACCAGATCGATCGGCACGTTGCCGGTCTCGACCATGGCTTTGACCTTGCCGAGGTCGCCGAGATATTCCTGCTCGAGGATCTTGGTCCCGGTTTCCTTGCTGAACGGCTCGAACCAGGCCTTGCGCTGCGCGTCCTGCCAGGCGCCGCCACTCGCCATGATCGACAACTCGTCGGCGAAGGCGGCACCGGCGATGGTCATGCAGGCCGTGACGGCCGCGAGCGCGAGGAGGCGTGTTTTCAACTGTGTCATTTCGTTTTCCCCTGTTTTGGAATGGCGCCGCCCGTTCCGGCGTCGTCGGCCGGAAAGGCGCGGCAATCGTTGGGCGCGCAAGAAACCGTCACAGTCTCGCCGTTCGCCATCGTCGCTTCGGGGCCGACCTTGACGGTCAGCACCTGGTCGTTGGCGAGCCTGGCCAGGAGGCGCAGGTGATCGCCGAGATAGATGCGCCCATCGACCGTCGCGGCCAGCGCGTTGCCGCCATTGGCGGCAGCCGACAGGCTGAGCCGTTCGGGCCGGACGGCGACATGGCAGGCGGCGCCTTGAGTCACCCCGACCGCCAGCGCGGTGATCTCGCCGCCGCCGCTCAGCCGGACAAGGCATTCCTGGCCTGAAACGCGGTCGACCACGCCTTCCAGCGTGTTGTTCTCGCCGATGAAGCTCGCCACGAATGAGCTTTGCGGGGTGTTGTAGAGATCGTCTGGCGAGCCCAACTGGGCGATGCCACCATTGTTGAATACCGCGACGCGGTCCGACATCGTCAGCGCCTCGCTCTGGTCGTGCGTGACATAGACGATGGTGACGCCGAGCATGGTGTGGATCTGCTTGATCTCGAGCTGCATATGCTCGCGCAATTTCTTGTCGAGCGCGCCGAGCGGCTCGTCCATCAGCACCAGGTTCGGCTGAAAGACCAGCGCGCGCGCCAGCGCCACGCGCTGCTGCTGGCCGCCGGAAAGCTGCGTCGGGCGGCGGTCGCCGAATTTGTTCAGCCGCACCATGTCAAGCGCGCGGCCCACACGGGCCGCGATGTCGGCCTTGCTCGCCTGGCGGACGGAGAGCGGGAAGCCGACATTCTCCTCGACCGTCATATGCGGGAACAGCGCATAGTTCTGGAACACCATGCCGATATTGCGCTGGTAAGGCGGCAGCCGATCGACCGGCTGACCCTCTAGCGTGATCGTGCCATGCGTCGGCCGCTCGAAGCCGGCAAGCATGTTGAGCGTGGTGGTCTTGCCTGAGCCGGAGGGCCCGAGCAGCGTCAGGAATTCGCCGCGCGCGACGGAGAGGTTCATCCGTGTCACCGCGAAAGTGCGGCCGTCATAGGACTTCTCGACGTCGGCGAATTCGACAAAGCCTTGGTTGGCACTTGCCGACGCGACGGTCTGGCCGGCGCTCATCGCGCGCAACCCCGGCTGCCGCGGGGCGATTCGGTCTGCTGCTTGCGATCCATGCTTCGTCCTCCCGGACCGGCCCACCTAAACAGGAAGTCGTCCAACTTGTATGGTCACACAATTAGGCTGAAAGTGAACATAGATGCGGACAACTTTGACCGTCAAGCGCAAAAATGCGGCATTGTGTGATAATTTTGATCAGTTGAATGCCACACAATCTCTATTGTATGGATCGTTGTCTTATGCTAGATGCCCGACAAGCGAGACGTCAGCCACAGTTCGAATTCCTCATGCTCGAAGATCTTCGCCTCACCGAGGATGAAAGCCCGGTCTATCGCCGTCTTGCCGACGCGATCGCCGAACGCATTGCCGCGGGCACACTTGCCGTCGGCGACCGGCTGCCGCCGCAACGCGAGATCGCCCGTACGTTGGGCATCAATGTCACGACCGTGACGCGGGCACTGTCCACCTTGCAGGAGCAAGGCTTGCTCGAGGCGCGCCCCGGGCGCGGCACCACGGTCGCCGCCCGCGACATTGTCGAACGTCCAGGGTTTGTGTCGGCGCCGAGCGACCAGAGCGGCATCATCGATCTTTCCGTTAACAGGCCGCCCACGTCAGCCTATCTCGACGCCGTCGGGGCGCTGATGCCGCGCCTTTCCAAGGATCGCCACTACGCCTCGCTGCAGGATTATCATCCGCCAGAGGGGCCGCTTTGGGGCCGTGTCGCGGTCGCCGATTGGCTGAAATCGGTCGCCGGCGATGGCGATCCCGGCCGTGTCGTGCTCGCAGCCGGCGCCCAACACGGCCTCGACTGCGTGCTCGGCGCCGTCACCAGGGATGGCGAAGTGATACTTGCCGACGAGGTGACCTATCAGGGCATCAACGCACTGTGTCGCGTCCATGGTCTCGATCTGCGTGGCGTCGCGATGGATCGCGGCGGCATGCGTCCGGATGCCTTCGAGGCAGCTTGCGTTCAGCTCCGCCCCCGTGCCGTTTTTCTGGTGCCGACACTGCACAATCCGACGACGATCACGCTGAGCGAGGAGCGGCGGCACGAATTGGCGGCCGTCGCACGCCGTCACAACGTGCTGATCATCGAGGACGACGTCTACCGTCCATTGGCCGACGATCCGCCGCCCTCCTTCGCCAGCCTCGAGCCGGAGCTGACGATCCATCTCGGCGCATTGTCGAAATGCCTAGCGCCCGGCCTGCGCCTCGGCTTCGTCATCGCCCCGCGCCCGATCGCCGGCCAGGTCGCCGCGGCGCTCCGCATCAATTGCTGGAGCATCAGCCCGCTCACGGCGTTGATCGGCGCCAGGCTGATCGAGGAAGGGGCTGCCGCCCGCATCATCGACATCCAGAAGCAGGAGTTGCGCCAGCGCCAGGCGATCTTGAGCGAAATCCTCGGCCGTTTCGACGTTCAAAGCAACCCGATCTCGACGCATGCCTGGCTGCGCCTGCCCGAGCCCTGGCGTGGCGCCGGCTTTGCCCGCACCTGCCTGGACCGCGGCGTCGCCGTGCTGCCGGGCGACGCTTTCGCCGTCGGGCGCGAGCCGGTGCAGCACGGCGTGCGCATCAATGTCGGCGCGGCGCGATCGCAGGAGGACCTGCGTTCGGCGCTGACCATCATGGCCGAGCTGCTCGCCGCTGGCCATCTGCAATTGCCGGGCTTCGTCTGAGGCCATGATCTCCGCGCCGAAATCAGTCGAGATCGCCATCATCGGCGCCGGCGTCATCGGGCTGGCTACGGCCTTGCGCCTTGCCGGCGAAGGACGCGAGGTCCTGGTCATCGACCCGAACGAGCCCGGCTCGGGCGCTTCGTTCGGCAATGCGGGCACGATCGCCGAATATGCCTGCATGCCGGTCGGTAATCCTGGTGTGCTGCGCGCGCTGCCGAAACTGCTGCTCGATCCCGACAGCCCGTTCTCGCTGCGTTGGGCAGCACTTTTCCAGCTCGCGCCATGGCTGGTTCGCTTTGTTCGCCAATCGCTGCCTGCGGCAACCCGAGCCAATGCGCTGGCGCTAGCCGGCCTGCTCGCCGAAGCCCTGCCGGCCTGGGGCGAAATGGTGCAGGAGGCCGGGCTTCAGGATCTGATGCGCCGAAACGGCTGCCTCTATGTCTACCGCCGCGACATCGATTTTGCCGCCTCCGAGGGCGGACGGGCCTTGCGGGCCGAACTCGGCGTCCATCAGCAGGTTCTGACCGCCGATGAGGTGGCCGCGCTGGAGCCGCGGCTCGCGACGTTCGAGGCGAAAGGTCTCTATTTCCCGGATTCGATCAATGTCAGCGATCCCAGGACGGTGATGGCGCGGCTGGCGGCAGCCGCTGCCGCCAAGGGCGCTCAATTCATGCGCGCGAGCGTGACCGGCCTCGCAGCGGGTGCCTGCGGCGTGCGGCTGAGCGGCCCAGGGCTTGTCATCGCGGCGCAAAAAGTGGTGATTGCGGCTGGCGCGCGATCCCGCCCGCTCGCGGCCCAGGCCGGCGACCGCATCCCACTGGACACCGAGCGCGGCTACCATCTGGAGTTTCCGACCACGGCACCTTTGCTCAACCGCCCGGTCTGCCCGGTCGATCTCGGTTTCTATATGACGCCGATGGACGGCAGGCTCCGGGTTGCCGGCACTGTCGAGCTCGGCGGGCTCAATAAGCCGCCCAATCCACGCCGGCTGGCGCTGCTCGGTCGCGGCGTGCGGCAGTTTTTCCCCGACATCGGCAAGCCTTCGTCGCAATGGCTGGGCTTCAGGCCCTCGCTGCCGGACTCTCGCCCAGTGATCGGACCCTCGACGAAATCGCCTGATGTGATCTATGCCTTCGGCCATGGCCATCTGGGGCTGACGCTGGCCCCGGTGACAGCACGCTGGGTCGCCAGCTTAATCGCCGGCCGATCCCTGCCATCGGCCGCCGATTTTTCCGCGGCGCGTTTCGGCTGAACGGCCGAGCCTGGCAATCGATTCCGATATGTGGAAATTCGAGCCTGTGGAGCGGCCTAAGCTTTCGGCCAGCCGATAATCAAATCAACTTGATTTTCTAAAGTGGCATTCTAGGGTTGCCGCGGCTGGTAACTATCTCATGATCCTCAAGAAAGCCATCTCCGGCACCAATCTCGAGCAGGCGAAATCGCACAACCGGCGTGTGGTGATCGAAGCGATCCGCATCAATGGCGCGCTGTCGCGGGCGGCGATCGCGAGGCTGACGGCGCTGTCGTCGCAGACCATTTCCAACATCGTCGAGGAATTGGAAGCGGCCGGGCTGCTGCAACCTGAAGCAACGCTGAAAGGCGCGCGCGGCCAACCCGCCGTCCCCTACTCGATCAACCCCGATGGCGGTTATTCGATCGGCCTGCAGCTCGACCACCAGCTGGCCGTCGGCGTCGTCACCGATCTCTCCGGCACCGTGCGCGCGCGCATCGAGAGAGATGTCGACCGACCGACTCCCACGCAGGCCATGCCGCTGCTAGCCGCGATCTCGAGCGACCTGATCGCAACCAGCCGGCTGGACCGCACGAGACTGCTCGGTATAGGGATGGCGATGCCCGGGCCGTTCGGCGTCGAAGGCATGACTTCGGTCGGGCCGACCGCCCTTCCAGGCTGGCAGGATTTTCCGGTGGCCGAAGAACTGGAGCGCCTGACCGGCATCGCCGTGATGGTCGAGAACGCCGCCACAGCGGCGGCAGTAGGCGAGCGGCTTTATGGCGTTGCCCGCAAGCTCGACAGCTTCGTCTATCTCTTCATCGGAACAGGCCTCGGCGCCGGCCTCTTCCTCGACGGCCATCTCTACAAGGGCAGCCGCCACAATGCCGGCGAGATCGGCCACATCATCGTGCGGCCCGGCGGCCTGCCCTGCGACTGCGGCAAGCGCGGCTGCCTGGAGCGCTACGTCTCGCTGCGCGCCGCCTATGACAAGCTCGACCTGCCGGATCCGGACCATGCCTCACCCGACCTGCTGGAAGAGCTTTTGGCAAGCGGCGACAGCCGGTTCGAAGCATGGCTCGCCGAGGCGGTCGAGCCGTTGCGGCAGGCGATCGACGTCCTTGAAATGGCGCTCGATCCCGAGACCGTCGTGCTCGGCGGCTTCATGCCGCTGCCGGTGCTCGAGGCACTGGCCGGCCGGCTGGAACCGCTCCATCTCTCGGTGAGCTCGACCAGCGCCCGTACCACGCCGCGCGTCGTGGTCGGCGCCGCGGGAAAGGACACATCCGTCCTCGGCGCCGCGGCCCTGCCGATCTTCTCGGAAACCAACCCGCAATTCGACGTGCTGCAGAAACCGTTGGGCTGATACGTCGGCGTTGAGCCAGGTTCCTACGAGGGGCCGGGTGCCGCAGCGGTCACCCGCCACACCGTGTTGCCGACATCGTCGGCGATCAGCAGCGCGCCGGATTTATCAACGGCAACACCGACCGGGCGGCCCCTCGCCTCGCCCTTGTCGTTGAGGAAGCCGGTGACGACATCCTGCGCCATGCCGTTGGGATGCCCGCCGCTGAACGGCACGAAGACGACCTTGTAGCCGTTGAAGCGGGAGCGGTTCCAGCTGCCATGCTCGCCGACAAAGGCGCCGCCGCGATAGGATTGCGGCAGGTTGTTCGCGGTGTAGAAAGCAAGCCCGAGCGGCGCGACATGCGAGCTCAGCGCGTAGTCCGGCGGGACGGCCTTCGCCACCATGTCCGGCCGCTGCGGCATCACGCGCGGATCGACATGCTGGCCATAGTAGCTGTAGGGCCAGCCATAGAAGGCGCCGTCCTTCACCGAGGTCATGTAGTCCGGCACCAGGTTCGGCCCGAGCTCGTCGCGCTCGTTGACCACCGTCCAAAGCGCCTTGCTTTCAGGTTCGAACGTCAGGCCGTTGGGATTGCGCAGCCCGCTGGCGAAAATGCGCGAGCGGCCGGTGGCGCGGTCGACCTCCCAGATCGCAGCGCGGTCCTTCTCGGCCTGGATGCCGTTCTCGGTGATGTTGGAGTTCGAGCCGACGCCGACATAGAGCAGCGAACCGTCTGGGCTCGCCACCAGGCTCTTCGTCCAGTGGTGATCGATCGGCCCGCCCGGCAGTTCCGTCAGCACCTTGCCCGGCGCCGTGATCTTCGTGTCGCCCGGCTGATAGGGATAGCGCATGATGGCATCGGTGTTGGCGACATAGAAGTCGTTGCCGACCAGCGCCACGCCGAAGGGCGCGTTGAGATGGTCGAGGAACACGCCCTGGTAATCCGGCTTGCCGTCGCCATTGGTGTCGCGCAAGATCGTGATGCGGTTGCTCGGGCCGGTGTCGCCGCCGGAGGTGACCCAGCTTTCGACCAGACCCATGACGATGTCCTTCGGCCGCTTGACCGACGCTTCTTTCGGTGCCTTGGACTCCACCACCAGGATGTCGCCATTGGGCAGCATGTAAACCGAACGCGGATGCTGAAGCCCCTTGGCCATCGCCTCGATCTGCAGGCCTTGCGCGACCGTCGGCTTTTCATCGTTTTTCCAGCCGACCACCGAGGCAAGATGCATCGGCGGGAATAGGTACTGCTTTATCTCCGGCAGTTTCGGATTTGGGCCGATCTGCGCGCTCGGGTCGGTGTTGTCGTCGCTGCAGCCGGCAACGCCCAGGATCATTGCGTAGCAAAGCGCCGCCGTCGTCCATTTGATTGCGCTGTCAAGTCGTCTCATCGGCCACTCCTACATGATGGCGATAGACCAGAGCCCAGCCGAGCCAGCCGGTGAAGATCAGGATGATCACCACCAGCGCCGACAAGATCAGCCCGGTCGGCACCACGGAGGTCCAGGCGTCGCGCGTGTGGACGAGCATGTTGAAGAAGGACAGCACGAGCACGACGAGGTTACCCCCCATGTGCAGCCATGCGGTCGGCTGAGCGCGTATCCTGCGGTCCCCAAGAAAGTCGGTAAGCCCTGCAATGGCGGCCAGGATGGCGACAATGACGCCCACGGTCAGCAGCCAGGCCGAGAAATTGGCCCAGGTCATTTCCGCTGTCCGCCAGTAGGCAATATCGGTGAGCAAGGTCCCGACGAAACAGGCGATCGGGATGGTGACAAGCATGGGATGTATGGGATGGCCGGCAATGCTTGCCGTGGATTGCGGATTTTCCATGCGGAAGCTCCTTTCCGCGCTGCAGCTTGGATGTAACAGCGCAAAAACGCGAATGTTCCGCCGGAATTTCTCGCGCTCACCGGAAGGTGAACGTCCGATTGTCAGCCCGCAGGCTACCGCTGGCTAGGCCTTCGCGGCTTGGTCAGCTCCGCGGGTGGACCTGCGGTATCGCCTCGTCGAGCGAGCGCTCGAACGCATCGACCAAGGCGTCGACCTGCGCCTCGGTGATGATCAACGGCGGACAGAAGGCGATCGCGTCGCCCATATTGCGTGAGATGACGCCGTTCCGCTGCAGCAAGCCATTGACCAGCGCGCCGAGCACTGCCGGCTTGCCCCAGGGAGCCTTGGTTGCCTTGTCGGCGACGAGCTCGACGGCGGCGATGAGACCGACGCCGCGCACCTCGCCCACCAGCGGATGCGATGCGAGTTGGCTGAGTCGCGCCTGCAAATGCGCGCCGACCTTGCGCGCATTGCCGACCAGGTCGCGCTCCTCGATCAGCTTGATATTCTCCAGCGCAACGGCGGCTGCGACCGGATGACCGCCGCCGGTGAAGCCGTGGCCGAACGTGCCGATGCGGTCGCTCTCGTCGGCCATCGGCTCGAACACACGATCGTTGATCAGCAGCGCCGAGATCGGCAGGTACGATGACGAAATCTGCTTCGACAGCACCATGATGTCGGGCTTGATGCCGAAGGTGTGCGAACCGAACATCTCGCCGGTACGGCCGAAGCCGCAGATCACCTCGTCGGCCACCAGCAGGATGTCGTATTTCGCCAGCACCGCCTGGATCTTTTCCCAATAGCCGGCGGGCGGAACGACGACCCCGCCGGCGCCCATGATCGGCTCGCCGATGAAGGCGGCGATCGTTTCGGGACCCTCGGCAAGGATAAGCTTTTCCAGCTCCTCGGCGAGTCGCGCGGAAAACTGCTCCTCGCTCTCGCCAGGCTCGGCGTCGCGCCAGTGGTGCGGTGTCGACGTGTGCAGGATATTGGCGATCGGCAGGTCGAAGGAGAGATGGTTGTTGGGCAGGCCGGTCAGGCTTGCCGACGCGATGGTGACGCCATGATAGCCGCGCTTGCGGCTGATGATCTTCTTGCGCGCCGGCTGTCCAAGCGCGTTCGATCGATACCAGATCATTTTGATCGCGGTGTCGTTGGCCTCCGAGCCGGAATTGGTGAAATAGGCCTTGCTCATCGGCACCGGCGCCATCTGCACCAGTTTTTCGGCCAGGTCGATCAGCGGCGAATGCGCCTTGGAGCCGAAGTCGTGATAGAAGGGCAGCTTCGACATCTGTTTTGTCGCCGCCTCGACCAGCCGCTTTTCCGAGAAACCGACGGCGACGCTCCACAGGCCCGCCATCGCCTCGATGTAGCGGTTGCCGGCAATGTCCTCGACATAGATGCCGTCGCCCTTTTCGATGATCAGCGGACCGGTTTCCTGATGCTTGCGGGCGTTGGTATAGCCATGCATGTGATAGCGGATGTCGCGGGCTTCAGGCGAATTCGGTGTGGCGTCCATCGTGATAGCTCCTGTGTGCAGGCGTCAAAGCGGAAATAGGACCGCTCCTCTGATCGAAAAGTCCGAAGATTCCGCCTTGCATTGTGGCGGTTGATGCCTCATCGCGCTGGCTGATCGCAAGAGCCGCGACGTCGGGATCGATAGCGCCAACAAGCTTCGGCCTGTCTCGGCAATGATATAAGTGACGCGCAGCAGGATCAGGACGTGGAGCAGGTCGATTGCATCATCGCGGGCGCCGGCGTGATCGGTCTGGCGATTGCGCGCAAATTGGCGGCGCTTGGCCTCGAAACCCTGATCCTCGAAGCGGCGGACGCCATCGGCACCGAAACGAGTTCGCGCAACTCCGAAGTCATCCACGCCGGCATCTATTACCCGCAGGGTTCGCTGAAAGCCCGGCTCTGCGTCGCGGGACGCGATATGCTCTATCGCTACTGTGCCGGCCATTCGGTCCCTCATCGCCGCTGCGGCAAGCTGATTGTTGCGACCGACGAGACGCAGGAACCGGTGCTGGCCGCCATTCGCGCCAACGCCAACACCTGCGGTGTCGATGACCTGCGCTTCCTGACCGCTGAGGAGGCGCAAGCGCTGGAGCCGGCGCTGCGTTGCACCGCGGCGCTGCTCTCGCCCTCGACCGGCATTGTCGACAGTCACGGGCTGATGCTTGCCCTGCTCGGCGATGCCGAGGGGAGCGGCGCAATGCTCTCGCTCAACACCCGCATCGTCTCCGGCCGCGTCGAGCCCGGCCGCATCGTGCTGCGGACGATGGATTCCGCGAGCGGCGCAGAGTTCGAGGTCGCCGCACCGCGTCTCATCAACGCGGCCGGTCTCGGCGCGGTCGCGCTTGCCGGCTCGATCGAAGGCTTCGGCCGGCAATTCCTGCCGGCGCTTCGCTACGCCAAAGGCAATTATTTCTCGATCGCCGGGCGGGCGCCGTTTTCACATCTGGTCTATCCCGTGCCCGAGCCTGGCGGCCTCGGCGTCCATCTGACCCTCGACCTTGCCGGCATCGCCCGTTTTGGGCCTGACGTCGAGTGGACGGACACAATCGACTATCGCGTGGACCCGGCGCGCGGCGAGCGCTTCTATGCCCAAATCCGCAAATACTGGCCCGATCTGGCCGACGACAGCCTGCAGGCAGCCTATAGCGGCATCCGGCCGAAATTGTCAGGGCCGGGCGACGCCAACAGCGACTTCGTGATCCAGGATGCCGCAACGCATGGCATCGACGGCCTGGTCAACCTCTTCGGCATCGAAAGTCCCGGCCTGACCTCCAGCCTGGCGATCGCCGACCATGTGGCGCGCGTCGTCACGTCATAGATCACGCAAGCCGCGCGGCATGCCACTTCAGATGATCGTCCATGAAGGTCGAGATGAAGTTGTAGGAATGGTCGTAGCCTTCCTGCATGCGCAGGGTGAGGTCGATCCCTGCCTTCTTGCAGGACTCTTCGAGCAGCCATGGGCGCAGGCCATCCTGCAGGAAGCCGTCAGCGGTGCCCTGGTCGACGAGGAATTCCGGAAACCGCTTGCCGTCCTCGATCAGCAGTGTCGCATCATAGGCGTGCCAGGTCCTTTCGTCCGATCCGAGATATTTTTCGAAGGCCGGCCGCGACCACCCGGCCGTCGACGGCTGCACGATCGGCGCGAAGGCCGAGCAGCTCCGGTAGCGCTCGGGATTCTTGAGCGCGACCGTCAGCGCGCCATGTCCGCCCATCGAATGGCCGAAAATGGCCTGGCGTGACATGTCGACCGGGAAATTGGCGGCGACAAGCGCCGGCAATTCCTCGGCGATATAGGAATACATCCGGTAGTTCTTCGCATAGGGCTCTTGCGTCGCGTCGAGATAGAAGCCGGCGCCGCAGCCGAACTGCCAATTGTCCTTTTCGTCCGGAACGTCGGGTCCGCGCGGGCTGGTGTCGGGACACACGACGACCAGCCCGAGCTCGGACGCCATCCGCCGGTACTCGCCCTTGTCCATGACATTTGCGTGCGTGCAGGTGAGGCCCGACAGGTACCACAGGACCGGGAGCCGCCCGTCCTTGGCCTGCGGCGGCACGAATACCGCAAAGGTCATGTCGCAGGCGCAGACTTCGGAAGCGTGCGAATAGACGCCCTGGATTCCGCCATGCGATTTGGAGATGGAAACGACCTTCATCAGCCCTGCCTCTCGCGGGAAAATCTCAATCCGGCATAACCGCCGGCCGGAGCCTGCGCAACCGCACGCTTCGCAAAACGGTCAGGCGATGGAACAGCCCGGCGCTCGTTAGCCCCGCCGGAGCAACAGCGGCCTGTGCCGCCGCCCATCGATGCATCGCCGAGGGGAAGACGCGCGTTGCACGTCCGATTATCTGAACGCCCTTTTGGCTTTCCTTGTTTGAGGTCGTCGGCCGCGGGAGTAATAGTCGCGTCGGAATTCACGAGGAGGAGACAATGACGCTGAACTTCGACCCGAGGGCGAAGGCCGCCATGCTCTACCATGGCGAATTCCGGCCGATGTTCATCGGCGGCAAGTGGGTCGCGGCGCAATCCGGCCAGCAGATGCAGGCGCTGAACCCGGCGACGGGCGAAGTGCTGGCGACGGTGCCGCGCGGCGGAGCCGCCGATATCGACGCTGCGGTGGCCGCGGCACGCGCGGCCTTCGAGGGCCCCTGGTCGAAATTCTCGCCTTATGAGCGGCAATGCGTGCTTCTGCGGATCGCCGACCTGTTCGAGAAGCATTGGGAAGAGCTCAGCGTCTCCGACACGCTCGACATGGAGTTGCCGATCACCCGCACGCTGGCCAACCGGCGCCGGGTCATCGGCATGCTGCGCTTCTATGGCGGCATGGCGACCGCGCTGCATGGCGAGACAATCGACAATTCCATCCCCGGCGAGATCGTCACCTTCACCCGGCGCGAGCCGGTCGGCGTCGTCGGCGCGATCATTCCCTGGAATGCGCCCACTGCCGCCTCGATCTGGAAGATCGCGCCGGCTCTGGCAACCGGCTGCACCATCGTGCTGAAACCGTCGGAGGAGGCATCGCTGACGCCGCTCTTAATCGCGCGGCTGATGCAGGAGGCCGGCGTTCCAGACGGCGTCGTCAACATCGTCACCGGGACCGGCGCCGAGGCCGGCGCGCGCCTTGCCGAGCACCCGGATGTCAACAAGATCGTCTTCACCGGCTCGACGCTGACCGGCCAGGCGATCGCCCGCGCCGGCGTCGCCAACCTCAAGCGCATCTCGCTCGAGCTCGGCGGCAAGTCGCCGATCATCGTCTGCCGCGACGCCGATATCGATAAGGCCGTCCCGGTCGCGGCGATGGCGGTGTTTGTGCATTCGGGCCAGATCTGCATTGCCGGCTCGCGCCTGTTCGTGGCGCGCGAGATCCATGACGAGTTCGTGCGCCGGGTCGCCGAGTTCGCCGGCAAGCTTCGCATTGGCCACGGCATCGAGGCGGAGACGGAAATCGGGCCGCTGATCAATGCCAGGCAGGCCGGCAAGGTGGAGAGCTACATCAAGGCGGGCAGCGACGAAGGCGCCAAACTGGTCGCCGGCGGCTCGCGGCTGACGGGCGAGCTCTATGACGGCGGCAACTTCATCGCCCCGACCGTCTTCGGCGCGGTGTCGGACAAGATGACGATCGCGCGCGAAGAAATTTTCGGGCCGGTCATCTCCGCGATGCCCTTCGACACGCTGGATGAGGTTGTCGCGCGTGCCAACGCGACGCCTTACGGCCTCGCGGCCGGCATCTTCACCACCAATCTCGGCGCCGCGCACAAGCTCGCACGTCGCGTCAAGGCCGGCTCGGTCTGGGTCAACATGTATCACGCCATCGACCCGGCCGTGCCGTTCGGCGGCATGAAGATGTCCGGCTACGGCCGCGAAGGCGGCATCGAGCATCTGCACGAATACCTTGAGACGAAGGCGGTCTGGATCCAGACAGATTGATATTCAGGTGAAGCCGGCCCGCGACGCTCGGTTTCTTAGGCCTGCGGCGGCTCGCCGGCATAGGCGCGCGCGATGAGAGCCCGGATCGGTTCCCGCTTCAGCGCCCGCGGGTTCCAGTAAGGATTGGCCAGCGCACGATCCGTGGCGATGTCGATCCCGTCTGACGGCATGCCTATCTCGGATAGGGCGCGCCTGGCGCCGATCCGGCCGGCGAGATCGTAGAGAGCCGTGGCAGGATCATCCGCCTTCAGCACGGCCCGCAGGGTTTCCATGACGGCCGGAACCGCGGGTGCGTTATAGGCCAGCGCATGCGGCAGCACGATCGTATGGGTCTCCGCGTGCGGCAGATCGAAACTGCCGCCGAGCGTGTGGCAGAGCTTGTGGTGCAGCGCCATGCCGACCGAGCCGAGGCAGATGCCGCAGAGCCAGGCGCCGTAAAGCGCCTCGGAGCGAGCGTCGCGGTCATGCGGGCTCCCGGCGATGACCGGCAAGGCGCGCACCAACGCGCCGATGGCCTCCACGGCCATCAGATTTATCACCGGGTTGCTTTCCCTGGCATAGAGCGCCTCGACCGCATGGGCGATGGCGTTCATGCCGCTCGTTCCCGACAAGGAAGCAGGAAGCGTCATCGTCAGGTCGACGTCGTAGATCACCACTTCCGGCAGCACCTTCGGGCTCGACTGGGTGACCTTCACGCCATCCTTCGTCTCGCCGAGGATCGGCGTCATTTCCGAGCCGGCATAGGTCGTGGGCACCACGATCTGCGGCAGGTCTGTGCGCAAGGCGATCGCCTTGGCGAGGCCTGTCGTGGAGCCGCCGCCCACCGCAACCAGGCCGTCGGCCTGGAGTTCCTTCAAGACCAGCAGCGCGTCCTCGGTCACCGACACCGGCGTATGCATCGTCGCCTTGGCGTAGATCCCGGCAGCGGTGCCGCCCAGCGATCCGGCAAGACGCCGGGCATCAGCCTCGCGCGGCGGCGTTGCCAGCACGAGCACGCGTTTCAGCCCCAGCCGGTCGATCTCTTCCGGCAATCTTGCGATGGTGCCAGATCCGAAAACGACGCGTGCCGGCTGGCCGTTATAGACGAAGCTTTTCATCGAGCCTCTCCTCCGTCAGCCGCGATTGTCGACACGCAGCAGGAAGGGATTGATGCCGACGCTTTGCCAGACATTGGCGGCATTGAACGGATCGGTCAATTAGGGTCCAATATGGACAGATGCTTGCCGGATGCCGTCGTGACGGCTTGCGACGAAGAGGCGCGCTGACCGACAGCGTGCGGTCCGGAATTGTCCGCGGCCGGAAGCGTATATTGACCGATCGCGTCGTGCGATCGGGAACACGCGCAGCCGCGAGATCGCCGTGACGTCAGGCGATCCGCTGCTCGAACTGCGCGATGTCCGCGCTCTTGCGCAGACCCGTCGCGACGACGGACACGCGGAACTTTCCCGCCAGTGCCTGGTCGAAGATGGCGCCAACGATGATGTCGGCATCGGCGTCGACTTCTTCCCTTATCCGTGTCGCGGCTTCGTCGACCTCGAACAGCGTCATGTCCATGCCGCCGCAGATTGATACCAGCAGCCCCCTGGCGCCGGACATGGAGGCTTCGTCGAGCAGCGGATTGGCGATCGCCGCCTCGGCCGCGATCTTGGCGCGCCCCTCCCCGGAGGCCTCGCCGGTTCCCATCATCGCCCGGCCCATGTCGCGCATCACAGACTTCACGTCGGCGAAATCGAGATTGATCAGGCCTTCCTTGACGATCAGGTCCGTGATGCAGCCGACACCCGCGTAGAGAACGCGGTCCGCCATGGCGAAGGCGTCGGCGAATGTTGTCCTAGCGTCCGCGACCCTGAAGAGGTTCTGGTTTGGAATGACGATCACCGTGTCGGCGCTCTCGCGCAGCCGTTCTATGCCTTCCTCGGCCGCCTGGGTCCTGCGCTTGCCTTCGAACACGAAAGGCTTGGTGACGACGGCCACCGTCAAAATGCCGGCGTCGCGCGCAGCACGCGCGATCACGGGCGCGGCGCCTGTCCCCGTGCCGCCGCCCATGCCGGCGGTGATGAAGCACATATGCGTTCCCGCCAGGTGATCCATGATCTCGTCGATGGATTCCTCCGCGGCGGCGCTGCCGACCTGGGGCAGCGATCCGGCGCCGAGGCCCTCGGTCACATGCGCGCCCAGCTGGATCAGCCGCGACGACTTCGACATGGTAAGCGCCTGCGCGTCGGTGTTGGCGACGACGAACTCGACGCCCTGCAGCCCTTCGGCGATCATGTTGTTGACGGCGTTGCCGCCGGCGCCGCCGACCCCGACAACGGTGATCTTGGGCCTCATCTCCAGGATTTCCGGCTTGGCGGTCATGTTCTCATCTTTCTACCGTAGGTACTGCTGCTCCGCCGCACGATCGTGCGGAACCGGAACAACAAGCACACGAATCAGGCGATCCCCACCAACTGCAGGGAATCAGAGCAGGCGCCTCCCTGCAAGGTCCGCTGACATTCTGCAAGCGCAAACGCCCCAGCTAAGAGCCGGAAAGCGTCTGGACGCTCGCATGATTCGAGCCGGCGTCGTTGCAGCAAATTCTATTGCGTCACCGAAGTCGAGGTGCCCCAGGTGTCCGACAGCACGTAGCCTTGCGGGTACGGATCCGTCGGATCGAGATAATAATTGTGCTCTCCTGTGATCCAGGCTCTGCCGGTTATCTGCGGCACGATCGCCTTGCGCCCGGCGATTTCGGTGAGTTCGAGGATCTTGCCGGTGAAGCGCGAGCCGATGATCGATTCATGGATCAGCACCTCGCCTTCCTTCATCTGGCCCCGCGCCTGCAGCACCGCCATGCGGGCCGAGGTGCCGGTTCCCGTCGGGCTGCGGTCCGAGCGCCCAGGCGAGACGATGCAGGTGTTGCGCGTGACGTTGCCCGGCCCTTGGAACGGCATCGCGAATTGCACGATGGACACACCGCGCACATTGTCGAACTGCGGATGCACGACATCGAGCTGCTCGCGCGCCGCGCGGCGGACTTTCTCGCCGACCACGGCCAAGTCGCGGGCCTCGTCGGGCGTGACCGAGAAGCCGAGCGCGGGCGCATCGACAATCGCGTAGAACATGCCGCCATAGGCGATATCGGCCTTGATCGTGCCGAGCCCTTCCACCTCGATATCGGCATCGAGGCGCTCGGCGAAGGCAGGAGCATTGCGCAGCGTGATCGACAGACATTTGCCGTCGCTGCATTCGGCGCGCACCTCGATGACGCCGCCTGGCATATCGAGCTTGAACCGCGTCTCCGGCTCCTGCATCGGCACCATGCCGGTCTCGAGCAGCACGGTGGCGACGCAGATCGTGTTGGAGCCGGACATTGGCGGATATTCGGTTGGTTCCATGATGATGGCGCCTGCGGCGCAATCCTCGCGCGTCGAGGGCAACAGCAGATTGACATGACGGGCAACGCTGCCGCGCGGCTCGCAGATCAGCATGCGCCTTATATGATCGTGATCGCGTTCCATTGTGATCATCTTTTCCATCATCGTGCGGCCCGCGGGCGGCAGCACGCCGCCCACGATGACATCGCCGATCTCGCCCTCGGCATGGCAGCCGACGACGCGGATGCTGGTTCTGGTGCGCATTTCTTTTCTCCCCCGCGACTATCGCCTGTTTCATGTTCCGGCGGATCGGTGCCGCAACCCGACCTAACGCGCGCTTGAGCCTGCCTGCCGATGGCGGCCCGAAGGATACCCATCGCCCCTTGGCGGCGCCATTATGTTCTTGCGGATTTCAAGAGCCGGGCGCGAAGCCGAGCCCGTTTGGAAGTCAAGCCAGCCCGAACCGCTCGACGGCGCGCATGATGCCGCGCAGTTCGGCGAGGCCCTTGAGCCGGCCGATCAGCGAATAGCCCGGATTGATCCTTGTCTTGCCGATGTCGTCGGCGAGCAGATGCCCATGATCGGGCCGCATCGGAATGCGCCAGTCAGCGCGGCCTTCCTTGCGGCGACGCGCTTCTTCCTGCATCAGCGCGAGGATGACATGCGCCATGTCGGTGCCTCCCTCGAGGTGCTCGGCTTCATAAAAGGAGCCGTCGCCCTCGATGGTGACGTTGCGCAGATGGACGAAATGGATGCGCTCGGCGAACTCCTTGACCATGGCGACAATGTCGTTGTCGGCGCGCGTGCCGTAGGAGCCGGTGCAGAACGTCAACCCGTTGGCCGGGCTGTCGACGGTATCGAGGATGAAGCGCGCATCCTCGGCGGTCGAGACGATGCGCGGGAGGCCGTAGAGCGAGAATGGCGGATCGTCGGGATGGATGCACATGCGCACCCCTTCCTCCTCGGCCACCGGAATGATCTCGCGCAGGAACCAGGCCAGGTTCTCGCGCAATTCCTTCGGTCCGATTGCATCATAGTCAGCCAGGGCCTCGCGAAAGCTGTCGCGGTTATAGGCGCGCTCGGTGGCGGGCAGGCCGGCGATGAGATTGCGCTCGATCCTGTCGATCTTCTCGTCGCCGAGCTCCTTCAGCCGCGCTTCCGCCTCGGCGATGCGGGCAGGCGTGTAGCCGGCCTCGGCATTCCGGCGCTTCAGCACGAACAGATCGTAGGCCGCGAAATCGATCGCATTGAAGCGCAGCGCGTAACCCGTCGTCGGCAGGCGGTAGGCCAGATCCGTCCGCGTCCAGTCAACCACCGGCATGAAATTGTAGCAGATCGTCGCGATACCGGCCTTCGCCAGGGCGCGGATCGTGTCCTTGTAGAAATCGACATAGCGGAGCCGCTCCGGCGAACCGATCTTGATCGAGTTGTGGACCGGAATGCTCTCGACCACCGACCAGGTCAGCCCCGCCGCCTCGATGATGCGCTTGCGCTGGAGGATGTTTTCCAGCGGCCAGACACGCCCGTCATAGATGTCGTGCAGGGCCGAGACCACGCCTGTCGCACCCGCCTGCTTGACATGATCGAGTGTTACCGGATCGTCCGGGCCATACCAGCGCCAGCACTGTTCCATTGCCGCTTTCCTCCGCGAGGTGGGCAACTTATTGTTGGACGACAACGAGAGTCAAATAGGCCCGCGACAGGCTGGCTTACGCCTATCTGACGAGCCGCCATCTCGATTTCGCCCTGCGTTTCCTGCCGAAAGAACCGGCTTCCGAGACGTGACCAAAGGAGTTCAGCAATGAAGGATTTTGACGGCAAGGTCGCGCTGGTGACCGGAACGACCGGGATCGGTCTCGCAACTGCCAGGCGCCTCGCCGCCGGAGGCGCTGCGATCGTCGCCTGCGGCATCGACCGTTCGGCCAATGCCGCGATGCGAGCGGAGTTGGAAAGCTCCGGGGCCGGCGCGCTGGTCGTGGACACCGACGTCTCCGTGCCGGACCAGGTCCGCGGGGCCATCGCGGCCGGCGTCGAGCGTTTCGGCGGCCTCGACGTGATCGTCAATTCGGCGGCGGTCCATCCCTATGGAACCGCGACGACGACCGACTGGGAAACCTGGAACAAGGCGATGACGGTCAATGTCGGCTCGATCTATCTGACCGCCCATTTCGGCATTCCGGAAATGATCAAGCGCGGCGGCGGCGCCATCGTCAATGTCGCCTCGGTGCAGGGTTTCGCCTGCCAGCAGAACGTCGCCGCCTATGCCACCACCAAGGGCGCCATCCACACGCTGACGCGTTCGCTGGCGCTCGACTATGCGGCAGCCGGCATCCGGGTCAATTCGGTCAGCCCCGGCTCGATCCGCACGCCGATTCTTGAGAAGGCCGCGCGCGGCGACAACGGCAGCGATGCCGACGTCCAGGAAGCCTACAGGCGCTTCGGCGCGGCGCATCCGCTCGGCCGCATCGGCGAGCCCGAGGAAGTGGCGGAGCTGATTGCCTTTTTGTGCTCTTCCAAGGCCGGCTTTTGCACCGGCGCGGACTACAAGATAGATGGCGGCCTGACCGCCGGCATCGGCGTGAAGTGACCATGAAGATCGATCTTGGCCTTTACCGGGAGTCGCGCCAAAGAGGAGCGTTCCCGGCTCTATGCGCACGTCGCCGATCTAGTCGACGACCTTGCCACGCCGTGGCGCGTCAGCGTTGCTGTTGCTGCACCCCGACTGTCGGATCAGGCCACGAGTCGGCGCTGCCGACCGACGCCAACCGCCTTCACCCGCTGGCTCCGGCTGGCGGTGGTCCGTCTGTCAGATGCCTGTGGGTCTCGAAAATGCGTAACTTTTCAGGATATCCTAGCCGCAGCGTCGTGTTGCAGCGGGGGCATCTGAAAGTGGCAATGACCTTGAACCATGAGCCCTTGCGGATGATTGGATGCTCGCATCTTGGACAATCAAATCTGAGATATTCGTGATTTAAGCTCTCTGGGATCGGCAATCAAAACACCCCCGATTGATGCAGATCCCCCATCGCAGGTGATGGTGGGCATCCACGAACTGGCAATGAAGAGACTATGCTCGCCAGCACCCACCAATGGACTTCTCTGGAAGATGTTTCGTGGCCGGGACCTATGAGTTGCCGGGTAGGACGTTGGTCTCACGCAGGGTCCGACTGACGGACAAGCACAGCTGTTCGCGCAACAGCGCAGGCTCTCCCTCGTTGCCAAATCGCTTGCCGCACACATTGCCAGTTTGCGCATTCCTGGGCACCCAGTAGCGGCCCGTCGGCTTCGGTCACGGGCTCTTTGTTACGCCGAATTTTAATCATGGGAAGCATTGCCTCTCCTGATGGTGCAGCACTCCGAGCAGTAGAAGAGCTGCCCGACGTCCTTCGTTCAAAGGGCGTAACCATTAGCCAGAGTTGATATAGAGGCCGCCAGCCGACTTTTTTAAAGTCGGTTAGGCCCGGCGGTTCATCCCGATCCACCCCAAAACGGCGGACTGTCGGGCCGCTCTGGTCGGCAGCGTCTCAAGAGCGGATATGACGGGGAGTGTTGTCGAACAGCCCACCTTTTCGGCATATCCAGTTTACCGGCCCGCGGCCCGGCCTTTGACAGGATAGAACCAAATGAATTTGACGGTATTTGGGATTGGCTATGTCGGTCTCGTCCAGGCCGCTGTGCTGGCCGAGGTCGGCCATGAGGTGGTGTGCATCGATATCGACGAGAAGAAGGTGGAGCGGCTCAACCAGGGCTTGGTGCCGATTTTCGAGCCGGGCCTGGAGGCTCTCGTCAGGGAAAACCACGCGGCCGGCCGCATCCGCTTCACCACCGACGCGGCGGCGGCGGTCAGGCATGGCCAGATCCAGATGATCGCGGTCGGCACGCCGCCCGGCGAGGATGGCTCGGCCGACCTGAAATATGTGCTGGCCGTCGCCGAGACCATCGGCCGAGAGATGGACAGCGCCAAGATCGTCGTCGGCAAGTCGACCGTGCCGGTCGGCACTTGCGAGAAGGTGAAGGCCAGGATCGCCGAAACGCTGAAGAGGCGCGGCCGCGAGGATCTCGCCTTCGACGTCGCCTCGAACCCCGAATTCCTCAAGGAAGGCTCGGCGGTCGCCGATTGCATGAAGCCGGACCGCATCATCGTCGGCACCTCCAGCGAGGACACCGAGATGGTGATGCGCGAGCTCTACGCGCCGTTCAACCGCAACCACGAGAAGATGATCGTGATGGATGTGCGCAGCGCCGAATTCACCAAATATGCCGCCAACTGCATGCTGGCGACCAAGATCAGCTTCATGAACGAGATGGCCAATCTCGCTGAGCAGCTGGGCGCCGACATCGAGGAGGTGCGCAAGGGCATCGGCTCGGATCCGCGCATCGGCTACCACTTCATCTATCCCGGCCTCGGCTATGGCGGCTCGTGCTTCCCGAAGGATGTGCGCGCGCTGATCAAGACCGCCGAGGGCGTCAAGTTCGACGCCAAGCTGCTGCGCGCCGTCGAGGAGCGCAACAATGCGCAGAAGTCGGTCCTGTTCGACAAGGTCAACCACTATTTCAAGGGCGCGCTCAGGGGCAAGACCTTTGCCGTCTGGGGGCTGGCCTTCAAGCCCAACACCGACGACATGCGCGAGGCGCCGGCGCGCACGCTGATGGAGGCGTTGTGGGCGGCCGGCGCCAAGGTGCAGGCCTACGATCCCGAGGCGATGCAGGAGTGCCAGGCGATCTACGGCCTGCGCGACGATCTGCTTTTGTGCGGCACCAAGGAAGCGGCACTGCGCGGCGCCGACGCGCTTTTGATCTGCACCGAATGGAAGAGCTTCCGCGCGCCGTCCTTCGACGCGCTCAAGGATGCGCTGACCACGCCGGTCATCTTCGACGGCCGCAATCTCTACGATCCCAAGGTGATCGCGCGCTACGGCATCGAATATTTCTCGATCGGCAGGATGGCGGCATGAGGGCGCCAACCAGGCATCTTACTTCAACATGTCCGACAGGGCAGCTGTAGTTCCTATCGTTGTGGGCCGGAGCGCTTCTTCGGTTGCGCAGCCCACGTTCTGCTCTCAATCCGGCACGGGATCCCTGCTTCCAAGCGCCTCGATCATCGTTGAGAAGATGCTGCCGACCTCCTCCGAGATCTCTTCGGATCGAATTCCAGCCTTTTTTGCGTCGCTGGTTAGTCGCCTTGCAAGCTCTTGCGCTAAGATCGTGTCAGATGATGAATGATGCGGCAGATTGCTATCCATCCACTCCTGAAGGAATTTCAGGCCTCGTTCACTCACTGTAAAACCATTCCAGGGTTGTATCCATGATTAAGTGCAACCAAGCTTGACCAGTTTATCCACGCTATAATTTGTCACCGCCGGGATCGTTCCCTATTCAAACTCGCATATGGCTCATATTGTCCGCGCATGGAACGACGGCACGCCATCCGGCGGGGGATCGACAGGCTTTGGGAGGTCTACGACGTAGGCGACCAAAAAGTTTTGCTCGTTGACGGAATTCCTTTGGCGCATTTGCGGGTCGAAGAAGCGCTGGACGCTCTGGACCTGCTAGAAGGCGGCTTCCTCGTTCCAAGTGACACTCCCCTGGTAGGGTGAAGTGATTGTCGACAGCCGTTTCTTCCACGACTATCTCCGCGCCAGCTCGCACACCTGCCACCCCGAGAGCACGCACTGGGTAGCAAATTTAGATACCCACCTGGTTCGTTCGCATGTTCGCCCACAATTAGTCCGAACGGATATGTTCGTTCTGGCGAGATTGCGAAAACCTTGCTGGCTAGGCCCGGCGGCTAGCCGCTGCCACCCGCTGCTCCAGACGCCGTGTTCCCCAAACCGTTGCGACTCTCCTCTCGTACATAGCGCAACTAAACGCCTGGCTAGGTGAACCTTTTCACATAGCGGATGATCGGGTGCGCTGCGGCAACGCAGGCATATCCCGGTGTTATTAGACCGAATGAGCTTCCACCTCCGCGGCCCTCATTCATTTAGCCGATGCGCCGGCATGGCGGAGGTTCTAAGCGGGAGAATTGATGAGGTTAATTGCCGCGACTTGAGAAAGCTTCAGCAGGCTCGATTGAAGGACTGACGCGTTTGCCGGCAACGGACACCTGCTCGCTGGTGGCGAGAATGACCTTTCCATTCGCGTTGGTGGCAATTGTTTTATTAGCTCTGCTGCCCGGCGGTATTCTCGATATGCTGGGCATGGGTTTCACGTTCAGTCACGACAAGCTCAATCATGCGGTCGCCTTCACGACTTTGGGGGTCCTCGGCGGTCTCGGTTGGCCCAAGCAAAAATTGAGGCTGGTTGTATTGGTCCTTTTTGTAGGGGCGGCGATCGAGGTTCTTCAGGCCACCCCGCTGGTGGCGCGGGACACGGACATGTTCGACTGGATTGCTGATTTTGCAGGCGCGATCTGCGGACTGGCCATCGCCGCGTGGACAAACAGGATCGCCGGCGGAACTCGCTAAGTGCCGTCGATGCAAAACCGGTCGTATAGACTGCGGTATTTCCAAAGGACCGTCCGAAGGACAGCAACCGAGTCGATCGCGCGCTGCGCGCTGTAACTATCTTCAAAATTTTCTCGGTGGATATCGTGTAGCGAGTGGCTGAGCGCGACGTGCCTTTTGGCAAACACAGACCGCGGCGCTAGACGAGCCATTCAGAATGCAAATCTGCCCCGGCCCGCGCCGCGGCATCAGCTCTCCATCTCGCACGGCTGTTCTTTAGTCTGACGCCCCGCCGCCATAAGGCGGGCGCGAAATTTTTCGATGTACACCTCTAGCGTCGCCAGCATCATCAGAATGATCGATGAAATGGTTTGGGCGGGCGGCGATAACTGACGCTATCCATAGCGTGAGCCCGTCATGTCACCAGCCTACTCAGGATCGGAACTCGCGATTGAATATCCGCGGACGGATTCTCAATCGGCGGCAAATAACAAATGGACGAATGTCCCGGAATACGCTCTCGACCAAGGCGGCCCTGTCTTGCGCCCCTATCAGCGGATGGACGCTGATTATGCCGATGTCGCCATTGTCGATCATTTGAAAAATGTGGCCAGTCAGCATCCCGAAAAGCTGGCGATTACCGACGCAACCAACCGCTTCACTTATTCGGAACTCGTCTCGGCTGTCGAAGCACTGGCTAGCCGCATCCTCGCCATCACTCCCGCCGAAAACGCCGTCGGTATTCTTCTTGCGAATACGGCCTTCTTTCCGTTGGCGATGCTGGCGAGCATGGCCGCAGGGCGGCCTTTGGTACCCCTGAATACGAGGGATCCGGATACCAGGATCAATGCGATCGTGTCCGAGGCGCGGTTATCGACCATCATAGGGGATGGAGATGTCCGACCCACGGGCCTGCCGCGAGCTGTCGGCTGGATAAATGTCTCGCCCCGCGGCGAACCAAAGAGCGATCGCGTTCCCCAGCTCCATCCGGTATCCGTGGATGCCGCCGCGATCGTCCTTTACACTTCAGGCAGTACAGGTCGGCCAAAAGGCATCGTTAACAGTCAACGCAGCCTGCTATGGCGTGTTCAGCAATATGTAAATGCCTGTCACATCAATGCGCAGGATGTATTCCTGCCTCTTACGGGACCGGCCACTATCGCTGGGTGTCGAGAGGTGCTCGCCGCCCTTCTTACCGGCGCCACATTGCATCTTCTTGAGGTCGAAGCCGTAGGCTTGCGCGCGGTTTTACACCGGATGCAAGCCGAGGGAGTGACTGTCACTTACCTGGTGCCGGCTCTCCTGCGGGCGCTCATGGCGAACAAATCAGAAGACGCATTCCGCAGTCTCAGGGTGGCTCGGATCGGCGGCGAAAAGGTGTCATGGTCTGACATCAAGCTGCTACGCGACGCCGTTTCAAGCAACTGCCTGGTGCAGATCGGCTACTCGTCAACCGAGACGACAGGATCACAATGGTTTGTACCGACCGATTGGCCGGAGCAGGCTGCCTCGGTTCCCGTCGGATGGCTCCTTCCAGGGATCAGTTTCGCGATTATCGACGAGCAAGGACGCCCGGTGCCGCCCGGCGGGACTGGAGAGCTTGTCATAAAAAGTCCGTATGTCTTGCTTGGCCATTGGGAGAACGGCGTCGTCGTGCCCGTGGCTGCAGACCCCGAGAACCCGTCCGTCCGCATCTTTGAAACGGGTGATCTCGTCCAACTGGACAACCATGGCCTGCTACAGATCATGGGTCGCAAGGGACGTCAGATAAAAATCAATGGCCGACGCGTTGAGCCCGCGGAGCTGGAGCGGGTTTTGCGTGGCGCGCCTTCCGTTGAGGACGCTGTAGCGATTGTGACGGCGTCAACGGAACTCATCGCCTTCGCCGTACCTCGCGGGCCGGCCACTTCCAACTTCGCGGACGATCTCCGCCATCTTGCCCGAACGACACTGCCGCCGCCTCTATGCCCGTTGAGACTGCACGCCATTGCCGAAATTCCACGCCTGCCGGGCGGGAAGGTCGACATGGCGAGGCTTGCCGAGTTGGACGGCGCAAGCGTGAGGCAGGACCGCATTGTCCAGGCTCCGAATACAGGACCCGAACGGACTATCCAGCAGATCGTGCAACGTGCCTGGACCAAGATTCTGAACACGCGCGTTGCCGCGGGACGTTGGGATGACGCCGGCGGCGATTCGCTGAAGCTGCTGCATTGTGTCATGGAGATCGAAAGCGTCCTCGGCCTGGAGATCGACCTTGAACCTTTCACCGTCGGAATGAATTTCGACGAAATGGTGAAGGCCGTCGCGGCCGCGAAAGCAGGTAACGAGCAGGCCAGCTCGCGCAAAGAGCATCCGCCAATTCTCTTCCTGCTCCCCGGGTCCGTCGGCTATGGCCCTAGCCTTGCCGCCTTCGCGGCCTCCATGGGTAGAACCGCCCGGGTTGTCCCGATCAGGTATCCCGCCCTGGCAATGATACTGCAGGGAAAAAACTCGGTCGCGGATATGGCCGAGGCCGCGCTCGACCAGATACGCCGCGCCCAGCCTGAAGGTAACGTACGACTTCTCGGCCATTCGCTTGGCGGCGTCGTTGCTTTTGAAGTTGCTTCAAGGCTGCTGGCTGTCGGGCGAAATGTGAAGTTTCTGGGCATCCTCGACACCAGCCTGCTCGGTGAACGGAGCACTTACCGAGAGACGGTCGTCCGCACAATTCATCGAATCCGAACCAATCGTATTACCGCCTACAGAATGGCTTGCCGCGCCCTTGCAAAGGTCGTGGTCCGAATGGGCTACGAGATGCAACTGGCCCGCTTGCTTGATCGCTATGCCCAGGAGAAATTCAACGCGACCAGCTTTAGGGCCAAGCTGGAGCTTCAGGAAGTTTTGAGGGCCAAAGCGTTTTTTCAGTGGCTCCAGACGCCAAGACCCCGACTGCCGATCACCGGTACCCTATTTCGCTGCGCCCGTCCTGGAATGCCTCGCGCCATCGGGTGGGACAATGCTTTCGCAGACCTGGATGTGATTCCAATCATTGGCACCCACATCGACATGGTCTCGGAGCCTAACGTGGCCTTCAACCGACCGCTCATCGAGGCGGCCGTGGCCCGAACTTATCTGCCAGAAGAATCTCGCCAGGGGGAGGAACGGTCATCGACGTGATCTCCGGGTTTGGCAAGGATGCCCTGGTGCTCGACGCTCGTGCCGAGGTCGATCGCATCGTAGAAGCCTTGCGTCGACAGGTCTTTGGTACACTCCGGCGCCGAGGCGTCGTTGTCGGCCTCTCTGGGGGCATCGACAGCTCCGTTGTCGCAGCACTCTGCGTCGGCGCGTTCGGGAAAGATAAGGTCCTCGGCCTATTCATGCCGGAATCCCATTCTTCCGGCGACTCGCTGCGGCTTGGCCGAACGGTTGCATCGCAACTTGGTATCGATTCGATCGTTGAAGACATCACGCCTGCCCTGGAGGGCATCGGTGCCTATTCACGTCAGATCGAGGCGATACGGACCGTCGTTCCCGCCTACGGTCAAGGCTGGAAGTGCAAGCTGGTGATGGCGTCGGTTCTGGAAAGCAACGGCATCAACATTACCAGGCTGACGGTCGAGGATCCGGATGGCAAAGTCGACACGGTCAGACTGCCACCCGCAACCTATCTGCAGATCGTCGCCGCCACCAACTACAAGCAACGCGTGCGAAAGATGACGGAGTATTATCACGCGGACCGTCTCAACTACGCGGTGGCAGGCACGCCAAACCGGCTGGAGCACGACCAAGGCTTTTTCGTCAAACAGGGCGATGGAATCGCCGACGTGCTGCCGATCGTCCACCTCTACAAGACGCAAGTCTATCAACTCGCGGAGTATCTCGGGATAGACCCTGAGGTGCGGCGCAGGCCGCCAACCACGGATACGTTCTCCATGGCGCAAAGCCAGGAGGAGTTCTATTTCGCATTGCCATATCACCTGACGGATTTGTGTCTCTATGGCCTGAACCACGGCATTTCTGCCAACGAGATCGCAGCGGTCGCCGGCCTCACTCCCGACCAGGTTCAGAAAGTCTTCAAGGACATTGAAAGCAAGCGGCGCGCAGCGCGTTATCTTCACGCGAGACCCCTGCCCGCCGTCGAGATGGACGAGGGCTGAGCGTGTGCGGCATAGCCGGAATCGTGGCACTGGACGCTACCGCGGCGCGGCCTTCGCGCGAGGCGCTTCTGCGCATGGCGGGGTCGCTCGTGCATCGCGGTCCGGACGAACACGGCCTCTACCGCGACAATCGCGTGGGGCTGGCCCACGCACGCCTTTCAATTGTCGACCTTTCGAGTGGGCAACAGCCGCTTGCCGACACGAGCGGCAAGACCTGGATTGTCTTCAACGGCGAGATTTTCAATTACGTTGAGCTTCGCGAAAAGCTGGTCGCGCTCGGTCATCGCTTCCGCACCCGCAGCGACACCGAAGTGGCGGTTCATGCATATCGCGAATGGGGCGACTCCGCTTTTGAGCGGATGAACGGGCAATGGGCAATCGCGATCTGGGATTCGCTGGCCGGCCGCCTCGTGCTATCGCGCGATCGGTTCGGCATATGCCCCCTGCATTTTTGCGAGCACGCTGGGCGCCTCTATTTTTCCAGCGAAGTGAAGGCCATTTTCGCGGCCGACGCGGCTTTGCCGCGAGCCTTCGATCCAGCCGGCATTGATCAGACGTTCACTCTCTGGACGGTGGTCCCGCCGCAAGGCGTATTCAAGGGGGTCCGGGAACTCAAGCCTGGCCACATTCGGGTCTATGAGAACGGAACCGTTCGTGAGCAGGCATTCTGGAAACCCAGCTATCCCGAGGCGTTCGACGAACGCCGAGAATTCCCAGGGTCGCTCGATGATGCAGTGGACGAAGTGCGCGAGGCTCTGCAGTCGGCGACGGCGCTGCGGATCGACCAGGCCGATGTGCCTGTTGGCTGCTACCTGTCTGGCGGACTCGACAGCTCGCTTGTCGCCATGATGGCAAGCCGCATCGCCGGCGAGCGCTTCCAAACGTTTTCGCTGCGGTTTGCCGATGCTGAATATGACGAGACCAGCTACCAGCGATTGGTGGCAGGCGCGACCGGCAGCGAGCACCACGAGGTGACGGTTTCTCGCAGCGATATCGCCGATGTCTTTCCGGAGGTGATCTACCACACCGAACGTCCGATCCTGAGGACCGCGCCGGCGCCACTTCTTCTGCTTTCAAGATTGGTAGGCGAGCACGGAATCAAGGTCGTGCTGACGGGCGAAGGCGCGGATGAAATGTTCGCTGGCTACGACCTGTTCCGGGAAGGGAAGGTGCGCCGCTTCTGGGGGCATCAACCATCCTCGACGAGACGCGCGCGATTGCTGGAACGCCTGTACCCCTATCTCACTCGTTCTCCGGTGCATCAGCAAGCAATGGCGCGTCAGTTCTTCGGACATGATATCCACACCCATGATGCGCCAGGCTTCGCACATGGTACCCGTTGGCGCACGACCAGCGCTCTCAAGCGGTTGTTTTCTGCCGACATGAAAGCCGAGACGGAACCGTACAACGCGGCCGCCGCGTTCCTTGCGCGCCTGCCCGACGAATTTTCGCGCTGGGACTCTCTGGCACAGGACCAGTATATCGAAATCCAGACTTTGATGTCCGGCTATCTGCTCTCCTCGCAGGGAGACCGAATGCTGATGGGCAACTCTGTCGAAGGGCGCTTTCCGTTCCTCGACGATGACGTTGTAAAACTCGCGAACTCGCTTCCAGCCAAATACAAGCTGCGCATTCTGGACGAGAAGCATGTGCTGAAGCGGGTGGCCGAGCCGATCCTGCCGCCGGAAATCATCGCCCGCAAGAAACAGCCCTACAGGGCGCCGAACGCTCAATGCTTCGTTGCCGACAATGCACCAGCCTATGTGCGCGAGGCACTTTCGGAAAGAGCGTTGCGCGACGCAAACGTCTTCGATGCGGAGTCGGTCGCGCGCCTGCTGGGCAAGTGTCGAGCCAGGACCGTGGACCAAGACCTTTCCAATTCCGACAACATGGCGCTGGTGGGCGTGCTCTCCACCCAGCTTCTTCACCAGCAGTTTATCGCAAGCCGCCCCATCGGCAGGCAGAAGATCGAGCTCAGCGTCGACGTTGACCATGAGATCAGGGAAGAGGTGTTGGCATGATGCATGGAGCCATACCGCTGTTGCACGACTATCTCAGGCACTCGGCCGATCGGCTGGGTGACAAGGTGGCGCTGGTCTGCGGCGGGCAACGCGTGACCTATGCCGAGATCGAGACTCGTGCCAACAACGTTGCGCAACACCTGGCTGACGCCGGAGTGACCCGCGGCGATCGCGTTTTGATCTTCGCCGACAACACCGTCGAGACGGTCGTCAGCTTCTGGGCCGTGCTCAAGGCGAACGCCGTGGTGTGCATCGTCAATCCGCTGACCAAGAGCGACAAGCTTCATTACCTGCTCAACGATTGCCTGCCAGCCGCGCTGATAACGGACAACCATCTGACTTCGGTCTTCAGCGAGCCGGCCCGCAACTGCCCGTCACTGCGCCGGATGATTGTCTCCGGGCGTATAGATGACGCCGAGTTGATGCAACTGCCTCATGCGGTCCGCTGGGATGTTGCGATTGCCGGCAACAAGGAGGCACCGGCGCGCAGATGCATCGACATTGATCTCGCCGCCATAATCTACACGTCAGGTTCTACCGGCGAGCCCAAGGGCGTGATGCTGACGCACACAAACATGATGGCGGCTTGCACCTCGATCGCATCGTACCTTGAGCTCGGCGAAGACGAAGTGATCCTCAATGTCCTGCCCTTGGCATTCGATTACGGCCTGTACCAGATGATCATGGCGTTCCGCACTGGCGCCCGTCTGGTGCTTGAACGCTCGTTTGCTTTTGCAGCGCAGATCCTTGGACTGATCAAGCAAGAACGGGTCACAGGTTTCCCCGGCGTGCCTACTATTTTTGCGGCGCTCTCGGAACTCAAATCGCTGAAGGATCAGGATTTTTCGAGCATTCGCTATGTTACGAATACCGCGGCCGCCCTGCCGTTGAAACATATTCTCATGCTCCAGGACCTTTTTCCGAGCGCGCGCATCTATTCAATGTACGGGCTCACCGAGTGCAAGCGTTGCACCTACCTGCCGCCAGAGGACCTTGAACGAAAGCCGTCGAGCGTCGGGATAGCCATCCCGAACACGGAAATGTGGATCGTCGACGACGACGACAAGCGGGTCGGCCCCGACGTCGTCGGCCAGCTCGTCATCCGCGGCGCGACCGTGATGAAGGGCTACTGGGGCAAGCCAGAGGCGACCGCAAGGAAGCTTAAACCTGGTCCTCTGCCCGGTGAACAGGTCCTCTACACCGGCGACTACTGCCGGATCGACGCGGAAGGGTACCTTTATTTCGTAGGTCGTGGCGATGAGATCATCAAATCCCGTGGCGAGAAGGTCGCGCCCAAAGAGGTTGAGAACGCGCTTGTTGGCATTCCAGGGGTGCGGGAGGCCGCCGTGATAGGCGTTCCGGACGAACTTCTTGGGCAGGCGGTGAAGGCGTTCGTCGTGATGGAGCAAGGAAGGTCCATCGACGAGAAACAACTGCAGAAGGAATGTCAGAGGCGCCTGGAAAATTTCATGGTCCCAAAATCAATTGTCATTGTACCCAGCCTGCCGATGACAGATACGGGAAAACTTAAGAAGACGGCTTTGTCATGAGGCGTTTTCCGCGAGACTTGGCGTCAATTTTCTTGTTTTAACCGGGGAAGCAAAAT
The DNA here is from genome assembly GCF_020165215.1 of Mesorhizobium sp. CA15. Taxonomy (NCBI): domain Bacteria; kingdom Pseudomonadati; phylum Pseudomonadota; class Alphaproteobacteria; order Hyphomicrobiales; family Phyllobacteriaceae; genus Mesorhizobium; species Mesorhizobium sp. CA15. Next base: position 93,422 of record NZ_JAIUHQ010000002.1, read on the forward strand.
GTTGTCCAGCGAAGACAGGATAGAGACTTACAGCGAGAAAATTAGGGGGTTTCTGGCGTCCAACTTCTATGTTGCTGACGCTGAGGCTCTGGAAAACAATACGTCACTGCTCGACCAAGGTATCGTCGACTCGACGGGAGTCCTGGAGGTCATCGGATTCATTGAGGAAACCTTTGGCATTGTCGTCGAAGACAGCGAGCTTCTGCCTGAGAACCTCGATTCCATCCAAGGGATTGCACAATACGTCATCCGAAAAAAGAACTGATCATAGCTGTCTCCCGAACGACAGCATTGGGAAAAGCGGGTTGTCGTGAGCCAAGAAATCAGCGTCGAGGATGCCTACAGCAAAGGGCGCACCATCTTCATGGGGCTGGAGTTGCTCGTGACACCTGGCGCGCTTGTGCCACGCCCGGAGACGGAACTGCTGGGCACAGCCGCCCTCGGCGCCTTGGATCAGTTGAGGACTGCAGAACCCCGCGTTATCGATATGTGCTGCGGCGCCGGCAATCTGGCATGCGCCATAGCGCACTATGCCCCCACCGCGCGGATCTGGGCGAGCGACCTAACGGATGGGTGCGTCAACGCCGCGCGCCGCAACGTCGACCATCATGGATTGGCAGGGCGCGTTTCGGTGCTGCAGGGCGACCTGTTTGAGCCTCTCTCCGGCCCGGAACTTGTCGGCAGGATCGACATGATCGTCTGCAACCCGCCATACATCTCGGAAAAGCGGCTCGAGGGCGACCGCTCTCACTTGACCGAACTCGAGCCGCGCGAGGCGTTTGCGGCTGGCCCTTACGGCCTGAGCATCCACATGCGGGTGATAAGAGACGCGCCGCAATACCTGCGGCCAGGTGGCATGCTGCTGTTCGAGGTTGGCCTTGGCCAGGACCGGCAAGTCGTGAGTCTGCTCAACCGCGCAAAGGCCTACGAGAATATTGGCACGATTTCGAACGAAGCTGGCGAGGGCCGTGTCGTCGTCGCCCATATGAAGAACCCCGATGAACCACGCGCGTCGAATGTCTGATCAGGTCACTTTCCTCATCCAACAGACATCAAAACGTGATCCGACAAAGGGCAAACCCCGTCGACCTTCAAATGGTCAATAAACGCTCGCTTTCCAGGGTCGGTTATCCCCAGCTTGTTCGTGGCGATTCACGATTTAGCGTCTGAGCGTCATGATTTTGCTGCATTTTGATAAAATTTGACGAATGTTAGCTTGATGTAATGTTCGGGGTGGGCGGGTCACAACGAAAGGTAAGATCTTGTCCTACGCTGACAGCGTCCACGAGGCCGTGCGACAATCTCGAGTGAGAGATCGCGCGTCGTGAGGGAACATCGTACGCAACATTTGCTCTCAGCCATGTCGGGTTGTTGGTCCGGGCTGGTTGGCATTGGTCTCTTTTCGGCGGTGATAAACATTCTAGCCCTGACCGGCTCCGTCTACATGCTGCAGGTGTATGACCGTGTGCTTCCCTCGCAGAGCGTTCCGACGCTCGTGGGATTTACGGTCGGCATGCTGGGCCTCTATGCCGTATACGGGCTGCTCGATTTCGTGCGGCTTCGCTTGCTGGTTCGAATTGGCAATCGCCTGTACAGAAACCTGCAGCACAAGGCCTTCACCATATCGCTGTCGGTGCCCCTGGTCGCCGGGCAGGAGGCGAACCGGGTGCAGCCGCTTCGCGACTTGGACCAGCTGCGCGGCTTTCTCTCCGGCCTGGGGCCGACCGTTTTTTTCGACGCCCCGTGGATGCCGTTTTATATGGTGGTCATCTACCTGTTGCACCCTTCCCTTGGGCTACTGGCAACCGTCGGCGCCGTTGTCGTCGTGCTTTTGACCGTGGTCGCAGAAATTGCCGGCCGCGGCCCCGCGGCCCGAACTTCCGAAACACTGGTCGCGCAACGCATCCTTGCCGATGCAGGCCGCCGCAACGCGGAAGTCGTTCAGGCGATGGGTCTCTCCGCCAGGCTTGGCCGACGCTGGGGAGAAGTCAGCCATGCCTATCTCAAGAACCAGGAACGGCTCTCCGACATCGTGGGCGGAACCGGATCATTGTCGAAGACACTCAGGATGGCCTTGCAATCGAGTGTACTCGGGCTGGGCGCTTATCTGGTGATCGGGGGGGACGCTTCCCCGGGTGTGATCATCGCATCTTCGATATTGCTTGGCCGCTCTTTGGCGCCGGTCGACGCCGCGATCGCAAACTGGAGAGGATTTCTGGCCGCGCGCCGAAGCTACTCCGACTTGACTGCAGCGCTGGATGCTTTCGGTAGCCAAAGCGCTCCTATGGAGCTTCCCAGCCCGCGGGGGCAACTCTCCGTCGAGGAATTGACAATAGCGCCCCCAGGCGCACAACGGCCGACGGTTCTCAATGTAAGCTTTCGCCTGGCGAGCGGCGCTGGGATGGCAGTCGTCGGCCCTAGCGGTTCCGGGAAGACAACGCTGGTGCGCGCGCTGGTCGGAGTATGGAAGCCAATTCGGGGAACCGTTCGATTGGACGACGCTGCTCTCGATCAGTGGAGTTCGGAACTGCTCGGTGCTCATATCGGCTATTTGCCGCAGGATGTCGAACTGTTCGATGGAACGGTTGCCGACAACATTTCGAGATTTGGTGGCCAGAGCGACCCAAAAGGCGTCATGGCAGCCGCTCGAGCGGCGGGTGTCGACAAGATGATCATGCGATTGCCTCAGGGGTTCCAAACACGAATCGGCGAAGGCGGGACGGCCCTGTCGGCCGGGCAGAGGCAACTGGTCGGACTGGCCAGGGCACTTTACGGCGATCCGTTTCTTGTCGTGCTCGACGAACCGAATTCCAACTTGGATTCAGACGGTGATGTTGCGTTGGCGGGGGCGATCCTGGCGGTGCGTCAGCGTGGCGGTATCGTGATCGTCGTGGCGCATCGCCCCTCTGCGCTCGTCAATATCGATCAGGTATTGGTCATGTCGAACGGGATGGTTCACGCATTTGGCCCGCGAGAAGATGTTCTCTCGAATGTCGTCCGCCCCTTCCCCCAGCCGGCAGTCGTTCCGCTGCAAAAAAATGCCGGCAACGCTTGAGGTCCTATTCCGTGTCTGACGCGACGATTTCTTATGCTCGTGTCGACGACGCAAGTCGTTGGCTCGGAACCAGGCTGATCAATGATCCGGATGGCATCCGCGCCAACCTGGTTCTGGGCTTGGCAACCACCGCCTTTCTGCTCGTTGGCGGCGGGACCTGGTTGGGATTAACCAAGATCGCCGGCGCTGTGATAGCGCCAGCGACCGTTGTGGTCGAAAGCAGTGTAAAGAAGGTCCAGCATCGGACCGGCGGCACCATCGGTGGAATCTTCGCCCAGGATGGTGATCATGTGCGTGCCGGCGCCGTGTTGGTCAGGCTTGACGACACGCTCACACGCTCAAACCTGCAGATCGTCAGTGAAGATCTCGACCGGGTCACCATCCGCCTGGCCAGGCTCGAGGCAGAGCGGCAAGGGCTGCCGGAAATGCAGGTTCCTCCCAGTCTGCGCGTGAGGATGAGCGACCCGCGGGTGGCTGCTCTTGTCAACGGGGAACGTGCCTTGTTTGAAAGCCGGGCTACGGCGTTGGCTGGCCAAAAGGCGCAGTTGCAGAGCCGCTCGATGCAACTTCGACATCAGATTGACGGCCTCAAGGCTCAGCTTGCGGCGACGAACGACTCCTTGGATCTCCTTACCCGCAGCCTTGCCGACGTCCAAGCTCTTTACTCCAAGAAATTGGTGTCCAAAGAGCGACTGAGCAATGTCAGCCTGGAAGAAGCTCGTGCTCGCGGTGAGTCGGGGCGACTTGTTGCAGCAATCGCTGAGGTGCAAGCCCACATCAGTGAAACGGACTTGCAGGTGCTTCAGCTCGACGAGCAGATGCGCAGCGACGTGACAAGCGAGCTCCGCGAAAACGAAGCAAAGCGCACAGAGCTCGAAGAGCGCAAGATAGTGGCGGACGACGAGCTCGCAAGGACGGATATCCGATCTCCCCAGACCGGGACGGTACAAGAATCCTCTATCCACACCGTCGGAGGCGTAGTTGGACCGGGAGAGGTGCTCATGGTGGTTGTACCCGACACCGACAACCTTGTCGTGGATGCGCTCATTCCGCCGACCCGGATGGATGATGTCCAGCCCGGGCAGCGGGTATCAATCCGCTTTCCCTCTTTCGACGTCGGAACCACACCTGTTTGCGAGGGTTCGGTGAAGCGTATCTCTGCAGATCTGATCAAGGATCAGGAACGCCAGCTTTCCTATTTTTCGGCTCGCATCCACGTCGACAACCAGGCCACCTGCCTGAAGGGTGAGAAAATCCTAAAGCCAGGCATGCCTGCCGAAGTTCACATAAGCACCGAGGAGCGCAGCGTCTGGTCGTATTTGCTTAAGCCATTGACCGATCAGATTTCACGAGCCTTCAAGCAATAGCGGGATCGCAAACGCGGCCCCCTACTGGCTTGCTGCACGTCCTAGATCGCTGCTGAACCTCACCTCGATCGTATCTCCCGGAAGCACTTCTGAATCTTCTTCGACGAGTTGTTTGCGCCATTCTTCACCAATCTTGCGCACGATGGTGATCTGGGTCTGAATGGCTTCTCCGCTTACCGGCAAAGGCAGAGCGGACGCGCCAGCGGGCTGTAATTTCTGGCTAGTGGCGTGGAGCCTTGCGGTGGTGTCGGCAAGACGGACATCGGTATCCTTCAACTCGGTCAGCAAACCGATCCTTCGCAGGTTTTCATTGCGCTCGCGTTGCCTGAGATAATCTTCCTGCTGGCGTCGCGCCCGCATGAGCTCGACCGATGTCTGAAGCTGCCCATTGGAAGAGAGAAGCGCGGAGCGCCTGACGTCAGACAGCCTGGCGTTGGTCAGATTGCCCGCTTGAAACAATTTCGTCACCCGAGCCAGGTCATCCTCATCCGCCTTGACCCCGTCGCTCTCGACCTGCTGGCGCTTGGTCAGAACGTCGATCTGCGCCGCGGCATCCTTTGCGCCCTGATCAACGTAGCTTTGCTCCTGCTGGAAGTTATCGAGAGAGATCTTCAGCGCCTCTCTTTCGGCGTCGGCAATAGCCGAGCTGAAGGCGGCAGACAGTGGTGACCCTTGGGGAGGCTTGGTATCGAAACTTGGCTGATCCTGCAGTTCGGCGCGAATGCGAGCACTGTGGTAATAGTCGCGGGTGTATTCCCCCCAAAGCGATTCATAGTCGCGCTGCAGATCAACCGGGTCAGGACCGGTCTGATTCACACGTGAGCGCAGAAGACTGAGACCGCCAGACACCGCAATCGCCTGTCTCACCGTCATGAGAGGCCGATATGCCTGCTGGCCGGGAGTGAGCACCTCGCCAGTCACATAGATCGGACGATATTCCGCGACGATCGCGGTCACATCGCCAGGTTGGACAACGATCATCTGCTCTCGCCCATCGGGCAAACGCTGCTGAAATATCTTGGTAGGCAAGATCGTTTCCATGCGGGCCTGCAGCTCGGCAGGCGTCAGACCGCCGATGGATATCTTCCCGACTTGGGGAAGCGCGATCGTACCGTCCATCTGGATTACCGCACGTTGAGTTCGTTCCGGTATCGAAGAGATTCCTATTTCGACGATGTCGCCGGGGGAGAGATGGTAGGCTGGCCGGTCCTCCGCCGCGGAGGCAGCATCAACCGCAGCCAGCACACCTATCGCTGCAAGAAGATTTCGGTTCATGAATGCCATCGGTGACATCTCCATTCAGTTCGACTTCGCCTCTTCCGACCAGTCGACGCGGGTGACGAAATCATAAACAGGTCCGCCGGGCACACCCCAGTTGCTGGACCAGATTACCTGCGAGCCATCGGGCGACGGCGAGGCATGGGTCTCGCTGCGGTAGTCGAAATCAACGCTGCGCGTTTGCGCTATGCGCCGAACCTCTCCGCTGCCATCGAGGCGCAGCGCGATAACCTCTCGTGCATAGGGTGCCATTTCCGGACGGGCCGAAACCACATTCGGGTCGCCGCCGTAGCTCAGGAACACCCAGCCAGGTTTGTTCAAAGCACGCAGAGAAGCATGCGAGGCCTCGCCGTATTTCATAAGCGAAGTTACTTTCCCGTCAGACAGCCGGCGTTTGATCACCTGATAGCTGTCCGGATAGGATTTGCTGATGCCGACGTAGATCTCGCTCCCATCGGCGTCGACCGTCATGTCGCCATGCCCCGGCCGATGATGCTCTGTCCACTGCTGGCCTGGAGCGCCGTCGATCGAAAAAATAAACGACTGTTCGGTGCCGTCCGCCAGTGCCTGGATGCAGAGAATATTTTCGCCCAGAGGAGAGATCGAACAGTTCTCATTGACCCCAGCAAGCCGCCCAAGTGCGATATCGGCAAACTTGCTATGCTGCTTGAGATCGTACGCGAAGACGACCTCGGCACCGTCCGATCGAAGTGCACGCACTGCCAGGCGATTACCGTCTCGGCTCGGGTTACCTTTGCCTGGTCCGAAGTGCAGATCCCGATAGTCCTTTGAATCGAACAGCACATCCTCGTGATTGGTCCGCGGCGCCCAGGTCGATATTCGCTGGCCTCCAACGCAGATCATCAGATCCGCATTTTGGGGATGCCACTCACATTCGCCCGATCGATCGCGCATCAGCTGCGGTAGGAATGTGTGTCCGTCGAAAAAGCACATCCCGTTGCAGCCGTTGGTTATAACGAGAAGGCTCTGGTCCGCATTCCAGGCTTGGGCGCTGGAATAACGGTGGCTGCAATAATCTTTTATACACGCGACCCCATTTCCAAGCGGCCCGGATTTTGTGATCCGGGTGAATGTTTCCCCAAACGCGGGATCGACCGTAGGACGCAGATAGTCGGGCAACTGCATCGCCGGCGTCGCAACAAAGTGCGTTGACGTATTGCCCGCCTGGCTTGCGGCAGCATGCGGACCAAGGCACGCGACAGCGAAGATCATCGACAACGCATGTCGGCGACGACAAGTCATGTCATGTAGCCCATTTCCCGGCGCACCCGCCCCTCGCTGAGACGCGCTTTCCACCATGATATGGTGCGCTCCAACCCATCTCGCAGATTGGTACGGGCTCGCCACCCGGTCTGCGTTTCGAATTGCGTCGAGTCTGCAAGCAACGCGCGAACCTCGGAGTTCTGCGGGCGCAAGCGGCTTTCATCTCGATAGACAGGCTTCTTCGATCCGCTCAACTCGACCACCAGGTCCAGGACTTCCGCGATCGTCGCGGCACGCTGGCTTCCGGCATTGTAGGCATGGCCGAATTTGAGTTCCGCCACGCCTGCGGTCAGGAATGCTGCCGCCGTGTCTTCAACAAAGGTTAGATCGCGGATAGGGCTCGTATCCCCGACCATGATAGCCGAACAGTTCTTGTCGAGGGCCTGCCTGATTATGGTCGGCACTATCGCCCTCTCGCTCTGGCGTGGGCCGTAGGTATTGAATGGCCGCAGAGTTACGACGGGAACGTCAAATGACCTGGCGTAGGCTTCGGCCATCATGTCGGCACCGATCTTCGATGCCGAATATGGAGACTGGCCCTGCAGCGGATGAGATTCCTTGATAGGCATGGTCAGCGCCGTGCCGTAAACCTCGCTGGTCGAGGTGTGCACGACGCGTTCGGTGTCCCACTGACGCGCTGCCTCGAGAACATTCATCGTGCCCATGACATTGGTTTCCACGTATGACTGGGCAGCCGCATACGAATATGGAATCGCGATGAGAGCAGCCAGATGAAAAACCACAGCTTGGCCGCGCATGATCCTGTTCAGGAACGCGCTGTCGCGCACGTCGCCACGCACGGATTTCAGGTGGGCTCGGATGTTGTCCGGCAAATCGTCAAGCCAGCCGTGACTGTCGAACGAATTGTAGAGCGCCAATGCTGTGACATCCGCTCCATTGCGGACCAGCGCCTCGGTGAGATGCGATCCGATAAATCCATCGGCGCCCGTGACCAGTACCTTTTTGCCTTTGTAGTCCATGACCAATCGTCCCTCTTGCCATGTCCACTCTGACGGTGACACTCACCGGAGTGTCAGCCCGAACGCGCTTTAGTCGCGATCGGCGACGGCGGTACCCGGCCGACAACGGCTAGAAAACCGCGAGCCATCCAGACGGCGTCAGCCACCAGAGTTCGCTGCGGATAATAGGAAAGGTCGATCCTCGCCTTGGCGGGAAACAGGGTCTCGCGATAGTACTGCACCGGATCCGTGAACTTCGGATAGAAATTCGCTTCGTTGCGGAAGAGAACCTGGCTCGGACCGAGTAAGCCAGGCTTGTACTGCAAAACAGCCTCGGCGCCGCCGTGGAAACAGTCGGCGAACGCCAGGCTCTCCGGCCGCGGCCCAATGATTGCCATGTCGCCTATGATTACATTCCACAGTTGCGGCAGTTCATCGAACTTTGTCGCGGCGAGCACTCGCCCTATCGTTGTCATGCGCTTGTCGTCGGCGACGGTCAGCGCGAGGCCGTGGGGATCGCATCGCACATCGAACTTGCGGAACTTGTACATGCGAAAAGGCTGAGCCCCGGCGCCCAGGCGGGTTTGTGCAAACAAAACCGGCCTACCGCCCTCGGCCAGAAGGGCGATGGCGATCAGCAGCATCAGTGGCGCAAACAAGACCGCAGCAACGCTCGCAATGGCAATGTCGATCAAACGCCGCACAGACCCATGGGCCGAGACTGCAACGTAGTGTCGGTGGAGGGATTGATCTGTCGCATTCATGCGGCCGTTCCTGCTTTGGTACAGCCGTTCACCGCAGTTGCCAGAGCCTCCACAACCGCTTCGACCACCGCTGAGGTCATCTGCGGGTGAAGTGGAATCGTCAGCTCCCGCTGAGCAAAGTCTTCTGTTCGCGGCAATTGGGTCCCGGGAAAAAGCTCGCGGTACAACGTCATCCGGTGCACGGGCGGATAGTGGATCGTTGTTTGGATTCCCTGGTTGCGCAGTTCGTCGATAACGGCTTGCCTGTCGGCGTATCGCGGTAAAAGTATCGGCATGATGTGGTGCGCCGACCTCCGCGATTCACTGAATGGAACGGTTATTGCCGGGCAGTGCATTGCAATGAGTCGCCGATAAAGGACGACGAGGATACGCCTTACTTCGTTCCATTCTTGCAGGTTTCCTAACTGGACAAGTCCGATTGCGGCCCGCATCTCGTCCATACGGTAATTGAACCCAAGCATGGTGACGTCATACTGCGGCGTGCGGCTGTTCAGCCGCTGGTGTGTGCCGGTGGTCATCCCATGCCCGCGCGCTTGGCGAATCCTTTCCAGCAGTTCATGGTCTTGGGCGATTACGGCGCCGCCCTCGGCGGTTGTCATGTTCTTGTTGCCGTAGAAGCTGAAGGCCGCGGCAACGCCGAAGGTCCCTACTTCTCTCAAGCCAGGAGCATGCGCCGCGTCTTCAATGATGTGCAGTCCCCGAACACGAGCGAACCTTTGCCATTGTTCTCGATTGGCCAGATACCCGGCGAAGTGAACGAGAATAATGGCCTTCGTTCGCGGCGTGCATCGAGCCTCGGCTTCCGCAAGCGACATCAACGGCAAGTCGGCTGACTCAATATCGACAAAGACGGGAGTTGCACCGACATAGAGCACTGAGTTCGCGGTCGCCACGAAGGTTAGCGACGGAACCAGCACCTCATCGCCCGGACCAATGCCAAGTCCGTGCAAAATGAGATGAAGCGCCGCGGTACAGGAACTCACCGCAACGCAATCGTCCGCGCCATGCATGCGGGCAAACGACTCTTCGAACAATCGAACCTGCTCGCCCATGGTCAACCAGCTGCTATCAATGACCTTTGATAGAGCCGCCTTCTCCGGAACACCCAAAATCGGGGCACTGACCAAGAGCATGGTGACCTCACTCCCAAATCATCATTCGTGTTTGAGTTTCTCGCCGTTTGTCAGGCAGCCGCTGCCGCGACTTCGATCGAAGCCGACTGCTCTTCCCAGGAAATGGCTTGAGCATTCTGGAAATCGTCGACGCGGCCGATATCGAGCCAGAGTCCCTCATGCTTGTAGACATGGACGACCGTGCCTTGCTGCATCATCTGCAGCATCAGGTCGTCGAATCCGAATGGAATGCCGGAGGGAATAAAACTCAGAACATCCGGATTCATGCAGTAGATGCCCATGCTAACGAGATGAGAAAGCGTCGGCTTCTCGCGGAACATCTGCACTGCATTGTCGACTTCGTCGATGACACCGAAATCCATCTTGATAAGACGGTTGGCGGTAGCGATGGTCACCGGATCCTTGTGCTTGCGGTGGGCAGCCGTGAATCGGCTGAGGCTAAGATCGGTGAGAACGTCGCCGTTCAGCACGATAAAGGGTTCGGTTAGTTCATCTCGGATAAGCGACAGTGGCCCGATGGTGCCCAGCGGCTCCATCTCCTGAGTGTACCGTATTTTCAGGTTCCATTGCGAACCATCACCGCACACGCTGCGGATGAGATGGCCGAGATACCCGGTCGTGATGTAGACCTCTTCAATGCCATTGCGTCGCAGCCACTTGAGAAGCAGCTCGAGCACCGGCCGGGCACCAATTGGCATCAGCGGCTTCGGCAACACCGACGTAAAGGGACGAAGTCGTGTTCCCATCCCACCGCATTGAATAACCGCTTTCATCCGATCCTCCATAGTTCAACGCCGCTTCAATGGTTGGTGCCTGGGTAGACGTGTTCAGACCTCTTCCGACTATGGGTCGGATAGAAAAGTCGCCACGTGTCCGTCCCGAGCATCTTATGAAGAACGGTAAGTGAGCGTTCGAAGGATGTCGTCGTGCAATCGAATGGCACCAATCCATTGCCTCCGCAGGTTCAGCGACTAGGCCGGTCCGCCCTGTCCGCCGCGAGGCACGATGGCGCCGAATATGCCGACCTACATCTGCAAAATAGCTTGGCCACGAGACCTTCAAATGCCCCAGTGCGGACCTCAGAATCCACCTGCTGGAATTTACGTCTCGCTACCGCTCAAACAGCTGATGTCACATGGAATTTGGTAGTTGGCCATAGACGCGCCTGATCGCGATGTTGGCTTTCTGACAAAGGCAGAGACGGTGCGATTCAAGCCGGTTGAACGGTCCTCGGAAAAAAAAAGAGATTTTTCCGCCATAGAGGAATATATTAGCAATACGGCGCGCAAGTGGTGCGGATTTCTGGGCGTTCGACGAGTGGTTGGCCACCGCCAAGGCCATTCCCCGATTGACCGTTTAGCCGCATTAGGCGTTTCAGGGCCCGCTTTGTAGGGCCTGCGTTGGGGTGGAATGCAAATGTATCGAGTCGTCATTGCGGACGATCACGGTCTGTATCGTCGTGGGCTGAGTTTGGCGCTCAAGGCCGAGCTCCCGGAACTGGAAATATTCGAAGCTGGATGTTTTGATGCCGCTGCCAGTGTCCTGGCTCAGCGGGACATCCATCTAGCCATTCTGGATCTGAACATGCCGGGACTGTTCAACCAGCAAGTGCTCGGCGACGTTTTGTCAGCGTATCCGGACACCCGTTTTGCAATCGTTTCCGGCAATGATTCACGAGCGGAAATATTGAAGGCCCTGTCGATCGGGCTGCACGGCTACATCGTGAAATCTCAGACGGACCAAGAAGTGGTATCGGCAGTGCGCGAGATTCTGGCAGGCCGCATCTATGTGCCGGCGCTGTTGTCTCGACCTTCCGGGGGTCCCGGGTCACACGCACCCCAATCGGCGAGGGCATGGACCCAACGGCGGATGGGAGCGGCCAGCCTTAGCAAGCTGACTTCAAGGCAACGTGACGTGCTCAAGCTGATGGCGGAAGGCTTTTCAAACAAGGAGATAGCTCGCGATTTGGACATTTCCGAAGCAACGACAAAAATTCACGCCGCTGCGGTAATGCGTGAGCTGGGAGTACGCAACCGCACCGAGGCAGCCGTCGCGCTACAAAACTGGCGTTCGAAATATATCGACTAGGGCGCGATTTCACGTCGAGACAGCCGCAGCGAGTATCGTAGACCGCCTTCAAATATTTCCAGCTTCGAGGCATGGCCGATAAGCGGCGCGGTGTTGACGCCCAATATCATCGAACCAATGCCATGGCCGATGTTCTTGGCCTTCCTGCGCCTTCCCGATTCGATCCAATCGAAGACGACGTCATCGCTTTCTCCACTATCGGCCCATCTAACCTCAAGGCGCCCTCGGGAACCGCCAAGCGCGCCGTATTTGACGGAGTTCGTCGTAAGCTCGTGAACAACCATTGCGAAGGTTTCGGCAGCGCCGCTTGACATCATGACGTCAGGGCCATGGGTCTTTATCTTTCGCGTTTCCATGTAGGGCAACAGTTCCTGGACCACGAGATCCCGGAGCAATACCGAACTGGCGGTGCGACCGGAGATCATCATATGCGTGACTTCAAGCGCTCGTATCCGATCGATTAGGTCCTCCTTGAACTTCATGACATTGTTCGCCGGAGCACCAACCATTTTGACCAGCGCTATCACGACCGCGAAAAGATTGCTGAATCGATGGCGCTGTTCGATCAAAATACGGTCCCGTCTCCTGACCGTGGCGCGCAAAAGCGTGGTCTGCCGACGTTCAGTCAGGTCAGCTGCTATCCCGATCAGCAACTGCTGATCATGATACCGCTCCTCCCGTCCGCGCAGAGCGACCCAACGAACAGGTCCATCCGGACGTCGCACCCTTATCTCAATGTCGTAATTCGTGGTCGCGCCGGATTCTTTGGGGAGTGCAAGCTTTGGCCAGTCCGCGGGATAGACGACGGCAGCTAGCTCGTCTATCGGCCGGCTGGTGGCGCGCGGCAGGCCTAAGATTTCCCAAAATTTGTCGGAACCCGTGACGACGCCGCTTTTGAGGTCGACTTGCCAGGTTCCCAGCCGCCCCGCCGAAAGCGCCAGATCAAGCCGTTCCTTCTGAACCCGGATCGCTTCGCGCGCCGTCCGTCGTTCCGAGATGTCATCGACAACGATGATCGCGCTCTCTGAAAGGAGGCCGTCGGAACGGTACGACGATAGGTTCAGGCGAGCCCAGAATGTGGAACCGTCCTTCTTCTTCAATCGGACTTCCATATCGAATGGCATCGCGGACTTGCCTTGATCGGCAAGCGCTTCAACAACGCTATCGCGATCATCGGGATGAACAAGCTGCGCAAGCGGAAATTGAGCAAGGTCGGCTTCGGTATATCCTGTCAGTTCACAAAGGCGTTTGTTGGATTGCAGAAGCTCGCCTTTTTCATTCGTGTTCGCAAAGCCGAGGGCCGCACGCTCGAACACCGAACGGAAGCGGCTCTCGGTGGCCTCGACGGCGGCCAATCGAGTTTCGGCGACCTCCAGGGCCGCGCTAAGGTCCTGCCGCAAGCGGTGGAACATGAAGGCGATCATGAAGCCGGAAACCAGGAGAAAGATTGCTCGCGGCCAGTCCTCTGCGGGAATCGAACCGCGCAGAAGTCGTTCGGCCCCGAGGCTGGCGGCGACTGTCACGAGGGTCGCAATTATTGCACCGCAACGCCCAGTAAGATATGCAGCGACAATTATAGCTGGAATAGATGATATGAAGGTTGCTTCAGTTTCCGTCTGAATTAAGTTTGTTATTACGAATATTAGCGTGAAAACTAGCACCAGCATGGAAGCCATGTGAGCTAGCGAGATGCCCTTCAAGGCCGAAACCATTCTACGCAGATGCAGCCCCATACCTCACAGACTACAACTTTCGGATTAGTCCGTCGAGCCTAGAACTCCACCGCCTGATCTAATACCACTGCCGGATTGCGGCCCTCAAATCCAAGCTTACTATCATTCACGAAGAGCGTCCGGTTCGCCTGGACTCTTTGTAAGAGAGCATGAAGAAACCGATGCAAGCCTCTGAGATCAAAGATTTTTGGCAGAGAAATCTGTCTTGGAGTCAAGCGTAACGATTGGAGATCTTAGCGGTTTTCGGCCAACAGGGGTGGGAAGGCAATGTCTTTCATTGATAGGCACAACGATACCGTTGCGAATAAGCGCCATATTGAATTGAGCACTGCTTACGGCAGTGTCGCTCGCCTGGCACGCTACACGTCGGACAGGCAGGGCACAGCATGTGCGTCAAAGCGTCGGAGCCTGGAATCAGTCACCGGGATGCTGGACCGCATTGGCTGTGGCTTCCTGGTCCTCAATCGCGAGAAAAAGGTGGTGGAGTGGAACATTGCCGCTCAAAGCACCTTTGAACGACAGGGTGAGACGGCCGGCACGGCTCCGGAGCTTACGGCTGCGCTGAGGCGGCTGGTCGCGAACGTTCCAACCAACTTCCTGCCAGGTTCGTTGTCATGGGTGGTGATCCGCACCACTGACGATCGGCCGGTGATACTCAATGAGGGCGGGGTGATTGCGCCCGACGGTACAAGTATCGTAGCGTTGTTAGACCGGGAGACCCGGTCCTCGGCTAATCCGCAGACATTGCAAAAGATGTTCGGCCTCACGAGCGCAGAAACTCAGCTTGCCATGAGGTTAGCTCAAGGGGACGCACCATTGGAAATCGCCCGCAGCTGGCATCTCAGCCGCACCACGATCCGGTCCCAGCTTGCCTCGCTTTTTGCCAAAACAGAAACCAAGCGCCAGGGTGAACTGGTAGCTCTGCTCGGACGAATTTCCGTATTGCCGTGATAATGCCGCCTCGACCGCGAGGCGGCGCGTGTCCGGTATGTTGGTTTGGCATTGCGTCTGTGCGAGCGCATTCCCTGCCTGATCCAGATATAGCCGAGGATCTCGATGCAGAAAATTCGAAGCGGGGCAATTCGTCATGGCCGGACATAATCCCAAGACCGCGGGCATGCTTGACGCACAACCTGACAAATCCAGTTCAACAGGAACGAAATACGGTCGATCCAGTCCGGATATGGCGGTTATGCAGCTGGCACGAAAAGGTCCTGTTGTAGTCACCGGCGCCGCAGGCTTTATCGGGTTTCATGTGGCATCGCGGCTTTTGCGTCACGGTGCGCGGGTCATAGGCGTGGATAATTTCACGCCCTACTACGATCTAAAGCTCAAGGAAGCGCGTTTTGCGCACCTCTGCGCGGAGCCAGGTTTCACTCCGATGCGTATGGATCTGGCGGACCGATTGTTGGTGCAAGCTTTGTTCTCCGACTTTCAACCATCGTATGTCGTCCACCTGGCTGCGCAGGCGGGCGTGCGTTACTCCCTTGTCGACCCGCATGCCTATGTTCATTCCAACATCGTGGCGTTTCTCAATGTTCTTGAGGGTTGCCGGCACTTCGACATCAAGCATCTGGTCTACGCTTCGTCCAGTTCGGTTTACGGCGCCAACCAAACCATACCTTTTTCCGAACATGGCGGCGCTAACCATCCAATAAGCTTCTATGCCGCCACCAAGCGCTCGAATGAAGCCATGGCGCATTCCTATAGTCATCTATTTCGCTTGCCGGTGACAGGATTGCGGTTCTTCACCGTCTACGGACCATGGGGCAGGCCCGACATGGCTGTCTACGCGTTTACCCACGCCATCGCCGAGGGACGCGTGATCGAGGTGTCCAATGCCGGCCGTGTCTGGCGAGATTTTACCTACATCGACGATATCGTCGAAGGGGTGGCTCGAATACTCGCAACGCCACCGTGTGCCGACCAGAATTGGGACGGTCACGCGGCTGATCCAGCCACCAGCTCAGCCCCATATCGCCTGTACAACATTGGCAATGACCGGCCAGAGGAGATCAATAGGCTAATCGCGATTATAGAGACAGCCGTAGGTCGCAAAGCTCTCAGGAGGGATGTGCCTTTGCCTCCAGGTGATGTTCTCGAGACGCGCGCCGATGTAGGCGATCTTCGCCGGGCCGTAGACTTCGCGCCGGCGACCACGCTCCAGGATGGCGTTGCCCGTTTCGTCGAATGGTATCGACACTTTCATGGAAGCGCGACGGACCCTGAGACGGAGCAACAAACGCTCGTGTCAGCGTAGATTGCCGGCAGTTCGCGCTGCTCACTCAGACCCGCGCGATCGGCTCACTGGCGTCGCCTGGCTCTGTCGGCGCCCTGTTCACATCCCTCTCAACGCGCTCGCCTCGCTGATCGGCAAGAACGAGGCATTCTCTGCGTCTCTTTTCGTTCGGCGTTTCATCGAGACGCCGATACGCAAGCCAGCCAATCCGTGCGTACCTTGATGCCTGCGCTAGAATGGATCACATCGCGCCAGCCGGGGTCTGTCGCCGGTCACCAATCCCAGAGCATCGAGTCAGCGCAAGAACCAAGTCCGCTGGGTGCTTTCGACCGTGCGGCTGTTAAAGGACGTGATCGCGTAGATCAGTCCGGGCGTGATCTTCAGTCGCTTGCGAATATAAATCGCCATGGCCACGTTCCAGACGACCAGGGCAAGCGCAAGCCCTATTGCTGCGCCCAGCGGACCGTAGATCTCTACTCCTATGGCACAGCCGACGACACCAAAAGCTGCCCCGAGGATCATCGTCACAGCGGCCGCCCATTCGTTTCCGGTCATGGTCAAGAGATTGAGCTGCGGTCCGCACAGGGCCACGAATACGTAGCCGAGCATCAGCACCCGCGCGATCGGTGCTCCAGTTCCGAAATCCTCACCGAACCAGCTTAAAAGCGGCCGAACAATCAAGAGCAACGGGATTGCCATTGCTATTGCGGCACCGGAGGAAAGCAGGGCAGCTCGTGAAAACAGCTCTTGCAAACCTCTTCGGTCGTTTTTTGCGTAAAGCGTAGCTGCCGTCGGCGAGAACATTGTAGAGACGGCCACCAACGAGAGACCGACAAGCAACGCGACATTGAGCCCCAGGGCGAAAATGCCTGCGTCGCGTATGTGGCCGGTCCAGCCGAGCACCATTACCCCCGCCCTGTTGATGAAGACGTCAAGACCCGCCATCAGCATGATAGGGGGGACCGCCGACCACCAATCCTTGGATGCATCGGCAGGTTCAGCATGTCGTAAACCCGGCGGCTGAAATCTTGCCAACAGGACAAAGACGAATGCGACTGTTACGGCCGAACTCGTCAGCACCGCTTGCATGACCAACGGTGCATTCAGAGTCCACGAACCGGACAAGGCGGCGGCACTTAGCAATGTGAGCAGCAGTCCATCACGCACAATGCGTTCTGGCAGAAGGGCAGAAACACCGCCGCCGAAGGCACGGATGAGAGCCGCGCCCAAGGCTGAAGTCGTGACCAGCGGAACGGCGGCCATACCCAAGAGCTGGCTGATCTCAAGTTCCCTGTTGTGTGAGGACGAAGACAGAAAGATGTAGGTCGCCCCTGCCAAGCCGAATAGAGACGCCACTGCCAACGAGCGTTGAAAGGCAAATCTGATTATGCCGTGGGCCAGGTCCAGGCGCCCCTGGGCCCTATAGGCAGATACGAAGCGCAACAACGATACGTTGAAGCCAAGGGTTGCGAGATATGCGAGCACCGATGTGGTTGAAAGGACGTAGGAGTAGATACCATAGCTGGTAGAGCCTACGATACGAGCAATCAGCAATTGCGCCAGGCTGGTTAGACCTGCCCCGGTCACATAGATCATGAGCGCAAAAACGGTGGCATAGCCCAGGCTACGGTTTATTTCTTGCTTCCCGAGCGTTACCGCATCGCTTCCAGCTGCGGAATTTACGGGGTTCTGTATTGTTATGGTATCCACGCCGTCATCAAGGTAGGCATTGTCTACCGTCAGCGGCTGCGATGAGTGGACAACTTGATGTCGGTACATGGGAGTGACCTGATCGCGGGCCATCTTGAAGGCGATCTTGCGGCTGACGAGTTCAACGCTTTTCGACAACGATCGGTCGTCGAGGGTTTCAACGGAGATTGTTTTCCTGTCGGTTGCCACAAGGATGTCGTTGATATTTTGAAACACTCCGAAAGCTCGCATGCTCGCTTCGAAATCCGCATCGAGAATGCGTTCGGCCGGAGCCGCCTGCATCATCCGCTCCCGCAACCGCGCCTCGGCTGCTGCACGAGGCAATACCACTCGCAAGGTAAAATCCGCGGTAGGAGTGACCTTCAGCGCTCTTGCAATCGCAACGTTGTCGACGCACCCGTGAAAAATCGACAGTGAAGCAACAGCCTGCACGTATCCCTGGTCGAATATTGTAATCTCTCTGCACTGTCGCGCTTGGTCCCAACGATTGGAAAGGTTTATGATTTTTTGCCAGACCCGAGCTCGCCAAATAAATTTCCTTGGCTCAATCGCCTTTAGCATCGACGACGCGATCGACAGATATTTTATCAAATCCGACGTATAGAAGAACAGTTTTGCAGTTGAAAATATTGCAGAAAATACTCTATAGATAAACATAAATATCCCGAGATCTACACTCCTTGACCTTCTACTTGCTTTGTGACTGAATACCACCTTCGTAGCGTAGCCCTGCCCACGCAGCGACTTAGCAAGCGCATGGGCAAAGACTGCTTTACCAGCTCCAGGCGGTCCAAAGAGTTCGATAATCATTTCTCGCGACCCAGGGGGCTTGAGGGCTTTATCGTTTTCCGAACAGCAGAAGATCGCCACTGTCCCCAAAATGATATTTGGCGTGCTGCTTGAGATTTACTCCAGTGAGAGCAATCCCTACCGGAGCGGATCTCGAACCATCAGGCTGCAGCGATTCCAGAATACCGCGCGCGACACTGCGCGGTGTCTTGGCCCACCGGACAGCAAAGATAACGGTATCTGCCCAACTGCTGAGCAGTCGGGATTCCGGACCGTGCAACCCTGGCGGCCCGTTGAGAATGACGAGATTGTACACGGCGCCCAGCTTGTCCGCGAAGTGTCGCGGCACATCGACGTCGACCAACAGCTTCAAAAGATCGTCCGAAACTATGGGTGAGGCCATGAAATCGATGCCGATACCGGGCATGCTCACAACAGCCTCGTCTAACTCGCAGCGGCCCCTCACATAATCCGCAAACGACTTATGCGGCTTGGAAATGCTGAATTCGCGCACAAAGTCGTTGGTCAGTTGCTTATCCTGCGGGTCAAGATCGATGAACAGGACATTGCTGCCCAGGCGTGTGGCCGAGAGCGCCAAGCTCCATGCCAGCTCTGTTTTCCCATCACCTTTATCGCTGGAAGTGACGAGCACCATCTGCGACGATCGTCCGGGGGCCGGTTCGGATGCCACATTGATCAATAGGGACAATGCAGCGCGGCCATAGGCGGAATTTTTCTGGCTCAGGGTGAGGGTCTGCAGGCGCTTGGCACTCGCTCTTGATGTCCTCGGCAATAGCCCAACGGAAGGGAAGCCGAGCGCTGCTTCTGTCTCAGCCTCACCGCGCATTGTGCGGCTCATGCGATTTTTCAAGAGAACCAAGACGCCCCCGATGAGGCCGAATACGACCATACCCGGCGGGATGAGGAAGATCGGTGAAAGGCTCTTCGGGTTGCTCGGTGGCCATGCCGCCGAAATTATCGAAACTCCCGCAGAAGGAACCGCGATGCGGTTCCTCAAATCCTGTTGCCTGTTCAGAAGATCATTGTACCGCTGCGTCAATATGGTGACTGCCGGCTCCAATGCGTGAAGCCCGGAAAGCCTGCCTGCTGTGTCGGCTACGACCGCGTCAAGCACATTCTTGCGCGCCTCCAGAGCGGAAACCTGCGAGCGATAGATGTCGGCTTCCGACTTGATGCGTTCGATGCTCTGTTCGATTTCGCGCTTCACCGCAACATTCAGATCCGCATCGGCCGCCGCGCCGCCCTGCCGGGCTATCAGATCGCTCAGCGTCGGCGATCCGATTGCGCTCGCAAGCGTGGCGTTCGTGGCACCGGACCGTTGCAATTCTTGAATATGCTGAACACGGGCCTCGGCTGTGGAGAGGTTTGCGCGAGACAATGACAGTTGCTGATTAAGCTCGGCCGTGTCGCGGACAGCATTGTCGACGGCACCCTGGTCGACAGTCCCGTGACTTAGCCGGTATTTTTCAAGGCGGTCGGTCGCTTGCGCGAGATCGGACTGCACCCCAGGCAGCGCAGCGACAACGGATTCGAGCTCCAACCTATCAGCGGCCTGAGCAGTCCGCGCGAGATCCTGGACATACACTTGCGCGAATGTGTTGGCCACGAATGCCGCCCGGACGGGATCCGGATCGGTAAAGCCGATGGTAATGACTCGCGATCGCAGTTCCTGCCCGACCCTGACGTAGCGCCTCAACGCCTTCAGCCTCGCAGCCTCCCTGCCCTCTGGGGTCATGTCAGCGTGATCCGGCCAAATCCCGGCCAAGAATGCACCTGCAAACGATTGCGATTTGGCTGGAGAAGCGGCGTTTTGCGCCGCGGCGCCATTGAGGTTGGCCTGCCGATCGGGCGTTGCCTTATAAATTGCGTCAATTACCCGACGCAGATGAGATTGCGAGGCCAGCATCGTCAGATGGTTGTCAATGCTGGTATCGAGCATATCCTGACCGCCCGTCGGCTGAGGAGTGCTTCTGGTCGGATTGTCGACGATGATTTGCGTGGTGGCTTCATACAGCGCCGGCCGGGCGAAGCCGGCTAGACCCGCAACCGCACCGCCCAAAACGACCATTGCGACCAAAAACCATTTGCGCGCCGCCAAGGTAACCAACAATTGGCCGAAAGGGGTCAGGTCTTCTCGAGGGTCACGTAGCGGACGCCGCATGCGCGGATTGGGCTCTCGCACTTCGACGCGCATCTCTGTGGCGCGCGGTAGCTTTGTTCGCCTAGCTATCGAACCTTCCATTTTAAACTCCCGTCATTTCAAGCATGCGCGACTGTCTCGCGGGCACTGGAAGCCGGTTGGCGTCGGCGCGCCATGCCAGGAACATCAATGTTGCCCAAAGATCCCGGGAATGATCCCGCTTTCCGTTGACATGATCGCGCCAGCACGTCTGGACCTTATCGATGTCCAGAAGCCCATCCCCTGACTGGCGCATGTCGGCGAACAGGTCACTCGCCCATGCACGCAACGGTCCTGTCAACCAGACCGCAATCGGAACATCGAAACCCTGCTTAGGCCTATCTATCAGCCGCCGGGGAACGTAGCGATGCAACAACCGTCGAAGCAGCCACTTGCCTCGTCCATGGCGGACCATTGCATTCGGTGGCAGCCGCCAGGCGAATTCAACGACGCGATGGTCGAGCAGCGGGCAGCGGCCTTCCAGCCCGTTCGCCATGCTGGCTCGGTCCAGCTTCACCAGGATGTCGCCGGGCAGATATCCTGCCATGTCGTTGTAGAGGAGCCGGGACAGCAAATCGTCGAGTCGCGGAGTTCGCCGAGTTGACGCCCGGTGGCCAAATCGGGTCAGGCTTGTCGTCGATGACCCTGTCAGACGCTGGTACAGTTCTTCCTGGTCCGAAGCGGCGAGCAATTGAGCCAATCGCTCCAGCCGATCACCGCGCAACGCATGGCCGAAGAGCGCTGAAAGTGGCAGCCTGCCAAAAAAATCGTAACGGGTGGCGCGCGCCACAAGCCCGATGCTTGCGGCAACTGAACCACGCAGCGACGAAGGCAAACGACGACGCCGATTTGCTTGCGCCGCCATCAGATGGCGAGCGTAACCGGCGAAACATTCATCGCCTCCGTCGCCCGTCAGCGCCACAGTAACGTGCTGGCGAGCAAGTCGCGCCACCAGCAGAGTAGGGATTTGCGATTCGTCGGCGAACGGCTCGTCCCAGGCACTCGGCAATTCCGGAATGACATCGCGCGCGGAAGCAGGGGAAAGGTGCAGCTCTGTATGATCGCTGCCTATGTACTGAGCGACCGCAGCAGCATGAGGAGCTTCATCAAATCCGTGCTCCCCGAAGGCGATCGTAAAAGTGCGAATAGATTTTCGGGATTGGACCTGCATTAGCGCGGCTACGGTCGAGCTATCTACGCCGCCCGACAGGAAGGCGCCGAGCGGCACATCCGCGCACATGCGCTCTCGAACAGAAAGCCGAAGCAGCCGATCGAGTTCATTCGTTAAATCCTCGTCGCTGCCGACGATCGGGTCTTGCCGGCCCTTCGCGGCGACGTCCGCCAACGACCACCAGAATCGAACTTTGTTTCGAACAGTTCCCGTACGGCGCGCTTTCGCGAAATCCGCTGCAGTCAAAGATAGGGCCGATCCCGGCGGCAATTTGAAAACGCCGCGCCAGATACAACTGTCGTCCGGCACCCAACCTTGCGACAGCATAGCCCTTACGGCGCTGGGATTGAGTTCTGGACGGAAATCCGGGAAACACCGAATGGCCTTGAGTTCGGAGCCAAAAACCAGGGCATGGCGGGTCGGAGCGACGTAGATCGGCTTTTCCCCCATCCGGTCGCGGGCCAGATGAAGAGTTCTCGTTTTTGCGTCCCACAATCCGAACGCGAACATGCCGACAAATCGCTTAAGCGCAGCTTCGAGCCCCCACTGCTCCACGGCCCCAAGCACAACTTCTGTATCGCATGTTCCGCGAAAGCTGTGGCCGGCATCCTCAAGCTCTCGGCGCAAGTCCCGAAAATTGTATATCTCCCCATTGAAGGTGATCACGTACCGGCCGCTGTCCGAGCGCATGGGCTGGGCGCCGGTTTCCGACAAATCCACGACTGCCAGCCGGCTGTGGCCGAAAGCGATACCAGCCTCCACATCTTTCCAGAAGCTTTCGCCGTCGGGCCCTCTGTGACGGAGGGCTGTTGTCATCTGCGCTATAGCTGCGAGCGGCCTTGTGCTGGGCGAGTCTGGCGCAAGAAGGATCCCGGCGATTCCGCACATATCAACGGCTCCTCGCTCCTGCAGTTGCCGCGATAAACTTGGGCTGCCCGGCTACGAGGCAAAGTGTGATCGAGAACCAAACGATCGGGTGGCGAATGACCAAATGCGGGAAGCCGAAGATGCCGATCGACAACGCAAGTGCCACCAGAGCGTCGAGCCTTGCACGCCAGGCAGAGATGGCCGCGAGGCCAAGGATCCACAACAGGGCGAGAACCGCTAGAATGCCTCCTTGAGTATACAAGTCCAGTAGCGTGCTGTGAGCCTCGAAAGGCAGGTCGATAAACTCCTTGGTCACGACAGATCTGTCGACATGTGGTCCCGGGCCGAGGCCCAGCGAAGCAGACCCCAACCCCTTGCCCAGAGCATTGGTCCAGATATTGATGCGCAGATTGGCTGTCTCGGCTGTCGCCTCACCACCCTCGCCTTTGGTCAGGCTCTTGGCGAAATTTTCAACAGTGCTCGTTTCCGCAAGCACATAGGGTGTTGCGGAGATTGCAAGAGGGACCAAAGCAAGCAACAGCAAAAGGCTGATTTGACGACCAAGAGTGACCCTTCCGCCAACCGCGACCCATCTCCGGACGCGCAACATCAGGAAAACCAAACCGGTTATCACTATTGTCAATAGATAGGTATCGCTCTTAGTCAATCGTCCGACGTATACTATGAGAACAATGCTTACTATGCCAAATGTCCTGGCTATCATATTACTTGTTGTCATTGAAAGGTATAGTGCAAGGGGACCGAACAGCGCGCAATAAAGTGCCAGTTGATTTGGGTTGTCCGACCATCCTGTGAACCTGTCCCAAAACCAAGGGTTCACTCCGGACTGGTGGAGTAAGCCGAATCCAAGCGCCAGCTGGAAAACAAAACACGCGTTCGCAATGACGATCACCCACCACGCGGTGCGACGCAGATGGCGATCCGCCTGAGGATCAGCCGCAAGCAGACATGTAACGAATGCCAGCAACAGATAGGCAATCATGTCGTGAACCGGCGCGTCCATGTACTGAACGCTCGTAAGCATGCCGACAATCATGCCTAGCCCGAGAGCGAATGCCATGATCCCCCAGAGGGCGGCAAAAATCGACAGGGCCGGCGTGGCTTCAAGTCGACCACCGGCAAGTACGCGGCCAATCGAAATCAGTATCCAAACCGCCAGCAACAATTCGCTGATTCCGAACGGCGCGCCTGGAATTTCGAGTTGCGATGCATAAGCCATTGCAACGCCGCCGGCCAACAGGACGTCTCGGATCATTGGCGCACCTCGCCCAACGGACCAAATGCGGCATTCTTTTCGGTCTGCGAGGCCTCAACTGAGGCGCCAACGGCTTTGTCATCGAGAATATGCCGGTAAAGATCGCAATACTGGGCGACCACCAGCGGCAGCGCGAAATGCTGCTTGACGAATTCGATGGAACGAGCGCCCATGGCCGCCCCGGCGGGGCGGTCGGCCAAGACTTGATTTATCCTGGAAGCAAATGCCTCGGCATCGCCAGGCGGAACCAGGTATCCGTTCCAACCGGGCTGGACCACTTCGTTGCAGCCCGGCATATCTGACGCCACGATAGGCAGCCCAGCCAATCCCGCCTCGAGCAGGACGCGTGGCACTCCCTCCCGATATTGTGTCGGAAAGGCAAACAAATCCGCCATGCCAAGAAGGGCAGGAACATCGCGCCGTGGACCCAGGGCAATGACGTGAGGGGAATGGCGTTCGATTTCCGATTTGTCGACGGCGAACGGCCCCTCGGATTCCCATGGACCAACAAGCACGAAACGCGCATTCGGCCTTTTTTCAAGAACGCGGGGTACTGCCTTAAGCAGCGTTGGGATGCCCTTCTCGCGCGTCAGCCGGCCGACAAAAATGATCACTTCAGCCGATGACAGCCCAAGCTGCTCGCGCATGGCCTGCGATGACGGAGCGCTCTGTCTTGCCCTGGTAAAGCCATCGACGTCGATGCCGGAACTGCAGATCAGGCGACCAGTCCCGCGCCCGATGAGCCGGTAGCGCTCGAAGAACGCCTTGTCATCACGGTTTTGGAAAACCGTGGCAGCCGTCCAGCGCGACGAAAGCCACTGCAGCCCCGAGAAGATCGGGCGCAGCGCCATAGCCCTCGGCTCACGGGAAGAAAACGTCCAGCCAAGACCATTGATGGTGCGGATGACCGGAACGGCCCCCCTTATCGCCAACGGCGTCAAGAGATTAGGCTTGGTATCAAAGCTCTGTACAATGTCCGGGCACAGGTCCGAGATCAGTTTTCTGATCGTCCTTACGGCGCCTCCACTCCCGCTGGAAAATCGGTCGAAGCCGTAGCGTCGATGCGGAATGTCGTGCTGCGAGAATGCTGTATCCGGACCGCTCGACACCGCAGTGACTTGGAAGCCCTTCTGACGCAGCGACAGCAGAAACGGAATCCTGAAGGCGTGGTCCTCGCCTCCAACACACACAAGATGCGGATTCATGCTGTCTCCCCCGACCGCCCGTCTGACTTGGGTCGCGTGCACTGGCCAGCATTTCTTCGTGCTTCCATGATCCTGGTTCGCTACTCAGATACATGTTTTGCGCCAAGGTTCACGGTACGGGCAGGCTTGCCCAATGTCCTCGTCCGTTTGAATGAGCGGACCGATCTCGGGGTGCGCGCGGCTGCGTCGGAGCGCGAATTGAATGTCCATTTCGGCGAGAGGATTCGAGGCTCGGCTGCCTCTGAGCCGGTGACAAGGCCTCAGCTTGAATTGCGTCGGTTCAACCGTTCCTCAAGTCCAAGTTCGGCGAACGCGGTTGATCGCAGAACCCCGGATCTGACGAGCTATCGACGAAGATACGTTCCTAGCAAAATGCCTAGAGGAAGAGAGCACTCAAGCGAAGTGTCCTTCGCTCGAAAAAAGGGAGTGCCTCGCACTGGGCACACCCGAGAAAATTTCAAGTTTTCCCAAAAAACCGGGAATTGATCCTGACAACCGTTTCCTTATTGCTGTGTTCTGTGCCCAGCATCAATGATTCTACCGGTATCGGGTTGTTTTGGTTCCAGCAGCGTTTCGGTCGCCGCATCGTCGGTCTTTGTGGCCTGAAGGTTGAGTAACGGAATCGTGTTATCCCCGGCTAATTTGATGCATCATCGAACACCGAAATTCGATGCAAATCACTGTAAGGTTAGGCGTTTTTGGTGCTGGTAAAGTACTCGATCAATCATTCTATCAACATATTTCCGTATTTGATTTGGCGCTAATGTACCCTCTCGGTTAGGCAGGGGGTGGGGCGCTTATCAATCAGAAGAAGGATGTTCGCATGGCTACCATGCATTACGCCTATGGCGCCCCCGCCTCCGGCGCCATAGCTAATGGCTTCAACTTGATCGACCTTCAGTACGCGTCATCGGTCAACGCGCTGCCTGACGGCACCAAGGCTTTGATATATCTCAACGAGAGCAGCGGGGTGACCCAGTCTTTCATAGACAAGGTGACGCCCCTCCTCGGCAATTCCAAGGTTTTTGGCTTTTATCTCACTGACGAGCCTGATCCCACGGGCAAATACCACACACAGGTCAGCGCTGCGAATCTGAAGGCTGAATCCGACTGGATTCACTCTCATTTCCCGGGTGCGAAAACCTTCATTACGCTGATGGATATGGGGTCGTTCACGGCCTCCGATTACACCAACACGTACAATCCCGCCAACACGGGGATCGACTATTACGGGCTCGATCCCTACCCCGTGCGCTCGACCGCGGTCGACTTCAACTACATCGACAGAGCCGTCGCTGCAGCGGAGAAGGCGGGCATTCCGCAGAGTGCGATCATTCCTGTGTTCCAGACGTTTGGCGGCGGCGGGTGGTCGACCAATACGGGCGGGTCTTATGTGATGCCTACCACCGCCCAGGAACAGACCATCATGGACCATTGGGCAAAGCTCGTCCCGTCGCCAGCCTTTGACATGGCCTATAAGTGGTCCTCGCAAAATGGCGAGACCTCGCTTGGCAACACGTCGTCGATGCAGGCGTTTTTCCTGGATCACAACACCCATACCAGCACCAGCACCAACACCAGTACTGGTAGTAGCACTGGCACCAGTAGCGGCACGACAACCCCACCTCCCGTCACGGCCCCGATCGCCGACATAAAAGGCACCAGCGGCAACGACGTTTTACGCCCGGCCGACAACGCCGCACACACGATGGCGGGCTATGGGGGCAATGACGACTTCTATGTCAACAATGCCGCCAGCAAGGTGGTCGAGGCCGCTGGCCAGGGCCAGGACAGGGTGTGGACGTCGGTGAGTTATGCGCTTGCTGCCGGCTCGTCGATTGAGGTCCTCGGTACCCAGAAGGATGCCGGCACGACGGCAATCAATTTGACCGGCAACGAACTGCGTCAGCACATCATCGGAAATGCCGGCGACAACGTCATAAAGAGCGGCGGCGGCGGCGATTGGCTGACCGGCAATGGCGGCCACGACACCTTCGTTTTCAACAGCACCCTCAGCAAGAGCAATGTTGCCACGGTTACCGACTTCAGCCCGTCTGTGGACAAGATCCACTTGGATGACGCTGTCTTCAAAGGGCTCAGCGTTGGGGCGCTCGCAAGCAGTGCTTTCTATACCGGTACCGCCGCTCACGACAGCACCGATCATATCGTCTACAACAGCACGACCGGAGCGCTCTACTTTGACAGTGACGGCGCAGGCGGCGCAGCTCAGATTCAGTTCGCCGCCCTTTCCCCGCATCTTGCGGTTACGGCGAGCTCGTTCGCTGTGGTCTAGGACGGGCATGCTCTGGCGGTCTAGCGCGTACCTGCCATAAGATCGCCGTCGATAGGAGCCTGCAAGCTCCGCAAAGCAGGCATTACCGGCGACAATGTTCGCCGGTAATGCCTACTCCACCGTCACCGACTTCGTCAGATTGCGCGACTGGTCGACGTCGGCGCCCATGAAAACGGCGCTGAAATAGCCAGC
Source organism: Mesorhizobium sp. CA15 (assembly GCF_020165215.1). Lineage (NCBI taxonomy): Bacteria > Pseudomonadati > Pseudomonadota > Alphaproteobacteria > Hyphomicrobiales > Phyllobacteriaceae > Mesorhizobium > Mesorhizobium sp. CA15. The sequence goes on from NZ_JAIUHQ010000002.1 coordinate 121,025, forward strand.
ATCTGGATCTGCAGCGCATAGATGATTGCATGGATGCCACCATTATACTGGCTTGGCAGCAGCTCCGCCTCGAAGCTGGTCCATCGATCGAACAGATGAAGCCGAATTTTTCCGTACAGCCTAAAAAGGAGACCGGTGCGGGGCGATTTGGTGGATAGTTGGAGCATGCCGACGAGTTCAACGTGCGGGTATGGCGCAGCGGTTGGAGCCGCGCAATCCATCAAGTCGGAACCCGTCGCGCCAACAGCTTGGTCGCCAAAGTTCACACGCATCAGCAATCTGTGCATATCGGCGTTGCTCATGATGCTGATCTGCAGCCAATCGGCGCTGTCTGCGGGCGGCAGCGGCAAGACGCTTCACTACACCTCCGGTGGGCCGGGCGTTGCAATCGCGAGCGCGGGCTTCGACCTCGCCGATGTACAATCCGTAGAGCAACTCAATGCCTTGCCGCCAGGGATGAAGGGGCTGATATGGCTAAATGAATCCAGCGGCGTGACGCCACGCTTCATTGCCAAGGTGAGGCCATTTATCGGCAATCCGCGGCTGTTCGGTTTTCGCCTCTGCGATGAGCCGGACATCACCGGCAAATACCATTCTCCAGCAGTTAGTCCGGCGGCCCTCAAGGCGGAGACCGAGTGGATCAGAGCCAATGTCCCCGGGGCGGTTACATTTGTTACTTTGATGGACATGGGGTCTTTCGAAGCCCCCGCCTTCATGAATACCTTTAATCCCGCCAACACGGGGATTGATCTTTTCGGCCTGGATCCATATCCGGTCCGCGGCAAAGCTTTCGATTTGGACTTCATCGATCGAACGGTCGAGGCAGCCGTTGCCGCTGGCATCCCTCTCGACAGGATTGTGCCTGTATACCAGGCCTTCGGCGGCGGCAATTGGAAGACCCGTACCGGAGCGGCTGCGGACGTCTATGTACTGCCGACACCGGACCAGGCAAAGCAGATCTTCGCGCGCTGGGCCACCTACTCTCCGGCTCCTGTATTCGACTTTGCCTATGCCTGGGGTTCACAAAACGGAGACACCAAGCTAGGCAGCGCCAGCCCTGAGGCGCTCGAACTTCGCTTGGCGTTCAAAGCGCACAACACGGCGCCGTAGCAACTGCCGCGATCATTTCACCGAAGATACCCCAGCTGTTGCAGAACGCAGATCCCCATTGCTGCGCATCAGCCATTCAACAGCTAGGAGCAATTCCAGGAAAAGTGTGAGCGGTTTTCCGTCCGGAATTGCGTAAAAAACAAAGAGATAGGGCGTTTCGCCGTTTCCGTGTAACGGTGAAACGCACTAGCCGAACAGACGATGAACTTGGCCGTTCAGCTGTATGCCGAGTCCTCGGCTGCGAAACTTATGGACGATTGACCTCTTCTCTTGCCAGCGACGCTTCTCAGCTTGGCGCTCATGGAACCAAAGGAGACCGCCAGCAAGAAGACAACATACGCCAATGCCGAATATGAAGAGAGGATCGCCCTGTTCACCGCCACCAAAAAATATCGCCGAGACGATAAACACACCGCCCGCGAGCGCGCCGACCCAGGCTGCTATGCCGCATCTGGAAAGCCCATCGTGCTGGCCGCAAAGAAAGCGGTAGCGCTCAGCAAGGCGCGCTTCGTCTTCGCTCAGATTTAGCGCGCAGTCTCCGTTGGCTTCATGCAGCATATTTCACCCCCTGCTTACTTTGCATACGGGGTATCGGCGACAAATGTTTCATTCAAGCGAGGGACAAGTTGCAATTTTTCGCACCGTTATGATGCCGTCGCGATGCAATGTGCAATAACCGGGTCAGCGGCAATGCTGAGCGTGGCTGGGCCGCTCTACGGAAGCCGCGACAATCCGTATGGCACTTTGCTTGGCCGTGATTCAGGGGCGGTGTTGTTGAGAGCGGTCCTTCATTCGCACGGCGGAGGCTCCATCGAGATTTGTTATAACAACATCAGCCGGCGCCCTGTATCTAGTCCGTGCCCCCGCCGGTCAGGCCCGGCCCGTGGGCTCCCCCGTTCTCGTGCCGGGCCGCTCGCTTATTGAGCAGCGATACGCAACACCGGGCCGATTTCTCAGAGGTCGACCAGGCGCGGCGGTTCAACTAACGCCACTCCAGCGGGCGAGTTGTCGAGCCGCCCTTCGCGGTCCGGCTTGCGATCAGCCAAACGCCGCTGAGTGCTTTTCGAACAACGCCAATTTGTCGGCATACCCGATGCGGTTCGCAGCTCCGCAGCCCTCGCATTTGAAGGTCGAGATCACCTTGAACCACGACCCTTTCCTTTTGAAGGCATGGTTACATTCCAAGCACTTGAATTCCAAGTCGGCATCATTCAGCGCCGCGGACAGGGGCATCGCTCACCTCCAATGACGTGTTCCTCATTCGCAATCATGCTGCCCGAAGACTATGAGCAAGATCACATGTTGATGCTGGGCCTGTTGCGGCTTGATGACAGGACCTCAGTCCCAATCGGCGTGCCCGCTCGCGATTGACGCCGCTCTCCTATCGCCCGATCAGCGTCAGCCCGAAAAGAATGGCGAGCCAAAGGCCGGTTGCCGCGACGGCGAGCCGCGGCAAGGTGCCTGTCAGATGCATGAACAGCAGGGCGATCAGGACCGCCTTGGCGGCCGCGATCGCCAGGTTGAGGGCGACATTGAAGCCGCCTAGATCGAGGAAGGAGGAAGCCACCGTCAGCGCCAGCAGCGCAAGCAGCCCGAGATAGCCGAAGGTGAGTTTGCGCAGTTCGCTCATCGGTTGATCAGGTAAAGGACGGGGAACATGAACACCCAGATGACGTCGACGAAGTGCCAATAGAGGCCGACGGCAAACACCCGGCGCAGGCGGTTGGCAGGGCTGGAGGGCCGCCAGAATGCGATCATGCCGGCGATGACGACGATGCCGCCGATCAGGTGCAGCGCATGCAGCGAGGTCATCGCGAAATAGAGGCCGAAGAAAAGCTGGGCGTGCACGGGATCTGGTCCTGCATAGCGGAACGGCAGGTCCAGGACCGGTGCCAGTCCTTCGCTGATCTCCTTGCCGTATTCGATCCCCTTCACGATCAGGAAGGATACGCCCAGCGCCGCAGTCGCGACCATCGCCCAAATTGTCGGGCGCCAACGTCTATGAAGCGCAAGCATATGCGCCAGCGCCATGGTGAAGCTGCTGGTGATCAGCACGGCCGTGTTGAAGGTGCCGAGCGGCAGCGAAAGATGCTTGGAAGCCGCCGCGAAGGCCGGGCCGAAATCGATATGCGCGATGAGGAAGACCAGGAAAATCGCGCCGAACAGCATCGCCTCGGAGCCGATGAACACCCACATCGCAAACGTGTTGGCGCGCCTTTCGCGCTGGGGCGTGTCGAAAGCGACGCTTTCGGTGCCGCTCATCGCGCCGCTTCCTCCCGGTGCGGGCTGAAGCGCTCGTGCTCGAGCCCCTTCATGTCGTAGGCATAGGCGGGTCGCGTCACGACCGGCATGGTCTCGAAATTATGTGGTGGCGGCGGCGAACTCGTCTGCCATTCGAGCCCCGTGGCGTTCCACGGATTGTCGGGCGCGCGGGCGCCGCGAAACAGCGACCAGCCGAGGTAGAACAAGGGCATCAGATAGCCGATCGCCAGCACCACCGCGCCGCCCGAGGACAGGACGTTCCAGAACTGGAACTCAGGCGGATAGGTATGATAGCGCCGCGGCATGCCGTCGAAGCCCAGCACATATTGCGGGAAGAAGGTCAGATTGAAGCCGACGAAAGTGACGGTCGCCGCTATACGCCCCGCGGTTTCCGAATACGTGCGGCCGGTCAATTTCGGCCACCAGAAATGCAGGCCCGCCATGTAGGCCGTCACCATGCCGCCGACCATGATGTAGTGGAAATGCGCGATGACGAAGTAGGTGTCGTGGACATGCACGTCGACCGCCAACGCCGCAAGGAACAGCCCCGCCAGCCCGCCGAAGGTGAACAGCGCCAGGAAGAACAGCGCGTAAAGCATCGGTGTCTCGAAGCTGATCTCGCCCTTGCGCAGCGTCAGGCTCCAGTTGAAAACCTTGATCGCCGACGGGATCGCGACGCAGAAGGACAGGAGCGAGAACACCACGCCGGCATAGGCCGACTGTCCGCTGACGAACATGTGGTGGCCCCAGACCAGGAAGCCGAAGACGGCGATCGCCATCGACGACATCGCCACCGCCTTGTAGCCGAACAGCGGCCGGCGGCTGAAGCAGGGCAGCACCTCCGACACCACACCCATGCCGGGCAGGATCATGATGTAGACGGCCGGGTGCGAGTAGAACCAGAAGAGATGCTGGAAGAGCAGCGGATCGCCGCCGAGATCGGGATTGAAGATGCCGATGCCGAACACGCGCTCCAGCACGATCAGGATCAGCGATGCGGCGAGCACCGGCGTTGCCAGCACCATCACCAGGCTGGTGGCGTAGAGCGTCCAGACGAAAATCGGCAGTCGGAACCAGGTGAGCCCCGGCGCGCGTAGCGTGTGAACCGTGACGATGAAATTGATGCCGGTCATGATCGTCGAGAAGCCGACAATGAAGACGCCGAAGGCCGCGGTCGAGACGAAGCCGTTGGCATAAAGCGTCGACAGCGGCGTGTAGAAGGTCCAGCCGGTATCGACGCCGCCGGCCACCACCGCGAACAGCGCGAACAGGCTGCCGAAGATGAAGACGTACCAGCTGGCGAGGTTGAGCCGCGGGAAAGCGAGATCGCGCGCGCCGATCATCAGCGGCAAAAGGAAATTGCCCATGGTCGCCGGGATCGACGGCACCAGGAAGAACCAGACCATGATGATGCCGTGCAGCGAGAACAGCCGGTTGTAGACATCGTCGGAGACGAGGTCGCCTGCCGGTGTCGCCAGCTCGATCCGCATCAGCACCGCCATCGCGCCGCCGAGGAAGAAGAAGGCCGTCAGCGAGACGAGATAGAGCCATGCGACGCGCTTATGGTCGGTGGTGAGAAGCCATGCCCGCAGGCCGCTGCCTTCGCCGAGATATGTACCCTGCATCGCCGCGTTGGTCATGGCTTGGCTCCAGCCGTTGGCTGAGGCGAAAGTGACTTCAGATAGGCGAGCAGCATCTGCAGCTCGCCTTCATCGATCAGGCCATCGAAGCTCGGCATGACCGGCTCGTAGCTTGCGGCGATCTCCTTCTTCGGGTTGAGGATGGAGTCGCGCAAATAGCGCTCGTCGGCGATCACCGTCTGCTGATTGTCGAGCGCCACCGGCCGGCCGAAGATGCCGTCAAGCGAGGGCGCCCTCGCCTTGCTGCTCGCGCCATGGCATCCGGAGCAGCCCAGCGCGCGAAACAGTTTCTCGCCGCTTGCGGCAAGCGTCTCGCCTTCGCCCTGGCTGTTCAGCCACGCGGCATATTGCTCGGGCGCCATCACGGTCACCCAGCCGCCCATTTCGGAATGCTGGGTGCCGCAATATTGGGCGCAGAACAGGTGGTAGCGGCCGGGCTCGGTGGCAATGAACCAGATATGCGTCGTGCGTCCAGGCACCGCGTCCTGCTTGATGCGAAACGCCGGCACGTAGAAGGAGTGGATGACGTCCTGCGAGGCGAGCGACACGACGACCGGTTTGCCGACCGGAACGTGCAGCTCGTTGATCTCGCGCTGGCCGCCGGGTTGCCTGAACTCCCACATCCATTGTTTGCCCAGCCCGGTGATCTCGAGCGCGTCCGCCGGCGGATGATCGCGGCGAACGAAAAGCACTGCGCCCCAGCCGAAGAAGATGAAGGCAATGATCAAGCTGGCGATGGTCCAACTTGTTTCCAGCCACAGGGTACGGGAACGCTGTCCCGTGCGATCCGCCGGCGACCCGACGCGGTATTTCACCGCGTAGCCGACGACCAGCCCGGTGAGCGCCAGCCCGAGCACGGCTGAGAAAACGAGCAGCGTGTAAAACAGCGCATCGACATGGCCGGCTTCCGACGAGGCTTCCTGTGGGAAGAAGGGAACGCCGAAGCTCACCTTGCCCTCCCCCGCATTTGCCAGAGCACCGTTGCTCCCAGGCCGAGCACCGTTGCCAGGCTGGCCACTTTCAGCGCCGCCCAGACTACGGGAGTATACTGGCCTTTCGAACTGTCGAACCCCGCGCAGAACAGGAAGACATGATCGGCAATCGACCCGAGCTTGTTGGCTGATGCTTCGACCAGCGCGAGCTGGAGATCGCGCGGCGTGAAGGTCAAGGCCGGCAATACCTGCGAAATTCGGCCGGAAGGCGTCAGCGCAATGACCGCGATCGGATGAACGAACTGATCGATACCCTTACGTCGGTCGAAAGTGATGCCGGCCTCGTTGGCCAGCGCTGCACCGGCGCCATCACTGCTTGTCAGGAACCGCCAGGCGGACAGTCCCGTCGGACCGGCGGCGGACGCGATTTCGGCTTGCGCCTCTGCGGCATCGGCGGAGGTCTCTTCGGGGTCGATCGAGATGAACAGCGCGCGATAATCCGCAGGGCGAAGCGATGTCTTCTTCAGATCGGATGCGACGGCCTGCTGGGTGACGCCACAAAGGTTCGGGCATTTATCGTAGCCGAAGATGACAAGCGCCGGACGTCCGCCAAGCGTCTCGCCAAGCGTCAGCTTCCGGTCGCTTGCGTCGACCAATTCTCGCTCAAGGCTGAGCTGCGCGCCGAGCTTCGGATCGAATGTCGGCCGCTCGGCGGCAAGGGCCGTGCCGGCAACGAACAGACAAAGCGCGGCCAACAAGCTTCTCATCGCCCTGCCCCACGCTGCTGTTGGCAATTCTGGGCCTGCGGCGCACGGGGAACCGCCGCCGTGAGCAGGGCGCAATCAGGCTCCGTGGCCGCTGCCGTCGGTCGCGACCAATCCGGCAGGCCGTGGCTGACCACCGCCCACATGGCGTCGTCGATCGGGATGCGGGCGATGCCGGCGTTGCGATCGACCCAGCCAAGCGTCTTGAGCTGGCGATCCTCCTCGGCGCGGAGTGCGGTCAGATCCTGCTGCGGCGTGGTCTGGAGATCCGGGTTCTCGGGATTGGTATTGGCTCGCAGCGGCAACCAGGTCGGTGCGGTGTTGAAGATGAGCTTCACGCCGATCGCAGCTAAAGCGATGAACAGCAGCAGCCCGCCGCCGAAGGCGAGCAGCACACGCGGCTGGACATCGCGCGTCTCGGGGTGACGGCGCGCCTTAGCCATGGGCGACCTCCCGTTTCCACCAGACGATCTTGTCCGGTCGTCGGAGCAGGAAAAGGAATAGCGCGAGCCACAGCCCGCCCAATCCCATCCAGGCGGCCGCATCGTGCCACAATGCCGGGACTCCGCCGGAAAGGAGTGGCGGGCGTATACGCCAGAACACATCGGCGAAATGGCCTGCCAAGGCAGTTCCGGCGAGCCAGACGAGGCCGGCATGGCTGCGTTTCAGGTTCCGGCTGAGCAGGCCTGCGAAAGCCGAGACATGCAAGGCAATCAGCAGCCAAAGAAGATATAGCCAGCCGCCCGTGGAGCGCATGCCGTACCAGCGGATCTCATCGGGCAGATCGCCGCCCCAGACCACCAGCCATTGCATGAAAGTGAGATAGATCCAGGTCAGCACGAAGCCGAGCAGCATGTTGGCAATATCTTCGCTGAGCGCGACATCCTCCTCGCCGCCGGGCATGACTTCCACTGCCCGCCTTGCCGCCAGCACCAAGATCGCCAGGGCGAATGCCCCGACCACCTCGGCCGAGGCTTCGCAAAGCCCATAGATGGTCGAGGTGAATTCCGGCTCGAGCGACAGCATCCAGTCGATGGCAAAAACGCTGACGGCAAGCGCGTGGAGAACGAGGCCAAGGGCGAATTTCTTGCCGTTGTGTTCATTTGAATTGACCGGGGCCTCGGTCGTGCCGAGCACTATCCAGGTAAGGACGAGCCAGATCGCCGCGCAAACCGCAAAGCGCAGCAGGAAGAACGGCAGGTTGAGATAGACAAGCTTTTCACGGACGGTCTCCGGCAGTTTGGCCGGGTCGGCGCCGGCCCACGGAAAGACGAGGTCGAGGCTTATCAGGACGGGCACGAGGGAAACCAACGCCAGCGGCAGCAGGGCCGTTATGGTGCGGAGCGGCTGGCGGACCGCTTCTCCCCAGCGCCCGCCGGTCAGCCCGTGCACCATCAATATGGTCAGCGCGCCGAGCGGCAGGCTGAGCGCGAAGAGAATTGCGGGGAGCCAGGCGCTCAGCATCGCCTTGGCGTCGAGCGATACGCCCAGACCGCAGACGACAAGTCCTACGGCGCCCGCCGACAGAAAGCCTTGCTCGAGGCGGCTCATGGCGAGGCCTCCGCTTCGAGCCGCGCGCGCATGCTTTGCGGAAGTTCGGCGACCGGAGCGTCGCGCGAATATTGCAGCGCGCGGATATAGGCGATGATCGCCCAGCGGTCCTGCGGCGGCACCCTGGCTGCATAAGAATACATGGCGCCATAGCCGTTGGTGATGACGTCGTAGAAGTGCCGGTCCGAGGCCTTGCGCAGGGCTTCCTGGTGGTAGCTCGGCGGCGCCGGAAAGCCGCGCTGGACGATTATGCCGTGACCATCGCCGGTGCGGCCGTGACAGGGCGAGCAGAAGATGTCGAAACGCTGCTGCCCGCGCTGCAGCAGCTCGATCGTGATCGGATAGGGGATTTTGTCCGGGACCGGCGTCAGATCGGCGTCGCGCGCGACGGTGCCAGTCACCGGTGTCCGCGCCGACATGCCGTCGGGGAACTGGTTGCTGGCCTCCAGCGGATCGTAGCGCGGCTGGTCCTCCATATCCTGCCGGCAGCCGGCGACGCCCAGCGCACCCAACATTAGGGTGAGGCCGAGGCGGTTCACGCCTCGACCTCCTCGACCATCTCGGCGCCGAGCCGTGTCAGCTGGCCCCTGGTCACGCCCTTGCGGTATTTGGGATCGGCCGTTTCGATCAGCAGATAGAACTTGCCGCCGCGCGCGTAGCTGAAGCTCTCGGCGTTGAAGACCGGATGATGATAGCGTGGCAGCCCATTGGCCGCGAGCACGCCCAGGAAGCCCGCGAAGGCGGCGCCGAGAATGCCGGCCTCGAACGCGACGATGACGAAAGGCGGCCAGGAATGCAGCGGCCGGCCGCCGACATTGATGGGATAGTCGACTTCGACAGAGTACCAGATCAGCGCATAAACGAGAGCCGCGCCGGCAATGCCGCCGGCGAGCACGGCCCAGGGCAGGCGCGTCTTCGGTATCTCCAATATCCCTTCCAGGTCCTTCATCGGAAACGGCGAGAACGCATCCATGCGCCGATAGCCGCGCTCGCGCATGCCGCGCGCCGCCGCGATGAGCGCTTCGGGACCGGCAAACACCGCCATGAGGCCGTAGAGGCTCATCGGATCTTGCCCTCCTCTTCGGCCAGTTCCTCGACCTCGAAGATGGTGATCGCCGGCAGGATGCGGATGAACAGGAAGACGAGCGCGAAGAAGGTGCCGATCGAACCGAACAGGATGCCGAAATCGAGCCAGGCCAGCGACTGCTCGCCCCAGGCAGAAGGCAGGTAGTCGCGGCTCGGCCCCGTCACGACGATGATGTAGCGCTCGATCCACATGCCGACATTGATGGCGACGGCGATCGCGAACAGCAGCGGCATGTTGCGGCGGATGCGTCTGAACCACAGCAATTGCAGCACGCCGCAGTTCAGGCTCAGCATAATCCAGAACAGCGGCGCATAGGGACCCAGCGCGCGCTGCGCCATCATGGTGCGTTCGTAAGGCTCGCCCGAATACCAGGCGAAGAATGCTTCCGAGAGATAGCCATAGGCGACGACCATGCCCGCGGCGATCATCAGCTTGGCGGCATTGTCCATGTGCCTGAGCGTGATCAGGTCCTTGACCGAGAAGGCCCACCGCAAGGGGATGGCAATGGTGAGCACCATGGCGAAGCCGGAGAGCAGCGCGCCGGCGACGAAATAGGGCGGGAAGATCGTCGAGTGATAGCCCGGCGTGATCGCGAAGGTGAAGTCGAGCGAAACGATCGAATGAACCGAAACGACCAGCGGCGTGGCGAGCGCCGCGAGCAGGAAATAGACGACCTGGTAGCGCGCCCAATGATAGGCAGAGCCGCGCCAGCCGAGCGCCAATATGCCGTAGAAGAGCTGCGCCGGTCTCGACCTGGCACGGTCGCGCAGCACTGCAAGGTCCGGCAGCAGCCCCATATACCAGAACAGCAGCGAGACGGTCGCGTAGGTGGCGATTGCCGCGAAGTCCCAGACCAGCGGGCTTCGCCATTGCGGCCAGTGCATATGCACATTGGGCAGCGGCAGCAGCCAGTAGAAGAACCACGGTCGCCCAAGATGCAGGATGGGAAACAGGCCGGCCATGGCGACGGCAAACAGCGTCATGGCCTCGGCGAAGCGGTTGATCGAGGCGCGCCAGGGTTGGCGCAGCAGCAACAGCACCGCCGAGATCAGCGTGCCGGCATGACCGATGCCGATCCACCAGACGAAATTGGAGATCATCGTGCCCCAGACCACCGGCATGTTGATACCGAGGCCGCCGACGCCGACCGCGATGAGATAGGTGATCGAATAGAGCAGCAGCAAAACCAGCAGGAAGCAGAGCAGGAACGCTGTCCAGAAATGGCGCGGCAGGCGGCCGTTGAGCACAATGGAGCCGATGCGGCCGCTGATCTCGGGAAAATCGTGACGGCCGCGCAGGACAGCCGGGCTGTTCGCGCTCGCTTCAGCCATCGGTCGCCTCGCCCGGCTTGGCAAGCTTGCCGTTCGGATTGGAGATCTTGCCGAGATAGGTGGTGCGCGGCCGTGTGTTCAGTTCCTCCAGCAGCGCGTAATTCTGCGGCGCGCTTTTCTCGCGAACGACCTTTGTATCTTTCTTGTTGCGGTCGCCGAAGGTGATGGCCTGGGTCGGGCAGGCCTGCTGACAGGCGGTGACCACTTCGCCATCGGCGATGTCGCGGTTCTCGATCTGCGCCTGGATGCGCTTGGCGCTGATGCGCTGGACGCAATAGGTGCATTTCTCCATCACCCCGCGCGAGCGCACGCTGACATTGGGGTTATGGACGCCCTGCTCCGGACCTGCCACGTCCTTGTCGAAGGATTGATGGTCGAGGAAGTTGAAGCGCCGCACTTTGTAGGGGCAATTCTGCGAGCAATAGCGCGTGCCGATGCAGCGGTTATAGACCTGCGCATTCAATCCATCATGCGTGTGCACGGTGGCGTTGACTGGGCACACCACCTCGCACGGCGCCTTCTCGCAATGCATGCAGGGCACCGGCTGGAAGAACGTCTCAGGCGCATCGACCGGTCCGGCATAGTAGCGGTCGACCCGCAGCCAATGCATCTCGTGGCCGCGTTCGCATTCCTCCGGCCCGACCGGCGCGATGTTATTCTCCGCCTGGCAGGCCGAGACGCAGGCCATGCAGCCGATGCAGGCCGAGAGGTCGATAGCCATCGCCCAGGCTTCCTGGTCGTAAGGCCAGTCGGGATAGAGCGATTCCGATGGCGCCGGCGGCGCATTCTTGCGCACGAAATCCGGATTCCGCCGGAATGCATCGAGAGACGCGTAGCGCACGATGGCGCGGCCTTCCATCGCCTGGTGATGCTGCGTGGTGATGACCCGCACGCTGTTCCCGCGCGGCGCGATGGCCGCGCCGGCCGCGAACCATTCCGAACCACGGCGCAAGTGGAAGGCGTCGTAGCCTTGCGATAGCGCAGCAACGGAACCGACCTTTCGCCCGAAGCCGAAGGACAGCGTTATCGTCTCGTCCGGGTGGCCGGGCACGATCCAGGCAGGTGCATCGACATTCGCCCCATTGGAGGCGATATTGACGACCTCGCCATTTCCGATCTTCAGCCGCTCGGCGGTGGCGGGCGAGACGAGCGCAGCGTTGCCCCACACAATCTTCGTCAAGGGTCGCGGCAGTTCCTGCAGCCATGAGGCGTTGGCAAAGCGGCCGTCGCGCAACCAGGGATCCGCGACGAAGCGGACATCGATGCCGCTGCCTGCCTTTGCTGCCGGCTTCAGTCCCGCCAGGTCCGGCGACACTGTGACGGATACCGGCTTGGCAGCGCTGTCCGCCATGACGCCGTCGCGCAGAGCCTTTCTCCAGGCATCATCATCGAGTTGCGTCCAATGCTGCCGCATAAGCGAAAGCGGATCGGCCTCGAACCCGCCGCCAAGCACGGCAAGAAGCTGATGCGCGGTCTTGCCGTCGTAAAGCGGCGTGATCAGCGGCTGCACCAGGGAGGTGCTGCCGTCATAGGCGCGGATGTCGCTCCAGCTTTCGAGCTCGTGCGCCGCGGGCACATGCCAGTGCGCCAGGAACGCCGTCTCGTCGCGGTAGAGGCCGTGATGGACCAGCAGATTCAGTCCCGAAAAAGCCTTGCGCATATCGAGGTTTGCCGGGCCGGTGTGCAGCGGGTTTGCACCCAGCGCCACGACGGTGTCCACAGCCCCATCGCCGATTGCCTCGCGCAGCGCTCCGAGATCGCCGTCGCCCGACAGCGAATCCGGCGGCTCGATCAGCTCGACCGTGTTGCCAAGCGCGCCAAGCTTCGCATTGGCGGCAAGCGCGACCGCATGAACGAAGGCGCTGTGCTGCGCTCCGGCAATGACCAGCGCATTGCGGCCTGCCGCTTTCAGGTCGTCGACCAGCGCCGCCATCCACGCCGGGTCGACCGGCGGGCCGGAAGCTCCGGTTTGGCCGGTCAACGCCGCGTTCAATCCGGCAGCCACGGCTTCGACGTCGCTTGGCTTGATCGCAAGCCGGTGATCGGCGGCGGCTCCGGTGATTGTCGGCGTCGACTCCACCGCATAAAGCCGGCTCATCCGGTCGGACGGATCGCGTACACGTCGCCGCGCAGCAAAGTCGCGCGCATAAGCGAGCCGCCCAGGCCCTTCGCCGAGGAAATCGGCGTCGAGGCTGACGATCGTTTCGGCACGATCAAAGCGATAGACCGGCGTCAGCGCCGACCCGAACAGGGTTCGCGACGCCTCCATCGCGGCCGGCATCGCCAAGGGATCATGGCGATAGAGTTTCAACCTCGGATAGCGTGTCCGCAGCGCATCCAGCTGCGCCGCGAGCGTCGGCGAGGTGGTCGCTTCAACCAGCAAGGCCCCGCCCTGCCCTTGCGATGCCGTCCATCGCGAAACGAGCCCCGCCATTGTCTTCAGGAAATCGCCGTACGATGCCGGCTGGCCATCCTTGAGCGGCGTGCGTGAACGGTCCGGGTCGAACAGCGTCAGCACGGCTGCCTGCATCACCGCGTCGGTGGCGCCGCGCGAGGCCGGATGGTCGGGATTGCCTTCGATCTTGGTCGGCCGCCCTTCATGGCTTTCGACGATGGCGCCGATACCGAAGCCGTCACTCGACAGCGTCGTCGCATAGTAGACAGGCTTGCCGGGGACCAGGATTTCCGGCTGGCGCACATAGGGCACGATGTTTTCCGCCCTGCTGCAGGCGGCCAGCCCGGCAAGCGACAGCGAGGCGCCCATCAGCTTCAGCAGCGTGCGCCGGTTCGGCTTTGCCGGCAGGCGTTCCGCGATTGCCGGGAACTCGGCCTCGACGAAGCGGCGGAAATCGGCAGCGCCGGCGATCTCGTCGAGGCTGCGCCACATTTTACCGCCATGCGCCAGCCGCTTGCGCAGAGCCTCAATGTCGATGGCGGAACCAGGCCTGTCAGCGATGGCAGACATAGCAATCCGTCATCGTCTCGGGATGGATGTCGAGCACGCCGATCAGCTGCCGCCTGATCTCAGCGATGTCGGCGGGCGGCTGCCAGTGCATCAGGAACACGTCCTGCAGGGGACGTAAATTCGGCTCCGGGTTGCGATGACAGCCGAGGCACCACTCCATGCTCAGTGTGCGCGCCCGCATTGTCAGCGGCATCTGGTCGACCTCGCCATGGCAGGTCTCGCAGGCGACGCCTTTGTTGATGTGGATCGCATGATTGAAGAAGACAAAATCCGGGACGCCGTTGACGCGCTGCCATTCGATCGGCTTGCCGCCGGCCAGGCTTGCACGCACCGGCGCCAGCATGCCGGCATTGGTGAAAAGCTGCGAATGGCAGGTCATGCAGACCTCGGTCGCCGGCAAACCCGCCGACGACGAGGTCTCGACGCCATTGTGACAATAACGGCAGTCGATGCCGAGCTGGCCGACATGGTGCTTGTGACTGAACGGCACCGGCTGGGCCAATGGCTCACCTACTCCCGTTACCAGGTCCGAACGGGGAAGGATTGTCCCGACCGCCGCGGCGATCAGCAAAACGGCAAAACTTCCCCAGATGACAAAGCGCGCAACGCCATTGGCGTTTTTCGAGAAGATTTGCGGCATCCCCTCGCCGATTCTGCTGAAGGCAAACCCAGAGTTGACGCCCCCTAACGGTGCTTTCGCCGCCAAGGTTCCGCGCCCGCGTCGGAATCACAGAATGGTGACTGCAACCGGGAACAGGTCGCGGATTTAATCCGCAACCACCGCCGCTCCCATGCGTTCGGCGTTTGGCGGCCGCCACTTCACGGAAACCAAGGTCGGCACGAAGTCATCGCCCACGCTTTGCCGACCGGGTGACAGAGATCGGCCACCCGGGCTAAAGACTTCAGCGCTTCAGGTCGTTGCGACGCCGCCCCGTCGGCTGTGACGGACCGCCCTTCCGCTCCGCCGGCCGCCGGCTTCGGCGCCTGGCGAGGAAATACATCCAGATCAGAATGAGGATCAGAGGGATACCCGCGATGGGCAGCATCCACACCCCAAGGTGAAACATGGGTTTCGCCCTATTAGAGAAAATGCGCATGCATCGCAGGCATGCTCAAGCGAGCAACTGCTCGATCCTGATCGGCAAATCGCGGATGCGTTTGCCGGTGGCATGGTAGACTGCGCTGGCAACAGCCGCGGCCGTGCCGACATTGCCCAGTTCGCCCAAGCCCTTCACGCCGGCCGGGTTGACCGCGTGGTCGACTTCCGGAACCAGGATCACCTGCAGGTCCTTGATGTCGGCATTCACCGGCACGAGATAGTCCTGCAGGTCGCGGTTGACGTAACGGGCATAGCGGCTGTCGACTTCCGTCGCTTCATGCAGCGCCTGGCCGATGCCCCAGATCATGCCGCCCATCAGTTGGCTGCGCGCGGTGCGCGTGTTCATGATGCGGCCGGCCGCGAACGCGCCGACGATGCGCGGCACGCGGATCTCCCTCGTGTAGCGGTTGATGCGGACTTCGACGAACTCGGCGCCAAAGGCGTATTTCACCGAATCCTCATCCTGCTCGCCACCGTGGAATTCCGGCATGCCGGCATAGAGCTTCTTCAGCGCTTCGGGCGTCGCACCCTTGGGCGCGAACTCGGCATATTCCTCGATTGCGCCAACCTGCATGGTCTTCAGGACATCTTCGACCTTTGCCGAAGCGCCGCCCTTGGCCACGATCTTTCCGTCGGCGAGGTCGAGTTCCTCGTTGTGAGAGCCCGCCAGCGGCCCGCCCTCGGCGGTCGCGCCGGCATATAGCTTGGCGCGGATGGCATCGCAGGCCTTCAGCACTGCCGAGCAGACGCTCGCGGTGGAGATCGAGCCCCCCGAGACAGGAGCGGGAGGCAGGCTGCTGTCGCCCATTTCGACGCTGATCCGATCGATGCTGACGCCGAGGCGTTCCGACGCCATCTGACCGGCCACAGTGCGCACGCCGGTTCCGATCTCATGCGAACCGCATTGCAGCCGCACATCGCCATCGACGGTCAGGCGCACCCGTGCCGCGCATGGCGCGACTGCGGTTGGATAAATCGCCGTCGCGCAGCCCATGCCGACCAGCCAGTCGCCGTCGCGCATCGCTCCCACTTTCGGGTCCCGCTTCGCCCAGCCAAAAGCCTCGGCCGCTTGGTCATAGCACTGGATCAGCGAGCGGCTGGAGAACGGCTTCTTGCCGATCGGCTCTGTCTTCGGTTCATTGATCCGGCGGAATTCCACCGGGTCCATGCCGAGCGCTACCGCCATTTCGTCCATGGCGTTTTCCAGCGCATAGACATAAGGCGTCTCGGGCGGCGAGCGCATATAGCCGGGCGTGTTGCGGTCCGCCTGCACCAGCGAGACATGTGTCAGCACAGAACCGTAAGCATACATGCGGCCGGTTGCCGACGTGCCGCCCACGACATAGGAGTCCGGCCGCGAGGTGACCTCCCAGCCTTCATGCGCGAAAGCAGTGATGCGGCCGTCCTTGCCGGCGCCGATCCGGATGCGGTGCCTTGTCTCCGCCCTATAGGTCTGGGTGCCGAAGGCCTGCATCCGGCTGGTCACGCAACGCACCGGTCGGCCGAGCCGCCTGGCGGCAACCGCGACGATGGCGGTGCGCGGCGTCATCGGTCCCTTGGAACCGAAAGCGCCGCCGATGAAGGGGCTGACGATGCGCACCTTTGCGGGATCGATCTTCAACTGCCTGGCAAGCTCGACCTTCCAGCCGGTCACGTTTTGCGAGGGCTCGTGGACGATCAGTTGGTCGCCCTGCCAGAAGGCGGTGGTTGAGAACAGCTCGATCGGATTGTGGTGCTGCGTGGGCGTCGAATAGCGCGCGTCGATCTTCACCGCGGCCTCTCGATAGGCGGCATCGAAGTCGCCGGCCTTCACGTCTTCCTTGAACAGAGGACTCTTGCCGGCGGCGGGAATGGTCGCCGTGCCCGGACTGTCGAAGCTCGCCGTGGGCGTCTCCGCATCATATTCGGCGCGGATCAACTGCGCCGCCTCTTCGGCGGCTTCGAATGTCTCGGCAACCGCAAGCGCGATGATCTGGCCGTCATGGAAGATCGTCCGGTCATGCAGCGGCCCGATCGAGGTGGCGCCGGAATTGCCGAATTTCGGCTTCTCGACCTTGTCCATGTCGCCATACGTGACGATGTCGAGCAACCCGGGCACGGCACGGGCGTCGTCGAGATGAAGCTTGGCCACCTTGCCCTTGGCAATACTGCTGGTGGCCAGCGCGCCGTAGGCGATGTTGGCGGTCGGCAAGTCGGCTGGGTAATGCGCCTGCCCGGTGACCTTAAGCCGTGCATCGACGCGCGGCAGCGGTTGGCCCTGGTTCTCTTTCGGTCTCGGAGCGGCAGTGTCCATGGTCACACCTTCATGTCGCGGGTTTCGAGCAGCGCGCGCACCAGCGTTCGCTTGCCGAGCTCGATCTTGAATGCGTTGTGCTGGCGCGGCTCGGCCCCGGCGAAGGCGGCATCTGCCGCCGCTCCCGCCGAAGCCTCGTCGAGCGTCTTTCCTTGCAGGGCTTCCTCCGCCGCTTTGGCGCGCCACGGCACGGTCGCCACGCCGCCCAGGGCAATGCGCGCCTCGCGTACGTTGTCGCCGTCCAGGTCGAGCGCAACGGCCGCCGAAGCCAGCGCGAACGCGTAGGATTCGCGGTCTCGGATCTTCAGATAAAGCGAGCGCCGCGCCCATGGCACAGCCGGCACTTCTATGGCGGTGATGATCTCGTCAGCAGCGAGATCGGTCTCGATCTCAGGCGTATCGCGTGGCTGACGATGCAGCTTGGCGAGCGGTATCTTTCGCGCTCCACGCGAGCCTTCGGCACGCACGACGGCATCGAGCGCGATCAGCGCCTGGGCAAAGTCGCCGTGATACGTCGCGATGCAGGCATCGCTGCCGCCCAGCACCGCATGCTGCCGGTTGAAACCCTCCATCGCAGCGCAGCCGGATCCTGGCACGCGCTTGTTGCAGTGCCAGGATGTCTCGCGAAAATATTCGCAGCGCGTGCGCTGCAGGACATTGCCGGCGAGACTTGCCATGTTGCGGATCTGGCCGCTTGCGGCCAGCCGCAAGCTGTCGGCAATAACGGGATAGCCGCGCTTAAGCTCAGCGTGATCTGCCGCCTCACCCATCCGCACCAGAGCCCCGAAGCGGATACCATCGTCGGTCACCCGGATTTGCCTGAGGCCTGGATCCTTGAGCCGGTTGAGGTCAACCAGCCGGTTCGGCTCGGCAACGCCGAGCTTCATATAATCGGCAAGGTTGGTGCCCCCGGCGATGAACTGCACATTCGCTCGCGTCGGCTGGTCGTCCTCGGTCGTGAAGCGGGATGCGATCGCGACGGCCGCGGAAATGTCGGTCGGCTGTTCGTAGACGAAGGGACGCATATCAGGCTCCCTTCATCTGATCGCGTGCCTGCAGGATGGCAGCAACAATGTTTGGATAGGCGGCGCAACGGCAGATATTACCGCTCATATAGTCGCGGATGTCGTCTTCGGATTTTGCGTGCCCTTCATTGATGCAACCAATGGCCGACAGGATTTGGCCCGGCGTGCAGTAGCCGCACTGGAAGGCATCGTGGTCGATGAAGGCCTGCTGCATCGGATGCAGCTTACCGTCGCTGGATGCCAGCCCCTCGACGGTCGTCACATCCTTGCCGGCATTCATCACCGCGAAACTGAGACAGGAGAGCACGCGTTTGCCGTCGACAAGAACCGTGCACGCCCCGCACTGTCCATGGTCGCAACCCTTCTTGGTGCCGGTTAGCCCGATATGATCCCGCAAGGCGTCAAGCAGGCTGGTTCTCGTATCGAGCGACAGCTCATAGGCCTGCTTGTTGATCCGCATCGACGTCACCACTGGCTCGCGAAGCGCCGCGCCAGCGGCGGCAGGGACTTCGGCTTTCGCCGATGAAACGAGCAATGGTGCTGCGGCGGCCGAGACTGTGCCTGTCATGAAATTGCGCCGGCTGAGGCCAAGCGTGGATGGGACGGAAGGCTGGGACATGGCTCGCTCCTGGCTGGCTGCTCATCGGGGCTAACCATTCATGCAGGCCATTGTTCCGGCCTGGCCGGCGCGGGATCCTAGGCCTCACAGAAGTGTGATCCTGCCCTTCGAAGATGCTCATCATGCGGGAACATGCATGCCGGGTTCGAGTTCTACGGCCAATACCAACGCTGATGGCGGGCCGATATGAAATCGAAACTGGTCGCACAGACTTCTGGACAAAGGACATTCGTGGTTGTGCTGGACCCAGGCGAGGAAGCATTTGCTGCCCTGTCCGACTTCGCCGACGAGCAAGGAATTGCCGGCGCCTCGCTGACCGCGATCGGCGCATTCGAGAAGGCGACCGTTGGCTGGTTCGACTTTGGCTCGAAATCTTACCGCAAGATCCCGGTCGGCGAGCAATGCGAGGTTCTGAGCGCTGTTGGCGACATCGCGGTCGACGACGGCGGCAGACCGAGCCTGCACATCCATGCTGTCCTGGGTCTAAGCGACGGATCGACGCGCGGCGGCCACCTTGTTGAAGGCATCGTCAACCCTACGCTCGAAGTCACGGTGACGGAATCGCCCGTTCACCTGCGGCGCACCAAACGCCCCGGCCTTGGCATCGCCTTGATCGATCTCGACGCCTGAGGGTCGACGATGGCAGCGGCCGCGACCGACGCGTTCCCTCTCCCCCTCGATACATCCCCGATGGAGGCTCGGATCGACGAAAAACTGCCGCAGGACAAAGGCGTCTGGCAGTTCGAACCGAAATGGGATGGGTTTCGCTGCCTCGCTTTCAAGAATCGCAAAACGGTCGATCTCAGGGCGAAGTCGGGCAAGCCGCTTGGGCGTTACTTTCCCGAACTCACAGCAATGATGCAAAACCCCGAAGCCAAGGATTTCGTGGTCGACGGCGAAATCGTCATCGAGATCGACGGCGCCGCATCCTTCGACGCGCTGCAGATGCGGCTTCATCCGGCCGAGAGCCGCATCCGCAAGCTGAGCGCGGAAACGCCGGCGCGGCTGATCCTGTTCGATATGCTGGTCGCGCCGGGCGGCAAATCGCTGCTCGAAGTCGCATTGACGCAAAGACGCACGGCAATTGAAAACTTCGTTGCGCAAGCAAACACAGACGCTCTTCAGCTCTCGCCCTGCACCACCAGTTTCGCGACCGCCAGGCGATGGCTGGAGGACGCCGGGCATGGCTCTACCGACGGCGTCGTCGCCAAGCGGCTGAGCGATCCCTATCAGCCGGGCGAGCGCGCGATGATCAAGGTCAAGCGGCTGCGCACTGCCGACTGCGTGGTCGGCGGCTTCCGTTATCTGAACGGCAAGTCGCAGGTCGGATCGCTATTGCTTGGCCTCTACAATGAACGAGGCTTGCTTGACCATGTCGGCTTCACCTCGACAATCGCCAACGAGGAACGAGCCACGCTCACGAAGAAGTTGGAGGCGCTGCGTGGCGGGCCTGGCTTCACCGGCAAGGCGCCGGGCGGGCCGAGCCGCTGGAGCACCGAGCGCAGCGGCGAATGGGAGCCGTTGCGGCCGGAACTGGTCGTGGAAGTCCGCTTCGACCACGTCACCGGCGAGCGGTTCCGGCATGGCACTCGATTCATTCGCTGGCGGCCCGAAAAAGCGCCGCGCCAATGCACGTTCGAGCAGATCTCGTAGCAGCGCCCCTCCGGAACAACCGACCCCATCAAACGGTTTATGGTTAGAACAGCCCGCGTCACGGACGCACCTATCTTGGAGACGAGAAATGGATCCGCGCGACAAACAGCGAGCCGCAAGGCGGGATGAAACCGAAGCTCCCGGCATCGAACAACAGGACTGGGACGCTCTTGATAATGGTCGGGTGCCGCCTGGCAGCGTCGCCGTAAACGGCGATCCGGAGGACGATGCCGAAGCACAAGGCGTCCTCCCCGAAGAGGATGACGACAACCCCTATCAGGAGAGCGACGAAGCCTTGCCCGACGACGAGGAAGAACGTGTGCTGTCGCGGGACCCTTCCAAGGAAGGCAGTCGTTTTGACGAAGCATAGCGAAAGCTAGCAGCGATGGGATTTTCCCGCCTTCGATTGCCTGCAAAGCTCCGCGGGCTGCGCGAGAAGGCATCGCCGCAGAGCAAGGCGGTCGCGGCGCCACATCAGAAGACCGGCCATTGATCAAGGTTACGTGGGATCCCTACCCATGGGCCGTCAAAAATCGGGGGCGCAAATCGGCAGTGGACCCTTCACTGTTTGTAACTGGGGGGAACAACGGAGTGTGGAACAAGTTTTTGATCAAGCAAGCCGCCTCATGTTTGACCTGCAGCCATGGCCGACAAACGCGACAACAAATCCACAGCCGCTCTTCTTAGGCGGCAATTCTCGAATGAAACCATGCGCCGATATCTACGCAGCTTGCCCTTGTTTCACGTAAACCGCTGGCTTCCTGACAAACTGCGCGAATCACTCAAGCGTCTCGACCGCAAGCGTAAGTGAAACCAACCGCGATCCAACAAAAGGCGCGGGCCACGCTCTTGCCGTTTCAGACGAACGCGCCATCAGCTCTCCTTCACATTACGATCACAGTCCTTCGAGAGGGACAGAGACTATGCATCCTTGCTTAAGCGTCCGCGTTTGTAATTCACAAATCCGGAGTTCAAGTCATGAAGGTCGACACTCTCCCTGCGCCTAAAGTCAACCCAGACCAGGTCGATATCCTCGTCAACAAACCGGGACACTTCGTCGAGGAGTGGATCGAGGGCCATGCGGTTAGACCGGCCGCCGAAGCATCCCCGGAGGCCGCGGCAGAAAGACTGGCGAGAGCTTGCATCGCGGACGCGGAGCGGGAAGGCATCCTCGCGGAAGAAATCAGCGATGAGGTCGGCGACTTGAAAGAGTACCTCGCCGACGCGCTCCTCGCCGAGGCCGGCCGCGAAACGGGCGTCGACACCGGTCCGACGGCGCAAGCATTGGGTGACACAAAGGCTTAGCTTTCACGGCAGGGAAGTTTGGATCGCGATGACGCCAATCTCAACACGAGCCGTCCACATTTGCGTTGACATGCAGATGATGTTCTTGCCGCCTGGGCCATGGGCGGTTGAGTGGCTGCCCGCCATCCTGCCGAAGGTGCTTTCGCTTGTCGATGGCAGGCCTGAGCGAACGATTTTCACCAGGTTCATAACGGCGAGAAGACCTGGCGAAGGCCAGGGCCATTGGCGTCAATACTATGAGCGCTGGTCGCAGATGACTATCGAATGTGCCGGCCCGGGCAGCCTCGAGCTGCTGCCCGAACTGCGTGATTTCGTGCCGCCGGCTCGCGTTTTCGATAAGTCCGTTTACTCTCCCTGGCTGACCGGCGAGCTCCACCGGAGCCTTCAGGCGGAAGGTGTGACCGAGCTTATCGTCAGCGGAGGCGAGGCCGACATGTGCGTGTTGGCGACGCTGCTCGGAGCGATCGACTTCGGTTACAGAACGATCCTGGTCGAGGATGCGATCTGCAGCACATCGGACGAAGCCTACGAAAATATACTCAAGCTGTTCACGACGCGATATTCGCATCATGTCGAAGTCGCCGCTGCGGAGGAGGTTCTGGATTTCTGGCGCTGACCCATCGCTCATCTCGCCCGGCACATGCCGGCCAAGGTGCCGCCCGCCAACGGATGAGCAGCCGTCCCTCGAATGCTCAGTCGTATCAGCGGGTGCGGTCGTCCGGCGCGAAAGACCGGTTGGCCACTGCCAAGTCTGGATCTAACCGGAACCGGCTGTCGGCCGGCCGCCGACTGGTTTCAAGGCGCTGACCCGCAAGATGCTCTCGATGAGATCTTTTTCCCGGAACGGCTTGTTGACCAATGGCACGTCCGATGGGCGGTTTGAAATTGCGTCAGCGTCGGCATAGCCGGTTATCATAACCGCTGGCCAATCGGAGCGCAGGTTGCGCGCGAAGCGAATTACCTCGATTCCGGACACGAGCGGCATTGCGAAATCGGTGACAATGACGTCGAACTCATGCGGTGTCCGTTCAATAATTGCCAGCGCCTCGGCACCCCCTGCTGCGCATGTCACTGTAAACCCGTGTTGCCGAAGCGATTCCGCGGTTAGCTGCCGCAATCCGCTGCTGTCGTCAATCAATAGAAGCGAAGGGAAAGCCTTCCCTGCAGTCTCGACCAGGACTCTCTCTCCATCCAGATCTGCCACATTGTCGGAAGGCTGCTCCGCTGAACGCGGCAGCCACAGCTCCATGGATGTTCCGCGCCCGACGAGGCTGTCTATGCGAAGCGCGCCGCCCGATTGCTTCATGAAACCGTATACCGTGCTGAGACCAAGCCCGGTGCCTTTCCCGACGGGCTTCGTCGTGAAAAACGGTTCGACGACCTTGGTCAGAATCTCCTTCGGGATGCCGGCACCGGTGTCCTTGACGGTGAGGACTACATACTCTCCGGCCGCCAGGTCTTCGGAAGGTATTTTGATGACCCGATTTTGCGCCTGCACGGCAATTGTCCCGCCGGAGGGCATCGCGTCGCGCGCGTTGAACACCAGATTCATCAACGCCAACTCCAATTGGCCGACGTCGACATGCGCGGGCCAAACGGAGTTGTCGACCTTCCACTCAAAGCGGATCAGGCCGCCGAGCACGGGAGCCACCAAGCCGTTCATCGTATCTTCCAGCGCGGCCAGCCGCACTGCCGTCGGCTTCAGATTCTGACGCCGCGAAAAGGCAAGCATGCGGTTGACAAGTTCGGCGCCTTGCTTCGCGGAGCGGCGAGTGAGTTCAACGATCTTCTTTGCTTGCTCGTCAAGCGTAAGCTGCCTCTCGAGCAATCCTAGTCCGCTCAGAACCGCGGCAAGCAGATTGTTGAAATCGTGTGCCAGCCCTCCGGTGAGTTTCCCGACCGCTTCGAGGCGCTGTGACTGAAGAAGTTGATTTTCGAGCTCACGCCGCTCGGTCACGTCAAGCAAAGTGCCGAGGATTTCAGGTCGGCGTCCGTCGACACCTTTCGACAGGATTCCTTGGTCGAGAAAGATACGATATTTGCCATCGGCGCACTGCCAGCGGAACTCGCATGTGTAGGAGCCTGTCACCTTTGCCGCCAATAAAGCTTCCCGCACCCTGGGTAGATCTTCCGGATGCACCCGGCTCAGCCCAAACCGCGGCTCGGACGTCAGTCGCTCAGGCGGGAATCCGGTCAGACGTTCGACACCTTTTGAAACAAACCGGGCTGCAAAGGGCGGCTCGGCGAACCTGGCGTGAAAACAGACGGGCAAGGATCCAAGAATGGCCTCCTGCCGTTCTTCGGCGCCGCGCAGCGATCGTTCGGCCTCGAGCTTTTGCTTTTCGGCCTGCAAGGCTTTCGCCAGCAGTGCCTGTTCGGCGACCGCATTGCGCTGGATCTCGAGCGTCTTTTCGTGAAGCTCGACGAATACAGCCACTTTCGATCGCAGCATGGCGGGGTCGAAGGGCTTGAACATATAGTCCACTGCGCCGGCGTCGTAGCCACGCAGCATATGAGCATCTTCCTTGTTGATGGCCGTGAGGAAGATGAGAGGGGTTCGTCTGGACTGTTCGCGCTGGCGGATCAACGCGGCTGTTTCGTAGCCGTCGAGGCCCGGCATCAAAACATCCAGCAAGATAACGGCGAAATCCTCCTTTAGGAGGCAGCGCAGAGCCTCCTCGCCGGATTGCACAGCGACGACTTCCGCGAGTGGAGTGAGAACTTCTTCGATCGCCAACAGGTTTCGTTCGTCATCATCGACCGCCAGGATGCGTGCCTTTGACTGATTGTCCGCCAACTGCACAATCTCCAGTTTCTTCGAACGTATCCGCGACAGCCTTTGCATCGGGCATCCCGTCAGCTGACTGACCTAAGCAGATTTTGGGATGTCTCGACCCGATCCCGAGAGCGACCGATCCAGACCCGCAGCAGTGCCAACAGCAGGTCGAGATCGACAGGCTTGGCAATATAGTCGGAAGCCCCGGCTTCCAGGCATTTCTGCCGGTCGCCTTTCATCGCCTTTGCTGTCACCGATATCAACGGAATATGCGCGATGGAGGGTGTGTTGCGGATACTCCTCATCGTCTCGTAGCCGTCCATCTCCGGCATCATGATGTCGATCAAGGCTGCGTCGACGTCGGCATTCTCCTCCAGCAAAGCTATCCCATCGCGACCGCGCTCAGCGTGAAGGACTTCGATATCGTAGGTCTCAAGGACGCTCGTCAGCGAATAGATATTTCGAATATCGTCATCGACGATCAGGACTTTCGCGCCCGCAAGATTCGACCTGTTGTCAGCTCGTTCGGCACCTGCCCCGCTTTCCTCGCGCAGTCCTCCCGGAAGCGTCGCAGATATATGGAGAGCCAATTGAGCAAAATTCTCAGCTCGCGGGACTGAGGACAAAGCGGGATTCAACGCCAGCACCTGTTCAACTGCCTCCGAATGAGGGGCAAAAAACAGCAGCGGCGGAAGGCCGTCTGAAAACTGGTTGGTGAGTTCGTCAAGGGCCCGCGCATTATCCCTGGCAGACTTTCCAAGCCCAAGGACAACCGCATCGAATGAGGCGAGGTCGATGTCCTCTGCGGTTGCCGCGCGACTGATTGCGGTGACCGAGGTGACGCCGTCCCGGATCGTCTCGACCAGGGAAAGTCGGCGCTCGGGATCGGAGTCAGCCACGAGCACCCGGCGCTGGACGCGCAGGTTCCTCGAATGAATTTCCTGGAACACCTTCACCAGCTCCTCGGATGACACCGGTTTGGTCGAGATGCTCGATGCCCCTTTGCGAGCCAGGCTATCGATGTCTTCCGCTCCGGAAATCACATGAATGGGAATGCCGGCGGTCTTCGGATCATGGCGCAGCAGGTCGAAGAGCACCCATCCATCGATGTCCGCAAGGCCGAGGTCCAGCGTGATCGCGTCCGGCACCAGTTTGCGGGCCAGCGCCAAGGTTCCTGAGCCTGCGGTCGACAGGACGCCTTTCAACCCGGCAGACCGTGCCAGGCCCAGCAGCAGACCGCCAAAGGTCGGGTCGTCCTCGACGATCAAAACGACCCTGTCTTGCGCCGATATAGCGTCGCGATCGTCCATCAATTCCGCCGATGGCAAACCGCTGGGCGCCGCTGTCGTCGCGATTGCCTCGGTGGCCGGAAGCAGTTCCGGCTGGCTGGCGGCGGCAACCCTGGGACCATCGATCGGAATGACGAGCGTGAACGTCGATCCTTTGCCGGGAATGCTTTCAACTCTTAGCTCACCGCCGAGCAAACGGGCGATCTCACGGCTGATCGAGAGCCCAAGTCCGGTTCCTCCATATTTGCGGCTGGTCGTGCCGTCGGCCTGCTGGAACGCCTCGAAAATCAGTTTCTGCTTGTCTTCCGGGATGCCGATACCGGTGTCGGTCACCGCTATGGCAAGCGCTTTCCTGGGCAGCTTGGCGCCGTTGCGGCGTCCCGCCTTTTCCATTCTGAAACTCAGGCTGACCTTGCCTTCGGAGGTGAACTTGAAGGCGTTCGACAGCAGGTTGAGCACGATCTGCTGCAACCGCTTCTCGTCCGTACGCACGGTTTCCGGAAGAGCGGGATCGACATTGATGGTAAAGCCCAGACCCTTGTCGGCTGCAAGCTGGCGGAACGTGCGCTCCATATGCTGGCGCAAATGGGCGACTGGCATATCGTTGATGTCGATCGAGACCGTGCCGGACTCGATCTTCGACAAATCGAGAATGTCGTTGATCAAGCTGAGAAGGTCCGTACCGGCCGAATTGATGGTGCGAGCAAACTCGACCTGCTTTTCGTTGAGGTTGCCCTGCTGGTTCGTAGCAAGCAGATTTGAAAGAATGAGAAGCGAATTGAGCGGGGTTCTGAGCTCATGGCTCATGTTGGCGAGGAACTCGGATTTGTACTTGGAGGTAAGCGCCAGCTGCTCGGCTTTCTCCTCAAGCGCCCGGCGCGCCATCTCGATTTCGAGATTTTTGTTTTCGACCTGCTTCTTCTCATTCTCCAGAAGTTGAGCCTTCTCCTGGAGTTCCTCGTTCGTGGCGTGCAGTTCCTCCTGCTTTTTCGTCAGTTCGGTCTGGCGCGCCTGCAGCTCGGATGTCAGCAATTGCGATTGCTTGAGCAGGCCCTCGGTGCGCATCGTCGCCGCGATCGTGTTGAGGACGATGCCGACCGATTCCATCAGCTGATTGAGAAACGATTGGTGCGTGTCGCGGAACTCGCTGAAGGATGCGAGCTCGATGACGGCCTTGACCTCATCTTCGAACAAGGCAGGTAGAATGATGACGTTCGCCGGCGAGGCGCTGCCAAGCCCCGATGTGACGCGCAAAAAGTCCGGCGGAACATTGTCGAGCATAATGGCTCGCTTGTCGGCAGCACTTTGTCCGACGAGACCCTCACGCAGATCGAGGCGTTGCTTGATTGCCGCCTTGCTCTCGGCACCATAGGACGCCGCCAGTTCCAGATAGGACTCCTCCTCGTCCCGATTGGTCACATAAAAGACGCCGTATTGCGCGTTCACAAGCGGAGCGAGCTCGGACATGATGAGACGCGACACGGTGGCGAGATCGCGCTCTCCCTGCAGCATGCGGGAGAAACGCGCGAGATTTGTCTTCAGCCAATCTTGCTCGGCGTTTTTCAACGTCTGATCCTTGAGATTGCGGATCATCTCGTTGATGTTGTCCTTGAGCGCGGCGACCTCTCCGGAAGCCTCGACGCTGATCGAGCGCGTCAGATCACCCTTCGTCACCGCTGTCGAGACCTCGGCGATTGCGCGGACCTGGGTGGTCAGATTGGCCGCCAACTGATTGACGTTGTCCGTAAGATCGCGCCACAGACCGGCGGCGCCAGGCACGCGTGCCTGGCCTCCAAGCTTGCCTTCGATGCCGACTTCGCGCGCGACATTGGTCACCTGGTCGGCAAAGGTGGCGAGCGTTTCGATCATCCCGTTGATGGTGTCCGCCAGGGAGGCGATTTCGCCCTTCGCGTCCACAGTCAGCTTGCGTTTGAGATTGCCTTGCGCAACCGCAGTCACGACGTCGGCGATGCCGCGCACCTGGTTGGTCAGATTGGTGGCCATCAGGTTGACGTTGTCGGTCAGATCCTTCCAAGTGCCGGCCACGCCGCGCACTTCGGCCTGACCGCCAAGCTTTCCTTCCGTGCCGACTTCACGTGCGACGCGTGTCACCTCGCCGGCGAAGGAGTTCAGCTGGTCGACCATGGTGTTGATGGTCGACTTGAGCTCGAGGATTTCGCCCTTCACGTCGACGGTGATCTTCTTCGAAAGATCGCCTCGCGCGACCGCCGTCGTCACTTCGGCGATGTTGCGAACCTGGCCGGTCAGATTCTCGGCCATGGAATTCACGTTGTCGGTCAAATCCTTCCATGTACCGGCCACGCCTCGCACCTGGGCTTGGCCGCCGAGCTTTCCTTCGGTGCCGACTTCGCGCGCCACGCGAGTCACCTCGCCGGCGAAGGAGTTCAGCTGATCGACCATGGTGTTGATGGTCGACTTGAGCTCAAGGATCTCGCCCTTGACGTCCACGGTGATCTTCTTGGAAAGGTCGCCGAGCGCCACGGCCGTGGTCACTTCCGCGATGTTGCGCACCTGGCCCGTCAGGTTGGCCGCCATCGCATTCACATTGTCGGTCAGGTCCTTCCAGGTGCCGCCCACGCCTCTGACCTGCGCTTGGCCGCCGAGCTTGCCGTCCGAACCGACCTCGCGCGCCACGCGCGTCACCTCCGAGGCAAAGGAATTCAGCTGATCAACCATCGTGTTGATCACATCCTTGATCTGCAGGATCTCTCCCAAGGCATCGACGGTGATCTTCTGCGTCAGATCGCCGGTCGCGATCGCGGTTGCGACCTTGGACACGTCGCGCAACTGCACGGTCAGATTGCCGGCCATGGCGTTGACGTTGTCGGTCAGGTCTTTCCAAGTGCCGCCGACGCCTTCCACATGGGCCTGGCCGCCGAGCTTGCCTTCCGAACCGACCTCGCGCGCCACGCGCGTGACTTCGGAGGCGAAGGAGTTCAGCTGGTCGACCATCGTGTTGACGGTATCCTTGAGCTCGAGGATCTCGCCTTTGACGTCCACAGTGATCTTCTTGGAAAGGTCGCCTCGGGCGACGGCTGTCGTAACTTCGGCGATGTTTCGAACCTGGCCAGTCAGGTTGGCCGCCATCAGATTGACGTTGTCGGTCAGGTCTTTCCAGGTGCCCCCGACGCCCCTCACCTCTGCCTGCCCGCCGAGCTTGCCTTCCGTGCCCACTTCGCGCGCAACGCGCGTGACTTCGGAAGCGAAGGAGTTCAGCTGATCGACCATCGTGTTGATCGTATCCTTGAGCTCGAGAATCTCCCCCTGCACTGCCACCGTGATCTTTTTCGACAGGTCGCCCGAAGCAACCGCCGTCGTGACCTCGGCAATGTTGCGCACTTGGCCGGTGAGGTTCTCGGCCATGGAATTGACGTTGTCGGTCAGGTCTTTCCAGGTACCGGCGACGCCGCGAACCTGGGCCTGGCCGCCGAGCTTGCCCTCGGTGCCGACCTCGCGCGCGACGCGCGTGACCTCGGATGCGAACGAGTTCAACTGATCGACCATCGTGTTGATGGTGTTCTTGAGTTCCAGGATCTCGCCCTTCACGTCGACGGTGATCTTCTTGGAGAGATCGCCCAGCGCGACCGCCGTCGTCACCTCGGCGATGTTGCGGACCTGGCCGGTCAAATTCTCGGCCATGGAGTTCACATTGTCGGTGAGGTCCTTCCACGTGCCGCCGACGCCTTCGACCCGCGCCTGGCCCCCGAGCTTGCCTTCCGTGCCGACCTCGCGCGCGACGCGCGTCACTTCCGATGCGAACGAGTTCAACTGATCGACCATCGTGTTGATGGTGTTCTTGAGCTCGAGGATCTCGCCCTTCACATCGACAGTGATCTTCTTAGACAAATCGCCTGACGCCACCGCAGTGGTCACCTCGGCGATGTTGCGCACCTGGCCGGTAAGGTTGGTGGCCATGGCGTTGACGTTGTCGGTCAGGTCCTTCCACGTGCCGGCCACGCCCTTCACCCGCGCTTGTCCGCCGAGCTTTCCCTCCGTTCCAACCTCACGCGCGACACGTGTCACTTCGGAGGCAAAGGAAGCCAGTTGCCCCACCATCGTGTTGACGATCTTGCCTATGCGCAGGAACTCCCCGCGCAGCGGGCGGCCGTCGATTTCGACCATCATTGTCTGGGAAAGGTCGCCCTTGGCCACTGCCCCGATGACGCGGGCCACTTCGGCGGTCGGTTGAACCATGTCTTCGATCAGGTCGTTGACCGACCTGACGCTTGATTCCCAGCTGCCGGTGGCATTGCGGACATGACCCCGCTCGCCAATTCTCCCGTCCTTGCCGACGACCCTGCTCAGTCGCTCAAACTCCTTCGTCACCTGATCGTTGAGTTCGACGATCTGGTTGAAGGCATCGGCAATATCGGAATCGATTCCTTCGTAGATGTTATCGATCCGGATGGAGAAGTCGCCTCGCCTGAAGGCCTTTAAGGAATTGAGAATCTGACGACGATCTAATTGCGCCCTTGATGCCTGCACGCTCACAGTGCCCCTCCCCAGTCCATCTGCTTTTGAAGAAACTGATGATCAGATGAAGTCCCGCCCTCGCGGCGAGGTATACAATTCACCGCAAGCTCCACAACGTGGTGGGCGCCAATTTGTTCCGACGCGAGATCGAATCTTATCCGCACGCCGGCAAACGCTTAAAAAAGCGCGAAGGCTCGCCCGTTGTTTGGCTTGCTTTGCCCTGGAATTGCTTGGCGTATTCAGCCCAATCGGAAGCTGCGACACCGCCGCCCGCGGGCTCTTGTCAACTTTGGCGAACCGCTTCGTAAGCTATTGACGGATGAGGATTATGTTAGTCGCAGAGGGGCGATACCGCAGGCAGCCGGCAAGGCCGGCTCGCCTCATGCCATTTCGGGGCGTCTTGAAGCTTCGCGGATCGCCTTGTGAACATTGCGCTGCAGGTCCATGAACTCCGCGCTTTCCATGACCTCTTCCCGGCGCGGGCGCTCTATGTCGACGTTGAAGGTTCGCATGATGCGTCCCGGGCCGATCCCCATGACGACGATGCGGTCGGACAGATAGACGGCCTCCTCCACGTCATGGGTGACGAAGAGCACGGTCAGCCGGTGCTCCTCCCAGATCTGCGTCAGCAGCTCCTGCATCTGGTGCCTGGTCAAGGCGTCGAGCGCGCCGAAAGGCTCGTCCATGAGCAGCATCTTGGGCCGGTAGGACAGCGCCCGCGCGATGGCGACGCGCTGCTTCATGCCGCCCGACAGTTCGGACGGGTAGAGGTCGGCGCAGTGCGGCAGCTTGACGAGATCGAGATGCTCGCGCGCGATCCTGCGGCAGGTCGAGCGATCATAGCCGGCGGCCTTGAGGGCAAATTCTATGTTCTGCTGCGCCGTCAGCCAGGGCAGCAGCGTGTAGGACTGGAAGACGACGCCGCGGTCGAGCCCGGGCTTGAGGATCGGCGAGCCGTCGATGTCGAGCTCGCCCGCGTCGAAATCCTGCAGCCCGGCAACGATCGACAGCAGCGTGCTCTTGCCGCAACCCGACGTGCCCACCAGCGAGACGAACTCGTTATCGGCAAGATCGAGATTGATGTCGCGCAGCACCTCGGTGCGCCGCTCCCCGGTGCCAAAGCTCTTGTGCAGGCCTTCGATGCGCAGTTTGGGCACACTCATCGGCCGAACCTCATTGCGCGTGGCCTTCCTGCCGGAACAGCACCTTTCCCAGCGCCTTCATCACCTGGTCGGTGATGAGACCGAGCACGCCCAAGAGCAAGATGTAGCCGATGATGGTGTTTGTCTGGAAATAACGCTGCGACACGGTGATGCGGTAGCCGAGGCCGGATGTCGCCGCGACGAGCTCAGCCAGTACGAGCCAGGTCCACGCCCAACCCAGGCTGATGCGCAGCGTGTCCCAGATGCCCGGCAAGGCGCTGGGCACCACGATGCGCGTCAGGATCTTGCGGTCCGGCAGGCCGAGCGTCCTGCCGAGGCCGACGAAATCCGTCGGAACCCGCTTCACATTGTCCATGATCATCAGGACCTGCTGAAAGAAGGTGCCGATGAAGATGATCAGGAACTTCTGGGCGTCGCCGGTTCCCGACCAGAGGATGGAAAGCGGCACGAAGGCGACCACCGGCATATAGCGGATGAAATCCACCAGCGGCTCGACGGCGGCTTCCCAGACCCTGAAGCTGCCGATCAGCACGCCGATCGGAATCGCCAGTGCCGAGGCGATCAGGAAGCCGATGGAGATGCGGTATATCGAGGCCTTGAGGTCCAGCCACAGCGTGCCGTCGCTCCAGAGCTTGCCGAGCTGCCCCGCCACGCTTTCCGGCGAGGGCAGGAAGATGGGCTTCACCAGCTCCAGGCCCGTTGCCGCCCACCAGGCAAGGCCGAGGCCGGCAAAAACGGCCACGGCGATCATCAGGAAACGCGACCGCGTGATGGGCGCGCCGATTCCGGAGGATCGGCGGCGCAATACCGGTCGCGCAGCCGATCTTTGTGCGGGGCCGGGCTGGCTCGTTTTGGCGGCGCGCTGCTCGGACATCCGCGCTACCACCGCGACGCAGCCTTCGTCATTCCGCGGCCTTGACGAATGACGGGTCGATCATCTGCTCCGGTGTCACGTCGGCCTGGAGCAGCCCGGCATTCTTGGCGGCGGCTTCGACATCGGCGAATGTCTTGGTGGAGAACTCGCCGGTCAGAGCGCTCTTGTTCTCGGCGAGAGAATAATAGCGCACGCCGTCGAAGGCCGTGTTGAGGTCCTCGACACTGGAACCGACGGCCTTGGAAATGATGGCGCGGCCACCGGCGGTATCGCCGTTGTAGTCCTTCAGGGCCGCATCCCAGGTCTTGATCATGGCAAGCACCTGGCCGGGTCGCGACTTGATCACCTCGTCGCGCACCACAAGCACGTCGCTGATCAGGCCGGGATCCTCGCCGGCGGTGAAGAGCAGCTTGACGTCCTTGTTCTGCGCCCTGGCCGCGGTGAGATAAGGTTCGTAGGTGACCGCGACCGGGACCTGTCCGGCAATCAGCGCGCTGCCGGCGTCGGCCGCCGGCATCGGCACCGGCTGCACATCGGCGATGGACATGCCGTTCTTGGCAAGGGCGTATTTGAGCAGGATGTCGCTGGTCGTGCCCTCCTCGAAGGCGACCTGCTTGCCCTTGAGGTCGGCGACGGAGGAAATATCCTTGCCGGCGATCATGGCGTCGGCCGTCATGCTGACGTCGAGCAGCAGCACGATCTTCACCGGCAGGCCCGCCGCAACCATACCCATCGCGGTATGGGTCGCGATGTTGGCGGCATCGAGCTGGCCGCTCGCGAGCGCGGCATTGATGTCCTTGTCTTCCGCGAAGTTGACGATTTGGACGTCCGACAACCCACTTGCCTTGAACAGGCCCTTGGCCTCGGCGACGTGCCACTGGCCATAGCCGAGCCATGGCTCGATGCCGATCTTGAAGGTGCCCGCTTCAGGCGTCGCGGGAATGGCCGCGTCGGCGGCAAAGGCCGCCGGGGCGAACCCGATGACAGCAGCCGCGACGAGTGCACGAAATTGTCCTGCTAGGTTACGCATCATCTCTGTTCCCCTTTATGATCGCGCCGCTCTTTGAACTGCATATCCGGCCTGGATGAGAATGCGGGCTTATGCTCTTGCGGCACTGTGCCTCGGCGTCTTACCTGCCGCTTCAACGGAAGCGCAAGGATACTCGACGTCGGCGGCGGTGAATGTCAAGACTAAAATACATACATGCATATACAAGTTGGACGGGTTGGGTTCGCAACTTTCGGAACATCAGACCGCATTCGTTTGCCGCATGGCGTTATGGCCGATGGCATCCAGGAAGTCCGTCACGCGATTTGCGCCGGAACAGGGCTCGCCTTGCCGCGATCAGCCGCTTTTGGAAGGAGAGTACCGGCTGCCGAGCGAATAGCGGCTGCCGACATAGGTCAGCTTGCTGATCGTGGCGACGATCGCTCCCGTCCACGTCCGGCGGTGCAGAAGCAGGCAGCAGCTGCCGGCATCGATGCCTAGATGCCGCGCCGTCTCGGCATCGGCTGGGATTGCCGAGATGATGTGCTCGACCTCGGTCACCGGTGTTTTCTGCATCAGATAGTCGTAGGTCGCGGTCTTGGAAAAATCCTGCTTGTCGTAGTCGGGTATCAGGCTCGGATTGACGAAGCGCTCTTCCAGTTGCACAGGCAGATCGTTCTCGAAATTGACGACGACGGAGTGGTAGACCGACGAACGCCTGGCGAACTCGAAGGACAGCGCAAGCTCCTTTTCCGGCATGATTTTTTCGAGGACGAGAACCTCGGAACGATGCTTGTTGCCGCGTGCCAGGATCTCGGCCGCGATGTTGTTGATCTCGATCAGGGCCGATTGCGGCCGCGGCGGCGCAATGAATGTTCCCACGCCCTGCAGCCGGATCAGAAATCCCGCCGAGGTCAGTTCCCGCAAGGCACGGTGGATCGTCATCCTGGAGACGCCAAGCGCTGCCACGAATTCATTTTCGGACGGCAGCTTGCGGTCCTTGCTCCACCGGCCGGTTCCGATGTTCGTCAGGATGTAGTCCTTGACCTTCTCGTAGAGGGGGCTGGCCGTATCGGGCAGAGTGTTCATTTCAGATGTCCTTTCCGGCAAGCACGGAAATCAGGAATGCTCAAGGGGTTGCCGCATCCGGATGATTGTTTTCAAGCCGTCGCCCTGGCCTTCCAGCAGCCGCCGATAGGCTGCGGGGACGTCATCCAGGCCGATCTCGCGGTCGATCAGGCTGATCAGCGGCTCGCTCAGCTCACCCAGCATCCGGATGGCATCGGGAAGCTCGTCGGCGAAGGCGTGGCAGCCCAGCAACGCGATCTCCCGCTCGACCAGCATGTTGGGGTCGATGTCGAGCCGGCCGTGGAAGATGCCGACCATCGCAATGGTGCCGCCCGGGCCGAGAACACCCAGCAACTGACTGAGCGCGGCGACGCTGCCTGTCGCCTCGATGGCCGCGAGCAAGGGGGTATTCGCAGTCGCTGAGGCGATGGCGTGCGGGTCTAGATCGACGATCGTGGCGCCGGTCACGCGCGCGACGCGAGCGCAGCGAGCCTGGTTGCGGTCGGCGATCAGCACGGTGCCCGCTAACGTCCGCGACAGCAGCAAGGCGGCAAGGCCGCCGATGGTCCCGCAGCCGAGGACAAGCACCGAGCCTGCTGTTTTCGGCAGGCGCCGTACCGCGTGCAGCGCAACGGCGAGCGGCTCGGCCATCGCCGCCACCCGTGCATCAAGCGCGGCATCGACGCTATGCAACAGGCGCGCGGGGAGCACGGCCTGTTCGGCAAATCCGCCGTCGCATATTTCGCCGACGAAGCCTAGCGACGTGCAGAGATGGCGCCTGCCGGCACGGCATTGCGCGCACTCTCCGCACCAGAAGCGTGAATCGGCGACCACCCGGTCGCCAATGGCGATGGTGTCGACGCCCTCTCCGACGGCGATCACCGTGCCCGTCAATTCATGGCCGGCCGTCGAAGGCGAGCGGCTTATCCATTGACCGGTGCGGAAATTGTGCAGGTCGGAACCGCAGATGCCTGCGGCGTCCACCTTGAGCTTCACCCAGCCCGCATCGGGGACGCCCGGGGCGGCGATATCCTCAACGCGCAAGTCGCCGGGTCCGTAAAGTCGCGCGGCCTTCATAGTCTTCGCTTCCGCTCAGACCGAGAGATAGCGGCTGCGGATTTCCGACACCGCGTTTTCATGCGAGCTGAAGCCTTCGTAGCGGGCGAGCCTGCGCGCATGCCGGGCGAGTTCCGGATAGGCCGCCGACGTCACATAACCGACCGACGAGCGCTTGACGAAATCCGTGACCGACAGCGGCCCATAGGTGCGCGCCCACCGGCTGGTCGGCAACACGGCATTGGG
Source organism: Mesorhizobium sp. CA15 (assembly GCF_020165215.1). Taxonomy (NCBI): domain Bacteria; kingdom Pseudomonadati; phylum Pseudomonadota; class Alphaproteobacteria; order Hyphomicrobiales; family Phyllobacteriaceae; genus Mesorhizobium; species Mesorhizobium sp. CA15. The sequence goes on from NZ_JAIUHQ010000002.1 coordinate 156,615, forward strand.
CCCGAGGACAAAGTTGGCGAGCGTCACCGGCGTATGCGGACCCATGAGGATCTCGGCCGCTTCGGTGATGTGCCCGAGATGCGCGAACGGTTCCTTCGACAGGATCTCGAGATGCTCCGGAGCATAGTCGTTGATGAAGCGATAGCTGTCCTCCAGGGACGCGGTCAGCACGATGCCGCCGCGCTTTCCGGTCAGCACAGCGCGCGAGAATTCGACGCGCTGTTCGCTCATGCGGGACCAATGCTGCGGCAGCGCGGCAAGCGCGGCCTCGGCGACCTTGCGGCTGTGCGTCACCAGATAGGCCGAGGAATCCGGCCCGTGCTCGGCTTCGATCAAAAGGTCCAGCGCGGCAAGGCCGCCATCGACGCTCTCATCGGCAAAGATAATGGCTTCGGACGGGCCGGCCGGAAGGCCGGTGTTGATGACCGTGGACAGCAGGCTCTTTGCCGCCACCACCCAGGGACTGCCCGGCCCGACGATCTTGACGGCGGGCTTCACCGTCTCGGTGCCATAGGCGACAGCAGCGACCGCCTGGGCGCCACCGCATTTGTACACGGTCTCGACGCCGGCGAGGCGTGCGGCAACCAGGGTCGCGGCATCGACGGATCCATCGGAAGTCGGCGGCGTCACGATCGCTATCTGGGGCACGCCGGCAATCACAGCCGGGACCGAGGTCATCATCGTCACCGACGGGAAGGCGCCCTTGCCGCGCGGAACGTAAAGCGCCACGGAGGCGATCGGGGTGTATCTGTCACCCGCATAGGCGCCCGGCCGGACTTCCTTCAGCCACATCGTTTCCGGACGCTGCTCCTCGTGGAAATGCCTGATGTTCTCGATACCGAACCGGATGCTCTCCACGACATCCTTTTCGACCTTGTCGAATGCCGCGTCGAACTCCGCTTCCGAGACCTTGAGCCCGCCATCGGCCACATCGGCCTTGTCGAGCTCGCGCGCGAACCGAAGCAGGGCCGCATCACCTTCGGTCCTGACCGCCTCGATGATCGGACGGGCTTTTTCGATGAAGACCGAAAGATCGGCTTCGGCGCGCCTCAGCAGGCTGGCCCGCCGGTTGGCATCGAGGGTCGACAGGTCGTGGAAGCTGATATCGGACATGGCTGCTCCTTCTCCTGGAATGCAGTGGCGGTTGGCGATGGCCGGTCACACGCCTGGAAGACCTTTGAGACCGGCAATACGGGACAAGGACCGCAGATAGAACCATTGCCAGCCTATAAAGTATATACATGTACGTATAACGGCTGCCAGCATTTTCTGCGTCCAGCAAACTCGAGCTCAGCTGATGAGAGGCCACTCAGATCGACGCGAGAAAGCCGCCATCGACCGGGATGGACTGACCGGTGATGTAGGCCGAGGCATCGGAGGCGAGGAATACCGCAATCCCGTGCAGGTCCGACAGGTCGCCGAAGCGATGCTGTGGGATTTTGGCGAGCATCGATTGCCGCCATGCCTCATTGCCGTAGAACACTTCCGTCATTGCCGTCCTGAAATAGCCGGGGGCGATGGCGTTGACCCTGATCCCCAGATCCGCCCACTCGGCCGCCAGAGCGCGCGTCATGCCGAGCAGGCCCGACTTCGACGAGCCATAGGGCACAGCCGTCGGAATCCCGACTTCGGAGGTGAGCGAGCAAAGATTGATGATGACGCCGGGCCGACCGGTGTCCTTCATGTGCCGCGCGGCGGCCTGGGCGCAGAAGAATGCGCCTTTGAGATTCGTGTCGACGATCCTGTCCCAAAGCGCTTCGTCGACATCGAGCGAGGGGCGGACTTCCTCCATCCCGGCATTGTTGACGAGAATATCGAGACCGCCGAGCAGGCCGGCGGCCTCGGCCGTCGCCGCCCTGCAGCGGCCGACATCGGTGACGTCCAGGGCGATGGCGTGCGCCACCCCGCCGGCGGCGCGGATGGCTGCCGTCGTCTCCCCAAGCGAGGCAAGGCTGCGTGCCGTGACGGCGACATCGGCGCCGGCCGCGCTCAGCGCCTCGGCAATGGAACGCCCGATGCCGCGGCTTGCCCCGGTGACGAGCGCTTTCCGGCCCGACAGGTCGAAGAGCGGAGCGTTGCGCATGCGATCCTCCTTGGCACGGCCGGCTTGGCCGATCTCCCACGAGGCTAGCCGGTAGAACTTACCTATACAAGCATATACAAATCATTTGGGTTGCGATAGTGATTGAGGGGTATGCACGATAACCGGTCGATCTGGAACCGAGACTGCGAAGTCGCTCTGTCATTCATGGATTTGAGAGGCACGATCGATGCGCCGCTTGGTTGACCATGGAGCGATGAGCGCGGTCGGCTATACCACACCCTGGAGCGTGAGGCCCGGCCAGCGGGTAGAACTTTGCCTCTCCTGCAGTCGATCGATAAAGAGCGTGCGGATATGCCGGCTGGACACGCAAGCCGCGGATTTTGTGGATTGGCCAATCGAGGCGACATCCGAGCCCGACGCGCATCGCAGCTTCGATCAAGGATCGTACCTCCGCCTGCGTGCCGAGGAGCTTGCGAAGGGGCCGGCGATCAAGGGCATCCGCTTTGAGCTGCTTCTCACCCGCAATATGGGGCCGCGCACCATCCTGGAAGCGGGGTCCTTTCTGCTGAGCCTTCGCGATGGGGCAATCACTTTGGAGGTGCGGAACGATCGCCTGTTCACTGCGCAGGCTCTGCCAGGGGTTTGGCTGACCGTCGAGCTCGGCCTGGATGAGGACGAGCCGTTCTTCAAGCTGAAATCTCACGACCTCCTTGCCCCTTATGAATTCAAGCGGCGTTTGCCCAACGCCGAATGGCATTCGCAAGGGACCGACATCCTCTTCGGAGCGAGCGATTGTCGAAGTGAGCTAACGCTCAACGCGAGATTTGCGGCTATTCGGCTGGAGACTTCTCAGGGGCCAATCGCCTGGGAGTTCCCGACTCTGCTGCCGACTGGACCGATCCTGTCTTCCGGCGGACCGGTTCCGCTGGCGCTCGATGTGATCAATCAGCCTACATTCTGCGTGACATCGGAGCGCTGGGACGGATCAAGCTTCGACCCCCGGCTCGTGCCTTCGCACTACGATGCCGTCCATTGCCATGATGATGACATGGGACCGCTCGATTGGCCCGCTTCCCACCGCGCCGCGGTGCCCGAGAATGCAAAGCCGGGCGTGTACGCTTTCCAGGTGGAATGGGACGGCGGCTACGAGCGCATCGTGTTCTTCGTCACCTCCGCGCGTGCCTCCTCACCGCTGCTTTATCTGCTGCCGACCGCGACCTATCTCGCTTACGCGGACGAGTATCTCCCCGACCATCTTTATGAATGGAAGTGCGACGATCGCGGACACCGCTTTGCCATCGCAAACAGCCTCAAGTCGCTCTACGACTATCACTCCGATCTCAGCGGCGTGTCGATCTGCTCCTATCGCAAACCCAAAGTGACATTGCGGGACGACTACAACTACCCGCTATGCGGCTGTCCTCACAACTTGCCGGTCGATCTGCATTTCCTCAGATTCTGCAACGAGAACGGCATAGCGCTCGATATCGTCACCGATCACGATCTGCATCGGCAGGGGATCGAGGCTCTCCGCGGGTATCGGGCCGTCGTGACCGGAAGCCATCCGGAATACATGTCGACCGAGATGGAAGGGGCGCTGCGGCAATTCGCGGCCGAGGGCGGCAGCATCGCCTATCTCGGCGGAAACGGCTTTGCCGGAACGGTCGCCTTCAAGGACGACCTGATGGAATTGCGCCGCTCGCCCCTGGAACCTGGCCGCACTTGGGATGGTCCGGTCAGCGAACAATATCTGTCGATAACCAACGAGCCTGGCGGCCACCTTCGCTCCCGGGGCCGTGGCGAGTTTTCACTGGTCGGCGGCGCGATTTCGCTGATGGGTTTCGACGGCGCGCGCCCGTTCACGCGAACGCCCGAAAGCCACGCGCCGGAATGCGCATGGTTGTTTGAAGGCATCGAGGACGAAACCTTCGGTTCGGAAGGCATCGTATTGGGTGCCGCCGCGGGTTACGAGGTGGATGCGACGAACCCGGCCCTGGGCACGTCGGCCGACACCGTCGTGATCGCCCGCGCGACGGACTTTCCGGCCGGCTTCTTCCAGGATCCCTCGCGCTGGTACGCGGGCGGGGATGAAGAACGCGTCGGCCGTCGCTGCGCCGAAATGACGTTACGAAATCTTGCTGCGGGTGGCCTGATCTTTTCGGCAAGTTCGGTCGCCTGGTGCGGTGCGCTGCCTGCCGGCAAAGCAATGAACGACGTGGGGAGGATCACCCTGAACCTGCTCAACCGTCTCTCGCATTGCAAAGCAGGAGGCCAACTCCGACGCCCGGCGATCAAGCCTGATGAGGAGCACTGAAATGCTGAAGAGATTGGGACTGGTGGTCTTCGTGGTCGCGGCAACCATGAACTCCGCCTGCGCGGATACCATGGCGCGCCCGAAAATTGTGGAAGGCCATGCGGGCTTGAGCATTCATTGCTGTCCTGTGAACGCGGCCACGCGAACGTGATCGCAGTTACGCTCGATCTGATCGGGTCGGAAAGGCTCAAACGATCGCGAGGCCGGTAGCATCAGACACAGCCAGTTCGTTAACGCGGCGGAACTGGCAATTGGCCAGATCGCCACCGACTTGCGCCCGTCACGGGCGCTCGACCATATCCTGCCGGCGCGAGAAAGCGCTCTCGGCAGCGGCGTGCTGGAGATCGCGGGAGTCATTCTGGTCGGCCCTGAGCGTGAATATGCTTTTTACCGACCCCAGAGATTTCGCCATGTCCCTCTGCCATTCCTCTGTCGCATGGCTACGACGCGGCGGCAGGCCTCCACGCCGAGGCGCCGCTCGAAAAAGGTTTGAGCCGCCATATTCCGTTTAGCTTCCGGTCTTGATCTGGGTCCAGAGGCCCTCGATCCGCCAGGATAGGTCGCGCTGGGAAGCCAGCGGCCTATACGATCCCTCAATCCCGTAGCGGGTCGTCGAAGGCATATCAACCAGGTCGTGAGCGCGACTAGTTGGAACGAAACCTGTCTGTCGATCTTGGGAATCAACTCGCATATAGCGGTCTTCGACTTCAGGTCTGGCGTAACGACGCTCTCAAAAGCAGATGCTTCAGCGATTGAGCACGATGTAGATAGATAGATAGATAGATAGACAGATCAGCTTCATGCCGAGGTTTTCTATGAGCGAGCAAAATCGATGTTCCTGGCGGGAGCGCATGACGATCCTCGGCGATGTCCAGGTGGCATCCTTTCTTCCGTGGATCGAGCGCCATGCTGCCAAGCTCGGGCTCGCGCAGGAAATATGCTTTGCCGGTCCCGACCGCATTGAACTCGATATTGCCGGTCCGGCCGAACTCATCGACATGATGGAGATGGGGTGCTCTCTTGGACCAATCGATGTCTGGGTCGAGACCATCCGCCGGGCGCCGATCGAGAGCGAATCGGGCTAGGTTTCTGGGCCTGCGGCCCTCTGCCTGCCGAGGTGTGATGCACCTTTTTTAGGCATTATTGCCAGTGAGGAAATGTTGTGCAAACGTAACCCGGCGTATTGGCATATCCTTGACCGCGAAGCTTCGCTCGGGAAGATGCTGGTGCCGTTTTGAAAGTTGATGCATGCCGTCTTATCCCACCGGCTCATGGATGCCTGTTGCCCTCTCCGCGGACTTGCCGGCGGGAACCGTTATGCCGGCGCAATCCCCGGCCGGACCGGTTGCCCTTTGGCGAACCCGCTCCGGCCGTGCGGCGGCTTTCGCCGACAGATGCCCTCATCGCGGCATGCGACTTTCCCACGGCTTCGTACGCGGTGAGACCCTGGCCTGCATTTATCACGGCTGGAGCTACGCCAAGGCGGGAAACTGCCAGCGCATTCCGGCCCATCCGGCATTGACGCCGCCGGACACGATTCGTGTCGCGACGCAGCACGTCGAGGATGGCGGCGGCATCATATGGATTTCGGTTGGCGAACCCGCCGCCGGGCCGCCGCGGTTCGAGGGCCTTGCGCCGCTCCGCTCCATGGTGGCGGAAGCGGACATCGCGGCGCTGGAGGCGGCCGCGGGCACGACGGCCGCTGGAGACCTGCTCGACTACACCTATGATGACCGGACCGTCCGGCTGCTGCTTGCTCCCGATGGACAGGCGCGCACGCTGATGCATGTTTTGGTGGACGAGGACAGCAATCCGGACGAGCGCATCGCCGCGTCGAGGGCCGCCGAGGCGCTGCGGCGGGCGGCCGAGGATATTGCACGCGCCGGAATCGCCCGATGACCCGCAACACGATGATCGACGGATGGTACCCTGTCGGCCTTGCTAGCCAGCTCGATGCGCATGGGCGCAGGACGGCCCTGATGGGCGAGCCGATCGCGGTGAGGCGCGGCGAAGATGGAAACGCGAAGGTCACGGGCGGCAACGGACGTGACCTGCCGGCCTGCATCCGCTATGGCCATGTCTGGTCGTCGCTCGGCAATCCACAAAAGCCGCTGTTTGCGATCCCCGAGGCCGATCAGCCGGGCCGCCGGCTCGTCGATGTCGGGGTGGTACGCGTGCGCTGCTCGCCATTGCGTGCGGTGGAGAACTTCCTGGACATCGCGCATTTTCCCTTCGTGCATACCGACATACTGGGGGCCGAGCCGCATACGGAGGTGCAGAACTACAAGGTCGAGATCCGAGAGGACGAAGACGAGGTTTGGGCCACTCAGGTGAAGTTCTACCAGCCGCAGGCCGCCAAGTCGGCGGAAGGTGGCATCACCACGGAATACATGTACCGCGTGCCCGCGCCGACCTGCTCGGTGCTCTACAAGACCTGCCCGCCTCGCCCGGCGGAATGGGACGTCATCACACTTTTCGTGCAGCCACTTGCCGAAGACCTATGCGACGTCTGGCCATGGATGGCGCTGTTCGATGACGAAACACCGATGGCCGACCTGATCCATTTCCAGCAGACGATCTTCGTTCAGGACCGATCGATCCTCGAAAACCAAATTCCGACGCTGCTCCCGCTCGATCCCGGCATGGAGATTCCCACGCGCGCCGACCTTACCTCGGTTGCCTACCGGCGCTGGCTGAAACGCCACGGCTACACCTACGGCGCGCAACTGGTGGCGCAATGAAGCTCTACGACTACGTGCTGTCGCCGAGCTGCTATAAGGTGCGCCTCATGGCTGCGCTGATCGGGGTGACGCTCGACATCCGTCCTGTCGACTTCCATCCCGGTCGCGAGCATCGCGGTCCTGAGCTCATGGCGCTCAATCCGGCCGGTTCGATCCCGATCTTGGAGGATGGCGACCTCGTGCTGACCGAATCCTCGGCCATGCTGGTCTATCTCGCCGCGAAGGCGGCACCCCAATGGCTGGGCAATGATACGGTCGGGCGGGCGGCGCGCGTCCAGCAATGGCTCTCCTTCTCGCACCGGCTAACCGCGAGCCTTGGGGCGGCGCGCTTGCACGAGATGCTGCTGCGTCCGGGCAATATCGCCGCCCTTCGGGAGCAGGGAATAGCGGCCCTGCGGGAGCTGGAAGCCGGCCTCGTCGAACAGCATATCCGCGGCCAGCGCTTCCTCGCGTCGGATCGACCGACGATCGCCGACATTGCCTGCTTTCCCTATGTTGCGCTGGCGCCGGACGGCGGCGTTTCGCTCGACCCCTATCCGGCAATCCGGCTCTGGTCACGGGCGGTCCGCAGTCTCGAGGGTTTCATCGAGATGCCGGGCATCCACCGGCTGCACGAACTGACGCCCGCGCCCGTCCTCGAAGTCGGCGAGGCCTGACGTGGCGGGCTATTTGCTGAAGGGCTGCGCTGCGGTCATCGTGGACGAGGGCAACGGTCCGGATATCCGACGCAATGTCGATGTCTTGACCGACGGCCCGGCAATACGGGCCATCGGCGCAGGCCTCGACAAGGCAGAGCTGCCCGTTGGAACAATCACGCAGGACGCCGCTGGCTGGTTCGTCTATCCCGGCCTCGTCAACACCCATCACCACTTCTTTCAATGCTTCGTGCGCAACCGCGCCGATCTGGACTGGACGAAGCTGTCGGTCATCGAATGGCTCGACCGCATCTATCCCATTTTCTCGCGGCTGACCGAGGAATGCTTCTACCACGCATCGGTCACGGCGATGGCCGAGCTGATAAAGCATGGCTGCACGACGGCATTCGACCATCAGTATTGCTTTCCGCGGCAGGCGGGCAAGCGGCTGATCGACCGGCAGTTCCAAGCAGCCGAACTGCTCGGCATGCGCTTCCATGCCGGACGTGGCGGCAACACGCTGCCAAAATCGGAAGGCTCGACCATCCCCGACGCCATGCTGGAAACGACCGACGAATTCATCGCCGACTGCGCCCGGCTAATCGACGCCTACCATGATGCCGGTCCCTTCGGCCTGCGGCAGGTCGTCGTCGCGCCGTGCCAGCCAGTAAACTGCTATCGCGACACCTTCGTGGAATCGGTGGCGCTGGCGCGCGACCGCGGAGTGCGCATGCATACCCATGTCGGCGAGGGCGAAAGCCCGGTAATCGAGGCCCGTCACGGCATGCGCACGGTGGACTATTGCGCGGACATCGGCTTCTGCGGGCCGGATACCTTCTATGCCCATTGCTGGGAACTGACCCACGACGAGCTGCGCAAGATGGCCGCGAGCGGCACCGGCGTCGCCCACTGCCCGGAACCGGTCTATCTCGTCGGCGCCGAAATCACCGACATTCCGGCGATGTCGGCCTTCGGCCTCCGTGTGGGTCTGGGCTGCGACGGCGCCGCCTCGAACGACAATTCCAACCTGATGCACTGCATCCATTCCGCCTACATGCTGCAGTGCCTGTCGGCGTCGACGCGCGACCATCCGGTGCCGCCGCCGGCCGATTTTCTCGGCTATGCGACGACCGGAGGCGCGGCATTGCTCGGACGCGGCGACATCGGAAGGCTGGCGCCCCGCATGGCCGCCGACCTTTTCGCCATCGACACGCGGCGCATGGACTATGTCGGCACGCGGCACGATCCGCTGAGCCTGCTGGCCAAGGTGGGCATCGGCGCGCCGACCGACATGACCATGATCAATGGCCGCATCGTCTGGGCCAAAGGCGAATTCCCGGGGCTCGACGAGGCCAGGCTGTTCGCGCAAGCCGAGGCGGCGCTTGCGACGGTAGAATTTTAGAAACCAAAACAAGGGGAACCGACATGCTGACAAATCTTACCCGCAGAACATTGATGAAAGGCGCGGCCGCCTCTGGGCTCGTCGTGGCGGTGGGCGGCCGCGCGCTCGCCGCCGACGAACCTCTGGGCATCGTGCTCGTGGTCCCGTCGCCGGTCGGCGATGTCGGCTGGGGCCGTGCGCTCGCCGACGGGCTTGAGCCTGTGAAGGCAGCCTACGGCGACAAGGTGAAGGTGACCATCATCGAGAACATACAGGAAGGACCCGATGCCGACCGGATCATGAACAAGGCGGTCGCCGACGGGAACAAGTTCCTGGTCGCCGGCTCCTTCGGCTATCAGAACGGCGCCCTGCAGATCGCGCGCCGCAATCCCGATGTAACCGTGCTGCACGCTTCCGGTTTCCAGGTGGCGCCGAACTTCTCGCCCTTCGCGGCCCAATATTCCCAGGGTACCTACCTTATGGGCATGGCGGCAGCCGCGCTTTCGAAGACTGGCAAGCTCGGCTCGGTCTCTGCCTTCGCCATTCCCGAGCTGATCACCTCCATCAACGCTTTCACGCTGGGAGCGCAGGCGGTAAAGCCCGATGTAGAGGTTTCGGTCGTATGGGTGAACTCCTGGTTCGATCCGGCCAAGGAGCAGGAGGCCGCCAAGGCGCTGCTGGCGCAGAAATGCGACGTGATCTTCTCCAACGCGCAGGACACACCCTCCGTCGTCTCGGCCTGCGAGGAAGCCGGCATCCCCGCCTTCAACCTCAACTCGTCGATGAAGAAATACGCGCCCAAAACCTATCTCGGCTGCGTGGCGACCGACTGGTCGCCCTTCTTCAAGGCCTCGGTCGATGCCCACATCGCCGGCACCTTCAAGGGCGCAAACGCTTTCCTGGGTGTGGGCGACAAGGTGGTCGAGGTCGTTGACTGGAACCCGGGAATCCCGGCCGACATGATGGCCAGGATCAAGGACGTTGAAGCCAAGATCGCCGACGGCAGCTTCTCGCCCTTTACCGGTCCGATCGTCAAGGCCGACGGCAGCGAGGGCGTGCCCGCCGGCAAGACGATGACCGGAGCCGAGATCGTTGCCATGGACTGGCACGTCAAGGGTGTCACCACGCCGCTGCCCAAGTGACCGTGACCGTCCCGCTCCTGTCGCTGCGCGGCATCTCCAAGAGCTACGGCCAGATCCATGCCAATCGAGACATCGATCTGGATGTGGCTCCGCGCTCGATCCATGCGATCCTCGGGGAAAATGGAGCGGGCAAGTCGACGCTGATGAAGCTGATCTACGGCGTCGAGCAGCCGGACGCCGGAATGGCGACCTGGAAAGGAGACCCCCTGGCCCTCGCTTCCCCCGCGGATGCGAGGCGCAAGGGGATCGGCATGGTCTTCCAGCATTTCTCCTTGTTCGAAACACTGACGGTGGTGGAGAACATCCGCCTGGTCGTGCCCAAGGGCAAATCGGAAATCGCGGAACACATCCGTGCGCTCGGCCGCGACTTCGGACTCGAGGTCGATCCGCTTGCCCATGTGCACGCGCTGTCGGTGGGAGAACGGCAGCGGGTGGAGATCATTCGCTGCCTGATGACCGAACCCCAGCTTCTGATCCTCGACGAACCGACCTCCGTCCTGCCGCCGCAATCGGTGGACAAGCTGTTCGAGACTTTGCGGCGGCTGCGCGACGGCGGCGTTTCGATCCTGTTCATCTCGCACAAGCTGGAGGAGATCCGGGCGGTCTGCGACCGAGCGACCATCCTGCGCGGCGGGCGCGTCACCGGCCACGCGGACCCGCGCGACCATGACGCGCACGACCTCGCCCGCATGATGATCGGCCGCGACATGCCGCAGCCCATGCCGGCGTTGGCGCATTCCGGTGGCGAAAAGCGCCTCGAAATCGTGGGCCTGGACCATCAGCCCGATGATCCCTTCGCCGTGCCGCTTTGCGACGTCAATCTGACGGTGCGTGCCGGTGAGATCCTCGGCATAGCGGGCATATCGGGCAACGGGCAGAGCGAACTCGCGGCGCTGATCTCTGGCGAAACGGTGCTGCCGCGCCAAAAGTCCGATTGCATCTACATGATGGGAAAGGATGTCGGCGCGCTCGATACGGCCGCCCGCCGCCGGCTGGGCTTCGCTTTCGTTCCGGAGGAACGGCTCGGCCGCGGCGCGGTGCCGGAAATGTCGCTCGTCCTCAACAGCCTTCTGACCGCCCATCCATTCGGCCTGCTGAAACGCGGCCTTGTCGACACAGCCCGGGCGAAGGCTTTCACCGAGGACTGCATCCGGCAATACGACGTGCGCACGCCCGGTTCCGAAGCGGAGGCTGGCGCGCTTTCGGGGGGCAATCTGCAAAAGTTCATAGTCGGCCGCGAGATCATGCTGTCCCCGAAATTGCTGTTCGTGGCGCAACCCACCTGGGGCGTGGACATCGGCGCGGCCTCCGCCATCCGCCGGCGCCTTGTCGCCCTGCGCAACGAAGGCATGGGCATCCTCGTCATCTCGGAGGAGCTGGAGGAACTGTTCGAACTCTGCGATTCGATCCAGGTGATCCATCAGGGCCGGCTGAGCCCGCCGCTGGTGACGCGCGATACCAGACCCGAGGAGATCGGCCGCTACATGATCGGCGCGCATTCGATGGCCACGAAGGTCCCGGCATGAGCGCTCTCTCCGGTCCGTTCCTTCCGGTTCTGGTTCGCCGGGAGCATGCCTCGCTTACCGTGAAGCTGGTCGCCCCGCCCATGGCGCTCGCCCTGGCGACGCTGCTTAATCTCGGCCTCTACCTCCTGATGGGCCGCGATCCGGCCGCTATTTTCCACGCGATGCTTCTGGAGCCTTTCCTGTCCTGGGCCTCGTTCTCGGAAGTTCTGCTGAAGACGGGGCCGCTCCTGCTGATCGCGCAGGGGCTTGCGATCGGCTTTCGCGCGAAGGTCTTCAACATCGGCGCCGAGGGCCAGTTCATCCTCGGCGCGATCTTCGCATCCGCCATTCCCGTCTGGTTCCCGCAGGCAACGGGCCAGTGGATCTGGCCATCGATGCTGGTCATCGGCGCGCTGGGCGGCGCGCTGTGGGCGTCGCTAACGGCTTTCTGGCGCGTGAAGCTCAACGCAAACGAGATTCTCGTGTCGCTCATGCTGGCGCTCGTTGCCGCGCAATTGCTCAATTATCTGCTTCTCGGCCCCTGGAAGGATCCGAATGGCTTCAACTTCCCGCAATCAGTGATGTTCCAGTACGACGCGATGGTGCCGATCCTGATCCCCGGCACCCGCGTCAACGTCTCGCTGCTTGTCGCCTGCGCCTTCTCCCTCGGCGCCTGGGTGTTCATGCAGAGGAGTTTCGCGGGGTACAAGCTGCAGGTCGGCGGCCTCGCGCCGCGCGCCGCCGGATACGCCGGCTTCAACGAAGGACGCGCGATCTGGCTTTCGCTCCTCGTCGGTGGCTTCGCGGCGGGCCTCGCCGGAGCGGCCGAGGTCGCCGGGCCGCTCGGACAGTTGCAGCGCTCCATCTCGACCGGCTACGGCTATGCCGCCATCATCGTCGCCTATCTCGGAGGCCTTCACCCCGTCGGTATCGTCTTTTCCGCGTTGCTCATGGCGGCCCTCTATATCGGTGGCGATAACGCCATGGTCTCGGCAAATCTGCCGGTCGCTGCGGTCAGGGTCTTCCAGGGCAGCCTGCTGCTTGCCTATCTTGTCGCCATCGCCTTCGTCCGCTATCGGCTCGAATGGCGCCATGCCGCCCACGCAAGCACGCCATGAACGCCGTGGAGTTCATCATCGCCGGGATGTTGGCGGCGGCTACGCCGTTCCTTCTGGCGGCGCTCGGCGAACTGGTGGCAGAGCGCGCCGGGGTCCTCAATCTCGGTGTGGAGGGCCTGATGGCCCTCGGCGCAGTCATCGCCTTCATCATCGTCTATCAAGGCGGCGGGCATCTCCTGGGCTTCCTCGCCGCTGGTCTCGCCAGCGCCGCTCTTTCCCTTGTCTTTGCGGTCGTGGCGCTGGGATTCCGGGCGAACCAGGTTGCGACGGGCCTTGCCATAGGCATCCTCGGCCAGGGCCTGTCGGCGCTGTTCGGCAAGAGCTTTGAGAGCCTCACGGTCAAAGGGCTTCCGAAGCTCTCATTGCCCTGGCTTTCAGATATCCCGGTCATCGGCGGCTTGTTCAGCCAAGACATTGTCGTGTGGCTTTCGCTTGCTGCGACCGTCGCCATTTGGGCGGTGTTCGCCTACACCAAGACCGGCCTCGTCATCCGCGCCGTCGGCGAGAATCCCAAGGCGGCCCGTGCGCTCGGCTATCCGGTAATCGCCGTGCGCTTCGCCGCGGTCGCTTTCGGCGGCGCGTTGGCGGGTTTTGCCGGTGCCTACGCGGCCGTGGTCTACACTCCGCTCTGGGCCGATGGCATGATCGCCGGGCGCGGCTGGATAGCGATCGCGCTCGTCGTCTTCGGCACTTGGCTTACCAGCCGTATCTTCCTTGGTGCTTGCCTCTTCGGCGCCGTGTCCCTCGCAAGCCTCGCGGCCCAGACAACTGGGCTCGACGTTTCCTCGCAACTTCTATCGAGCCTACCTTATCTCGTGACAATCGTCGTGCTGGGCATCATTTCTTCGAACCGGCGTCTGCTCAAGCTCAACGGCGTGGCTTCGCTGGGAGAGCCTTTCGAACCATAGTGTCGCTCGCCGCCCGGGCGCTATAACCCGACATCTGAGCTCAGGTCGCACCATACCCCTGGCGCATGAAGGGTTGACGAGTTTGAGAATGCCGAGCAGCTCGCCGCATAGCTCGGCATGGACCTCGCCGCGCTTGTCGCCGGGCGTGAGCACGATCTCTCCTATCAACGAGCGCAGCGCAGCGGCGGCCGGACGTCCACGGTTGCCCTGGGCAGCGCGAAGCTGATGATAGACGGGCACCACCTCAATCGTCCGCTCGGTTCAAGGCTGTCCGGCATCGCCCTTCGGCCCTCTTGGTGGAGATCGGCAGCGCCTCCTTGGACACAATTGAGCCATCCGACACGACCGTGCGCTACCGTTAGCGAGCCTGAGCACTGGCGGCCTACGATGAGTCACTGACGAGGCAAGCTGGAACAACTGAGGCCCGCTTTGGTTTTCTCTTTGCTTTCCTCTTTTTTGGACGACTCACATGGAACCTGCTGTCACCGATCGCGTCGAGATCAAGAAATACAATCATCCGACCGGCGGATGGGGCTCGCTCAAGTCTCTGATCCGCAACGCGCGGGACCAGGGGCTGCTGCTGTCCGACATATGGAGCACGTTGCTGAAGCAGAACAAGGCGGACGGCTACATGTGCGTCTCCTGCTCATGGGCGAAGCCGGCCGAGCCGCGGCCTTTCGAGTTCTGCGAGAACGGCGCCAAGGCAACGATGTGGGAGCAGACCAGCAGGCGCTGCGAGCCGTCCTTCTTTGCCACCCATAGAGTGACCGAACTCCTGGATTGGCCGGATCACGATCTTGAGAAACAGGGACGCCTGACGGAGCCGATGCGCTATAATCGCGCCACCGACAGATACGAGCCTGTGGCGTGGCCGGACGCGTTCGGCGATATGGGCGCTCAGCTCAGGCGCCTCGACCCGAAGTCCGTGGTCTTCTACACGTCCGGACGCGCCTCGCTCGAGGCCTCGTTCATGTATCAGCTCTTCGCCCGCATCTACGGCTCTTCGAACCTGCCCGATTCCTCGAACATGTGTCACGAGTCGACGTCGGTCGGCCTACCGGAATCGATCGGCTCTCCTGTCGGCACGGTGCAATTGGAGGACTTCGCCAAATCCGACATGATGTTCTTCTTCGGCCACAATACCGGTGTCACCGCGCCGCGCCTGTTACACCCCATCGAGGACGCTCGCCAGCGCGGTGTCCCGGTGATCACCTTCAACCCTCTGCGGGAGCGGGGCTTGGTGAGATTCAAGAACCCGCAGAACCCGGTCGAGATGCTGTCGCCAGGGCCAGGAACGAAAATGTCGAGCGATTTCTTCCAGATCCGGGCGGGCGGGGATATTGCGGCCATGACTGGTATCGCCAAGGCTGTGCTGGAGCTCGATGACGCAGCCCGAGAGCGAGGCGGAAAACGCGTCCTCGATACCGCTTTCATCGAGGAGCATACATACGGCTTTGCCGACTTCGAAGCCTATCTGCGCGCGACCGGTTGGGAAGACATCGTTCGACGTTCCGGCATCTCGCGGGCGGATCTCGAACATGTCGCTGAAATATACAGTTCGGCCAATGCGGTCATCGGCAATTACGGCATGGGGCTCACTCAGCATCGCCACGGCACCGAGAATGTGCAGATGCTGTGCAACCTGCTGCTCATGCGCGGCAATATCGGCAAGCCCGGAGCCGGCATATCGCCGTTGCGCGGACACTCCAACGTGCAGGGACAGCGAACGGTCGGCATTTCCGAAAAGCCGGAGCTTGTTCCGCTCGACAAATTTCGCGACTTCTACGGCTTCGAGCCGCCGCGGGATAAGGGGCTCGATACCGTCGAGACGTGCGAGGGCGTGATCGACGGGCGGGTTCGCGGTTTTGTCGGACTCGGCGGTAATTTCGTGCGGGCCGTTCCGGAAACCGGACTGGTCGAGAAGGCCTGGCGGAACCTCGACCTGCACGTCGAGATCGCGACCAAGCTCAACCGCAGCCATTTGATCGCCGGGAAAGTCACGTATCTGCTGCCATGCCTGTCTCGGCTGGAGAAGGACATTCAGGCCAGCGGGCCGCAATGGGTCTCGATGGAGGATTCGACCGCCTGCATTCACGGCTCCTTCGGGTCGCGGCCAAAACCGAGCGAGCATCTCATGTCCGAGCCGAGCATTGTCGCGGAACTCGCCAAGGCGACCGTCGCCGGCATGAGTTCGGTTCCCTGGGACGACTGGGTCGCTGACTATTCCCGCATCCGCGACGAGATCGAGCGCTGCTTCCCGGCACATTTCAAGGATTTCAACAAACGCTTCCTCACGCCAGGTGGATTCCATCGCGACATCAAGGCGTCGAAGCGCGTCTGGGAAACGCCGAACAAAAAGGCGAATTTCAAGCTGCCCACCACGCTGGAAACCGACCCCGACATCGATGTGTCGGGCGAGGACGTACTGACGCTGATCACAGTACGGTCGAACGACCAGTTCAACACGACCGTGTATGGTTATCGCGATCGGTTGCGCGGCATCATCGGAACGCGAATGGTCCTGCTGATGAACGAGGAAGACATCCGACGGATGGGGCTCAGCGCCGGGCAGGAAGTCGCTCTCGAGGCGCATGCCGATGATGGCGTCGAGCGGCGGGTGGGAGGCCTGCGGGTCACGCCTTACTCCATACCAAGCGGCAACTGCGCTGGCTATTATCCCGAACTCAATCCTTTGATTCCGCTGTGGCACAGGGCTCATAAAGCGCACGTCCCGGCGGCGAAGTCGGTGCCGGTGAGGATCGTCGCATAGCTTCAGGTCCAGGCCGAGAGAAACGTCTCCATGTCGACGGTCTCGACTTGTTGCGCGAAGCGCTGGAGGTAGACGGTCATCAGGCGTCGTGCGTGGCGTCGGAAGAACTGCGCGATCCCGGCTTGGCCGTATTCCTCAGGTTGGAGCTACGGGCCTTCAAGCCTCGTCGGCGTCATACTTATCATCTTGATAGTCCTGGCTCTCATGGGCAGGATTTGAGGACCGGATAATCCAGTCGCACCGATCGGCATCTCTACCGGAGACGAGACCGAGGACGAGGCCCTGCTGCCTTCAACGCTTCTGGATGACAATTAATTTCGCATGGAACTCGCAGTGCCGGCGACCTTCTTCGTGGCGGACGATCCGCTTCCGATCCAAAAAGCTGCCAGGATCAATGCGGCCGCCAAGTAGAAGGCGGAGGCCCCCACCCACATGATCAAGCCACCAAGTTGCTGGTCTTCGAGAACGGTCAGATCCCATTGTGACGCCACTGAGTTCCTCGGAACGAACAGCTCATTTTTTGACAGGGCCAGAATCGCGCCGAGCAGCCCGCAATGCATCGAGGTGAAGAACAGATAGAACACCGACGCGCCGTAGCCTCTCCGGCGCGCCCGGCCATTGAGTAAGGCCCACCAGAAGAGCAGCGCGCTTGCCAGAAAGCTGAAATGCTGCAGCCAGTGCACCGGCTCGCTTGCGAGTGCAGCATCGAAGAGAACCGGCATGTGCCATGACCAGATGGCAAGGCCGTGCAGGATCGTTGCGGAGGCCGGCTCAATCAGGCCTCGCCATGTTATTCGCAAGACCGGCCATCGCGCCGCGCGCGCCAGGCGGCGTCGTATGACGGGCGGGAGCGCCCACAACATGGCGCCGAGCGGTCGCGACAGGGCAAGCGCAGGAGCAGCGACCACCATCAGGACCTCATGTTCGAGCATATGCGCCGTAAAGAGCCGCTCGCCCAATTCATGCAGCGGCGACATCAGGGCCGCCGCAAGCGCTGACCACCCTATCGCGAAGCAGCCCAGTTGCCACCACGCGACGCCGTGCCCCGCTCCCGCCCGCCGCCACAGCCGCGCAATGCCACCGCTGTAGATAAGCAGCGCGACGCCAAGCGGAACAACGGTCAAGCCGGTGATGGACCAGCCGCCGGTTCCTTGGCCTGCACCATGTGCGAATGCGGCGGGCGCCGGCATGGTGCACAGCGCCGAAACACATGCTGCGAGCAAAGATGCCTCGCCGACGGAGCGGGCGATCCGCATCACAATCTCGGCAGCCAATAGAGCACGGCATAGAGGGGCAGCCATGAGAGCACGACGAAATACCAGTAGAAAGCATTGTCTTCGGCATCGCTGAAGCGTTTGCCCGTTCCGTGCCGCGTAAACATCAGCACGGCCAGGACCAACGTGTCGGCGACGTCAGTGAGCACGTGCACGCCATGCAGGCCGAGAAGGAGCCAGACAAAGGAGCCATACGCATTGTCGCTCCAGCGTACCGGCAAGGCCGAGAATTCCATGATGCGCAGCCCGATAAGCACCAGCCCAATCGCGCTCATGATCAGCAGCAGCAGACGGACCGAGCGCAAGCTCTCCCGCATCGCTGCTCGCTTGATCAGGAAATTCGGCAGTGCGCTGACGACAAGGACGAGCGTGAAGAGCGCCGACCAGAGCAGGCTCAAAGGCACCGCGTCCTTCGCCCAGTCCTTGTTGGTAACGGCCAGGTAGAGATAGCCTCCGATGCCGAGGGCGAAGCCAGTTCCCTCCAGCAGGCAGAACGAGAAGGTCCCCCACCAGGGGGTGACACGCGAACCGAAGGCATAGGTCGGCAAACCCGAGACATCGATGACGCTGCGGGCCATCTAGACATTCTCCTCGATGGTTTTCGGCCAGAACCAGGCGACCAGCACGATGGCGACGACGGGCGAACCCCAAGTAACCGCCCAGGGCGTGTAGATCGAGCCGATGAACGCGACGGCTGTGGCAAACGCCGCCAGAAAGGGCCAGATCGAGGGCGCCGGCGATTCCTCGCGAATGTCAGGCCGGGCCTCCGTGACGCTCGTCACGAGCAGTTCGCGCTCATCAACCTTGAGGCCGCCGACCACCGCCTTGTCGTCGCCCTGATCCCATAGCGGCGAGCCGCTTGTGACGCAGGGAATGCGATCGAAGTTCTGCGGCTGGGGCGGCGAGCTGGTCGCCCACTCCAACGTGTCGGCGCCCCAAGGATTGTCGCCGGCAAGGGCGCCCGAGCGGGCGCTGGCAATCATGTTGTAGAGCATGAGTAGAAAGCTTGCGAAGAACAGCAGCGCGCCGGCGCTGGCGAGCAGGTTGAGCCCGCCCCAGCCCATCTCCGCAGGGTAAGTGTAGACCCTGCGCGGCATGCCATGCAGGCCGAGCAGGTGCATCGGAAAAAACGTGACGTTGGAACCAGTGAAGGCGAGGACGAACTGCCATTTGCCAAGCCGCTCATCCATGAGCCGGCCCGTCACTTTCGGGAACCAGTAGTAGACGGCCGCGACAAGCGGAAAGACGGTGCCGCCTATAAGCACGTAATGGAAATGAGCGACGACGAAATAGGTGTCGTGCACCTGCGTATCGATTGGCACCGACGCCAGCATCACGCCGGAGAGCCCGCCGGCGACAAAGATGAAGAAGAAACCGAGCACGAAGATCAACGGCGTCTTGAGCACCGGCTTGCCGTCCCACAGCGTCGCGATCCAGCAGAATATCTGGACCCCGTTTGGAATGGCTATAGCCATGCTGGAGGCGGTGAAGAATGCGGCGCCGACTTCAGGCAGGCCCGTCACGAACATGTGGTGAACCCACAAGCCAAAGGACAAAAAGCCGATCGCGATCAGCGACAGCACCATCGGCAAATAGCCGAAGACCGGCCGCCGGGAGAATGTCGCCACGATCGCCGACACGAAAGCGGTTCCAGGCAGGAAGATGATGTAGACTTCGGGGTGACCAAAGAACCAGAAAAGGTGCTGCCAAAGCAGCGGATCGCCGCCCGCGTCCGGATTGAAAAACTGCGTGCCGACCAGCCGCTCCATGATCAGCATAGACGAGGCGAGCATGATCGCCGGCATGGCGAAGATGATGATGAAGGAATGGACGAGCATCGTCCACACGAAGAGTGGAATGCGGTCGAGCGTCATGCCCGGGGCGCGCTGCTTCAGGACTGTGACGACGATCTCCACCGAGACTGCGAGCGCTGCGACTTCGGTAAAAGTGATCATCTGCGCCCAATAGTCCGGCCCCTTGCCTGGAGTGAAATTCAGATTTGCGAGGGGCACGTAGGAGAACCACCCGACATCAGGGCGGATGCTCAACGCGAAGCCGCCCCACAACATCAGGCCGCCGAACAGATAGACATAGTAGGAGAAGGCATTGAGACGCGGAAAGGCGATGTTGCGGGTGCCGACCATGAGCGGCACCAGATAGACGGCGAACGCCTCGCCGACCGGCACCCCGAACAGGAACATCATCGTTGTGCCATGCATGGTGAAAAGCTGGTTGTAGAGCTCGGCGTCGACGAAGTGGCTGTCCGGCCGTGCGAGCTGCAGCCGCATGATGATCGCCATGATGCCGCCGGCCAACAGGAAGACGAAGGCAGTGACGGCATAGCGGATGCCGATGATCTTGTGATCGACAGTCGAAAGAATGCCTATCAGACCACGCGCCGTGCCCCAGGTCTTGCTCAGTCTTGTGCGCAGCTCCTCGTCACCCAGATCGGTGTCACGGGTTTCGTGACGTTCTTCGACCACCTGGCTCATCGCGAATGCTCCGAAAGGGCGGCGGATGGAGACGATGCAGCGGAAGCAAAGACATTTTGTTGCTTCGTAAGATGAGCCATCGGCCTTGCCGGCGCGGCCTGTTTTGCGCGCCAGCGTTCGAATTCGCTCGGCTCCAGTGCCACCACGAAGATCGCCATATGCGCGTGCTGCTGACCGCAGAATTCGGCACATTGGCCGCGGTACACACCGGGCTTATCCGCTTGGATACGGAGTTCATTGCTTTTGCCTGGAATGAGATCGAGCTTGCCGGCAAGGCTCGGTATCCAGAACGAGTGGATCACGTCACCCGTGGTGAGCTTGATGTCGACCGCGCTGCCTACCGGAATGCGAATCTCGTTTGCTGTCTCGAAACCATTCTTTCCTTCGTAGCGGACCTGCCACCACCATTGGTGCCCTATGACAGATATTGTTACGGCCGCCCCGGCCCCATCCCTGAAAACCATCCTTTGTCCGTCGAAGCTGAGCACGGCCAGGCCCGAGAGAATGATGACGGTCGATGTCAGCATCGCAGCGAAGGCGATACGCATCGGCCGTTTGACGGCTGGACGCGCTTGCGCCGGTTCGCCGCGACTGTCTCGCCGGCGTGTCAGCGCAAAGAACAACCCGGCCATGGTGACCAGCCAGACCAGTCCGAGCACGGCCGTGAATATCCAGAACAGAACAGCCAGAGCGTCGGCCTGCTCGCCGTGCGGATTGAGGGCCGACTGCACACCGGTGCAGCCAGAGGCGAGAGCGCCGGCTGCAGCCGGAAGGCTGGCCAACGCCCGCCAATTGGGGGCTCTCCGAAACAGACGAAACACAAGATCCGGAACTCGCCGGTCCCGTTCCGTGTTGTGGGCTTCGTAGGGTGTCGAAGAGGCTGAGCCGTGAGTCTGAAACGCGATACCAGGATTTTCCGCGAACACGGGTTCTACGTTGCGACACTCCTGGCGTTCTGCCTGATCGGCGGCGTTCTTCTGTTCTGCGGCATCTACGCGCCATAGCTGCGACAGGGGGCCGGGACAGGCTGCAGTCCCGAAATTCCATGTCTCGTAAGGCCGCCGGAAGTGCATTCAGCCTGGTTCACCCGCAAAGGATGCTTCAGCCGGCTGTCTGCTCAGGCCGTCTGTGCGGAGTTGGAACTGGCAGGATGGGATAAAGTTCCTTGAACCGATTTCGAGGCGCCTTGTACAGCAGGCGCATTGTGCTCACCGAGGACCTTCAGCACTTCTGGAAAAATAGGCCGATACCGCTTGTATATCGTCATCCGTGAGGCGTTGGGCTGCGGTAGCCATGATATGCCAGAACGGCGTGCCGCCTCGGTCCTCGGACCGGAACAGCTTTAGCTGCCGCTCCAGGTAAGCAGCACGCTGACCGTCGAGGCGCGGATAGATCGGATTTTTGTCGGAACCGAGATGGCAGCCGGAACAGGCAGGCACGTTCCGCTCCGGAATTCCGGCCTCAGCGATTTGCTGTCCCTTGTTGATCACCTCCGCCGAAACTTGATCGCGGTCCGCTGATACCGGCGGCTGCGCCGCGAAATACCGGGCAAGCGCAGCCAGATCGGCGAGGTCGACGCCAGTCACCGGCAGAGCCATGAAGCCGCTCGTGCGATCGCCTTTGGCATAGGCCTGAAGGCTGGCGAGCAGGTAAGCTTCTTTCTGCCCGGCCAGCACGGGCACGGCGTCACCCCTGCCCTCGCCGTCGCCTCCGTGGCAGCGCATGCAGTCGGAGAGAACATCCGGGGTGGCGGGTTGCCGATCGCTGCTGGTAGCATCGCTGCCATTGAAGGCAAGCGCTCGAAATTCATTCGGATTGAGCTTTGGAAGTTCCCGCAGGAAAGCAACCATTGCCCAGACCTCGTCATCGCGGTCGCGGGCCGGCCAGGCGGGCATGCCGGTGAACCGTATTCCATGCTTGACGATCCGAAAAAGCTGGGCGTCGGTCCAATCTCCGACCGTGAGCGCAAGATCCGGTGGTTGCGGAAGCATCCGCAGCACTGCCGGCGAGCGGAGCTCGCCAGGTGCGCCGTGGCAGATCGCGCAGCCTCGCGCGAAATGTCCGGCTGCCGCCGGGAGCCCCCGCCGGTCGAGCGTTTTCGGCGCGTCCACGGCCAATGCATAGGTGCGTACGGCCGAGCGCATGGCGAGTTGAAGGAACCAGGCCGTCACCTTCCAATGGCCGCTGCTGGCGCCGACGTTGAAAAAGCCGATCCATGCCCCAAGCAACAGGACGACAGGCAAACCGATGGCGCCGAATACGACATGCTTCACGCGGATCATCATCGGCTGGTTCGCCACGCGAACGGCGTCTTCTTCGGCAGTAGCATTGGACGACGCTGTCCCGAATTCGGTACGAGAACCAGGCGTCATTTCAAGGCTTTCAAATATCGCGCGATCGCCTGGATTTCGGTTTGCGGCAGCATGTCGAACGCCGGCATTTTCACGCCTGGCTTGAACAGATCAGGGCGAGCGACAAAACGTGCAATGGCTTCCTCGGTGTTAGGCAGGACCCCGGCGCCGATCGCTGATCGCGATCCGACATGGGAAAGGTCCGGGCCAATCGACCCGCGGGCCTCGGTGCCTCTTATGGTATGGCATGCACCACAACCGTTGCTCAGGAACAGCGACAGCCCGCTGCCCGGCGGGTCTTGGGACGCGGTTAGGTTCGAGAATTGCGGCGCAGCCGGAATCACGGGCTCGATCGGAGGTTCGACGACCTTCGCTTGTTGATGCCCGAGTTCCTCGGCTGCGACCCAGTTGCTGGCATAGGCAAGGAACCAAAATGCGAAGCCTACCAGAAGGCCGGCGTTTGCTGACATGACAACCGCTCCCGCGCTTTAACTTTGCAGGATGGGCGAGGTTCCATTCCCGCGGGCGCCGGGGCTGCGGTCTTTTGGCGGTCAACCGCTAGCGAAGGCGGTGGTTCAGCCTGGAGACCTTTTCCAGTCGAACACGTCGAAGCCGATCACAGTTATTCGTCGAGAATCCGGGCAAGTTGCGCAAAAGACTGCTGCCACAGATTATCGAGAAGGCACCGATTGCGGCCGGGAGGCCCTGGGGTTGCCGCGGAAGGCGGTCCTACTTGGAATCTCGATTCTTGTTATGGGCACTTTCTTGATTTTTGCCGCGAAGGATATTGCGATCGTCTGGATCGACCAGGTCAGGCGTATCGCCCCTGAGGCTCGACCCCTTCCGCCGTGCCTCGCGCTCCGCCGCCGACCGCTTCAGCTCCGCTTTGGCCTCGAATTCCTTGGGCGCGTTCTTCGTATTCTCACGCTTCTCGATGACACGTATCTGCTGATCGTGGGTGGTGCGTCCAGTCATTGCTCGCTCCTGTCTTTTTGACGGTAACGGCAGTTGGACTCGATCGTTCCGCATACGAGGAGTTTCCTTGGGCATAAATGCAATATGGCAAGAGTAGCGGCCTTGGCGTCGGCAAGTCCGGGCTCATCTGGACAGACGGCGCGCCCGCGGATCGGTGCAAAGCGTCTCGGACGACATCGGGAGACCGCTGCCTCAACTGTCGCGCTGATGGAGGGGAGCGGGACTTGTGCGAGAATTGCCAATATCTTCTAATCCCGAAAGCTCGTTATCCGAGCAGAGCAGCCGCGGGTGCGCCGGATCGGTAATGTCGAGCTTGTCCCAAGGTATGCGATAGAGGCCCGACCTGCGACGCAGCCTGAAGAAGTCCAGCAATGCGGTGCCGATGGTCGACGCGGACAGTCGTTCGAACGCCGCGAAGATGCCGATATGGAATTCGGTGACGACGAGATCGTCACCGTCCTGCTCGGCGATGATCTCCTCGATGTAGCCGATACTCTTGCCGCTTTCTGAGCACACGCGCCGACCGGCCAGATGCTCGAGGTTTACATTCGTCATCGTCAGGCTCCCGGGATCCGGCCGACGACGTGATCGCGCAACCAGTGCTGCCAGGCAAAGATCTTCGTCCTGCGAACGTCGATATCGAATTCGATGTCGACGCCGATGTCGCGCACCTTGTGCCACGCGATCCGGTGCGGCCGTGCCTGGCGCTTGCCGCCAAGCTTTGCCGCGAGCCGCGCGGTCCATCGGCCTGGCTGCGCGCCAAGCCGACGCGCCAGCGCGATCGAGCCAAGCTCGATCGCAATGACCCTGGGCGGCTTGCCTTGCCTCAGCTCGGCGACCACGCCATCAACCTTGCCGATCTTGACCTGCTCGCGGTCGACGACCTGCTTGTCCAATATATCGCGCAGCAGCTGCATCATGTGCCTCCGAATATCTGCAGCGGAATGGTCACCACCGCCAGCACGAAGCCGAGCGCGATGACGAAGATCACGGCCGCGTTCGAAATGACACCGTTGCGATGCTTGCCGACATAGCGGTCGTCGTTCAGCAGGAAAAGGAACGGCACGACCGTCAGCGGCAGGCTGGCCGCGGTCAGCGCCATCGAGAAGATGGTGAGCTTCAACGGGTCCAGACCGAGCGCTATCGGGACGGCGGCGAGGAAGAGCGTCAATGTGTAGACGAGGCTGAATCCGGGATCATCGCGCGGCTTCAGATCCTCACCCCATGTCCAGCCGAATCCCTGCGCGACGAGATAGGCCTGCTGCAGCGCCACTTCGAGAGCGGCTCCGAAACAGGCAATGCCTAGCGAAGCAACGAAAAGGACGAAGCCCCAGAAGCCGAAGATCGGGATCAGCATCAGCGGAAGCTGGTTATAGTCATCCACCTGGTTCACGCCATGAGCGCCCAGCACGAGCGCGGCCACGATGAGCACGCCCACGGAGATCGTGCCACCGAAGCTCATGCCGAGGCCGGCAATCGCTCGATTGGTGCCGAGGTAACTCTTGTCCCATTGGTCCTCGATCGCGCCCGACGAATAGAACATGAAAAGGTAAGGCGAGATCGATGCGCCGAGAATGCTGACGGCCATGAACCAGTAGGTCGCCGTGTCGTGCTGCGGCAGGCTGGGCACGGCCCCGACCGCCACCTCTTTCCATTCAGGGCGCAGCATCAAGGCCGCGACGACGAAACAGAGGGTGACGAGGCCAAGCATCGACACCCCTTTCTCTATGAGGCCGAACGTGCCCTTCCACAGCAGCAGCCACGCCAGGAAAGCGACCGGCAAGGCCCACCACTGGAAGCTGATCCCCGTGGCAAGCTCGGCAGCGACGGCAACACCGCCTATCTCGGCGGAAAGCACCAGGAAGTTGACCAGCAAGACTGCAAGCAGCGGCCAGATGAACGCATTGAAGCCGAACCTCTCGCGGATGCCGTCAGCGATGGTGTGATGGCTGACCGCGGCGAAGCGGCCGGCCATCTCGACCAGGAAGATGATGCAGATGGTACCGAGCACCACCGCCCAGATGAGCTGGTAGCCGAACAATGCACCGGCCTGCGCCGCCGTCGCCATCGAGCCGACCTCCAGGAAGCCGCCGACGCTGGTCACGACACCGAGTGAAATTTCAAGCAGCTTCTTCATTGCTGCTGCGCAAAATACTGGCGATAGGCCGCGGCGAGATCCGCTTGCGCGGCGCGAAGATCCTGCCGCGCCTGTCTGGCCTGGATCTGCTGTTCAGCCTTAACGGCGCGCTCGGCCGCGGCTGCTGCGATCGTCACCCGGCCGACCGCCGACTTCAGCGCGTCCCGCCTTGCGATATCGGATGAGGGGGCCGATTGAACTTGCCGGTCGGCATCACCAAGCGTGCCGGCAAAGGATTGCAGGGCCGCAGATGCATAGTGCGGCGGTGCGGCGCCCGAAAGCCAGGCATCGATCACCAATACCGCCGCCTCCGCCGTCGAGGCGGCAAGCTTCGATTGCTGTTCGACGGTTTCAGATGAGGAGCAGGAGGCCAGCGCCAGTGCAAGCACCGGCAGTAAAAGCAGACTCCGCCAGGCAATGCTGCTCAATTGCTTCCTCTCGCTGCTTCTTCAAACATGAAGATAAGGCAGCATCGATCGGAAGGTTCCACTCACTTGGACGGCAGAGTCCGTTGGCGCAGTTCCGGCAACTTCGTCTACGAATGAGTTGCTCAACTTCGCTTCGAAAAGCTGCAGTCATCGACCTGCCAGCTCGAGCGCTGGCGAAGACCTTTTCTCATGCAGCGAGACGGCTTGAGGACACGATGGGGTGGCTCGACTTTGACAGTGCGACGCAACAGAAGAATGCATGATCGATCGAACGATTTCTAAGCCTGAAGGTCGACCCAGAGTACCCTCTGACCTGACGCGACACACCGATGGAACATCTCGACGCAGATCGGCTCCGCGCTGTCATTGAAGCCATTTTTCGAGCTGTTCGACGCTCTTTGGAGCTAATCGAAGGGAGCTAATCGAAGCCTTCCATTTTCGCCAGAAGAGAATGCAACGTTCAGGCCCGCCATCATGGGGGCCATGGGTCATTCGTCAAAAACCGTGACGGACAACTACGTCCCGAAGCAAACAAGAAGCGGATCGCGGTGGATATCGCTCGCGCCAGAAATGATCGCGAGGCGAAAAGCGATGCAATGAAGCAGCCAGCTGTCCTGCGAGTCATCAAATGATCAAATTGGCGACGCCCAGCGGCTCGGTCTGCTCGTCGGTCTTGACCAGGATGGCGCGGTCGGCGCCCATGGCGAGCGCGGTGCGCAGCGTCTCCTGCGCCTGTTGCGGGCCGATCGAGACGACGATGATCTCTTCAGCCTTGCCGGCTTCCTGATGCGGATGGCTTCCTCGACCGCGATCTCGTCGAACGGGTTCATCGCCATCTTGACGTTGGCAAGCTCGACGCCCAGTCCGTCGGCTTTCACCCGGACCTTGACGTTGGCGTCCACAACCCGCTTCACGGGCACAAGGATCTTCATTTCCGTTTTCTCTAAAATCAAATTGGGAGCGCCGGTCGGCTCAGTTTGACACGGCTCAAATCACCGCTTCTTCGAGAAACGGTTCATTCCGCGGTATGCGCTCGTAGCTGAACGGCGACAGGTCGAGCGTCTGAAAAGCCCCGTGGACAATCAGCTCCGAGACCGCCCGGCCGACGGCAGGCGACTGCTGCAGGCCATGGCCGGAGAAACCGTTGGCGAACATGAAGTTGGTCACCCCCGGGTGGAAGCCGACGATACCGTTGTGGTCGAGCATGTTGTATTCGTAATGGCCGGTCCAACTGGTCTGCACCTTCAACGCGTCGAAGGCTGGAATGCGGTGCCAGAGCGCCGGCCAGATGTAGTCGTCGAACTCTTCAAAATGCATCTCGAAGTCGTCGTAGTCGGCCGGCCCGTCGCCCTGCGGCGTGTTGCCGGTGAGGAAGAGCTCGCCTTCGGGGCGTACGAATGTGCCGGAAAGATCGATGACATTGGGCATCCGCCCGGGGATGGGATTGGCGCTGGCGAAAACAAAACTGTAGCGCTTGTAGGGAGCAACCGGGATGGACAAGCCAGCCATGGCGGCGACCTGCTGTGCGCGTGGACCGGCGGCGTTGACTAGGGTTCCGCAACGAACCGTCTGGCCGGTCGAGAGACGGGCCGAGACGACCCGGCCTTCGGAAACATCCAAATCCGTCACGGCGTTGTCGATATATTCGACGCCGCTCGCTCGCGCCGCGCGGCGGAACCCATTAAGCAAGCCCATGGAGTCGAACCAGCCCTCTTCGCGCGAACCCCACGAACCTCCGCCGAGGTCGTCGACATTCAGCCAGGGAAAACGTTCCTTCAACGCGCCCGGTTCGAGGAAGACGGTGTGGGCGCCGAGGCTGCGCTGCAGCTCGACCCGTTCGCGCGCCGCGTTCACGCCCTCGGGCGAGCAGCAGTAGAGATATCCATGTTCCTTGAAGCCGAGATCAGGCGCGGGCTCATTGGTGTAGAACGGCGCCATCCGCTCCTGAAAACCGCGGATGATCTCGATGCCGAACTGGCTGATCTTCACATTGATCGGGTTGGAATATTGCTGGCGGATGGCGCTGGTGGAGAGCGCCGTCGAGGAAAATTCGTAGCTTGAGTCGCGTTCGACCACGAGAATCGACGCGCCGCTGCCCAGCGCCTGGCTCAGCCAGTAAGCGGTTGACGAACCGATCACCGCGCCACCGACGATGACGATGTCGTAGGCGTTCCGGGAAGGCGCCTTGTAAGGAGGAATTGCCATGGCTTTTCCTACTGCCTGAACGAAGCGATCAGGGCATCCGAGCCCCGCGCCAGCAAACCGAGATCCGAGCCCACCGCAATCATGGTGAAGCCGTCGGCGACATAGCGGTCGGCGTCGGCCTTGACCGGCGCCAGGATGCCACTGGCCTTGCCAGCGGCGGCCGCGGCCTTGCGCACCGAAGCGATCGCCTCCTGCACATGTGCAGCGCCTGGATTGCCCATCGCGCCCATATTGGTGGAGAGATCGCCGGGGCCGACGAAGAGCACATCGACGCCCGCGACAGCGGCGATCTCGGCCGCATTGGCGACGCCAGTTTCGTCCTCGATCTGCACGGCTAGCAGCTGCTGCTCGCGTGCCTTGGCGTGATAGCCGGCGATGCGCCCGAACGCGTTGGCACGATGACCGACCGAGAAGCCACGGAAGCCGCCAGGCGCGTAGGTCATCGCGGCGACGATTGTACGCGCCTGCTCCGCCGTGCGCACGTTCGGGATCATCAAGCTACGGGCCCCGACATCCAAAGCCTGCTTCATGAGGTTGGCATCGTCGGACGGCAGGCGCACCACTGCCTCACAAGGAAACGCTGCCGCGACCTGCAGCTGCGCCATGATGCTGCGCAGATCGTTCGGGCTGTGTTCGCCGTCGATCAGCAGCCAACCCGTCCCGGAGCCGGCGACGACCTCGGTGGTCAGCGCCGAAGCCAGCGAGCACCAGACACCGATATGGGGTTTGCCCGCCTGCACGGCAGCCTTTAGCGAATTGACACGCTCCTGCATTTTGCGATCGGTCTCCAATGAGAAGAAGGTGCATTGAAATTTGTATGATGTCCTATATCATATGGCAAGCTTGGCCTGCAAGATGGCTCTGGCCGCAACGGAGTTGCAAATGAAGATTGGCTTTATCGGACTGGGCGTCATGGGGGCGCCGATGGCAAGGCATCTCGCCGACGCAGGGCATGAGGTCGTCACGGTGCTCAACCGCTCGCCTCTGCCTGCAGATCTGCGAGCATCGGTCGTCGCCTCCGCCACTGAGGTGGCGCGGACCGCGGAGATCGTCATCACGATGCTGCCCGACACGCCTGACGTGGAGCGCGTCCTGTTTGGCCAGAACGGCGTGCTTGAAGGGATATCCGCCGGCAAGCTGGTGATCGACATGAGCTCGATCAGCCCGATCGCCACCGCCCAATTTGCGGCGAAAATCACGGAAGCGGGGGGCGGCTATCTCGACGCGCCGGTCTCCGGCGGCGAGGTCGGCGCCAAGGCGGCGAGCCTCACCATCATGGTCGGCGGACCGGCCGCCGAGTTCGAGCGCGCGCTGCCGATCTTTGAGGAGCTCGGCAACAACATCACGCTGATCGGTGAAAAGAACGGCGCCGGCCAGACATGCAAGATCGCCAACCAGATCATCGTCGCGCTCAACATCGAGGCGGTTGCCGAAGCGCTGGTCTTTGCTGGCAAGGCCGGCTGCGATCCGGCGAAGGTGCGCACTGCCCTGATGGGCGGCTTCGCCTCATCGCGCGTGCTTGAAGTGCATGGCGAGCGCATGATCGCCCGCGCCTTCGCGCCGGGTTTCCGCATCCGGCTGCACCAGAAGGATCTCGGTCTTGCGCTCGAAAGTGCTCGCGCACTTGGCGTTGCATTGCCGGGCACGGCAACGGCGCAGCAGCTGATGAATGCCTGCTCAGCGCGAACCGCCGGCGCGGACGCCGACCATTCGTCACTCGTGCGGGCGCTCGAAATCCTGAGTGATCACGAACTGTCAAACGGAAAGGAATAACCGATGCGCGGAACCGGCAAGGCCGACATCTTCGTCATGCTGGCCCATCCTGTGGGCCATGCGAAGAGCCCCGGCATATTCAACGAGATCTTCGAGCAGAAGGGGCTCGACAGCCTGATGGTGCCGCTGAGCTGCCGTCCGGAAGATTTCGACACTTTCTGGGCCGGCATCACGGCGGCCGAGAACATCAAGGGTGTGATCATCTCCGTGCCCTATAAGGTCCCGGCCTACCACAAATGCGCGGCCGCTCACGACCGCGCCGCGCGCGTGCAGAGCGCCAACTCGGTGCGCCGGCAGGCGGACGGCAGCTGGTATGCCGACAATTTCGACGGCGTCGGCTTCATCGATGGCTTGAAGGCAGGCGGACACCGGATCGCCGGCAAGCGCATCCTCCAAGTTGGCGCCGGCGGCGCCGGCTCCTCGCTGACCTATTGCCTGGCCGAAGAAGGCGCGGCGGAGATACGGCTGGCCGACATCGACCGAGACCGCGCGCAAAAGCTTGCCTCGCTGGTCAACAAGTCCTTCCCCGATTGTCGCATCGAGATCGGAGAGCCCGATCCGTCCGGCATGGACATGGCGATCAACGCCACGCCGTCCGGGCTGAAGGCCGGCGATCCGTTGCCGATGGATGTGAGCAAGCTGACGCCGGAGATGACGGTGGTCGACATCATTATGGAGCCCGCCGAGACGGCGCTGCTCAAGGCGGCGAAAGAGATCGGTTGCCGCATTCAGCCCGGACGCCCGATGATGGATTTCCAGGTCGAGGCCATGGCCGAATTCTTCGACATCGAGCGGAAGGACCACCGCCATGGCTGATAAATCGAGCGCCGTCGTCATCGGCGGCACGTCGGGCATCGGCCGCGCGATCGCCGAGCGCTTTGCCGGGGACGGCTATCAGGTGGTCGTCGCCGGCCGTGAAAGCGTCCGTGGCAAGGAAACGGCGAGCGCGTGCGAGAGCATAGGCGCGCCGCGAGCCCTCTTCGTCCGGACCGATGTTGCCGATCCCGTCTCCGTCGAGGCGCTGGCGACGGAAGTCGTGAGCGCGTTCGGCACGCCTCATGTCGTCGTCAACT
This sequence comes from Mesorhizobium sp. CA15, assembly GCF_020165215.1. Lineage (NCBI taxonomy): Bacteria > Pseudomonadati > Pseudomonadota > Alphaproteobacteria > Hyphomicrobiales > Phyllobacteriaceae > Mesorhizobium > Mesorhizobium sp. CA15. Next base: position 187,881 of record NZ_JAIUHQ010000002.1, read on the forward strand.
GCGCCGGCATCCTGCAGAGTGGCAAGCATGTGCTCGACCAGGACCTCGCCGAAGACGAAGAGATGTGGCGCATCAACTATCGCGGCACCCTGCTCGGCTGCCAGGTGTTCGGCCGGCTGATGTCGGCGGCCGGGCGCGGGGCGATCCTCAATGTCGGCTCGCTTGCCTCTTTCGCGCCGCTGTCGCTGCCGGCCTATACGCCGGGAAAACATGCGGTGCTGGCCCTCACCCAGATGTTGGCCGCCGAGCTCGGCCCGCACGGGGTTCGCGTCAATGCCGTGGCTCCGGGTTACACGCTGTCGGACGGGCTGAAAGCAAAGATCGCCAAGGGCGAGCGCAACCCCGAAGCCATCCAGGCGACCACGGCGCTGCGCCGCTTCGTCGAGCCGCGCGACGTTGCCGAGGCCGCGCTGTTCCTGTGCTCCGACCGCGCCGCCTCGATAACCGGCGTGACCCTGCCCGTCGATGCCGGCTGGCTCGTCCAGGCGCCCTACGCGCAGTATCTGCAAGGCAATCCCATCCGGCTGACGCCGGCTACCTGAGAGAGAACCCGTGACCGACATCCAGCGCTTCGACTTCGACACCCGCGTTCATCACGGCGTCATCCACAACGGCACGCTGTACCTCACCGGTCAGGTGGCGAAGCCGGGCCAATCCGCGGCCGACCAGATGCGCGAGGTGCTGGACAAGATCGACGCGCTGCTCGCCAAGTCGGGCACTAACAAGACCCGCATCCTGCACGTCCAGATGTGGCTGGACGACGTGCGGGATTTCGACGAGGTCAACACGGTCTGGGATGCCTGGATGCCGAAGGAGCACGCGCCGGCCCGCTCCTCCGGCGAGGGCCGCATGGCCAAGCCCGGCATGCTGGTCGAACTGATCGTCACCGCGGCGGTTTGAATGGTCCTGCCGGTTCGGGCATCATCCCGAATCTGAACTTGAACGGAAGGACCTCAATGACGAAACGCAAGCCGCTTTCCACCCTGGTGGCGGAGAGCCTGGCCGAAAAGATCCGCTCCGGTCAGTTGCAACCCGGCGCGCAACTGCCGACCGAGGCGGAGCTTTGCGCCGAATACGACGTCAGCCGCACCGTCGTGCGCGAAGCAGTGGCGCGGCTGCGCTCCGAGGGTATGGTGGTTCCGCAGCAGGGGCGCGGCATGTTCGTCAGCGAGACGCCGACCCCGCGCAGTTTCTCGATCCCGGACGAGGCACTCAGGACCCTGCCGGAAACCATCGCCTTGCTTGAACTCAGATTGAGCGTCGAGGTGGAATCCGCCGGGCTCTGCGCGGAACGCCGCACCGACAAGGAAGCAAGCGGCATCCGCGCCATAATGGATGACATCGACGCGCAGCAGGCCGACCCCGCCGCGGTCCAGATCCATTACGATTACGACTTCCACCTCGCGATCGCCAAGGCGGCGCGCAACGAATTCATCCACGGCTTCCTTGCCTATCTCGGGCCGATGATCGTGCCGAGATTCCAGCTCGGTTATGTCGTCGAGCCTGCCCTCAAGGACAGCTACTACGCGCGCATCCACAGCGAGCACAAAGCCATCGTCGATGCCATTGAAAGGCAGGACGGAAGCAAAGCCCGACAGGCGATGCGCAAGCATCTGCAGAACAGTTTGGGACGTGTGCGCGCGCTTGCCAAAGCCTCGGGCGTCGAGGCAACCGAGGCCGAGCAGAAGGCCGCGGCGGCCTCGCTTTTCACCAAGCTGAAAAAGCCTTTGCCGACCGCCGGGTAGGTTCACCGACTTCGACGTCGTTTGCCTCTGTCGCCGCGCAGGCGGCCGGTTGTTTACGAAAGCCATGTTTTTTCTCAGCTGGCGATCGGAAATCCGCCTTCGCGGGTTGAGGACATTGTTTTCCTTGGGATAGCAGCGTTTGTCGCCGCATAGGGCACGCCGGAATATTCCAGCCGCCGAAACGCGTTCGAAAGTTTATCTTTCCATTTTGCTGCTTTTCTTGGTTTCGCGGCATCCGCCCAGGCCGCAAACTGAAGTCCAAGCAATCGGGGAAGCCCAGGTGACGACAGCCTTCATAACAGGAGCGACGAGCGGCATAGGGCGGGCGATGGCAATTGCGCTGAGCGACGCCGGCTACGACGTCTATGCCGTCGGCCGCAGCCAGGCCGCGCTCAAGGAGCTACAGGCCGAGCGTCCGGGCATCGTGCCGATCGCCGTCGACGTCACCGACCGCGAGGCGCTGGAATCGGTGCTGGCCGATCTCACCGTCGACGTCTTGATCAACAATGCCGGCATCATGCCGCCGCTCGGCAATTTCGCCGATATGAACATCGCCGACATCGACACCACGCTCGAGGTGAACCTCAGCGCCGCGATCCTGCTCACCCGCCTCGTCGTGCCGCAGATGCGCGAGCGGCAGTCGGGCCACATCTTGTTCACCGGTTCCGTCGCCGGCCACACGGCATTCTCCAACATCGCCGTCTACGCGGCCACCAAGGCGGCTATCTCCGGCTTTGCCGGCGCGCTGCGCGCCGACCTCTCTGCGTCCGGCATACGCGTCACCGAGATCGTCGCCGGCCGTGTCGAGACGCAGCTCTATGAAGACATCCTCGACGCCAAGACGCGCGAGGCCATGTACGCCAGCAAAGTGGTGCAGCCGGATGACGTGGCCAAGATGGTGACCGCGGTTCTCGCGCTCCCCGCATGGGCCGACGTTACCCGTTTTGACATCATGCCCACCTGGCCCACCTCGCCGAGTGGCACCAAGTAAGGGAAACAGGATGAAAGACCTTTCCGTTCTGATCGTTGGCGGCGGCGCAGGCCTCGGCGCTCTTCTCGCCCGCATGGCCGTGGAGGCCGGAGCGACAAAGATCGGTATCATCGACATCAACCAGGAAGCAGCGCAGAGCGCGCTCGATCCGGCAAAGGCCAAGAGCCTGCCGACCGCAGCGGCGACTTGCGACATCCAGGTCGGCCCGCAGTGCCATGCCGCTTTCGACGCCATCGTTTCGAAGCTCGGGCGCATCGACACGCTGATCAATTGCGCCGCCATCTATCCGCGCCGTCCGCTGCTCGAAATCACCGACGCCGATTGGGACGCCTCCAACGGCATCAACATCAAGGGCACCTATCACATGATGGTGGCCGCGGTTCGCCACATGCAGGCGCAAGAGCCGAAGAACCATGTCCGCGGGCGGATTGTGAACCTCACCTCGGTCGATGCCTTCAAGGCGCATCCGCAGAACGCCCATTATGCAGCGACGAAGGCAGCCGTCGTCAGCCTGACGCGCTCCTTTGCCCATCACGTCGCCAAGGACGGCGTCCTGGTGAATTCCGTCGCACCCGCCGGCATGGCCACGGAGAAAGCAAAGGCGCTCGGTTTTCTCGAGGAGCTGGCTAAGGCAAGCCCTCTCGGCCGCGGCGCCGAGCCGACGGAAATCGCCGAGTGGGTACTCATGACCGGCGGACCCAAGAATACCTACATGACCGGCGAAAACGTCATTGTCTCAGGTGGTTACATCTACGCCTGAACCAACTTCATCAGCCCGGCCCGGCTGACATTCAGCAGTGCATGCTCGACGGAGTCTCGAACGAAAGGAGGCGGAATTCCCATGACCGGCAAGCTTCGCCTCCCATCGCTCAATGCGCTGCGCGTTTTCCACGCCGTCGCGCAGCACAAGAGTTTTAGGCAGGCAGCCGACGAATTGCTGGTCACGCCGCAAGCGGTCGGGCAGCAGATCAAGCTGCTGGAGGACACGCTCCAGGTGACGCTGTTCGAGCGCAAGGGTCGTTCGATCGAGCTGACCGAATCCGCCATTTTGCTCTCGCACTACGTCAAGGCCGGCTTCGAGGAGTTTTCCGAAGGTGTCCGCCGCGTCACTAAGTCGAACTACCGCGACCGCATCAACCTGAATGCCAGCCCCTACTTCGCCACGCACTATTTACTGCCCAGGCTCTCGCTCTTCCGCGAGATGCTGCCGGGCGCCGATCTGCGGCTGACGACGATGGTCGACCTGCCTGACTTCGGGCGCGACGACATCGATATGACCGTGCAGTGGGGCTACGGCAACTGGCCGGACTACGAAACCACGCTCTTGGTGCCGGATCCGAAGATCATTTGCTGCACGCCGGCAATCGGCGAAAAGATCAAGTCGGCGCACGATCTCACGAAGTTCACGCTGCTCGACACCGTCAAGTCGAAGCGCCTGTGGCCGGATATTCTGCGGCACCTTGGCGTCGAGTTGACGGATGGAGACCGCAGCATCAGCTTCGACGATGCCGCGACCATGCGTCGGGCGACCCTGCAAGGCATCGGCGTCGGCCTGGTTTCCGTGATCGATGCCGAGGAAGATTTCCGCTCCGGCGCGCTGGTGGCGCCGATCGGCCGCGACGCCATTGCCGATATGAAGCCGGAGGAAGTGCCGGGTTTCTACCTCGTCGTCCCGCGCGGGCATCTGCGCGTGAAGGCGGTGGCAGCGCTCCATCGGTGGCTGGCCCAGGAGGATTGGCGGAGCGACCTGAAACTCTCCTTGCCGAAACCGACCCCGCTTTCCGACTGAGAGGCGGCTTCGAGACCGAGTCCCGAAGACATCTTGCGGGGCTCCAACAACAAGAAACGGAACAACCTCAACAGTGGAGACAACAACTATGAAAATGATCAAATGGGGGGCCGCCGCCATGGCCCTGGGCCTCGCGCATCTGGCGGCGCCGGCTGAAGCCGCCGGCGGCAAGACGCTGGAGACCGTGAAGGCCCGCGGCGTGCTCAACTGCACCGGCCATGACGGCTCCTATCTCGGCTTCGCCGAAGTGGACGACAAAGGCAACTGGAAGGGCATGGACATCGACCTCTGCAAGGCGGTGGCGACCGCCGTGTTCGGCGATCCTGCGAAGCTGAAGGTCGTGCCGATCAGCTGGGCGCAGCGCTGGCCCTCGCTTCAGTCGGGCGATGTCGACATCATCATCAAGGCCTCGGGCGGCACACTCAGCCGCGACACCGAGCTCGGCCTGCAATTCTCGATGTCCTACTACCTCGGCACCACCAAGGTGATGGCGCATAAGGAGCTCAACCTGAAATCGCTCAAGGATGCCAATGGCGGCACGATCTGCATTCCCGCCGGCACCTCGCAGGAACAGCAGGTCGCCGCCTACGCCCAGAAGCTCGGCATCAAGCTCGAGCCGGTGCTGATCGAAAAGACGGAAGAGTTGGAGCAGGCCTACTTCTCCGGCCGTTGCGATCTTTATGCGCAGTGGGGTCCGACATTGGCCATCGCCCGCATCGCCAAGAGCAAGGTCGAAGACCATGTCATCCTGCCCGACGTGCTCGCGGTAGAGCCGGAAGTCATGATCATGCGCCAGGGCGACGACAATTGGGTCGACATCGCCAACTGGACGCTGAGCACACTGATCTTCGCCGAGCAGGAAGGCATCACCTCCAAGAACGTCGACGAGATCAAGGCCAAGCCGACCTCGCCGCAGGTGGCGAAGTTCCTTGGCGTGACGCCCGGCATGGGCAAGGGCCTCGGACTCTCCGACGATTGGGCCTACAACGTGATCAAGAAGGTCGGCAATTACGGCGAGATCTTCGATCGCGACCTAGGCAAGGACTCGCCCTACAAGATGGATCGCGAGCTAACCAACCTCTGGAACAATGGCGGCGTCCTGTTCCCGCTGGTGATCGACTGATCCACGTCTGACGGTGTTACCGCTCAAGGCTCCCGCCTGGCTTCGGCCGGGCGGGGCCGGCGGCAATTCGAGAAGGATTGATCAATGGTCAGCCTGCTGAGAAATCAGAAGGTCCGCAGCGCGTTGTTGCAGGTCGTCTATGTCGGTTCGCTTGCGGCCCTGGTGCTCGCAGGCATCATCATCGCGCGGCGGAATCTCGCGGAGCAAGGGATCACCTCGGGATTCGATTTCCTCTACAAGTCGACGGGCTGGGACGTGAACTTCTCGTTGCTGCCGGCCACGGCCAACGATCCCTATTGGTGGTTCTTCCTCATCGGCATCATCAACACGCTGTTCCTGGGCTGCACCGGGCTGATCCTGGCAACGCTCGTCGGGACGATCGTCGGCCTGGCGCGGACCTCATCCAACGAACTGGCGCGATTGCTCGGCCGCACCTATGTCGACGTCTTCCGCAACATCCCGCTGATCCTCCAGGTCTTCTTCTGGTACGCTTTGATCACGCACCTGCCGACGCCGCGCGCTGCGCACGAAGCCTGGGGCTTTCTGCTGACCAGCCGCGGCCTCTACGTGCCGGCGCCGAATGTCGGCGGGATGGCAATGGCGCTGGCCACATCGGCCGTGATCGCCGCCATCGCGCTGCCGGTCTGGCTGGGCAGGACGTCACGGCTCAGCCAGCCGTTCGGCCAGCGTGCCACCATTCAGCTTGCCGGTGCTGCTGCGGCGCTGGCCTGCGCGGCCATCGTTTTGGTGGTAGGACGTCTGCCTGACGCACCGCTGCTCGATTTCCCGGCCCTGGAAGGCCTCAACCTGAGGGGCGGCCTGCGCGTTCCGCCGGAATTCTCCGCCTTGGCTATCGCGATCGCCATCTATGGCGGCTCCTACATCGCAGAAATCGTGCGCGGCGGCTTCAAATCTGTCGGCATGGGCCAGATGGAAGCTGCACGCTCGCTCGGTTTGAGCCCATGGCGCGTCTTCACGCTGGTGCGTCTGCCGCTGGCGTTGCGGGCCATGCTGCCGATCCTTGCCAACCAGTATGTCTGGCTGATGAAGGCCACGACCATGGGCATTGCCGTCGGCTTCACCGACTTCTTCATGATCGTGGCGTTGACCATCAATCATTCCGGCCAGACCCTGGAAGTGATCGGCATCCTGATGGGAGGCTTCCTCGCCATCAATCTCAGCCTCGCCGCCGTCTTCAACCGCATCAACAAGGCCATTGCCCTCAAGGGCAATCAACTGAGGGGATGACAGAGATGGAGATGGTCATTGTCGCCCCCCCTGCCCCGGGCAGGCTCGAAGACCTGAAGCGCCGCTTCTTCGCGACGCCGCTCCAGGCGCTGCTGTCGCTGATCTCCTTGGCGATCATGGTCTCTATCGTCTGGAAACTGCTCAACTGGGCAGTCTTCTCTGCCGTCTTCACCACGAGTGGCGGGCCAGAGGCGTGCCAGGCGGCGGCAGGAGCCTGCTGGTCGGTCATCGCTGCCCGGTGGCGGATCATCCTGTTCGGCCTCTATCCCTTCGAAGAGCAATGGCGCTCCGCGCTCGCTTGCCTGACCGTGGTGGTGATGACGGTGCTGAGCTGTATTCCGGCCTTCTGGACCGGACGCCGGATCGCGCTGGTGTGGGGAGCAGGAGCAGCGTCGTACTACGTGCTGATGAAAGGCGGCGTGCTCGGCCTTTCCTATGTCGGCGAGGAAGCCTGGGGCGGGCTGGCGCTCACCCTCTTCATCTTCGTGACCACCTGTCTGATCGGCTTCCCGCTGGCGGTCTGCCTGGCGCTGCTGCGCCGCTCCAAGCTGCCATGGATATCCAGGACCACCGGTCTCATCATCGATGGGGTCCGGTCGTTGCCGCTGATCTCGATCCTGTTCACCTTCGCCATCGTCCTGCCTTTCGCCTTGCCGCAGTGGCTGGCGGGCGACAAGCTCTACCGGGTGATCCTGGGTTCCGCCTTGTTCTTCTCCGCCTATCAGGCCGAGATCGTCAGAGGCGGCATGCAGGGCGTCCCGGCCGGGCAGGAAGAAGCCGCCATGGCGCTCGGCATGAGCTACTGGCAGCGTATCGGCCGCATCCTTCTGCCGCAGGCGATGCGCAACGCGCTGCCGGCCACGATCAACCAGTTCGTCATCTCGTTCAAGGAGACCTCGCTGGTGGTCATCGTCGGCTTCTTCGAGATCCTGGCCTCCGGCAACGCCGCCTATGGCACCGGCGAATGGCGCTTCGCCTATGTCGAGGTCTATGCCTTCATTGCCTTCATCTATTTCGTCTTCGTCTTCAGCCTGTCCCGCTACGGCGCTTACCTCGAGCGGCGCATGGCGGTCGGCGACCGCTAAGGAGGCATGCATGGAATCGACGCTCCCGTCCGGCTCGGCCGTGCAAATCGAAAGTCTCGACAAACATTACGGGTCGTTCCACGCGCTGCGAAAGATAAACCTCTCCGTCGGGCGCGGCGAAAGGATCGTCATCTGCGGTCCGTCAGGCTCCGGCAAATCCACCCTGATCCGCTGCATCAACCGGCTCGAACAGCATGACGGCGGCCGCATCGCCGTGCTTGGCACCGAGCTCAACGACGACGTCGGCAATATCGACGGGATCAGGCGCGAAGTCGGCATGGTGTTCCAGCACTTCAATCTGTTCCCGCACATGACGGTGCTGGAGAACTGCATGATCGCGCCAATGATCGTGCGCAAGCGGCCGCGCGCGGAAGCCGAGACGACGGCCAGGCGCTTTCTGGAGAAGGTGCGAATCCCTGAGCAGGCGATGAAGTTTCCGAGCCAGCTTTCCGGCGGCCAGCAGCAGCGCGTCGCGATCGCCCGCGCGCTCTGCATGCAGCCGCAGATCATGCTGTTCGACGAGCCGACCTCGGCACTCGACCCGGAGATGATCGCCGAGGTGCTGGATGTCATGGTGACGCTCGCTTCCGAAGGCATGACGATGATCTGCGTGACCCACGAAATGGGCTTCGCCCGTCGCGTCGCCGACCGAGTCATCTTCATGGACGGCGGCGAGATCGTCGAAGAGGCGCCGCCGGAGGCGTTCTTCACGTCCTCCCGAAACGAGCGAACCCGTCAATTTCTGTCGCAGGTGCTGGGTCATTGAACAGCATCCCGGGAGATGCAACGTTCGCGCGCACATCAGCAGGAATTTCAATGACCGATCCTATAGTCGCCCTGCGCGGGATACTCGGACCGAAAGGCTGGCTTTCGGGCGATGATGCCCAACCTTACCAGCGCGATTGGCTCAACCGCTACGGCGTCCGGCCCGTGGGCGTCGCCCGCCCCGCCAACACCGCGGAGGTGGCCGCGGTCGTCAAGGCTTGCCGGCAGGCAGGATTGGCAGTCGTGCCGCAAGGCGGCAATACCGGCCTGTGTGGTGGGGCCGTCGCCGAGCAGCCCGACGCGGTTATCGTCTCGCTGTCGCGCATGACCGCAATCGGCGAGCCGGATCCGGAGAGCGGCTCGATCGCGGTTGAGGCAGGCGTCGTGCTCGCCGCGCTGCACGAGGCACTGGAGCCGCATGGCCTGATGTTCCCGATGCATCTTGGGGCCGAAGGCAGCGCCAGGATCGGCGGTCTGATCGGCACCAATGCCGGCGGCAGCCAGGCCTTCCGCTTCGGCATGATGCAGGATCTGGTCCTCGGCCTCGAGGTCGTCATGGCGGACGGCACGGTGTGGGACGGAATGCGCGCGGTACAGAAGGACAATGCAGGCTATCAGCTGCGCAAGCTGTTCTGCGGTTCGGAAGGCACGCTCGGCATCGTGACGCGAGCAATCCTTAGGCTCTATCCTTCGCCAAAGCAGCGGGCGAGCGCCCTCCTGGTGATGTCCGACTTCGCCGCCGCCGTGTCGTTCGGCGCGTTTCTGCGTGGCGAGGCCGGAGAGTTCCTTACCGGCCTTGAATTCTTTTCGGATGTCGGCCTGACGCTCGCGCTCAAGCATCTTCCAGACCTCGCCTATCAGCTGGAGACGCGGGGCGACGTCTATCTGCTCGTCGAGATGGCGTCGGGCTCGACGCGCGTTGCCCTCGACGACATCCTGGGTTCGGCGCTGGAATGGGGCATGGAGCAAGGCCTGGTCGTCGATGGCGCACTGGCCAATTCGGGCGCGCAGCGGGCGCAGTTCTGGCGCCTGCGCGAGGAGCAGCCGGAAGGCCAGCGGCTGGAGGGCGAGCAGCTCAAGCACGACATCTCCGTGCCGCCGGGCGCGATCGCGCGCTTCATCGAGGCGGGCGCGAAACTATGCCACGAGATTCTTCCGGGCGTGCGGATCAACCCGTTCGGCCATCTCGGCGACGGCAACATCCACTACAATCTGTCGCCGCCGGCGGGCCGCGCCGATTTCGATGGGAAAGCCGCGGTATTCGCTGAGGCGCTGGCCGCTTCAGCCACCGATATGGGCGGGAGCTTCGCCGCCGAGCATGGGCTCGGCCGCGCCAAGATCGCCATGGCCGACCGGAACAGAAGTCCGGTGGAGCGGGAGCTCATGGCACGGCTGAAGGATGCATTCGATCCGTCGGGCATGATGAACCCCAGTGTTTTGGTGCGGATTGCATAGCGAAAGAAAAACTTTCGTATGGATCGCATTTCTTGATTTCGCGTCGACCGGCCGCAGTGCAGGTATAAATCCGAAGGCAGGCTCGGTCCGCTTGCCACCGGCTTAAGAGGATGTCGAAGCATGGTCCGCAATGGCGGTCGCCTTCTTGTCGAATGCCTGATCGCCTTGGGCGCGACCAAGAGCTTTGGCGTGCCCGGCGAAAGCTATCTCGCCGTTCTCGACGCGCTGCACGACACCAAGGGGAGGCTGGACTATGTGCTTTGCCGCAATGAAGGCGGCGCGGCGTTCATGGCCTCGGCCTACGGCAAGCTGACGGGATCGCCCGGCATCTGCTTAGTGACCCGCGGCCCAGGCGTGACCAATGCCAGCATCGGCATCCACACCGCGATGCAGGATAGTTCGCCGATGATCCTCTTCGTCGGCCAGGTCGGCACCGATATGAAGGGCCGCGAGGCCTTCCAGGAGATCGACTACCGCGCCGTCTACGGCACCGTCGCCAAATGGGCGGTCGAGATCGACGACGTTGAGCGCCTGCCTGAAATCTTGGCGCGCGCCTGGACCACCGCCTTGACCGGCCGGCCCGGCCCCGTCGTCGTCGCGCTGCCCGAAGACATGCTGACGACCGCGACCGAGGCCGCGCCGCTCAGCGGCCCTGCTTCGATTTTCGAAGCCGCTCCGTCGCAGGATGCCCTTTCGTCGGCGCTTGAGATGCTGGCTGCGGCCGAGAGGCCGGTGCTGCTCATGGGCGGCGCTAACTGGACCGCGGACGGACGCGCCGCGCTCCAGGCCTTCGCCGAGGCTTCCGACATCCCCGTCATTGCCGCCTTCCGCTACCAGGACCAGTTCGACAACCATTCGCCAGTCTTCGTTGGCGAAGCCGGCGTCGGCATGGTGGCGCATGTCAAGACGCTGATCCGCGATGCTGACGTGATCTTGGCTGTCAATGTCCGCTTCGGCGAGATGACGACCGACGGCTACACGCTGCTCGACGTTCCGGTGCCGCGCCAGAAGCTGATCCATGTGCACGGCTCCGACCGCGAAATCGGCAAGATCTACGTGCCCGCGATCGGCGTCCATGCCGGCCCGAACGCTTTCGCCAAGGCGCTGACGCCGGTGAAAGGTGGCTGGGCCAACTGGCGCGCGGCGGCGCGCAAGGCCTATGAAGCCACATTCGCGGCACCCGTCCAGCCCGGCCCGGTCGACATGGTCGCGGTCACCGCCTGGTTGCGCGAGACCTTGCCGGCCGATGTCATCCTCACCAACGGCGCCGGCAATTTCACGGTGTGGCCGAACAAGTTCTTCAAGTTCGGGCCGGACGCGCGGCTGCTTGCCCCGCAGTCTGGTGCCATGGGCTATGGCCTGCCCGCAGCCATCGCCGCGAAAGTCGCGTTTCCGCAGCGCACAGTCGTATGCTTTGCCGGCGACGGCGACTTCCAGATGAACTGCCAGGAGCTCGGCACGGCTATGCAGGCCGGCGCGCAGCCAATCGTGCTCATCATCAACAACGGCATATACGGCACGATCCGCGCGCATCAGGAACGCAACTATCCGGCCCGCGTCTCCGGCACCTCGCTGGAAAACCCGGACTTCGTGGCGCTGGCAAGGGCCTATGGTTTTCACGCCGAGCGCGTCGAAAGCACCGGGCATTTCGCGGCGGCGTTCCGGCGGGCCCAGCAGTCTGCGACCGGCGCCGTTCTCGACATCGCCATCTCGCCCGAAGCGCTCACGCCCCGGCAGACCCTATCCCAGATGCGCGACGCAGCACTCGCTTCGCAGAAGGCCACGGCATGACCTCCAGATCAGACGACATCCGCCTCGGCGCGGACATCGGTGGCACCTTCACCGACATCGCCCTCGATGTCAGGGGAACGATGTTTTCGACCAAGGTGCTGACCAATTATTCGGCGCCCGAGCAGGCGATCCTCGACGGCATCGACGTCGTCGTCCGCGATGCCGGAATTTCGGCAGCCGAGATCGGCATCATCATCCACGGCACGACGCTCGCCACCAATGCGCTGATCGAGCGGCGCGGCGCCAGGACCGCGCTCGTCACGACGGAAGGCTTTCGCGATGTGATCGAGATGCGGACGGAGAACCGGTTCGAGCAGTACGATCTGAACCTGCAGCTGCCGACGCCGCTGATCCCGCGTGAAGATCGTTTCACCGTCAAGGGCCGCATCGGCGCCGAGGGCCAGGAACTGCAGCCGCTCGACGAAGCGGCGCTGGAAGCAATCGCCGAGCGGATCTTGGCCGGCAATTTCGGCTCGGTGGCGATCGGCTTCATCCACGCTTACGCCAACCCCGACCACGAGCGCCGGGCGCGCCAGATCCTCGCTCGCAAGCTCACCATCCCGATCTCGATCAGCGCCGAGGTCTCGCCGCAGATGCGCGAGTTCGAGCGCTTCAACACGGTCTGCGCCAACGCCTATGTGCGGCCGCAGATGGCCGACTATCTCGCCCGCCTGCAGACGCGCCTCAAGGACATGGGCGCCGAGTGCCCGGTCTTCATGATCCATTCCGGCGGCGGCCTGATCTCGGTGGAAACTGCTTCTGAATTCCCTGTCCGGCTGGTCGAGTCCGGTCCCGCGGGCGGCGCCATTTTTGCCGCCGACATCGCTCGGCGCTTCGGCCTGGAGAAGGTCGTCTCCTATGACATGGGCGGAACCACCGCCAAGATCTGCCTGATCGAGGATTTTGCGCCGCGCACGGCGAGAACCTTCGAAGTGGCGCGCACCTATCGCTTCTCCAAGGGCTCCGGCATGCCGATCTCGATCCCCGTAATCGAGATGATCGAGATCGGCGCCGGCGGCGGCTCGATCGCGTGGGTCGACGCTATGGGCCGTATCCAGACCGGGCCGGAAAGCGCCGGCTCGGAACCCGGCCCGGCCTGCTACGGCCGCGGCGGCAAACGCCCGGCGATCACCGACGCCGACCTGGTGCTCGGCAAGCTCGACCCCAACAATTTCGCCGGCGGCGCGATCAAGCTCGATACGGGCGCATCGGAACAAGCGATCCTGCGCGATGTCGGCGAGCGCCTGTCGCTGAATGCCATGTCGACCGCCTTCGGCATCTGCGAGGTGGTGGACGAGAACATGGCCAACGCCGCCCGCGTACACGCCGTTGAGAACGGCAAGAACATTTCCGACAATCTGATGATCGCCTTTGGCGGCGCAGCGCCTCTGCATGCGGCAAGGCTTTGCGAAAAGCTCGGCATCGATCAGTGCATCGTGCCGCGCGGCGCCGGCGTTGGATCGGCGATCGGTTTCCTCAAGGCGCCGTTCGGCTACGAGGCGCTGGCCTCGAAACTGACGCGCCTTTCGCGCTTCAAGCCGGCCGAAGTCAACGCCCTGCTCTCCGATCTCAAAGCCTCCGCCGAAGGCTTTGTCCGCACCGGCGCCAGTGGCCAGATCGTTTGCGAGATCACCGCCTTCATGCGCTATGCCGGCCAGGGCTGGGAAATCCCCGTGCCGGTATCGGACGAGCCGTTCGGCGACGATGCGGCCGCCAGGCTCAAGGCGCTGTTCGAGACCAGCTATCAGCGCTTCTTCGGCCGCGCCATCGACGGGCTCGACGGGCTGGAGATTGAGATCGTCACCTGGTCGGTGAAGGCGACCGATATTCGTCCGGCCGGCACCAGGCACGAGCTCACCGCAGGCAAGAAGACCACCCCACCGACGACGACCCGCGCGGTATTCGATCCGGCAACGGGGGCGCCGCAGAGCTACGGCATCATCGAACGCGAAGCGCTGTGCCCCGGCGATCGCATCGCTGGCCCGGCCGTCATCGTCGAGCGGGAGACATCGACCGTCGTCACCACCAGCTTCGATGCCGTTATCCAGAGCGACGGCGCGATCCTCCTGATCCGCAAAGGCAGCCAGGCATGAGCGATATTGGCGAAATCCGCATGCAGGTCATGTGGAACCGGTTGATCTCGGTGGTCGAGGAACAGGCGCTCACCCTGCTGCGCACCGCCTTTTCGACCTCGGTGCGCGAATCCGGGGACCTGTCGGCCGGCGTGTTCGATCCGCGCGGCCAGATGCTGGCGCAGGCGGTGACGGGCACGCCCGGCCACGTCAACACTATGGCCGAAGCCGTGCTGCATTTCATGAACGAGATCCCGCGCGATCAAATGTTCGAGGGCGACACTTACGTCACCAACGATCCCTGGCTCGGCACCGGCCACCTGCACGACATCACCATGGTCTCGCCGTCCTTCCTCAACGGCGAGCTCGTCGCCTTCTTCGCCTGTACCGCACATGTCGTCGATGTTGGGGGCCGCGGCTTCGGCGCCGACGGCAAGTCGGTCTATGAGGAAGGCATCCAGATCCCGATCATGAAGTTCGCCGAGAAGGGCAAGGTCAATCTCGACCTCGTCCGCATCCTGCGCGCCAATGTCCGCGAACCCAACCAGGTCGTCGGCGATTTCTATTCGCTCGCAGCCTGCAACGAGGTCGGCCATCGCCGCCTCGTCGACATGATGAAGGAGATCGGCCTCACCTCGCTCGACGGGCTCGGCGACTTCATCTTCTCGCGCACTCGCGACGCGATGCTCGAGCGCATCGAGGCGCTACCCAAGGGAAGCTGGTCGAACGAGCTGGTGACCGACGGTTATGACGAGCCGGTCAAGCTCGCAGCGACGGTCTCAGTCCGCGACGACCATGTCGAAGTCGATTTCACCGGCACAGATCCGATGAGCCGCTGGGGCATCAACTGCCCGATCATCTACAGCAAGGCCTATGCCTGCTATGCGCTGAAATGCATGGTGGCGCCCGACATTCCCAACAATGCAGCCTCGCTCGCCTTCTTCACCGTATCCTCACCGGTCAACATCCTGAACGCCGTGCGACCGGCGCCGGTGGCGCTCAGGCATATTTTTGGCCACATGGTGCCCGATCTCGTGCTGGGCGCCTTCGCCAAGGCGCTGCCTGGCAAGATCCTCGCCGAAGGCGCCGGTGCTCTCTGGAACATCCACATTTCGGCACGCCCGGTTGCAGGCGGATCCGGCCGCCGCGCCGAGGTGCTGATGTTCAACTCTGGCGGCATGGGCGCCCGCCCCGGGCTAGACGGCTTGTCGGCGACAGCCTTCCCGTCCGGCGTCCACACCATGCCGATCGAGGCCACCGAGCATACCGGCCCGATCGTCATCTGGCGTAAGGAGCTGCGCCCTAACTCCGGCGGCGACGGCGAATTCCGCGGCGGCCTCGGACAGATCATCGAGATCGAGGCGACCGATGGCCACGAATTCGACTTCTCGGCCATGTTCGACCGCGTCAATCATCCGGCCCACGGCCGTAACGGCGGCAAGCCGGGCACTGCCGGCGTGGTCAAGCTCGACGACGGCACGAAGATGCGGCCCAAGGGCTGGCAGCATGTGCCGGCGGGACGCCGGCTGATCCTCGAACTGCCAGGCGGCGGCGGCTATGGCGATCCGGCTAAACGCCGTGCGGCCGCACGAGCCAACGATCGGTCCAAGGGTTACATCACGGAGAACGACTGATGAGCTATATTGCCTCGCGCCTTTCGGTGGTGAAGCCTTCGGCCTCGATGGCCGCTTCGCAGGCCGCCAAGGCGCTACGCGCCAGGGGCGTGGACGTGATCGATCTCGGCCTGGGCGAGCCCGACTTTCCGACGCCCCTCCACATCATCGATGCCGCGCATTTCGCGGCGAAAGCGGGACAAACCCTCTACACCGCCGCTGCCGGCACGGCCGAGGTGCGCCAGGCTGTGGCCGGCAAATTCCGACGCGAGAACGGCCTGGACTACACGGCCGATGACATCGTGGTGGCCAACGGCGCCAAGCAGATCATCTTCAACGCGCTGATGGCAACGCTGGAGACGGGCGACGAAGCAATCCTGCCGGCGCCCTACTTCGTCTCCTATCCCGAAATGGTGAAGCTGCTCGGCGGCACGCCGGTCGTCGTCGAATGCCCGGAGACCACCGGTTTCCGGCTGACGCCAGCGCTCTTGGAAAAGGCAATCACGCCGAGGACGAAATGGCTCTTCCTGAACATGCCGGGTAATCCATCCGGCGCGGTCTATTCGGAGTCGGATTTGCGCGCACTCGGCGCCATTCTAGCCATGCACCCGCAAGTGCTCGTCCTCTCCGACGAGATCTACGAGCACATCCTGTTCGACGGGCGCGAGTTCGTTTCCTTCGGCAAGGCCTGCCCCGAGCTCAAGGACCGCACGCTGATCGTCAACGGTGTGTCGAAGTCCTACGCGATGACCGGGTGGCGCGTCGGTTACGCGGCGGGACCCGCGCCGCTCGTCAAGGCGATGTCGACGATCCAGAGCCAGTCCTGCACCTCGGTGTGCTCGATCGCGCAGGCCGCGACCGTAGCCGCGCTCAACGGTCCGCAGGACGAAGTCGCGCGCTTCCGCCAGGCTTTCGAGAGGCGCCGCGATCTGGTCGTCAACGGCATCAGGAAGATCAACGGGCTGACGCTGTCGCCGCCGGAAGGTGCCTTCTATGCCTATATCGGCTGCGCCAGCCTGATCGGCCGCAAGACCCCGAAGGGCGTCGTGCTGGAGGACGATACCGCGGTCGCGAATTACCTGCTGAGTGAAGGCCGGGTAGCGTCGGTGCCCGGCGTCGCCTACGGACTGTCACCCTATTTCCGCATCTCGACCGCGACCAGCGAAGAGGTGCTGGCCGAGGCGATCTCGCGGATCAATACCGCCGTCTCGCAAGTGGAGTAAACGATGCCGCATTACGAACGTATCCTGATCACCGGCGCCGCCGGCCGGCTTGGGTCAGAGCTGCGCAAGGGTCTGGTGCCGCTGGCAAAGACGATTCGCCTGGCGGGGCGCCACCCGTTCGACGATCTCGCGCCTCACGAAGAGGAAGCGGTCTTCGATCTCGCCGACATGGAAGCCACGATCGCCGCAACCAAGGATTGCGACGCGATCGTGCATTTCGGCGGCGCGCCGCTCGAATGCGAATGGCAGACGATCCTCGATTCCAGCATCCGCGGCTCGTACCACATTTACGAAGGCGCGCGGAAACACGGCGTCAAGCGTGTCATCTATGCCTCATCGGTGCATGCCATCGGCTACCACGAGGTCGAGGCGCATATCGGCGTCGACGCGCCGGTGCGTCCCGACAGCCTCTACGGCGTGTCGAAAAACTTTGTCGAGAGTCTCAGCCGGCTCTATTGGGACAAGTTCGGCATCGAGACGGTATGCCTGCGCATCTTCTCGTCCTTCCCCGAGCCGGCCGACCGCCGCATGCTGTGGTCGTATCTCTCCTTCGCCGACTGCGTGCGCCTGGTCGAGGCATCGCTGACCGCGCCGCGCGTCGGCCACACGATTTCGTTCGGCATTTCCAACAACAAGCTGAAGATGGTCGACAACAGCGGCGCCAATCACCTGGGATTTATCCCGCAGGACAGCGCCGAACCATTTCGTGCCGCCGTCGAGGCGAAGACACCAGTTCCCGATCCAACCAAACCGTCGGTGAAGTATCTCGGAGGCTGGTTCTGCGAGCTCGGCCATCCGGACGACAAGCCGTCCTGAGGGTCGATCCGCAGGGCGAATGCATCCGTCTCCGCGTCGCCAGTAGGGAGGCGCCGAACCAAGCGCACTGAGGGTGGCGGATTCGATTTCGCGTCGTCTGCCTCTGGAATACGACGACATCCGGCATTGTCGCCCTGCGATGTCCGCTTCCGGGCGGAGGCAAAGCTCTGCTTGAATGGCCGGCATCAGGCGCAAAACTGGGCGCCAAACTCAGGCAGCCGTTGTAAACTGCTCATTCGACCTTCGAGATAGGAAAAGGCGAGCAGATTGAAGACGTGCTCGTCTTCGGCGCTATAAGGGACACATCGGCCGACGTCTACGAGTCCGCGCCTTGTCGCCCGAAAGCCAAGATTGCCATCGGTTGCGCTATTCTCAACGGCATGCTGGCCGGTGCACGCCCGGAGTCCGTTCGTTGCGGACAAAGCAGAGTCGAGCCGGCGGTATCAACGATCCTATTGCGCCGCAAGTCGCACCTTTGCTCCGACGCCGCCAAAATCCTGATCTAATAATGATTGTGTTGAATGCGTTTCGCTGATTAGCTGTCTTGCATAAGTCCGGGACAAGGTTGGCAATGTTGTCCGGGGAGGACCGCGATGCCGGTGCTTGAAGTTCGCCATATTTCCAAGAACTTTGGAGCCATCCAGGCCCTGACCGACGTCAGCTTCCAGGTAGAGCGGGGCGAAGTCGTGGGTCTCATGGGGGACAACGGCGCCGGCAAGTCGACGATAGTCAAGACAGTGGCCGGGAACTTCCCGCCGAACGACGGCGAAATCGTAGTGGACGGCGAGGTTTGTCAATTCCACAAACCCGTCCAGGCGCGTGCCAAAGGAATCGAAGTCGTCTATCAGGACCTGGCGCTCGCCGACAATCTAACGGCCGCGCAGAACGTCTTTCTTGGCCGTGAGATCAAGAAGGGCTTCTGGCCGATCAGGGTGCTCAATAAGCAGGCGATGATCGACCGCTCGGCAGCGCTGTTCGAAGAACTCAAATCGGAAACCCGACCGCGCGACCTGGTCAGGAAGATGTCGGGTGGGCAGCGCCAGGCGGTAGCCATCGCACGAACCCGGCTTTCAAACGCCAAGCTGGTGTTGATGGACGAGCCGACCGCCGCAATCTCCGTACGCCAGGTGGCGGAAGTGCTTGAATTGATCCGACGCCTCAAGGCGCAAGGGGTCGGGGTCATGTTGATCAGCCACCGCATGCCTGACGTTTTCGCCGTCGCAGATCGTATCATCGTGCTGAGGCGAGGTTCGAAGGTTGCCGACAAGCAGGTCGACAACACCTCGCCCGAGGAAATCACCGGACTAATAACGGGGGCCATCCGTGGCGAATAGTGCTCGGCAGTCGGTTAGCGTCAGGGAGTCGCTCGTGGAAACCGGCCGCCCGGCCATGGCGGACTTCATCCCGACCAAGGAGAAGACGGCACTGCAGCGTGTGGTTTCAAGTCAGCCATTCTGGGTGACAATCGCGCTCATTGCTCTCGTCACGTTGATGACAGCCATCGAGCCGAGCTTCGGCACCTCCGAAAACGTCGCCAACGTCACGCGCAACTTCGCACCTTTCGGCCTCATGGCGCTCGGCATGACGGTGGTGATCATCACCGGTGGCATCGATCTGTCGGTCGGCTCGATCATGGGCCTGGTGGCCATCGTCGCCGGCCTGTTCCTGACCTGGCACTATCCTTGGTACGTCGCCTTCGCCATCGGCCTTTTCTCCGGTCTGGCCTGCGGCGCGGTCAACGGGTTCTTTGTTGCTTATGTCGGAATGCCGTCCTTCGTGGTCACCCTCGGGATGCTGTCCGTGGCGCGTTCGCTGGCGGTCGTGTTCTCGGCCAACCAGATGCTCTACCAGTTCGGGCCCGATGCTCCGATCGTGAAGGCGATCGGTCAGGCGAGATGGCCGCTGCATGGGCCGCAGGACTGGGCACCCCACTGGATACCGGGACTGTCATCGCAGTTTTGGACTATGGTGATTCTGGCCCTGATCGTCGGCTTCGTGTTCAATTTCACCGCCTGGGCCCGGCATCTCTTCGCCATCGGTGGTAACGAGGAGGCCGCCCGGCTTACCGGCGTGCCGGTCGACTGGATCAAATTCCAGGCCTATGTCTTCTCGGCTTTCACCGCCTCGCTCGCCTCGCTGCTGCTGCTTGGTTACAACGGCTCGGCCATCAACGCCATGGGCCAAGGTTATGAGCTGCGCGTGATCGCCGCGACAGTCATTGGCGGAGCCAGCCTCATGGGCGGCGCCGGCACGGCGTTCGGCGCGATAATCGGTTCGGCCTTCCTCGAGGTGATCAGGAATGCACTGCTGATGGCCGGCATCGATTCAAATTGGCAGGGTGCCTTCGTGGGCGCCTTCATCGTTCTTGCGGTTCTTTTGGGCATGCAAACCGGCGGCAGATCGATGCTCGCAGCGTCGCTGGCAGCCTTGATGCCCAAACGAAGCCGTTAGAAACCCGCCGGCGGGAGGCCTGCGGGATCACACCAAGGAGGAGAACGTCCCATGAAAAAACATCTGTTGACGGCGGCCGTGGCGCTTGGCGCAATGGTGCTCGCCGTTTCCGGCGCCCAGGCGAAATACACTTTCGCCCTGGTGCCGAAGAACATGAACAATCCTTTCTTCGACCAGGCACGCGACGGCTGCAAGAAAGCCGAAGCCGAATCGAATGGGGCCCTGGAGTGCATGTATATTGGCCCCGGAGAGCATGGCGGCGGCGACGAGCAGGTACAGATCGTGCAGGACCTGGTTGCCAAGAAGGTGGACGGCATCGCCGTGTCGCCATCGAATGCCGCGGCGATGGCAGTCGCGCTGCAGGCCGCCAAGGAAGCCGGCATCCCGGTCCTCACCTGGGATTCCGACCTCCTGCCCGAGAACAAGGATCTTCGCGCCGCCTATATCGGGACCCACAATTATGAGATCGGCGTGAACCTTGCCAAGCTTGCCATGCAGATTAAGCCCAAGGGCGGCACGATCTGTATCCAGTCGGGCGGCGCGGCGGCGGCCAACCACAATGAGCGCATGCAGGGCATTCGCGATACGCTTTCGGGCACCAAATCGGCGGCCTCGCCCGGGGACCGGCTGACGGGCCAGAATGGCTGGACCGAAATCGAAGGCTGTCCGCTCTATACCAACGATGATTTCCCGCTTTCGGTGCAGCAATTCGAGGACATCATGGGGAAAAACCCGAACCTCGACGCATTCATCCCAACGGGTGGCTTCCCGCAGTTCATCCCAGATGCCAACCGAGCTGCGGTAGCCCCGTACAAGGACAAGATCGCCTCGAAGGCCCTGGCCCTTGTCGTCGCCGACACGCTTCCCGTCCAGATCGATCAGATGAAGGAAGGTCTCTCCCTTGGCCAGGTCGGCCAGCGGCCGTTCGAAATGGGCTACAAGACGATGATGGCATTGAAGGATATGAAGGACGGCAAGGCTCCGCCGGCTGACCCGACCTACACCGGCCTCGACGTCTGCACTCCGCAGACGGCGGATACCTGCGTCGCCAAATAGGGTTTTTTGGGCGGGAGGTAACTCCCGCCCGTTCGTTGAAGCGAGATGCGGCTAGATTGAAGCATTCTCATCTCGCTCCAGGGGCTTCAATGTCGGAATTGTTCTCGCTCAAGGGCCGTGTCGCATTGGTCACGGGTGCTTCGCGCGGCCTCGGCTTCGCCATGGCCAAAGCACTTGCGGAAAACGGTGCGACGGTAATCGTCAACGCCCGCGGCACGAACGCCCTCTCCGCGGCGGCGGAAAGCATCGGGGCCGAAGCCCTGCCGTTCGACGTTGCCGACGCGGCGGTCTCAAGGGCGGCGCTCCAAGCAATCGTCGAACGCCACGGCCGCCTCGATATTCTGATCAACAACGCCGGCATCCAGCATCGCAGGCCTTTGGTCGAATGGGAGGACGAGGATTTCGACCGTGTGATTGCCGTCAATCTGTCGGCCTGCTTTCGCATGATGCGTGATGCAGTGCGTCTGATGCTGCCGAACAAATTCGGCCGCATCATAAACACTGGATCGGTTGCGGCGATCCTTGGCCGTCCCACCATTCACGCCTATGTGGCGGCAAAGGCGGGCCTGCATGGACTGACGCGCTCCGCCGCCGCCGAGATGGGCCGTCACGGCATAACAATCAACGCGATCGCCCCCGGCTATTTCGCCACCGAGCTCAATACCGCGCTTATCAACGATGAGGCTTTCACCAAATGGGTCGAGGCACGAACCCCTGCAGGCCGCTGGGCCAAGCCTGAGGAACTCGGCGGAGCCGTGGTGTTTCTCGCCTCTGACGCTGCCGGTTACGTCAATGGACATGTGCTGGCGGTTGACGGCGGACTATCGGTTTCCCTCTGACCTGCGAACCGCAGCCCGTCAGAGCCTATTCCGGATGACACCGTCGGCTTCGACCTCACGGCCGCGCCGGCGCGTTCATTAGGACCCCGCCGATATGAGCCAGTGCGTTGGCTATGCAAGTACCGCGAGCAGGTTTGTTCTCTGCGCGGGTCATCTGCCGACTTCAGTCAACCCCGGGCAGACGCACTCCTGCCAAGCCGGCCAGCGGAGACCCGTTCTTTCTTCCGCTCGCCTGTCGTTTCGGGCGCAAGCTCGCTGATGTCGCCGGCCACGACGGAACGTGTGCGCTCCAGCATCGCGGGGATCTCCCGAGCCGGTAGTGGCCGACTGAACAGGAAGCCTTGCGCTTCCGTGCAGCCTTCTCTTCGCACCCGTTCCAGTTGCTCGGCCGTCTCTATGCCTTCGGCGGTGGTCTGCATCCCAAGGCTGTTGCCAAGGCTGGTGACGGCCCGGATGATGGCGACGGAGCTGTCGATATCCTCGGCGTCCTTTACGAAGGACTGGTCAATCTTGATCTTGTCGAACGGAAACGAGCGCAGATAGCTCAAACTCGAATATCCGGTCCCGAAGTCGTCCATTGCGATATGGACACCCAGCAAGTGGATCTGTTGCAGCATCGCGAGAGTGGCCTGGGTGTTGGCCAGCAGCACGGTCTCGGTGATTTCAAGCTCGAGACGGCTCGCGAGCAATCCCGAGGTATCCAACGCTGCGACAATCGTCGAGAGCAAGCGGGCATTGCGAAACTGCGTCGGCGACAGGTTGACGGCAACCCTGATGCCTTCGGGCCAGCTTGCTGCGTCGAGACAGGCTTGCTTGATCACCCATTCCCCAATCGGAACAATCAAGCCGATCTCTTCGGCCAAGGGGATGAACTCGGACGGCGAAACGATACCCCGCGTCGGGTGATGCCAGCGCAACAGCGCCTCGAAACAACTGACCTCGCCGCTTTCGAGATTGAGGAGCGGCTGGTAGTAGATCTCGAACTGCTGCCGTCCCAACGCGTCGCGCAGATCGAGTTCGAGAACCCGCCGCGCCTGCATGCGGGCATCCATGTCCGGCTCGAAGAACCTGTATGTTCTGCGACCCTCCGCCTTTGCCCGATAGAGCGCCATGTCGCCGTTCTTGAGCAACTGGTCGGCGTTTGTGCCGTCGTCAGGCGCAATCGAGATGCCGACGCTGGCGCTGACGGTGACGCCATGGCCGTCGGCGATATAAGGCGCGCTCAGCGCATCAATGACGCGTTGCGCAAGGGCGGTGGCCTCGACCGGCTGATCGACCCCATTTTGAATGATCACGAACTCGTCGCCACCTAGTCTGGCAACAGTGTCGTCCTCGCGCACGATCGACTTCAGCCTTGCGGCGACCTCCTTGAGCAAGGCGTCGCCGACCGGATGCCCTAGCGTGTCGTTGACAGTCTTGAAATGATCGAGATCGAGGCAAAGGAAGGCGACCTTGCCATCTCTGCGAGCCATCTCGGCCAAGGCGTCCTCGGCGCGTTCGCGAAACAATATCCGGTTTGGAAGATCGGTAAGCCCGTCATGGCGAGCCATGTGCGATATGCGAGCCTCGCTGCGCCGCAAGTCGGTCACGTCGTGATGCGTGGCGAGCCATCCGCCGCCCGGCAGCGGCTGATGAATGAGGTCGATGGTGCGCCCGTCCCTGAGCTCCACCAGGCTCACGACGCGCTCGGCGCGGTCGATGGTCGCCGAGAGCTCTTCCAGATATCTGTCCGGGTCCTGGCCTACATAAAGTCCCGCCGCAATCCGGAAACGCATCAAATCGTCCCACCGGGAACCAGGGTGGGTCAGGGCCTCCGGCAGGCGATAGAAGTCGGCATAGGCCTGATTGCAGAAAACCAGCCGTCGGCCGGCATCGAACATACACAGGCCCACAGGCATGTTCGCGGCAGCGGCAGCCAGATTCTGCCGCTCCAACTCGGCATCACGAGCCAGGGTGGTGCTGCGCTCCAGGCTGGCGCGGTAGCCGGCAAAGGCCGTGAACAATATTCCGACCTCGTCGCGCCGATCCTTTCTGAGCGCAACCAGCGTCGAGCGGTGTTCCCCTCGCGTCAACCGGTGCATCGCTTCGCTCACGGCCAGGATCGGCTTGCTGACATTATGGCGAATCCAGGCGACAAGCACGCCAAGGCACACGGCAGCAAAGGCGATCGCGGCCCAAACGAGCCGCTGCGCGATGGTGTAGGTGCGGTCCGCGATGGCTGCGGCAGCCTTGCTGCGCTGATTTGTGAGTGCCAGGAGGCCATCCAGCCTCTGAGCCGCCGCCGCAATCGTGGGGAGCGACACCACCTCGAACTCGTTAGCGGCCTTCGTTCGCTCCGCGGTATCGAGAAGTGGAATGATCGACGACAGGGAATCTTGATACGCCGTCCAGAGGTTGACGAATTGATCGAACAGCTCCTGCTCGGCAGGTGATCCGGCGCTCCTGCGGTAGGCGCGCCGATCTTGGAGCATTTCTTCGCTCTCTCTCGCCAGCTCCTTGTCGATGTCAGCGATTTGCTGAGAGTTTTCGGCACGCATGCGCAGCGTCGCGTAGAGCCGGTGCTCCGCAAGGTTGCGCTTCATCTCGTCGACGATCTGCACCTGGGGCAACCAAACTCCGGTGATCTCGCTCGTGACCTTATTGAGCGACCGCAGCTGTGCGACCCCAAATACCCCGACCGTCACGGTGCAAAGCAGTGCCAATCCAAAGCCCAGCGTGAGCTTGCTGCCGACACTTATGTCCTTGAACCGTTTCATGTTAACGCTGACCTGATAAGGTCAGTCCCGCCCGCAGGCGCCAATAGCGGGACTGATTGGAAGCGCCTCGCCAATCTCGCGCTGAAATGTATTAAGGCTGACTTAAGATGGCGTTTAGCGTAATCTGCACTTCGTCGTTGTCTGCTTCAACGATATGACGACCGGGGCACTTATCCTTTACGCTTGTGAACAAAGAGATATTCGCCGCCCAACAGGGATGGCGGGTCAATACTCTTCTGGACGCTGAGGTAATCCGCTACATATTTAACGATCGGGCAGCTGTCGAAGGAGACCGCCTAGGCACGCGACTGCTGCCAAAGGGACCCGCTGATTTCGGGATGGAGGAAAGCCGTGGAAAATCACGCCGGCTCGGCACCCAATGTAGCTGACTTTGTCATTCACAAGGTTCTGGACACGTTCGAATACTCCGACCGCGGCGCGGTGGTCACGATGGTCGATCCGCGGGGCGCACGCATCCGTCTCCACGTCACCATCATCACCGGGGAGTTGCTTTGCGAACATATTGCCGAAGCGCTGGAGCAGCGATACGGGAAATAGAATGTCTCCTGCAACAGCACACTCATTCAACAGCGAGCCCTCGGAATCGAAGAGCAAGGCGGCATGACACGGGCATTGCTCAACCTACGAATACCCCGGTGTAGCAGCCACCTGCTACCAACGACATCCATTTCGGCACTACCTAATATGAATGGCGGACTCGACTGTGGCAGTGTAAGGTCCGCTGCAAGCAAGAAAAATTGCCATACCGGCACTGCCGACGAATCTGGGAGGATTCATGGTCGAGATCATCTCCAAGCGGGATGGCCCGCGGCGCGAGGATGCTCAAGTCAAAAGGCTGATTGAGCAGAACCGCTCAACCATCGTGCGCCTTGCCGACCAGCTCAGCGCCGGCGGTTATTCAGCTTCGAAACAGCCACGTCAGGAACCGAAGGCTCAAGGCCTTATCTTTCACGTTGGCGGCGCAACCGGATCTGTGGCCGAGGCCAACCCGTCCGTGCATGTCAGCCTCAATGGGCGTGTGATCTCGAAGGATCAAAACACAGGCCGTCAGCTTCATCATATCGGCGATATCCGCGATCGCGGCGGCGAGCACATTTTCGTTTTGGCCACCAAGCAGAACGGCTACGTCGCGCCGGTCGACGAAGCCGTCGCCGCGAAGCTTGCCGAAATGGACGGGCGTCGCCTCACCGCCAGCTACTCCGAAGAACAGCTCGCCACCGACATCGGCGCGAAACTGGGCATCAATTGACCGGTAAGCGATTGGACCGGCTTCGGCACGTCCGATCCAAGACAGCATACAGCATTGGCATGCCTCGAAGGTTCCGTAATGACTGAATGAAACGCGATCCTGGGCCTAATCAGATGAAGATCGATGCTCTTCCGACGCGTGCGTCGTTGGCCGGCAATCAAATCGCTCTGGGCAGCATCGACTATGACGAGCGCGCCACCATGCGCGCTTGGGAAGATTTTCTGGCGGACGAGCCCAAATGTGTCCGCGATCCGATCCGCCCAAGCCACGTCCGCTCCCTCATTCACGACTCCTGGTATCGCAGCGCCACCGGCGGCATCAACGCTCAGGGGATCGAAGCGCCGCTGAGCAGCGATCGCGACGAAATCGAGTACCTGACCCGGGCCAATGCCGAACTGCTCTCGGCGGCGCGCCGATCCTTCGCTTCCATCGGTCAGTTGCTGGAGGGCACCGGCGCGATGCTGGTTCTTGCCGACAGCGACGGCGTGCTGATCGATGCCATCGGCGACAAGAAGACCCTGCATGACGGCATGGATATTCATCTGGCCATCGGCGGCAAATGGAATGAGGGCGCCGTCGGGACCAACGGCATCGGCACGGCGCTGTGGACCGGGGAACCGACTTTCGTCCATGCGGCGGAGCACTTCTGCGCCGGCATCAAGTCCTGGACCTGCGCCGGGGCGCCGATCCGCGATCCGCTGGACGGCAAGATAGTCGGGGTCGTCGACTTGTCAGGCTACTCGCCGATCTTCCGACCGCACAACACCGCGCTTGTCGCCGCCACGGCCCGCCAGATCGAAAAAGCATTGGCAGAGCAGCAACAGGAGCAGCGCACACGCCTGCTCGAAGCTTTCATTTCGTCGGCTCCCGGCTATCGCCGAAAAGATGGACTGGTGATCGTCGATCATCGCGGGCGCGCGATCTACCGAAACAACCTGCCCGACGGCGAAGCCGCCGAAATGACCAGCGGCCCGATAGACGCGGGCCGCGGCCGCTGGCTGATGAACCTTCCGTCGTCGGGTTCGGAGGCCGATATCGCCAGGGCTCTGCCGGCTCATCTGCGCTCCTGCCACATCACACCGCTCAAGCTCGATGGCGACTTGCGCGGCGCGGCGCTGGTGTTCCCGTCGGCGCCGACAGTTTCGAGCCTGACCGTGATCAACCGGGAGGCGGACAAGCATCTTCAAGACGCAGCCGCAATGATAGTCGGCGAGAGCGAGGCACTGCTTGCCGCAGTCGATGTCGCCTGCCGCGTCGCGCGATCGAAAAGCGTCGCCTCACTGCTGGTCGAAGGCGAGACCGGCGTCGGCAAGGAGCTGTTCGCGCGGCTCGTCCATGCCGGCAGCCGGCGTACGGACAATGACCCGTTCATCGCGATGAATTGCGGCGCTATCACAAAGGACTTGTTCGGCAGCGAGCTGTTCGGCCATGTCGCCGGCGCCTTCACCGGCGCATCACGCGACGGCAAACCGGGTGTCTTCGAGCTTGCCAATGGCGGCGTGCTCAGCCTCGACGAGATCGGCGAGATGCCGCTCGAGATCCAGCCGTTTCTGTTGCGTGTCCTGGAAGAGCGCGTGGTCCACCGTATCGGCGACAGCCGAGGCCGGCCAGTCGACGTCCGGCTCGTCGCCTCGACCAATCGAGACCTCAAGCAGGAAGTCGCTGCGGGTCGTTTCCGCCGCGACCTCTATTATCGGATCGGCGCCGTCTCGATCACTGTGCCGCCGCTGCGCGATCGCGGCGAGGACGTGCTGCTGCTGATCGAACATTTCAACCGGAAGATCGCCGCTGCATCAGGCGACGAGCCGCTGGAATTCTCGCAGGAAGCTGTCGCTGCATTGCTCGCCTATCGGTGGCCGGGCAATGTGCGTGAGCTGAAGAACCTCGTCGGACGGCTGCACGTCCTGGCGCGCGGCCGTGGTATCGGACTGCACGACCTTCCCGAGGAAATCACGGATGGCGGTTCCGAGCCGCAGCCGGGCAGCAACACGGCAGTCTCCCCCGAAGAGCCCGCTGGCACGCTAGCCGAGGCGGAACACCAAGCGTTGAAGAATGCGCTGACCGCGGAGGGCGGCAATCTCAGCCGGGTGGCGCAGCGGCTGGGCATTTCCAGGCCAACGCTCTACCGCAAGCTCGAGCAATATGGCATCCGGCGCGGCTTCGTCTGAACACGCAGTAAAAAAGAAACCCATGGCGTTCCGCCATGGGCTTGGGAATCTTACCGACAAAAAGGCAGCGGCCGATCAGGCGAGCTGCGGTGCCGGTTCGCTGGCGCCGATCATCCCGGTGCGCAGCACCAGTCCGGCCGCGGCAGCGCCCAGGCAAGGCGCCACGATATAGAGCCAGAGCTGCGACAGCGCGCTTCCGCCGGCAAACAACGCGGGCCCTAGCGAGCGAGCCGGATTGACCGAAGACCCTGACACGGCAATGCCGGCGAGGTGGATCATGACCAGCGTCAAACCGATCGCCAGGCCGGCCAGAGCACCCGCGCCGTCCTCCGCGGTGGCACGCAAGATGACGAGCAGAAAGAGGAATGTGGCGACTGCCTCGAACAAGAACGCCGAAGTCGCCGAATAGGCCGACCAGCCGTTCTGGGCAAAACCATTCGCCGCGACGTCATAGCCGCCGCCTTTGCCTTGCGCCATCACGTAGAGCACCGCCGAGGCAGCGATCGCCCCCAGACATTGCGCGACCACGTAGCCGGCGAGATCGTTGGACTTCATCCGGCCGGAAACAAAGACGCCAAGGCTTACCGCCGGGTTAAGATGCGCGCCGGAAATCGGCCCGATCGAATAGGCCATCGCAATCACCGACAGGCCGAAGGCCATTGCAACACCGAGCAGTCCGACCTCGGAACGCATGAACAGAACCGTCGCGCAGCCGAAGAAGACCAGCGCGAAGGTTCCGACGAATTCACAGATGTATTTGTTCATTTTTCCTCTCCGGATTGTGACGCCTGGACCGGATACCGCGGCTTTCCGCGCGCCATCCGGGCCCAAGGCTTTCAGGGAACGATGACGCCGCGGCCGGTGAAGCGCCGGTTCTTGAAGTCATCGAGCGCGGTGTTGATGCTGGCGAGATTGTATTCGGTGTAGTGCATCTTGACCTTGCCGTCGGCGTTGAGCTCCATCAGCTCGACGAGCTCGGTGAAATTGCCGACCAGGCTGCCGCCGATGTTGATTTCCTCGATGACCAGATGCGCGGTCGGCACGTTGACGGCGCCGCCATAGCCTACCACGAACAGCTGGCCGCCCTTGCGCACCATCTTCCAGCAGATGTTTTCCACGCCAAGCTCGCCGACGAAATCGATGACCACATGGGCGCCGCCGCCAGTGATCGCCTTTACTTCTTCGACGACGTTCGGCCCGCCATCGAGGACGAAGTCGGCACCGAGATCCTTGGCCAGCACGCGCGCGGCAGGCTCACGATCGACGGCGATTATCCGGCAGCCTGAAATCGCATGCAGCGACTGCAGCGCGATGTGTCCGAGCCCGCCGATGCCGAGCAAGACGCAGTAGCTCCCCGGCCGCAAAAGCTTCGCCGCCCGTTTGGCGGCGCGATAAGCGGTGATGCCGGCATCTGCCAGCGGCGCCACTTCGATCGGCGTGACATTGGCATTGAGCTTGATCAGCGAACGCTCGCTGGTGATGAAATATTCGGCGAAGCCGCCATTCATGCCGAGCCCAGGGAACTGGCCATTGTCGCAGTACATATCCTCGCCGTGCCGGCAGTTGAGGCAGATGCCGCAGGAGCGGAACGGATGGCAGATCACGGCATCGCCGCGCTTGACCGATCTGACGCCGCTGCCGACCTCCTCGACCCAGCCGGCGTTCTCATGACCCATGATGTAAGGCAGAAGGCTGCCGTCGGGGTCCATGGTCGGTTTCCACACACCTTCAATGATATGGAGGTCGGTGCGGCAGAGGCCGGCGGCACCTACCCGCACGATGACCTCGTCCGGGGCCGTGATCGTCGGCGCCTTGACCTCCTCGATCTTGAGCTTGACGTTCATGTGCGGGTCGTATTCGTAAAGTCTTGCGGCTTTCATCGTCGTGTCCTTTCAGGTCCGGAATTGTTTCAGGCGCGGCCAAGCTTTTCCGCGCCGCCGCCGAGCGCCGGCCCGGCCGTCGGGTCCTCATCCTCGGCAAGATCGCCTATCAGTGTCTCGGTGGTCAGGATCAGCGTCGCCACCGAAGCGGCATTGGCCAGCGCGGTGTAGGTGACGCGGACAGGATCGATGATCCCGGCTTCGAACATGTTCTGGTAGCTGCCGGCGGATGCGTTATAGCCGTAGCCGCCGTTGATGCGCGTCACCTCGGCTACCACGGCTTCGGGATCGGCGCCGGCATTGGCGGCGATGCGCCAGAGCGGCCGTGTCAGCACCGACCGGACCAGGCGCACGCCTTCGGCGACATCGCCGTCGACACCGGTCGCCACCTTGTCGAGCAGCGGCGCGATCTGGGCCAACGCCGAGCCGCCACCGGCAACCACGCCCTCCTCGGACGCCGCGCGCACCGCATTCAGCGAATCCTCGATCAGCTGGATGGTCCGCTTCTGCTCGACCGGCGTGACACCGCCGGCATAGAGGATCGCGGTACCGCCGGAGAGCTTGGCCAGGCGCTCGCGCAGCTTGTCCTGCTCGATATTCGGCGGCGCGGCCTCATACTGCCGCTGCACCTGGGCGCGGCGCGCCGCGATCGCGTCATGGTCGCCGCCGCCGCGAATGATCGAGGTGTAGGATGAGCTGGTTTTCACCCGGTCAGCGGTCCCAAGATCGTCGACTGTGATGTCCTCCAGCCGGCCGCCGAGGTCGCGGGCTATCACCCTACCGCCGGTGATGATCGCCAGGTCCTCCATCATGGCCTTTCGCCAATGGCCATATTCCGGCGGATGGACGACGAGGTATTTGCCTGGCCCCTGCTTGCCCAGCAGTGTGACCACAACTTCCGGCGACACTTCCTCGGACACGATCAGCAACGGGCGCCCCGCCTCGTCGGCGATACGGCGCGCAGTCTCGAGCGCCGTGGGCTCCTTGATCTTGAGATCGGTCATCAGGATGAAGGGCCGCTCGAGCACGGCCTCCATCTTCTCCTGGTCCGTCACCATGTGATGCGAGAGGTAGCCGCGGTCGAAGGACATGCCCTCGACCACGTCCAGCGTGGTCTCGGTGGTCACGCTGAAATCGGTGGTGATGACGCCTTCCGCGCCGACGCGCTCATGCGCTTGGGCCACCAGCGCGCCAAGCTTGGCATCGGTTGCGGCGATGTTGGCAACCGAGGCGAGGACGCCATTGCCCTTGGCGGGCTTGGCCGATGCCTTGAGGGCCGTCACGACCGCCGCCACGGCAAGGTTGATGCCCTTGCAGAGATCGACTGATTTGGCGCCGCGCTCATTGGCCTCGATGCCACCCTGGATCAGCGCGTTGGCGAGCACGATGGCGGTCGTCGTGCCGTCGCCGGCGACCTCGTTGGTCTGCATCGACACCTCGCGGACGACCTGAGCGCCCATGTTCTCGAAACGGTCATGCAGCTCGATTTCGGAAGCGATGCTGACGCCGTCGCGGGTCACCATCGGCGTTCCGATCGGCCGGTCGATCATGGCGTTCATGCCTTTGGGACCGAGCGTCGGTTCGACTGCCGCCGCCAGCCTGAAGACGCCACGGGCAAGGGCCCGGCGGGCCTCGGAATTGTGAAGCATAATTTTAGGCATGATTCCTCCTTCCGCCTTACGGGCGGGTTGTTGGTTGGGGGCCTCGTGCGAGGGAGGCCGTTGCTTTCGACACTGCTTAGACGGCCGGCGCGTTTCGCGCCGGCACGCGATCCATGATGAAGTCGACCAGCGTCGGCTCGCCTTCGACCACGCTCAGTTCCTTGTATCTTGTCTGCTTGAGCCCACGGCAAAGCGCACCGTTGAACTCCATGTTGACACGCACGCCGCGCAACTCGGCGAGATGGGCACTGAGCGCGGCAGGCGGAATTTGCCGCCCTTCCCAGGTGACGAAGACGGGATCGTCCATACGGCGATCGGGAAACCGCTGCAGCAGCGCTGCCCGGTACCGTGGCTTCTGCATGGCCGCCTCGCCCGGCTCGAAGCTGGCGGCATCGTATGCCGGCAGGTCCATGCCGAGGATTTCGACATCCGTCAGGCCGTGCTGCCGAAGTCCGCGCAGGACCGCTTCCTGGCGGCGCTTGAATGCCTTCATCTTGAAGGTTTCGCGCACGGCGCCGAGATCCGCGTCTGCGGCTAACTCGGCGAATATGTCGCCGAATGCCTTGCCGGCTTCGATGCCGCGATTGACCTCCTCCGCGAACATATGATCGTGCAGTTTCACGCGATAGGCGGGCGACCAGGAAAGCTGGTCGAGCGCCTTGCGGACGCCGTCGAGCATGAGGAAAGCGAAGTTGGGCGAGCACCAGTAGGTCGGCAGGCGGAAATCGACCTCCACGCTGCCGTCGCCCGTCATCTCGGCCCGCTCGACGAAGCCCATCTCGGTAATCGGCTCGTCGAGTTCCGGGTCATTGACCTCGCCAAGGCGCCGCCAGAGTTCCTTCTCGCGGCTGTCGGAAACGCTGGCGGTTGCCATGGCCCTACTCCGCCGCGATGCTGAAGGGCGAACTTGCGAGCGCCTTCTTCTTCGCTTCGACGTCGATCTCGTAGAGGCGCGCGGCATTCAGCCCGAGGATCTTCTCCTTGATCTCGTCGGTCAGCTGCACGCCGCGTTCCGCGGCGATGTCCTCGGGGATCTGATACGCCCAAAATTTCTCGACGAGCCAGCGCGGCGTCCAGATCGCATAGTCGGAGCCGAACAGGATCTTCTCCGGCCCGATCCAGAACAGCAGCTCGGCAATGACCTCGCCGAAATAGCGGGGGCGCGAATGGATGAAGGGCAGCGCCACGGCAAGGCCGCCATAGACATTGGTTTCCTGCGTCGCGATCCAGCAGAAATCGTCGAGGCGCGGCAGCCCGCAATGCTCGATGATCCAGTTCAAGCCCTGGAAATCCGTTGCCGCGTGGTCGACATCGTGCACGTCGAACGCGTCCTTGCTGAGCGGGATGATTGTCGGGCCCTTGTGGACGTGAATGTTTTTGATGCCGAGTTTTTCACAGAGCTCGAAGCACTTGTAGGCATCGGGATCGGTGAGCTTCCAGCCCTTGGAGGCGCCGTTCCACTCGGCCGTGTACATCTTCACGCCCTTGACGTCGTAAGTCTCCTTCATGAAGTGGATGTATTCCAGCGCCTTCTCGCCGTCGCGCGGATCGAAGGACCCATTGATGATGAAGCGCTCCGGGTAGCGCTTGGCGACCTCCGCGTTGCGCTCGATCGTGTTGAACCCGTTCTTGTAGAAATCCTTCAGATAGGTCGACTGGACGATCGCCACGTCGTCCGGACCGTCTATGAACAGGTCGCGATAGAGATCGTCGGCGCTGTATTTCTCGAACTTGCCCTTCTCCCAAAGCTGCTCCTTCGGGCTCAGCCCCGTATGATAGGCGTAGAAGCAGTCGATGAACTGCTTGCCGTGGATGTTCCTCTGATTCTCTGGGCTGCCGTCCCAGAAATGGGTGTGGCCATCGACCACGAAAATGTCTTTGCCTTCAGGTGTCCTGTACATTCTTGCCTCCGCAATCGTCGCGTTGATGCCGTCCTGTTGATGGAGTGGGCGCGCCGCGATCGGGCGGCGCGCCGGTGCCCGGCTTCCTCAGATGTATTCGAAGACCTCGTCCATGTTCCCGAACAGGATCACGGTGTTGTCGTCGACGCGCACCATGCGGCCGTAATGGGTGGAGGTGTTGACCTCGAAGATCTCGGCGGTCATGTCGCGGCCGAGATATTCGCTGATCTCGTCCATCTTGAAGATCAGCTTGCCGTTGCCGTCGATGCGGATCATGGCCGGCTGGTAAGTGACGATAACCCCCGGCTTCTTGCCCATGAATTCGGCGATGGCGCGCGCCTCGACCGAGTCGTTCATGGTGACGCCGCACTGGTGCGAAATCGTCTGCTCAAAGGTGATGTCCTTCATCGATTTGAAGATGTTGGACTGCGAGGCGTCGCGTGCTGCTACTGACATGTTGGTCTTCTCCCTGTTCAGCGCTTGAGGCCGAGTTCGCCGAGGATCTGGCCGATCCGTTCCTCGGATTGGGCGCGAACGTCGGTGAAGGAAATCGGCTTGGAATGCGGCATCGACCAGATCGGCTGAAGGCCGGTGGCTGCCTTGTCGGCAAGCGCGCCGTGCTTGTTCACCCAGCCCTGGAAGAGCTTCCTGTTCGCCGCGCCATGCTTCTCGTCATTGGCAAGCAGGTAGGCCAGGTCGATGGTGTTGGCGAGGTTGCGCTCGTAGTCGGCTTCGGCCGCCGAGATCACCGGCGGTGTGATGAAGTCGTGGTTGGCGGCCGCGGCCTGCATCAGGAAGCCGGATCGGAACAGTTCGCCGACCAGCGGTTCGAACACGATGTTGATGGCGAAGTACTGTTCCAGATAGTCGGTCGTGCCCATGATGGTCTCGATCGCCTCGCGGGTGCCCTGCCAGACACCGTCCTCCAGCCAGTGCTTCTTGCCGAGTTCGTCGTCCCAGCCGGCGATGTCCATGCCGATCTCAGCGAGATAGAGCGTGATGTCCTGGGCGAGCCTCAGCTTGTAGGACGAATTGGTCAGCGTGGCGTTGTTGATCATCTGCGTGTAGCCGTAGCGCTGCGCCTGCATCAGCGAAGTGCCTAGGCCGAACTCGGCATGTTTCCACGCTCCGAGATGCGCCTGCAGGAGCTTGGCCCACACCTTGTCGAAGGTCTTCGGCGCGCCGGCGCGGCGGGCATTGGTGATCACGCTCTGCACCATCGTCTCGATTTTCGACTGGCGCTGATAATGCGTGCGCTCCCACTCCTGGTCGGGAGCCCGGAAGGCATGCCAGTTCGAGCTCTTGGCAGCCGTATTGTCCTTGATGTAGGCGCCCTTGCCGTTCGAGAAGGAGATGATCCAGTCCTGGATCAGGTAGCGCTCGGGGTCGGGCTGCACGTCGACCGTGACATCCTCGTAATGGGTGGCGCGCTGGCCTTTCGGATCGAAATACCGATATTTGCGGCTGTCGGAATCGGCGAAGATCGCGGCTCCCGCGGCTCCCGATCCGACTGAACTGGACGTTGCTACCATTGTCTTCACTCCCTTGTTGCAGTTGCTTTGGTGTCGCTGGCTCCGGGCCGTCTCAATGGCCCGGGGTGGCGCTGGACGACGTGGTGAACCGGTCGAAGAAGATGCGTTCGCTCTCGAAGCCATTCATGAACAGGACCGGCTGCAGCGCATCGATCATGGGCGGCGGACCGCAGGCGTAGACGTCGCCCTGCCCGTCGACCGCCAGTTGCTTGAGCTTGGCATCGACGCTCTGGTGGACGAAGCCGCGCTCGCCGTCCCACGCCTCGCCATTCACATGCGACAGCACCGGGATGAAGTTCAGCTCCGGGTGGCGGCCGGCAAGCTCGGCGATCCTGTCAAGATAGAACAGGTCGGTCGGGGTCCGCGCGCCGTAGAAGAAGAACACGTCCCGCTTCTCGCCGCTCTTCAGGTGATCGTTGAGGATCGACCAAACCGGCGACATGCCGGAGCCGGCGCCGACCAGGATCAGGGGACCTTGCCGTTCCTCCCGCCGGAAGCAGGTTCCATAGGGTCCGGCGACAGTGACTTCGGCTCCGACGCGGATGCCTCCGGAATCAAGCTCTCCGGAGAACTTTCCTTCGGGATATTTCTTGATGATGAAGGAAAGTTTTTGGGTTTGGTCCGGCGTATTTGCCATGGAGAACGAGCGCGTAATCGTCTCCCCTTTTTGCGTGGTGACCGTGATGTCGACATATTGCCCAGCCCAGAATTTTATCGGCGAGCCGAGCTCGATCTCGATGCCGCGGATGTCATGGGTCAGATGTTCGAATTTTGAGATCCGGCCTTTGAATGTCTTCACCGCGATTGATTTCGCCAGCACCTCCTCGTCGTAGTTGAGAAGCTCGACATGCATGTCGGAATAGGCGATGGACCGGCACAACAGGATGTGCCCGGTATCCTTCTCCGTGTCATTGAGGGCGAAGGTCGAGTATTTCAGCATGTCGACCTCGCCTTCGAGCAGCACGCATTTGCAGGCCGAGCATTGCCCTTCCTTGCAGCCATGCGGCAGCGCAATGCCTTGGCGGAATGCCGCGTTCAGGACCGTCTCGCCGTTTTCGACCTCGAACTCGACGCCGACCGGCTCCAGGCGCACGGTGTGAGCACCAGTCATCGATAACCTCCCAATTCCTCTCCGGCCCGTCCGCAGGACAGGAGATGGCCTTCCTCTGGAATGTCGCGGGGGTCGGAACCCGGCCCCCGCGCTCGTATGGTCAGTTGAAGGGCGTGATCGTGAAGCCGGCCCGATACTCGGCCAGGTGCTTTTCACGATCGGCCGGCGACATGCCGCGAAGCGCCTTGAGCGGCGATCCGAGGATGTTGCCGCGCACATCGTCGAGCGTCCACTGCTCGTCGGCGCCGAAGCGCAAATGCGGCTGCGGGATCAGCGTCTTGCCGTCGGAACGGACGAAGTTGAGGTCCTTGATCGCATCGGCGAGATCCCAGCCGTCATAGAGCGTCTCCCACTCGCGCTTCCCGCTGAAGCGGCCCATCGCGGGCGTCGGACGGCCTTGATACTCGTCGGCAAAGGCTTCGACAGCGGTCCAGCGGTCGAGCTCGTGTGCGAAGGTATGCAGCTGCCCGTCGATCTCGTCGACCACGATGTCCTCGCGGATCAGGCAAGGCACGAGGCAGGACCAGCAGCGGTGCGGATAGACGTAACCGACATCGCTGTTGAACAAGAGCACCTTCTCGCCCTTGTGGCTGAGCTTGGCATACCATTTCCAGAAGTCGCCGAACTCGGCGTACCAGCCCGGATATTTGTGCTCGAACCACTCGAAGTCCTTGTCGGTCTGAGCCTCGATGCGCCAGAAGTTCACCGGCCAGCCAACCGCGAAGAACTGGCCGACCTTGTGGACGTAGTTCTTCTTGGTAATGCGCTCCCAGGCTGCCTGGACATCGTCATGGTGGATCTTGATGCCGTACTTCTCGAGCGGCAGCATGTAGGTGCGATAGTAGTCTTCGTAGATCCAGCGGTGCCACATCTCCGCGTAGGATTCCTTCGACTTGTCGCGATTGGTGGTGCCGTATTCGATGAAGGTGCCGATTGCGGCATCGACGATGGCGTGGTTCTGCCAGAAGGCGTAGCGCATGTCGCGCTCGAGCAGCAGGTGGTTCTCAGGCTCCTTCAGCGCAGCCATAAGCAGCGAGTGGCCGTTGCCGATGTGCCGGCTCTCGTCGGACTGCACCGAAAGGAACACGGTCGGCAGCGCGTAATCGCCGTTGCGGGCGGCCTCCGAGGGCATGGCGACGAAGAGCGTGTTGGTGAACGCCGTCTCAGCCACGACGGTCAGGTACATGCACGCGGCCGTCATCGTGTCGCCGGTGATGAAGCCTTCGCCGAACTGGCGGCCGATGGTCGTCGCATAGCACTTGCCGAAGGCTTCCTCGGTGATGTCGAAGCCCGCCGGATCGATGTAGTTCTCCATGTACCACTTCTTCAGGTTCATCTGGATCGTGGAGTGGCGGAACTCATCGACCATTTGCATGGTGAAGCCGGTCCTGAGATCCTCGCCCGGCGCCAGCCGCGCCACCATCGCCATCGAACGGGCGGCGGAGATTTCCGGGAAGGGAATGATGGCGAGGAAGAGCTTCATCCATTCCACCCAGCGCGGCTCGACATTGCGGAACATGTCGCCGCGAAGAGCGGCATCGAGCGCGCCATAGACGCGGTTGTCCTTCTCCTCCTGCATGGGGAAGTAAGAGCGCAGCACCTGCTTCATCGGATCGCGCGGCGCCTTGGCGATCTTGTAGTCGGTCGGAAACGTCATCGCTTCCTGGACATAGCTCGGGTTCCAACCGAGGTCGGAAATCTTCTTCGTCGCCTCGCCTACGGAAATGCCGCGTTGCGAGGTAATCTTGTTGAGCGTCAAAGACGACATCGTCATAAGCCTCCACCAGGTTTGAGCCGCGGATCCCTTGATCCGGGCGTGAGACGGCAAACAGCGCCGCCAGTGAGAGTGCGAACGGCACGACAAAGGGTTGCGCATTCAGGCGCGACCGACGGCCGGCTGTTCAAGTGGATCGCGGCAAAGGTTTGTGAGGGGTCTGGCGCGGCTCGCTACGCCAACCGCACTTGCGATGGCGTATCGAAGCGGACCTGCTTCCTCCGTTCCTTCGTTCTTTTAGCACCGCGACGAGAGCGCGATGGGCTTCTTATGGAAATAGACAAAGCAAGCGCCGTGCCAGTTTGGAAAATAAGGGCGTATCCGGCCGCTGGGAACAACCCACGCGCATTTCGACGGCAGAGATCGCCATCAACTGTAACGTTATTTTACAATTGTAACTTACGGCTGTAATGATTTTCTTCTATTCGCAATCGCAATATATTTACTTAGCACCTGCAGCATGCAGAAAAATACACGCCATCTATTCAATTCTTCTGGTCACTCTATTATTTCAACGTGACGGCCCATGCGGCTCAGCAGGAGAGAGGCTATGCCGAACGACAGGGACAACCGGAGCCGTCCGCCGCCAACATCCGATCTGTCCGACGGCGTTGCCGGCGATCTGGTAAGGCTGATGCCCCGTGATCTGGTGTTTGTCATGCGTTTCATGGGCGAGAGCCAATTGCGCCTGCAGAGCCACTTCCAGAGCTTCATCCGGGCCGAACTTGCGGCCGGCGGCGTCACCGCCGAAACGCATCCGATGATCCATCTGTTCATCGAGAGCCACGCCATCCTGCTGCGCGACTTCGTATTTTCCGGCGTTTCGCTGTCGCGCCAGTTTCGCGTCGAAGAAATCGAGCGCCTCACCGGGGACACGACTGCGATGATGCGCGTCGACATCTGGGACCAGCTCAAGAGCCACATCGAGACGGCCGAAAAGCAGTTCCAGTCACAGGCCGGCACACTGCCCGGGCTGCTGGCGGCATTCGAGCAACCGCCAGGTCCGGTGCCTGGAAACGAAAAGTGACAGGAGGGTCCGATGGGGCAAACCGAAAGCCGTGACGCGCTGCTCGCCCGCCGCCTCGATCTCGTCGCGAGCGTCTGCGCGCTCACCGCCGAGGCGCAGCGTCTCAACCAGAAACTTGCCGGCGTCGAGATGGATGTGCTGCGCCTGGAACTCGAGATCGGCAGACGCGGCACGAACGCGCAACTGGTGCAGGACTTGCATGAAGCCGAGGAGAGTGCCGCGGCATTCAGGAACGCATGCACGGCGTGCGAGGAACGTATCGCGGCCGCCGAAGGTGACATTGACGATGTCGACCGTCGCCTGGCGAAGACCGTGAACTGACGAAGGGAGTGGCCATGAACCAGCACGCGATACAGAACCTCACCTTGTTCGACCTGCTGGCGAGAAGCTGGTGCCGTCCATCGGCGATCGCCGATCTGCGCTTCAGCGCCGATGGCTCGACCGTCGCCTTCACGTGCATCGATGGAACGGTTGCCATAGCGGCAGTCGCGGACCAGGAACCGCCGGAGCAGCGGATCAGGGTGAGCGGCGATCTCGGCCAAACGACGATCCGCCCAAGGGAAAAGCCGCCGGTGCCACTGGTAGCGACCGCCGTTCTGGCTGACGGCGATGTTCCGCTCGCAAGCTATCTTGGGTCCGACTTTCTCGTCGGGACGGCGGCCGGCGATGTGGCCCGGCTGAACGCGGACGGCTCTGTGATGGAGACGCTGGTCAAGATCGCCGGACCTGCCGTCGCAATCGACTATAGTCCTCGGTCGGGCATGGTGGCCGTCAGCAGCGGGCAGGACATCTTTTTGGCGCGCGGCGGGATCGAACCAGTGAGGCTGCAACGCGACGCGCCACCATCCACGGACGCGCTTGCCTTCTCACCAGGCGGGAGGAGGCTTGCCTGTGGTCAGGAGCACGGGTTGTCGACCTGGATGGTCGAAGGCGAGCCCACCCCGATGCGCGATTTCGCCTTTTCAGCCCACCCGATGTCAATTTGCTGGAGTGGCGACGGCGCCTGGCTGGCCTGTGGGCTCGAAACCGGAGGCCTTGCTCTGGTCAGCGCAAGTGATGACGGAACTGCAATCGTGGCGGGATTCCCATCGTCAGTCCGGACGGTATGCTGGAGCGCGCCGGGGGACGCGCTGTTTGCGTCGGGCGCATTCCGGATTGCCGGCTGGTCGATGACCGCGCCGCCACTTGACGGCGAAACCTCCGGCGCTCTGGAGACGGGCCGCGCCGGGTTGGTTCCGGTCGAGGCCGTGGCCGCCCATCCGCAGAAGAAACTGATTGCGGCCGGCTATGCCAACGGTCGGATCACCGTCGCCCAGATCGGAACGCGGGACGAACTCCTCGTCAGACCCCTGGGCAGCGCGGTGACCGCGCTTGCTTGGTCCGGCGACGGACGGCACCTGGCACTAGGCGCCGTCGACGGTACCGCCGCGATCATCACCTTTCCCGCCCAGATGTTCAAATAGGCCAATGCGGGCCGCAAGCGACAGGAGAAGAAGGATGCAGACCGAACTTACCCCTGAGGACAAGAGCAAGGATGAATTCTTCGAACGGCTCGCCAAACTGTCGGAAGAAATGGTCGCCAAGCACGGTAAGGATTTCAGCATGGGCGCGCTGGTGCTGGCTGCCCGCTGGATTGCCGAGAACCGTGTCGGTCAATTGAAAACCAATTGACCATCAAGACGCTCGTGACAGGTCGCGCTCCAACATCAACTCCTCGAAATTCGCTGGAAAGATCGAAACAGCCTATTGTCTCGAAAGGTGCTGTGCCGACCAAACTTCCGAAGCGGCGATCGAGGGGGGTTCGAGCCTACGTTTTGGGCCATATCTCTCAGCCCAAGGCGCTGAAGAGGTCGGCGACGCTCTGAGGAGCCTCGGGTCCGAAGAACCGAGTGAGGTTCTGCGCGCTGGTTTGCGCAACGCTGGTGCTGCGAGGGAACAGACGCTGTTCGTATTCGGCGATGGCGGCTTCGTTGTCGTTTTTAACGGCGATCGCAACAGCCAGCTCAGCGGCGTCATACATCGCCAAGTTGGCGCCTTCACCAGCGAAGGGAGACATTAGGTGCGCGGCATCGCCGAGCAGCGTCGCGCCTGGCACGTGGCGCCAGCGATGGTCGACCGGCAGCGCGTAGATCGGCCGTATCACGGGCGAGATATCGGTGTTTGTGATCAGCGCGACCAGCGGTGCGGCCCAACCGTCGAACTGCTCGGCGACCCGGGCGAGACCGGCGCGTGCCTCCGTGAAGTCGATGCTTGATGCCCAGCTTTCCGGCTTGTTGATCGCGACATAGACGTGAACACTGCCGTCCGCGTTGCGATGGGCAAGAATGCCCTTGCCCGGCGCCACTGCCATCAGCGTGCCTGTGCCGATGATCTCAGCGTTTGCGACGCTGCGCGGATCGTCCGCCGACAGATGCGTCTCGATGAAGCAGGTCCCGGAATATTCAGGCTTCGTCTGGGACAAGAGCGGCCGCACCCTCGACCACGCGCCATCGGCGCCTACGAGCAGCGACGTCGTCGTGCCAGTGCCGTCGACGAATCGGAGCTCGTTTCGGCCGTCGCCTCTCGACGACACCGACGCGACCTTGTGTCCCCAATGGATCGTGCCCTGCGGCAGGGCATCGATCAGCATCTTCCGCAGCTCACCGCGGTCCACCTCCGGGCGCTTGCTGAAGGGATTACCGGGCTTGTCGAGCAGCACTGTGCCATCTCGATCGACGACGCGCTTCGCGTCCTCGCTGGGACGCACCAGCCGCTCGAACTGCTCGAACAGACCGGCCACCCTCAGAGCATGCTGGCCGGTAGCTTCATGCATGTCGAGCAGCCCGCCCTGCACGCGGGCGCTGGGCGATGCCTCTGCCTCGTAGATCACGGCGGCGATGCCATTGAGATTGAGAATGCGGGCCAGGGTGAGGCCACCCAAACCTGCGCCCACAATCGTGATGGGATACTGCATAGCGCGCTCCATGTCTTGCGATCCGTGCCGACGGAGCACGAAATCGGGAGCCCAATCTGTCGTCAGGCTCGTGCTGTTGGAGCCGCTGGCCGACCGCGAAACGGTCGGCGTATGCGCGAAGCCCAGTGATGCGGGCGTCGTTTTTCGCGACGTGCAGGTCTTACGGCTTTGCACCCGACAACGCAAGTCGGGTGTCTGCTTCGCCCAAGCTCGACGTTGGCGCCCTCGTCGGCTTCAACGATCGGGGGCCGACGTCCATGCAGGCCGCCGACATTGTGGTGCGACTTGATTGTCACCGACGGGCCGCCCGAGAAGGAGACGCTCTCGACGACCGGCTGGGCGTCTGCCCCCGGCACGCGGAAAGTACCGAAGCCGAGCCGAGGGATTGCGACGCCCCTTGTGATGATGGTGTCCATGAACTCGCTTTTCTGAGTTGATGCTTCGGGGGGACGCTGCCCCGCCGGTGTTTCGTGCCCGCAGGCTATCGACCTCAGCCAGCCGCCTCGGGGCAGTTCTGGCCGACGAGGTCCGTGATAACGTCTTCGAGTGTCACGGTACCTTTCATCGCCGACCTGCCGTCGTCGCGGAACGCGATCCAGCCCTCGTTGAAGCCGTCGATCATGCGAATTCGGGGCAGCGGATTGCGCGTGCCTTGCCCGCGGAAGAGCGCTTCCCAACTGTCGCGCGTCACGATCTCGACCCGCACCGGATGGTCCAGCGCCTTGGCGAAGGCATGGGCGAGGTCGTTTGGCGACACGCGCTGAGGCCCTTCCAGCTCGACGATCCGCGTTCCGGTCCAGTCCTCGCGCAAGAGCGCAGCTGCGGTGCGCCCGACATCCTGCGTCGCGACCATCGGGAAGGCTTTGTCGGCTGGCTGCAGGCAGCTGCGCAGCACGCTTTCATCACGCGCGGCGGCAACGTCCCACAGCGCATTCTCCATGAACCAGGCGGGCCGAAGGAAGGTTACCGGCAAGTCGAGCTCGCCGAGCGCTTCCTCAAGCAGGGTGCGCTGGGTCAGCAGGTTCTCGTGCGCAGCGTCGGCGCCGATGGTCGACAGGCACACCACCTTGCCGGGACGGGCCGCGATGAGGGCCGCCACCAGCGCCGCGATCACGCGCCGCGCCTCGGGAAAGCCTGGCTCGGGATCGAATTCCGACGGCGGCAGGATGAAAACGCCCTCGACACTGCGGAAGGCGGCTGCGAGGCCCTCCGCATCATTCATCTCGGCAAGGGCGACCTCACAGCCCTGTCTGATCCATGGCCCAGACTTAGCCTCGTCGCGCAAGACGGCGCGGACGGAAAGCCTGTCGGCAAGCAAAGTGCGCGCCAAGGCGCCGCCGACTTTGCCGGTAATTCCGGTGATTGCAAACATATCGGTTCTCCTTTGGTTGGGATCGCGCCGACTCAGGCGAGTCCGGCATAGAGCTCGCGCTCGAAGGCACCGTAGAGGGCGACGACCCGCTCGTCGTAAAAGGGCAGGATCTGTGTGAAGAGCGCGCCGGTGACATGCTTGACCGGATCGAGCCAGAAATAGCAGTTGAGCAGGCCCGCCCATGAGATGCTGCCCGCAGAGCGGCCGTTCGGCCCAGGCTGCGTGTTGATGTCGAAGGAGAGGCCCCATTTGTGCGGCTGGCCGGGGAATTGGTCGAAGCTGCGCGAATAGGACGGATGCGCCGAGCGCATCTCGTGGACGTTCAGTTCGCTGATCTGGTTCTGCATCATCAGCGAGACCGTCTCCGGACGGAGGATACGCGCGCCATTTAGCGTCCCGCCGTTCAACAGGGCCTGCAGGAACGTCATGTAGTCGCGCGGGGTCGAGAAGGCGCCGCCGCCGCCCATGAAGAATTCCGGCCGCTGCGGCATCTCAAACGGCGCCGGCTCCAACCCGCCATCTGCGCGCCGGTTCTGGAAGGTGGCGACATGCTTCTTCTGTTCGCTCCCGATCAGGAAACCGGAGTTCCGCATGCCGAGCGGCGCGAAGATGTTTTCGCGGAAATAGACTTCCAGCGACTGGTCCGAGACGGCTTCCACCAGCTTGCCGACCCAATCCATGCTGATGCCGTATTCCCAGCGTTCGCCGGGATCGAATTCGAGCGGCGCCGCGAAGGCGGCATTCTTGCAGGTGGCGATGTCGGGCATGCCGGTGACCTGCTCGTAGCGGCTCAGCGCCTCGCTCCAGATCGAATAGGTGAAGCCGGAGGTGTGGGTAAGCAGATGCCGCACCTTGATTGCGCGTTTGGCGGGGCGCAGGCGCGGCGCGCCGTCGGCGGCGAAGCCTTCAAGGACCTGGGGCGCGGTAAGTTCGGGCAGATACTTGGCCGCGTCGTCATCGAGGTCGATGCGGCCCTGTTCGATCAACTGCATGCAGGCGGTGGCCGTGAAGGCCTTGGTCATGGAGAGCAGCCAGAACACCGTGTCGGCCGTCATCGGCGCGCCGGTCGCAACGTTCGACCTGCCGAAGCTGCCTTCGTAAACGAGGCCATTGCGGGTGGCTGCCATGGCGACGACGCCGGAGACGTCGTCACGGGAGACGCCGGCGCGCAAGGCGGCGTCGATTGCGCTCGCGCTCAGAAGGGATGCGACGGGCTTCGTTGCAGCCAGAGCGGGGCTCACGGTGTCGAGCGCCAGAATGGCACCGAGCAGGCCTCCGCGCTGGAGAATGGTTCTGCGTGTCAACTGGTTC
The DNA here is from genome assembly GCF_020165215.1 of Mesorhizobium sp. CA15. Taxonomy (NCBI): domain Bacteria; kingdom Pseudomonadati; phylum Pseudomonadota; class Alphaproteobacteria; order Hyphomicrobiales; family Phyllobacteriaceae; genus Mesorhizobium; species Mesorhizobium sp. CA15. The sequence continues at coordinate 232,659 of NZ_JAIUHQ010000002.1, forward strand.
ATGACTGGCTCCTTTGAAGGTTCTCAGGAGGGCGGCCGATGGCTGCTCACCCGACAATGGAGCCGTGTGTATGCCGAGATATAACGTGATTCACGCGCATTAAGATCAGTGCTACGGTGACTCAAAATCATTGCGTTTTCGAGGTGGCGTCCGTTAGTGGACGGTAAGGAGAAGGAATGGTTTTCGACACGCGGCTCCTCACCGGCGTCGGCGTCCTTGCGGCGGTGACGGAGGCCGGGAATTTCGCCCGGGCGGCCGAAATGCTCGGCGTAACGCCCTCGGGCGTGAGCCGGGCGGTGGCGCGCCTGGAAGCGAGGGTCGGCGTCCGCCTCTTCGACCGCAATCCGCGCGAGGTAAGCCTCACCGAAGAAGGGCGGCGCTTCCATGCGCAGGTAATGCCATTGCTTGCCGGCCTCGACGAGGCGGCAGCCGAGGTGGCAGGTTCCGCTGCGGTCGTGCGCGGCAGGCTGCGCGTATCAGTCGACCCCTGGTTCGCGCGCATGGTGCTCGCGCCGACGCTTAGGCAGTTCCTGGCACGCTATCCAATGCTGCAACTCGACCTATCCACAAGCAACTATCGCGAGGAGATGATGGCGGGGATAGACGTCGCGGTACGCTTCGGCCCCCCGGACGATTCAACGCTCATCGTACAAAAACTCCTCGAAACGCCGATCCTGACGGTCGCCGCGCCGGTATATCTCGATCGTCATGGCGAGCCGCGCTCGCCTCATGACCTCGTCCATCACGAGGCTCTGCTCTTCCGCGATCCTCAGACCGGACTGCCGTTTCCGTGGGAATTCTATCGCGGCGGCGAGATCGTTGCGGTCAAGGTCACAAGCCGCCTGGTGCTCGACGATCCTTCCGTCGCGGTCTCCGCCTGCGTGGCGGGTCAAGGGGTGTTCCAGAGCCTTGCCGTGGGTCTCGCGCCCTTCATGGCACGCGGCGAATTGGTGCGGATTTTGCCGGATTGGTCGGAGGAGCTTTATCCACTCTATGCCTACCATCCCTCGCGCCATCTACCCCCTGCAAAGGTCAGAGCGTTTCTGGACTTCATCCAAGAGGTCGCTGCCGGATTGTGATTTGCTTTTATTTCACGCGCTGATCACCGTGGTGATACGCGTTGAGATAAGGGACAATCGTCCAACGCGGGTTGGGCATTGTGAGGTCTTCCCACGATCTTCCGGCGCCGGCGGATCTCTGCAGGCATCGGACCGAACCCCCTTCGGGCTATCGCCGTTAGACACTGCGAATATTAAGCCTGCGAGGAACTTTGGTTCTGCCGTGCCCTCTTGCCGAGATAGAGCTCCTGCATGACCGACGACTGTTGCAACTCTTCGATGCCGCCTGAAGCTACGATGCGCCCGGAATTCATGAGATAGCCTTGCTCGGCCACCGAGAGTGCCAGTCCGGCGTTCTGCTCGACGAGCAGCACCGCGGCGCGGAACTTCTCGCGCACGTCGATGATGATGCCCTGCAGCTCCGAGACCAGCAATGGCGATAGCCCGAGCGACGGCTCGTCGAGCAACAGGATGCGTGGTCTGGCCATAAGGCCGCGCGCGATGGCCAGCATCTGCTGCTGGCCTCCGCTGAGCGTCCCGGCCTTGGCGCCGCGCTTCTTGGCAAGGATGGTGAAATAGCTTTCCATCAAGGCGATGTCGGCTTCGATAGCGTCCCGGTCGTTGCGGCAGTAGGCGCCGAGCAAAAGGTTCTCGCGCACACTCATGTCGGCGAACACGCGGCGGCCTTCCGGCACCATCACGATGCCGAGCGTTGCTTTTTCGTCGGCGTGAAGCTTGGTGACGTCGCGGCTCTCGAAGGTCACCGTGCCGCGCCGCGGCTTCACCAGGCCGGCGATGCAACGAAGCAGCGTCGTCTTGCCGGCGCCGTTGGGTCCCAGAATGGTGACGATCCCGTTTTGGCCGACCGCGAGCGAGACGTCGCGATTGACGGCGACGGGCCCGTAGCCGGTGTCGACATGCTCGACGGCAAGCAGGCTCATGACGCGGCCGCCTTCTTGTCGGGACCGAGATAGACCTCGCGGACCTTGGGGTCGGCGAGCACCTCGCCCGGCGGACCTTCGGCGATCTTCGTGCCGAAATCGAGCACGATGAGGCGGTCGCAGAGGTCGGCCATCATGTCCATGTCATGGTCGATCAGGCACACGCCGATGCCTTGCGGCGGCAGCTGCGCGATGACCGCCGCGAAGGCCTGGGCTTCGCTGTCGTTCAGCCCGGCGCCGGGCTCATCCAGGAGCAGGAGTTCGGGCGACACACCGAGCGCGACGGCCAGCCCAAGGCGTCTCAGGCTGCCGAAGGGCAGCGATCCCGCAATCGCCTTGCTAAGCGGCGCCAGGCCGACAAACTCGAGGATCATGCCCGGTGACGCCCAGCGGCCGTCTCCCCTCCTGCCCTGCTCCCAGGCGATCCGGACGTTCTCGTCGACGGTCAGGCCCGGAAACGACATCGCCTGCTGGAACGTCCGCACCAGCCGCTTTCGCGCGATGCGATGCGCGCCGATATTGGTGATGTCCTGCCCATGCCAGAACACCGTGCCGCCGGTCGCCGGATGGACGCCGGTGACGACGTTGAACAAAGTTGTCTTGCCGGAGCCGTTAGGGCCAACGATACCGACGACACGGTCGGTGTCGATGTCGAGATCGATGCCGTTGAGCGCGACGACGCCGCCGAACTGCTTGCGCAGGCCCCTCACCTCAAGCGCGGCCATTCGAACCTCTTTGCTTTTGCGTCTCGAAGCCGCCGGTAATCGCGCAGTAGATGTTCTTGATGCCGGCGCCGACGCCGCCCGGCAGCAGCAGGATCACCAGGAGCAGACAGACGCCGTAGGCGATGCGGGAATCGACCGGATCGAGGTTCAGCACCTCGGGCAGGAAATTGACGACGACCGCGCCGATCAGCGGCCCGTAGAGATAGCGGGCGCCGCCCAGCATGACCATCAGCGCGAGGTAGAGGCTGGGAAAGGCGCCGAACAGGGTCGGCGAGATGTGGCGCAGATAGTAGAGCTGCAGCACCCCGGCGAGGCCCGCGAACAGGCCCGAGACCATCAGCACGCCGAGCTTGTGCAGGTCGACATTGATGCCGACCGAACGCGCCAGTTGCTCGTTCTCGCGGATGGCCCGCAACGTCCGCCCGTAGCGCGAATTGCCGATGAGATAGGTTGCCACAACCGCCAGGAACAGCGCCGCCAGGACCAGGTAGTAATTGTTGGAGAGCTTGTCGAAATTGATGCCAGGCAAGGGTGTCACCGAGCCGACGTCGAGGCCGGTCGCCGATCCGGTGAAGGTGCCGCCATTGGTCAGCACGATGACGAACAGCGCGCAGAAGCAGAAGGTGATGATGATGTAATGCTGGCCGCCGACCCTCAGCGTCGGCAGGCCGATGACGCCGCCGACGATCGCCGACAGCGCCATGGCGAAGGGCAGCGATGCCCACAAACCCAGGCCGAGCTGCACCGACAGGATCGCCGAGGCATAGGCGCCGACGCCCATCAGCGCCGCATGGCCGACCGACATGATGCCGGCCTGGCCGAACTGCAGGCCGAGGCCGTAGAGCCCGATCGCCGTATAGAGCGTGGTGATGGCGATCGACAGGAAGCGGTAGCCGAGGCCGAGCCAGGGCAAGGCGATGAGCAGCACCGCCAAAAGGATGGCCGTGATCGCCTGGACGCCGGCCGGCAGGGAACGGCGGCGTTGTCCGCCGTCAGAAGCGCCAGGCGATCCCGTGCTCTGGCGCCTTCTTGCGCGGCGCCTGTCTTGCCGGCGCTGTTGTCGGTCACTGGCATCGACATCTTACGATGCCTTGGGGCCGAGTGTGCCGCCGAGCAGGCCCTGCGGCCGCAGCACCAGGATCAGGATCATCACGACCAGCGAATAGGCGTCGGTCCATTCCGGATAGCCGTAGCCGGCGCTGAGGCCGTCGACCAAGCCGAGCACCAGGCCGCCGACGACCGCGCCGCCGACATTGCCGAGGCCGCCGATCAGCGAGACGGCGAAACCACGGATGATGATGACGCTGCCGGTAAACGGTGTGATCGGAAACAGCGAGATCATCAAGGCGCCGCCTATTCCGGCAAGCAGGCTGCCATAAATGAAGACGCCGGTGACGTAGCGGCGCACCGGAATGCCCATCAGCTCGGCGGTGTCGCGGTCCGCAACGCTCGCCCGCAACGCCATCCCATAGCGGCTGCGCGAGATGCCGAAATAGGTGATCGCCACGATGATGGCCGTTATCGCGACGACGATCGCGCGCATGGCGATGATGTCGACGCCGCCGATCGTCCAGACCAGGCCGACCAGGTCGGTGATGCTTTTCTGGAATTCGTTGAACACGCGGATGACCGCATGCTGCAGGATGACGCTGAGGCCGATCGACATGATGAAGCCGTTCATCGGCCGGTTGAGCGTGAAGCGGAACAGGCATCTTTCGGCGGCAAAGCCGAGCGCGCCGACCAGCAGCCCGGCGAGCACAAGGGCCACGAAGAAGTTCATGCCGGCGCCGACCATAAACCAGGTCGCCATGCCGCCGACCATCAGGAACTCGCCATGTGCGAAATTGACGATGCCGGCGAGACCAAAGATCAGCGTGATGCCGATGCCGATGAGAATGGTGACGCTGGCAACCGAGAGGCTGTTCACCAGTTGCTGCACAAAAATGTCCATCGTCAAATCCGGGTGGCGAGCCTGCAAGGGGAGGATGGACGGAACCTCGCCGCCCATCCCGATGTCGGATTTTGTCGCGGGCCGGCTCAGCCGCCGTTGTCGCCGGGCGGCGGAGCGGCCGGCGGCTGCTCGACCGCGCATTTGAACTGGTCGGATGTGTTGGGCTCGACCATGCAAACCTCGGTCGCGAAGGTGACCTGGTGGTGCTTGTTGAACACAAGCGGCACCGGCGACACGACGCCCTTGTAGTCCGACTTCAGGAGCTCCGCGACCACCGCGTCCGGATCGTCGATCTTGCCGACCTTCTCCAGCGCCTTGGCGTACCAGAAGAAGTAATCGTAATAGAGCAGCGACACGGAGGACTGCGGGCCCTTGGCGGCGCCGAGGCCGAAATACTTGTCGAAATACTGCTTCACTTCGGGGTACGGCGATGAACCCCAGCAGACCGGCACGCAGCTCAGCGTCACCGGCACATCAGCCTTCAGGCTCCGCTCCTGATAGATGCCCGGATCGACGCCGAACAGGAAATAGGACGGCGCCACGCCGAGCTTGAGGGCCTGCGGGAAAGCGGTGAGCGTTGAATCGCCATTGTACCAGAAATGCACGATGTCGGGCTTCATGCCCTTGATGCGGGTAAGCAGCGGCGAGAAGTCGGTCGTGTCCGGCGGATACTGCACCAGGTCGACTTTCTGGCCTTCCGCCTCGAGCGCCTTGACATAGTGCGACGACAGATACTGCCCGGTCGCGTCATTGCCGACGAACACCACGGAATGCTTCGGCGGCGACTTCAGCTGCGGCGTCAGAAGCGAGAGCACGCCCTTGGCGGTGCTGCCGCTGCGCTGCCATTCCTGCGGCTCGCTCTGGAACGTGTAGTGGAGCCAGCCATCCTCGGCGACGGCCTTGTCGTCGAGCACGGCGCCGAGCGAGCTGTTGCCGGAAAACTGCAGGACCTTGGCCGGGCCGGTGATCTTGGCCATGGATACCGAGAAGTCATGCGTCTCGGTGCCCCAGATCGCCTTGACGCCGATGTCGTTGACCAGCTCGCGCGCGGCCGCGATGGTGACGTTCACATCCGTGCGGTTGTCGCGGATATAGAGCTTGATCTTGTAGGTCTTGTCGCCGACCTTGATGCCGCCGGCGTCGTTGATCTGCTGCGCCGCCAGGTTCGCGGCGCCGACGATGGTGTTGCCGGCCGAAACGAACGAGCCCGACTGCGCGGCGATGACGCCGATGGGCAGTTCCTCGTCGGCGCGGGCCGTCTGCAAAGCCATGGCGAGCCCCGCGGCCGCGATGGTCAATCCAAGTCCTAGCTGTCTCATGCATGTTCCTCCCGTTACATGGCCAACTTGTCATACAACCCTATTACCATGTAACAGTGGTGTCAACTCCGGCGCGGAGCTAGCGGCCAAGTTGCGTGCCGCGCCTTTGGTTCTTCCGTATCTGATCTCAGCTTGGGCGAGGAAGTTCATTGCAGTCGGTGCGAGGCGCTGGACAAAGATGCCCAACGCAGAGACATGCGCCGCGATCATGTGCTGATGAATGTGGCCCGGCAACCGCAAGGCGGGAGGGCTCAGAGCCTTGCCACCGTCACAGCGACAAGCGGTAGGCCTCGACGGCGGAAGCGCCAAAAATGTGCGAACGTTCCTCTTCGGTCAGCCCGGAGAGGCAATCGTCGAAGGCGCGTTTGACCGTCTGATAGTCGGCTGCGACCAGGCAGACCGGCCAATCCGAGCCGAACAGGCATCGCGACGGGCCGAAAATGGAAAGGACCTCGTCCACATAGGGCTGCAGATCCTGTTGCTTCCAGTGCCGCCAGTCGGCTTCCGTGACCATTCCGGACAGCTTGCACCAGACGTGGTCCCGATGGGCCTTGAAGCCTTGCATCAATCCGGCCCATGGCTCCATCGCGTGCTGCGCAATGCGCGGTTTTGCGATGTGGTCGACCACGAAACGCAAATTGCGATGCCGCGCCACCGTCTCCAGGGCAGCCGGAATCTGCGGCTCCTTCAACAGCAGGTCATAGGCGAGCCCCGCTTCGGCGACAGCCGCCAGCCCGCGCTGGACATCGGCGCGCAAGAGCCAGTTCGGATCCGCCTCGTTGTGCACGAGGTGACGGATGCCGACCAGGTAACGGCCATCTGGCCGCGCCTTCAGCTCGGACAGTGTGGCCGCCACCTCGGGATCGGCGAGGTCGACCCATCCCACGACGCCAGCGACGAAATTGGTCCGGCTGGCTGTCTCCAGGAATGCGCGCGTCTCGTCGAGCGAATGCCATGTCTGGACAAGGATGGTCTTGTCCACGCCGGCCGCCGCAAGCGCTGGCCGAAGATCGTCGGGCGAAAACACCCGGCGGATGGCGGCGTAATCCTCCGTCATCCAGCCACAGGACCCGTCCACCGGATCCCAGAAATGCTGATGTCCGTCGATCACCAGTTGCTTACCAGAAACCGGTTGCTTACCAGCAACCAGGCGTTCGCCGCTGCGCATGGCGCTCACCAGCGCTGGTGGACGGAGGCCTTGATGCGCCGCTCATAGATGTCGGCGATGCGCTCCATCAATTGCGGCGACAACGCCGGCAGGTCGGACGCGGCGGCGTTCTCTTGCGCCTGCCTGACCGATTTGGCGCCCGGAATGGTGACCGTCACCGCCGGGTTCATCAGGATCCAGCGCAGCGCCCATTGCGCCATGGTGGCGCCTGGCGGCAGCAGCGCCCGCAATTCCTCGACCGCTTGCAGGCCTTCCTCGTAATTCACGCCGGCGAATGTCTCGCCGACGTCGAAGGCCTCGCCCTTCCGGTTGTAGCTGCGGTGGTCCTTGGCGCTGAAGCTGGAATCGCTCTTGAACTTGCCGGACAGGAGCCCGCTGGCCAGCGGCACCCTGACGATGATGGCAACGTCCTTCTGGCGCGCCATGTCGAAGAACAGTTCCGCGGGCCGCTGCCGGAAAATGTTGTAGATGATCTGGACGCTGACGACGCCGGGGTATTGCAGCGCCTTGATGCCTTCCTCGACCTTCTCGACACTGACGCCGTAGTGACGGATCTTGCCTTCCTCGACCAGCTTCTCCAGCGCATCGAAGGTCTCGGGCTGATAGAAGACTTCTGTCATCGGACAATGGAGCTGCACCAGGTCCAGCACGTCGACCTCGAGATAGCGCAGGCTGCGCTCGACGAAGCTGGTCAGGTTCTGGCGGTTGTAGCCTGAGGCGACATGCGGGTTCAGCCGCTTGCCGGCCTTGGTGGCGACCATCGGCCTCGCGCCGCCCCGCCCCTTCAGCGTCTTGGCGATCAGCTTTTCCGCCCGGCCGTCGCCATAGACATCGGCCGTGTCGATCATCGTCACGCCTGAATCGAGCGCCGCATTAAGCGCCGCGATGGCGTCCTTCTCCTCGACGTCGCCCCAATCGGCCCCGATCGCCCAACTGCCGAAGCCGATTTCCGACACTTGCCAGCCGGTGCGGCCAAATCGCCTTTGATGCATAGAAACCACTCCTGAAAAACCGCGTCCTCTTGACGGGTCATCCCCGCAGGAATATCAGATCGAATGGTTGTATGACAACCCTGTAAGCATGCAAAAGGTGATGACCGAAATGCTGGTTTTGGATCTACCGGCGGGCTGGAGGACGACGGAATGTTCCTGGCATGGGCGCATAATGCCAATCACGGCCGGCCGCACTTTGAAAGCCGCGTCGTAGCTGCCTCTCGCGAAGCGCCATGCGCCGCTCGGGCGACCTCGCCCGATCTACTTCAGATGTGCGGTTCCGTCTCGGAGCTGCTCGAAGCGCTTGTAGGAACGGGAAAGATGCAGCCGCATCGCGCGCTGCGCCGCCTTGGCGTCGCGTGCTGCGATGGCATCATGGATCGCCCGGTGCTCGCGCCGCGTCCGCTCGAAATGCCGCTCGCGCTCGTCGGGCTCCATCTGGTCGAATTGCGTCCATTGGCGGGGGATCATCGCAGTGCCGAACGTGTCGAAGAGCCGGCTGAAGTAGGCGTTGTGCGAGGCGAGCGAAATCGCCCGATGGAAAGCCGCATCCTCGGTCGCGGCGAGACCCGTTTCGGCGATCGCCCGGTCGATTGCGTCGAGCTGCTTAGCCATAAGCCCAAGGTCTTTGGCGGTGCGGCGCGTGGCCGCCAGCGCCGCCGCTTCCGCCTCGACGCCCATACGCAGCTCCAGCACCGCCAGGATCTCGTCGATCGATTCGACATCCGTCGGCACGATCGAAAAGGTTTTCGGCGGGGGCTCCTGGGCCACAAAGGCGCCGAGGCCCTGCCGTGTCGTGATCAGCCCCCGTGCGCGCAACGATGCCAGCGCCTCGCGAACCACCGTCCGGCTGACGCCCGTCGCGTTGACGATCTCCTGCTCGGTGGGAAGCCGCTGGCCAGGCGCAAGATCGCCGGCCTCGATCTGCGCGGCAAATTTCTCCACCAGTTCGCCCCTGAGATTGGGGGACTGGCGAATGGCGCCGAACATTGCTCCCTGGCGATCCGTCATCGGAAAACCGGCCTCTTAAATCGATTCTCAGGCCAAGGATCGCACCGCTTGGTTGCAACGGCAATCTTTCGTTTCCAATGCATGCCCCCCGGAAGTGCACAGCGGTTCCCGGACAACGACATGCATCAAAACAGAAATTCCAACAGCACTGGAAGACCAACATGAAGCAGAAAATCGGCTTTATCGGCCTGGGCGCGATGGGCTCGGGCATGGCTGCCAACCTTCTGGCTAAGGGCTGGCCGCTGACGGTCTGGGCGCACCGAAACCAGGATGCGGCGCTGAAGCTGGTCAACGCCGGCGCCCGCCAGGCGGCGACACTACGCGCGCTCGCTGAAGGTTGCGACATTGTTTTGATCTGCGTTACCGGTTCGCCGCAGGTCGAGGCGGTCGTGAAAGGACCGGACGGGCTTGCAGCCTCCGGCAAGCCGCTATTGATAGTCGACTGCTCGACCTCTAACCCCTCCTCGACGATAGCGCTTGCCGCCGAACTCGCCGCCAATGGCGTGACGTTGATCGACGCGCCGTTGGCGCGCACGCCCAAGGAAGCCGCCGAAGGCAAGCTCGATGTCATGGTCGGCGGCGCGGCGGAAGCGGTCGCCCGCGCGCGACCAGTGCTCGAAGCCTTCGCCGCGCGAATTATCCACACCGGCCCGACCGGCAGCGGCCACACCATGAAGCTGCTCAACAATTTCGTCTCTATGGGTTATTCGGCGATCTATTCCGAAGCGCTGACGCTGGGAGCAAAGGCCGGGCTGACGCCGCAGGTCTTCAACAGCGTCATTTCCGGCAGCCGCATGGACTGCGGCTTTTACCAGGCCTTCTTCGACTTCGTGCTCAACCGCAACGAGAACGCCCAGCGCTTCGCCATCGCCAATGCGCTGAAGGACATGACCTATCTCGCCTCCTTCGCCCAGGCCGCCGGTATTGCCAACCCGGTCGGCGCCGTGGTCCGCAACGGTTTTGCCACGGCGGTCGCTACGGGGCACGGAGAAAAATTCGTGCCGGCGCTGTCGGATATTGTTGCTGAGCTCAACGGCGTTTCATTGATTGAGGCTGCGGCCGAGTGAGGGAGGTGGCTGCGCGGCCCTACCCTGCCCGCCCGCGCACGGCCTTTCGCAACCTCGAATGCCGTGTCGGCGACGCGGCCTCAGCGTCGCCGCCAGGCAGTCCGACGCGTGAGGCCGCCCCCGCGAGATGCCGCGTCATGGCGGCGCTCGCGCCCTTCGCGTCGCCGGCCTTGATCGCCGCCAGGATGCGCTCGTGCTCGCCCAGGGTCGTGCGCGCCATGTCGTCGGACTTCTGCTGGTTGCCGGCGGCAAGGATGCTCTCACGCACCCGTTCCGAGACGAAGACGAGGAACTGGCCCATATAGGGGTTCTGGGTCGCCTCGGCGACGGCGCGGTGGAAACCGAGATCGTTCTTCAGCCAGGCGACGCTGCCATAAGGCGCGGCGCGCATCCCATCGAGCGCCTGTTCCATCGCCTCGATGTCGGCGTCGGAGCGGCGGGTCGCGGCCAGCGCGGCGATCTGCACTTCCAACATGCCGCGCAGCTCGAAAAGATTGCGAAAGGAATCCGCCCGCTGCAAGGTCTCATAGTCGATCGTCAGCACCGTCGCGTTGGTAGCGTCGGCAACGAAGGCGCCCCTGCCCTGCTGCGACCAGATGCGGCCTTCGGAGCGCAGCCTTGCGATCGCCTCGCGCACCACGTTGCGGCTGACCCCGAACGTGGTCGCCAGTGCCTGTTCGGTCGGCAGCTGATCGCCGGGTTTGAGGCGTCCTTGCGCGATCTCGCGCGAGATGGAACTCGCAACGAGCGTGGAGAGGTGCGGACCGCGATTGACCTTGTCGAGCTTCAGCGTCATCGCTCACCTATAGTCGAGCGCGGATGCGGACGCCAGAATGCGGCCGTTGCTCAATATATGGTGCGGATCGAAAGCATCCTTGATGCCTGCGGCGAGATCGAGCGTCACCGGATCGATGCGGTCGAGGAAGGCCCGCTGCTTGACCCGGCCGATGCCGTGCTCGGCGCTGATCGAGCCGCCATAGCGGTCGACGACGGCGAAAATCTCCGCTTCCGCCTCCTCGAACAGATGCTCGATCTCCTCGGCCCCCATGCCCTCCGGCGGCACGACGTTGAGATGGATGTTGCCGTCGCCGACATGGCCGTAGGTGACGGGCAGCGCGTCGGGCCTCGCCCGTCCAAGTTCGGTGAGCGCGTCGGCGACAAAATCGGCAAGCTTGGAGATCGGCACCGAGACATCGGTGCGCAGATAGCGGCCGCCGCGGCCCTGCCGCTCGACCATGATCTCGCGGTAAAGCCACAGGCGCTCGGCCTGCGCCCGGGTCGATGCCACAATGCCGTCCTCGACAAGATCCTCGACGCCGGCGAGAAAACTCAAAAGCATATCCTTGAGGTCGATCAGCCCACCGGACGAAACCTCGATCAGCACATAGGCGGGATAAGGCTTGCCGAGCGGATCGGGGAAATCCTTGCCCTCGCGCATGGTGATCTCGATACCGCCGCGCAGGATCAACTCGAAGGCGGTTAGCAAGTCGCTACAACCGCGCCGCGCCCGCGCATAGAGCGCCATTGCATCCTCGACGGAGCGTAGGCCGACAAGCGCCGTTTCGATCTGCGTCGGCTTGGGGAAGAGTTTCAGCGCCGCCGCGGTGACGATGCCGAGCGTGCCTTCCGAGCCGATGAAGACCTGCTTCAAATCGTAGCCGCGATTGTCCTTGCGCAGCACCTTAAGCCCGTTCCAGATCCGGCCGTCGGCCAGCACGACTTCGAGGCCAAGCACCAGGTCGCGCGTCATGCCGTAGCGCAGCACGTTGAAGCCGCCGGCATTGGTGGCGACATTGCCGCCGATGCGGCAGCTGCCTTGCGCTCCAAAGGTGATCGGCAGGATGCAGTCGCTCTCCTCCGCCGCGCGCTTGGCGTCCTCGAGGATGCAGCCGGCCTCGACCACCATGGCGAAGTCGATCGGACTGATCGAGCGGATCCTGTTCATGCGCTCCAGCGAGACGACGACCTCATTGCCGTCAGCCGCCACCGCCGCGCCGACAAGGCCGGTCAGCCCGCCTTGCGGCACGACGGGGATGCGCTCGGCATGACAGTGCCGCATCAGCGCCGACATTTCTTCCACCGAGCTGGGCCGCGCCACCGCCAGCGGGCGGCCGACATGGTCGCCCGACCAGTCGCGGCTGTAGCGGACAAGGTCCTCTGCCTCTGTCAGTAGCCCGCCATCCGACAGCACGCCGGTGAGGGCGGCGATCAGCGATGCGGAATTGGGCGGCACGGCATTCATGAACTGAACCTGGACCCTTCCGGAAAACGACTGGACAACCACCAATCTTGTCGTGTTATCATACAACCCTGATTGAGAACATCAAGCGATAGCATGCTTCTTCCCGAAGCCGCTTGATGTGGATGGTCAGACCGGCAAATCACTGAATTCGGAGGACTTTCCCAATGAGCGACGCCCCCGGCTTTCGCTATATGCACACCATGATCAGGGTGCTCGACCTCGACAAGTCGATCGCCTTCTACACCGAGGTGCTCGGCATGACCTTGCTGCGCCGCGACGATTATCCCGGCGGCAAGTTCACCAATGCCTTTGTCGGCTATGGACCCGAGGACAAGGAAGCCGTCGTTGAGCTGACGCTGAACTGGGGCCGCGAGGAACCCTATGAGATCGGCACCGGCTTTGGCCATCTGGCGCTCGGCGTCAACGATATCTACGCCGTCTGCGCCGAGCTCGAGAAGCGCGGTGCCAAGATCCCGCGCAAGCCCGGACCGATGCAGCACGGCACCACTCACATCGCCTTCGTCGAGGATCCCGACGGCTACAAGATCGAGCTGATCGGCCTCGACACGATGCAGTAATTCTGCAGCGGACCGCACCGGCTCGCCGCCGATGCGGTCCCACTGCGTCCGCGTCTGCTTGGGAGGCGGTGCGGATCGGTTCGTCACTTGATGACCGCGATCTTGCTGCGGTCGATGGTTATGGCAACGGCGACGATCAGCACCGCGCCGAACACCATATTTTCCAGGAAGATGTTGACGCCGACGAAGGTCATGCCGATGCGCACGATCGAGATGATCAGCGCGCCGACCGCGGTGCGCGCCACGCCGCCCAGTCCGCCGGTGATGGCCGTGCCGCCGACGATGACGGCGGCGATGGCGGGGAGCAGCAGCTGGTTGGCGAGCACCGGCGAGCCGCTGGACAGCCTGGCCGCCAGCACGACGCCGGCGATGGCCGCCAGAATGCCCGATGCGGCAAAGGCGATGATCTTGGTGCGGTCGACATTAATGCCGGCCGCCCACGCCGCCGGTTCGCCGGCCCCGACCGCGATCGCCTGGCGGCCGAAGCGGGTGTAACGCAGCGCGAGGAAGCTGACGATGCCGATCAGGGCCGAAATCAGCACCACCATCGGCAGGCCGAAAATCGTAGCGTTGATCCACGCCGTCTTTTCACGCCCGGCTTCCTCGATGGTGATGGCGCGGCCGTTGGAGACCCAGAGCGCCAGGCCCGTGACCACGCCGCCGGTAGCCAATGTCGCCACGAAGGACGGCACGCGCAGCTTGACGTGGACGATGCCGCTCAGCAGCCCGAAGGCGAGGCCAGACAGGATCGCCACCGGGAACGCGGCGAAGCCGAGCGAGGGCAGCAATTGCGCCAGCATCACACTCGCCAGCGAGGCGACCGCCTGGATCGACAGGTCGATGCCGCCGAGCAGGATGGCGAAGGTGACGCCGGTCGCCAGCATAAACAGCACGGCGGTGTTGGCAAAGAGCAGCGCCAGCGTCTCGCCGGTCAGGAAGCCGGGCGCGGCGATCTCGATGATCAGCAAAAGGGCGACAAGCAGCACCAGCGGGATGGCGCCTTGCGTCCACTTGCCCTCGAAGACCTGCTTGATGGAAAAACCTTCATTCATCGGCTTACACCATCGCTCGTAGCAACTCGACCTGATCCGGCTTGTTGCCGGGGCTAGCATCGAAGCGCGCGGTGATCTCGCCGTCGCGCATCACCAGAACCTGGTGCGACAGGCCGATCGTCTCCTCCAGCGTGTCGGAGATCAGAAGGATCGCCACGCCTTGGTCCGAGAGGTCGCGCACCAGCTCGTAAACCTCTTCCTTGGCGCCGACATCAAGCCCGCGCGTCGGGTGGTCGAGCACCAGGATGCGCGAGCCCGCCGTCATCCAGCGCGCCAGCACCACCTTCTGCTGGTTGCCGCCGCTGAGCTTGCGGCAGGCGGCGTCGGGTCCTGGCGCCTTGATGCTGAGCCGCTTGATCCAGTCAGCGGCAAGCCGCCGCTCCTTGCCGTAATCGATGGCCCCGTTGCGCATGACGCTCGAGAGATCCGCCAGCGAAATGTTCTCGGCGATCGACAGAAACATCACCAGGCCTTCCAGCCTGCGCTCGCGCGGCACATAGCCGATGCCCTTGCGCACTGCCGGCTCTGGCGAGCTGAAGCGAACCGTCTCGCCGGCGATCTTCATCTCGCCCGCATCATGTGGCAGGAAGCCGCCGACCGTACGGGTAACCTCCTCGCGTCCGGAGCCGACGACGCCGGCGATGCCGACGATCTCTCCGGCGCGGATCGAAAGGTCGACACCATGATAGAAGCCGCTGGCGCCCAGGCCCCTGGCCTCGACCATGATCTTATCGCCCGGCGGCTGCTGACGGGCCTCGCGATAATATTCGGCCTGCAGCCCGCGCCCGACCATGATCTCGTGCAGCTCCGGCGCGGTGACTTCCGCGGCGCGGTGTTCGGCAACGACCGCGCCGTCCTTCATCGTGTAGACGCGGTCGGAAATCGCCAGCACTTCGTCGAGGCGATGCGACACGAAGACGAAGCTGGCGCGGGATTTGAGCGAGCGCACCCGCGCGAACAGAACCTCGATATCGGCGGCGTTGAGCACCGACGTCGGCTCGTCGAGCAAGATGAGCAGCGGACGCTCGACCATCTCCTCCAGCGTCAGCGCCTTGGCGAGCTCGACCATCTGGCGCGCGGCGAAGGTCAGTTCGGAGGTGCGCGCGGTGACGTCGATGTCGACGCCGATCTTGGCCAGTTGCCGGCGCGCCGCAGCATTCATGGCGCGCCAGTTGACAAGACCGAAGCGGGTGAAGCGATCTTCTTCGCCGAGATAGATGTTTTCGGCGACGGTCAGGTTGAGCACCAGCGATTGTTCCTGGAACACCATGCCGATGCCGTTCCTGGCCGCGTCGCGGGCGTTGCGCAGCTTGAGCTGTTCGCCGTCGAGGGTGATCGTACCGCCATCCGGCCGATAGCCGCCGGCCAGCAGGCGCATCAGCGTCGACTTGCCGGCGCCGTTCTCGCCGATCAGTCCGACCACCTCGTTCGGCCGCACCTCTATGGAGACGTCGCGCAACGCCTGGACGCCGGGGAAATTCTTGATGATGCCGGTTGCCTGCAGCATGGCGCTCACTTCACGATCTTCAGCCGAACGCGGTCGAGCGACAGCGCCACCGCCGCGATGATCATCAGGCCCTGCACCGTCTGCTGGATGTAAGGCGAGATGCCGAGCAGGATCATGCCATTGGCCAAAACGGTGACGATCAGCACACCGATCAGCGTATTGACGACGCCACCCTCGCCCCCGGTCAGCGCCGTGCCGCCGACGACGACGGCCGTGACCGCCGCGAACAGCCTGCCGTCGCCGATGACGGCGTGCGACTGGCCGAGCTGAGCCGCGGCAAGCACACCGGCAATGCCGAAGAAGAAGCCGGCCAGCGCGAACGCCGCTATGCGCACGCGCGTGACGTTGACGCCGGAGAGCCTGGTCACGTCCTCGTCGCCGCCGATCGCCAATATGTGGCGGCCGAGCCTGGTGTGATACTGGATGACCGCTGCAAGCGCGAACGCGCCGAGCGCGACCCAGACCGCCAGCGGCAGGCCGAGGAAACGGTGCAAGGCGAGATTGCGGATCGAGGCGTCGTTCAGTCGTATGGCCGAGCCGCCCAGCATATAGACCGACAGGCCAAGTCCGATGAACCACATGCCGAGCGTCGCCATGAAGGACGGGATGCGCAGCATCGTCTGGACGAGACCGCTGATGAGGCCCATGACCGTGCCGGCGGTGATCGCCGCCAGAACTGCCCACCAACCATAATCGTTGCCGTTGCTGTCATTGGCGGCGAGCAGCACCACCACCATCGCCGCCACCGACAGGGTACCCTCGACCGAAAGGTCGATGCTGCCCATCACGATAATGAAGGTCAGCCCCATCGCCAGCGTCAGCGGAACTGCGGCGGAGTTGGCGAGCCGCACCAAGTTGCGCAGCTCGATGAAATTGGGATTCGCAATGGTGATCAGCACGCACAGCACGACCAGCACCGCCAACGGCGCGAGCCTGCGCCAGCGCCTGCCGCCGAGCATAGTGGCGATGCGGCCGGGGAGGAATGTCATAAGCGTTGTCCGCTCGATGTCCAAAACGGACTTCAGGGGTTCTGTATCGATTGTCAACAAACCGCTTCCCGTCTGCTGGTGACAGGCGTCGTGGCCGCGGGCGCAAGACGCCGGCAAAAAGGGGCGGGCCGCTGCCAGGGAGAAGCCGGCCCGCCCCAAACGGGTCAGGCCCGGATCGCTCCGGTCACCCGGCCCCCAGAGATCGTTCCAGTCAATCTCGGGCTTCGACTCGACATTGGTCTTGTAATATTCCTCAACATTGTCGTGCGAGATCAGCACCGCCTTGCCGTAGAATTCGCGGTGTTCCGGCGGCTCCCTGGCCGGGTCGAACTTGCCTATCTTGGCGTTGTAGCCGATAGCCAGCCCCATGCCGCCCTGCCAGAACGGATCCGAGGTGATCGTGCAGGCGAACTCGCCGGTGCGCACCGCGTCGACCGCCGTCTTGATGCCGTCGACACCGACGATCGGCACCTTGCCGGCGAGGTTTTCGGCGCGCAGCGCTTCGAGCGCACCGGAGCCCATGTCGTCATTGGCGGCCCAGATGCCCTTGATGTCGTCACCGAAACGGGTCAGCAGATTGCCCATCAGGTCGAAGGCCTCGGTGGATTTCCAGTTTGCGACCTGGAAGTCGAGCAGCTTGATGTCGGGGTTCGCGGCGAGCGCAGCATCGAGGCCCTTCTTGCGTTCAATCGCTGCTGTAGTCGAGATCAGGCCGCCGAGCGCGACGATGCCGCCCTTGCCGCCGATGGCCTTGAACAGAATCTCGGCGATGGTCTTGCCGCTGGCGATGCCGTCGAACTCGATATGCGAGACATAGTTCGGGTTGAAGTCCTTGGGGTGCAGGTCGGCAGGCTTGTTCCACTGCGTCACGACATAGGCGCCGGCCTTGGCGCATGCTTCGACGATCGGGCGCGCGTCGGGCGTGTCGTTGGGATCGGAGTTGAGCACCATGTTGCCGTTGGTCTTGGCCAGCATCGCTTTGATATCGGCGATGCCCTTCTCGCTGTTGCCTTCCGAGACCAGCGTGACGTGCTCCAGCCCGGCCCATTTGGCATAAGCCTCGGCGCCGGTCTTCCACACCGCGTGATAGGGATTGGACAACGAGCGGATCGACGTCACCAGCGTCGGCTTGTCGGCCGCGCGCAACACATTCGGCATGGCCAGCGTCGCCGCCCCGGCGGCAGCGCCCAGCATCAGCGTCCGGCGGCTCACCCTGCCGGAAAAAACAAGACCATTGCTGTCCTTCATTTCGAACCTCCCGATTGAATTGTTTCCGCCCGGCTCGTGCGCAGGGAGCGCGGCCGGGTCCTCCGGAGACGGGCCGTCAGGTCCCTCTACTTGTACGACAACCCTTCAACACGGCAACCATACCCTTTCTCTTGACGTGGCACAAGCGACTTGAGATCGTCGCGCGTAAAAGCGCGAGGCCGGATTTGCCTCGGCAAGGGAGCGAGAATGGCGGACTATATCATCGTTGGCGGCGGCTCGGCCGGCTGCGTGCTTGCCGCGAGGCTGAGCGAGGATCCAGGCCTGTCCGTCGTCCTGCTCGAGGCCGGGCCGCCCGACACCGACCGATACATCCACATGCCGGTAGGCTTCTTCAAGATGACGTCCGGGCCGCTGATCTGGGGTTATGACGCCGCACCCGGCAAGGAGATCGACGGCCGCGTCATGGTCTACCCGCAGGCGCGCGTGCTCGGCGGCGGCTCCTCGATCAACGCCCAGGTGTTCACGCGCGGCTGCCCGCAGGACTATGACGATTGGGCGGCAGACTTCGGCTGCACAGGATGGAGCTACGCCGATGTGCTGCCCTATTTCGTTCGTTCCGAGGGCAACGACACTTTTGCCGGTTCCCAGCACGGCATCGACGGACCGCTCGGCGTTTCCAGCGGCACGCCGCACCCGCTGACCAGGATCTTCGTCAAGGCGGCGCAGCAGGCTGGCCTGCCCTTCCGCGCCGACTTCAATGCCGGCGAGCAGGAAGGCGCCGGCTTCTATCAGACGACGACGCGCAATGGCAGGCGCTCGAGCACCGCGGTCGCCTATCTGAAACCGGCGCTCGGCCGCGGGAACCTGACGCTGCGCACCGGCGCCACGGTCAGCCGCGTCGTCGTCGAGAAGGGTCGGGCCGTCGGCGTCGCGATCATCGCCAATGGTCGCGCCGAGTTGCTGCACGCCGAGCGCGAGGTGATCGTCACCGCCGGTGCCATCGGCTCGCCGAAACTCCTGATGCTGTCCGGCATCGGCCCTGCCGCGCATCTCGAAAAGCATGGCATCAAAGCTGTGCATGATCTCGCTGGGGTCGGCCAGAATCTACACGATCACATGGACGTGGACGTCGTCGCGGAACTCAACGGGCCGCACGGCATCGACCGCTACAAGAAGAAGCGTTGGCAGGCCGTCGCCGGCCTCGAATATGCGCTCTTCGGCAAAGGACCGGTTGCCTCCAACATCGTCGAAGCCGGCGGTTTCTGGTGGGGCGACCGCTCGGAAAAGACGCCAGATATCCAATTTCATTTCCTGCCCGGGGCCGGTGTCGAGGAAGGTATCGGCTCGGTCCCCGGCGGCAATGGCTGCACGTTGAATTCCTACCATGTGCGGCCGCGTTCGCGCGGCAGCGTCACTTTGCGCTCGGCAGATCTGCGCGATGCGCCGGTCATCGACCCCAGTCCCTTCGCCGAACGCTACGACGTCGAACGCGCCATCGACGGCATCGAGATCAGTCGCGAGATCCTCTCTCAGCCGGCCTTCGCCAAATACATCAGCCGCGAGCATTTGCCTGGAGCGGCGACGAAGGGCCGCGTGGCGCTCGAAGCCTTTGCCCGCCAGCATAGCCGCAGCGCCTACCATCCGGTCGGCACCTGCCGCATGGGCGGCGATGCCGACAGCGTCGTTGATCCGGAACTGCGCCTGCGCGGGCTGCAAGGCTTACGCGTCTGCGACAGCTCGGCGATGCCACGCATCGTATCATCGAACACCAACGCAGCGGTGATCATGATGGCCGAGAAGGCGGCGGATATGATCACCGGGAAGACACCAGCGGCATAGCTCACTCGAAGGGGGACAGTCCGGAAGGACAGGCTCCTTTAGTTTATCCTCCTGCCGCTCTCGGCGTCGAACAGATGTACCTTATGCATCATGATCTCCAGGTTCACCTCCTGATCCGGCTTGAAGGGCGGCCGGTCCCGGATCTCCGCCATCAGGTCGACGCCATCGGCGGTCAAGGTGATTTCCTGCGCTTCACCGGTCGGCTCGACAACCTGGACTCTCGCCTGTGCGTGGTTGCCTCCGACAGCGATGTGCTGAGGACGAATCCCGTAAACCACACCTTGCTTGTCCCCCACCCCTGCCACGTGAGGCAAGGGCAGGCGTAGGCCCTGCTCCGCGATGAATGCGCCACTCTGGATGCGGCCGTTGATGAGATTCATTTCCGGCGAGCCGATAAAGCCTGCGACGAACAGATTGGCCGGGTTGTCGTAGAGTTCGGAAGGGGTGCCGATCTGTTCGATGCGGCCTTTGTTCAGCACCACGATGCGGTCGGCGAGCGTCATTGCTTCTGTCTGGTCATGGGTGACGTAGATGCTGGTTCGTCCCAGCCGTTGGTGCAGCTTCTTGATCTCGGCACGCATCTTCACGCGCAGCTTGGCATCGAGATTGCTGAGCGGCTCGTCGAACAAGAAGGCCGCAGGGTCGCGGACGATGGCGCGGCCCATGGCGACACGCTGGCGCTGGCCGCCGGACAGTTGACGCGGCATGCGCCCGAGCAGGTCCTGCAGACCGAGGATCTCGGCCGCTGCCTTCACTCTGGAAACGATCTCTTCCCGGGGAACCTTGGCCAGCCGCAGCGCGAAGCTCATATTGTCGGCCACGCTCATATGCGGATAGAGGGCATAGCTTTGGAACACCATGGCTATGTCGCGCGACTTGGCCGGCATCTCGTCGACGACGCGTCCGCCGATGCGGATCTCGCCAGTCGTATGCTCTTCGAGCCCCGCAATGATGCGCAGCAACGTTGACTTGCCGCAGCCCGACGGACCGACCAGGACCACGAACTCGCCGCTGGCGATCTCGATGTTGACGTCGCGCAGAACTTCCACCGCCCCGAAGCTCTTGCCGAGCTGTTCTATCTCGATTGCAGACACCTATTCTTCTCCCGTACCGGCACGGCTCATTTTCGTTGAGCCTGCCGCCATGCGCGGTATTCAGCCTCGCCCTCGGGGCTCAACGGGTAGTATTTCCGCAGGTCTCCTCCTTGCGCGAGCCGCAAGCGCGAAAACTCTTCCCACTCGATATGCGCGCCGGCGAGTTCGACCAGTTTGGGGGCAAGGCCGACCGGCACGACGACCACGCCATCGTCGTCGGCGACGATGATATCGCCCGGGATGACCAGCACGTTCGAGCAGGCGATCGGAACGTTGACGGCGAAGGGAACGATGTTGGTCTGGGCATGGAAATTCGGTGTGACGCCCCTCACCCAGATGCCGATGTCGAGCGCCGCCGCCTGGGCGGAATCGCGAATACAGCCGTCGATAACGACGCCGGCGCCGCCACGCCCGGCGAAATAGGTCAGCATCATCTCGCCGAAGATGCCGCTGCCCATGTCGCCACGGGCATCGACCACCACCATGTCGCCGGGCTGAGTGGGATAAAGCACGTGCCGGTGCAGTTGCCGCTCCGGCTCCTCGTATTCCGTCTCGTTGTACAGATCCTCGCGCTTCGGCATGCACTGGAGGGTCAGGGCCGGCCCCGCCGCTGTGCTGCCGAGCCTCAGCGGACGCGGCCCACGGATCTGCGGGTCGCGAATGCCCATCTTGTGGTAAAGCTCGCTGGCCAGTGTCGCCGAACCGATCGCCGCCAGCGCGTCGACCAGTTCTCGTGACGGCCGGGGAATGTCCGATATCACCGGTATCTGGTCAGCTTCCATTTCGTTTCCTCCAATGTGCGGTGAGTTCTAACCTCATCGATCGCACTCAGTTGCGTTCAACGCCCAGCGAAGCCGTCGAGAGCGTTGTGGCCCATGTCCGCTACTCAGCCGCGAACGGCGCCTGTCGTGAGCCCCTTGACCAGCAGCCCCTGGGCAAACCAGACGAACACCAAAGTCGGGATGACCATGAGCACGCCGGCAGCCGACATGGCGCCCCAGTCGATGCCGAACTGCGAGACGAAATTGGTGAGGCCGACCGGCAGCGTCTGCGCGGCCTTGCTCGAGGTCAGCGTTAGCGCGAGCAGCAGGTCGTTCCAGGTGAAGAGGAAGGTGATGACAGCGCTGGCGCCGATGCCCGGCGCAATCAGCGGCGCGACGATCTGGACCAGCGTGCGCACGGTGCCGGCGCCATCCGACTGGGCAGCCTCCTCGATCTCTTTCGGCACATCCTGGATGAAGCCCAGAAGCAGCCAAATGGCAACCGGCAGCTTGGCGGCCGTATGGCTGAGGATCAGCGCCCAGACAGTGTCGAGCAGGCCCATGGCGGCGAACACGGCGAAGAGCGGGATAGCAAGCGCGATGACCGGGATCATGCGCATGATCAAAAGCAGCCCGAAGATCAGCATGGCGCCCGGCATCCTGAAGCGCGACAGCGCATAGGCGCAGGGGATGGCCAGCAGATGGACAAGGATGACCGTCGCCACCGAGACGATGACGGTGTTCCAGACATAGCCCATCGTGTCGTACTGGGCGAAGACCGCGACATACTGCGTCAGCGTCGCTGTCTCGGGGATGATGTGCACCGGAACCGAGAAGATATCGGCCGAGCTTCGGATCGAGGTCAGGAACAGCCACACCAGCGGAAAGACGGTGAGCGCGACTGTGACGACTAGCGCCAAATACTGACCGGCGATTCCCGCCGTGAACCGGCGGCGCCGGCGCTTTGGCATGGAACGTGCGCTGACGATGACAGCTTCGCTCATATCGCCCTCCGTTTCGCAATCAGCCACGGCACTCCGTAGAGCAGGGCGAGCACGAACAGCGACATGCCCAGCGCGATGTAGGAGACCGCCGCCGCGTGTCCGAAATCCACCGCCTGAAACGCCAGCAGGTAGGAATAGACCGTGAGCAGATTGGTGGCGCCGCCCGGGCCGCCCTGCGTCATCAGCCAGACGACGTCGAAGGTGCGGAAGGTGTCGATGATGCGCAGCATCAGCGCGATCATGATGACCGGGCGCATCAGCGGCAGAACGATGTGCCAGAAGCGCTGCCACGGCGTCGCGCCATCCACCGTGGCTGCCTCGAGCGGCTCCTGCGGCAGGGATTGCAGGCCGGCAAGGAACAGAAGCACCATCAGTGGCGTGTTCTGCCAGACGTCGGCGACGATCACCGAGACGAGTGCCCAGGTCGGGTGGTTGAGCCACGGAATGTCAGGCAGGTTGAACATGCGCAGCAGCGCGTCGACCAAGCCGTATTGGGTGTTGAACAGCCATCGGAAGTTCAGGCCGACGACGGCGGGCGCAATCATCGGGGGAACCAAAAGCAACGTGCGCGCAAGCCGCATGCCGCGCAATTTGCCGTTGACCAGCACGGCGATCGCCATGCCAGCCACCACTTCGATCGTGATGGAAACGACGCTGAAAATGGTCTGGTTTCGCAGCGCCTGGTTGAACTGGCGGCCAAAGAGCTCGTCGGTGTAGTTTCCCGTTCCGATGAATGGCGCCGAGCCGCTCAGATCCCAGCGGAAGAAGCTCATGACGAAGGAGTATCCGAGCGGATAGATCAGGATGGCCAGCATCACGAGAAGCGCCGGGCTGGCCAGGAGGTAACCTCTCTGCCAGGTGTAGGGCAGCGGCGAACGTCGCCGGCGCCCTGGCGCCCGGTGCTGTGCGACGGCCGCCATTATCAGTCGTAAGCTCCGGCCCGGCGCATGATCTCTTCCGCCTCCGTCGCCGCCTGATTGAGCGAGTCGGCGGGCGAAACCTGATCGGACAGGGCTTGCTCGATGGCCGAGAACATCAAGGTGCAGACCTTCGAGAACCCGGCGAGCTTGGGCCATTCCTTGCCGTTCGCGATCGTCGTCTCGAGCTGCTGCAGCCAAGTGGCCTGCGGACCCTTGGCCGCGGCGATCACTTCCTTGGCCAGGCTCCGGCTGCTCGGGAAGTTGGTGAACTGGTCGAACTGGAGCCGCTGGGCGTCGGTACTGACCGTGTATTTGATGAACTCGACGGCGGGTTCCTTGCGTTCGGATTGGCCGTTCAGCGCCATGGCATGCGAGATGGCGCATGAGATCGCCGCCTTGTCCCGCACATAGGGCGCTGTCGACCATTTACCGACGACGCGCGAGGTTTCCGGATTGGAAAGGGTGGCGAAGGCGCCCGGCCAATCGAAAGTGGCATAGACCGTGCCGGACGAGAATTCGGTCGAGTTCTCGTTCCATTGATAGCCAACCGCGTCGGGCGGCACGATTTTGTGCTTCTGGATCAGATCGCGATAGAAGGTGAGCGCCTTGATGCCGGCTTCGGAATTGAACGCCGGCTTGTTGGCCTGGTCGACCCAGTCGCCGCCTGCCTGCCAAAGCAGGTCGCTGAAGGTGCGCTGGGCGGGGTCCCCCTGCCCCGGCACGACAAGGCCATAGTGCCCGTTGCCAGTGAGTTTTAGCCCGACATCGACGAGTTCTTCCCAGGTTCCGGCCGGCTTCAGGCCCTTCTCTTGGTAGATGTCGCTGCGGTAATACTGAACGCGCGCATCCATGTTGCGCGGAATCGCCGCCAGATTTCCGGTCTTGGGATCGCGCAGGTATTTAACCGCGACGGGATAGAAGTCTGCCAGCTCGGAGTCGCTGAAATAGCTGTTCAGCGGCGCGAAATGATTGAAGTAGGAATCGATCTGCGCGGTGTGGGTGCTGTAGACATCGTACTGGCTCGACCGTGCCGCGCTCAACGTGACCACCTTTGCCGTCAGGGGCGTGAATTCCAGGAGGTCGTAGCGAACCTTGATGCCGGTCTTGGCGGTGAAGTCCTGGACGATCTTCTCCCAATATTTGGGATAGAGCGGGCCGCCCGTGATCAGCAATGCGGTGATCTCTTTAGCGTCTGCCCTGGCAACCCACGGCGCCGCAAGCGAGCCGGCCGTCACCGCCGCGCTCGCGGCAAGGAATTTGCGTCTCGATAAGGTTCCGGACATCACAATCTCCTCCTGGTTTGATGGATCGGTCCGTCCAGGGACGGCCGACGACTTTCGCCCTCGACAGTCCGCCGGCGTGCTCCTCCCGCGGCGAGACTGCCTGTATGGGTTCCCGGACGACGCCTGCGAGCCTCCGGGCGATCGGGCACTTGCGCTCCAACACGCCTCAGTTGCTAAGGCGTATCGATCTTGATCTCGGACAGCGGCAACAGGGCACGGCGACTGGACACCGCTCGATCCCTTTCCGCAGGCCGTGTTATAGGCTAGTGAGCGTTTTTATGAGATAAGTTGACTGCATATCTAGCTATCAGCCTATAAGCTTATCAGACAAGTGGATGTTAATGATGGACACCGTCGAGGTCAAGCTTCAAACTTTGCCCAAGCAGGTAGCTGGTGTGCTGGCGCGACGCATCGCCGCCAGCGGTGTCGCCGGCGCCCAGGGGCCCTCGGAACAGCAGATCCTTCAGGAGTTCGGGGTCTCGCGCGCGGTCGCGCGAGAGGCGCTGAAGATCCTGGCGTCGCTCGATATGATCGAGATCGCGCAGGGCCGGCGCGTGGTGCTGCGTCCAGCCGAGGAGTGGGACTATCTCAGCCCATTGCTCATCGACTGGCTGCCGCACGAGCAGATGCGCGAAATCCTGGCCGAAGCGCACGCCACGCGGATCATCATCGAACCGGCCATCGCCGCCATCGCGGCCAAGCATATGACCAAGGAAAACCTCGAGCGTCTTGGCACCTTGCTGGCGGCGATGTCGGCCAGCGAGGACAATCCGGATGCCTATCTGAAGCTCGATCTGGATTTCCACATGGAGATTTGCCGCGCGGCGCAGAACAGGATTCTCGACCGTTTCATGTATTCGTCCCGATGGTGGCAGATGGCAAGCAGGCGCATCAGCAATCAGATGCCCCATGCGCTTCCCTCCGCGACCGAAATGCACAGGGCAATCTACGAGGCGCTCGTGGCGCGCGATGAAAAGCGAGCCGAAGAAGCGATGCGCCGGCACCTCAAGAAAACCACCGCGGTCGGCTTGCCTCGGTGAAGAAGCAGCGCAGCCAGCATTTGCGCTGGCCGCGCCGCAGCGTGCCGGGAGGACACGGCGTGAATTGAGAGGGGCCCCTAGGCCCTCTTCGCTTGTTGTTCCTGGCGCTGGCGTGCGCGGAAACCGAACATGTCGCCCTTGTCCTTGATTTCCGCCCAGATCGGGGCCGTGATCCTGTCGATGGCGGCAATGTCCGCGTCGGAAATCGTCCAGCCGGCGCTCTCGACGTTTTCCTCCAGCTCCTTGACGGTGCGGGCGCCGACCAGCGGCGAGCTGACGCCCGGCCTGCTGGTGAGCCACTGGATCGCAAGCTGCGGAACCGTCTTGCCGTAGCGCGCCGCGATCGGCTTGAGGAGGTCGACGGCATTCACCGCCCGCTCATAGGTGCCCGGCTGGAACAGCACCGTTGTGCGCCGCTCATCGCCCTCGACGAATTTCGTGTCCGGTGACAGCGTGCCGGTGAGCAGTCCCTGAGCCAGGCCGCTGTATGGCATGACGCCGATATTGTGCTTGCGGCAATAAGGCAGCGTTTCGGCCTCAACCTCGCGCCAGAGCATGTTGTAGGGCGGCTGCAGCACGTCGATGACGCCATGCTGGCGGGCGCTGTCCATGTCGGCGGTGCTGAAATTCGAGACGCCGACCGCCTTGATCCGTCCTGACGCGCGCAGCCGCTCCATCATCTCCATGGTCGGGC
Organism: Mesorhizobium sp. CA15; assembly: GCF_020165215.1. Taxonomy (NCBI): domain Bacteria; kingdom Pseudomonadati; phylum Pseudomonadota; class Alphaproteobacteria; order Hyphomicrobiales; family Phyllobacteriaceae; genus Mesorhizobium; species Mesorhizobium sp. CA15. The sequence goes on from NZ_JAIUHQ010000002.1 coordinate 259,103, forward strand.
CGATCGGAAACTCCGAGTTCGGCCAGTGGACGAAATAGACGTCGACATAATCTGTCTGCATGCGCTTCAGCGAACCGTCGAGCGCCGCCTCTATCGCGGCGGGTTCCAGATGATTGGGCGCGACCTTGGTCGCGATGACGGCCTTGTCGCGGCGGCCGGCCAGTGCCTCGCCGACGACTTCCTCGGCATGGCCGTGTCCATAGGCCTCGGCCGTATCGATTAGCGTGATGCCAAGCTCGAGCGCGCGTCGGATCACCCGGATCGATTCCTTATCGTCGGCCGCGCCCCAAAACGCGCCCGACATGCCCCAAGTCCCAAGTCCGATTTCCGATACCTTGACCGGCGACGATCCCAGCTGTCGCTGTTGCATCCTGTTCCTCCCGATTGGCGGCATATATGGGCCATGGCCCTGCCGTTACCAAATTTATACGCTTATATACTCGTCTAACAAGTGCATTCTCCGGGAATCGCAATTCGTCGCCAAAAACCGCAAATTCCCAAATAATTCAAGGTAAGGCGGGAGGTTCTGAAGCCGGCTGACGCAAAATCTCTCAAAGGGGGTTTACGCCTCATTCGGCAATCTTGTATGCTTATTAGACAAGTTGGCATTTAGCCAGAATTGTGTGCTGTAAAGTGCGACGCCATTACGGGGAGAAGGATCCGATGAAGATCGTGGATATCAAGACAGCGGTCGTCGCCTATCACGGCAAGGCGACGCTGATCCGGATCGATACGGACGCCGGTATCTCCGGTTATGGCGAAGCCAACCCCGATGCAGGTGCCGCCGCAATCGTGGGGCTGATTTCGGAACTGAAGTCGGAATTGATCGGCCAGGATCCGCGCAATGTCGAATATTGCTGGGACAAGATCCGCCGCGATCACGTGTTTTCCGGCGCGCAGGCCGGCGTCTTTCTCATCGCCCTCACCGGGCTCGAAATGGCCCTGTGGGACGTGGCGGCGAAAGCCGCCGGCCAGCCGCTCTACCGCATGTTCGGCGGCAAGTTCCGCGACCGGATAAGGCTCTACGCGGATTGCGGCGACGGCGATGACGAATCGGGATCGCCGCAGGGCTGTGCGGCGCGCGCGCGCCGCATGGTTGAGGAGGGCTTCACCGCGCTCAAGTTCGACATCGACAATCTGCACCATCCAACGAAATTCGACCGGATGAACCACACCATCAACGGCGCGGAACTCCGCTTCATGGTGGAGCGTGTGGCGGCGGTGCGCGAAGCGGTCGGCCCCGACATCGATCTCTGCATCGATTTGCATGCGCGCTACGACGTGCTGAGCGCCAGCCGCATCGCCGCCGAGATGGAGCGCTTCAATCTTCTGTGGCTCGAAGAGCCGATCCCGGCGGAAAATGTCGAGGCTCTGAAGCAGATCAGAATGCGTACGAAAACGCCGATCTGCGTCGGTGAAAACCTCTATCTGCGCTGGGGCTTTCGCGAGCTGTTCCAGAATTACGGCGCCGACGTCGTCATGCCCGATGTGCCGAAATGCGGCGGCCTCGCCGAAAGCCGCAAGATCGCCAACCTCGCCGAGATGTACTACGTGCCCTTCGCGCCGCATCTTGTGTCGACGCCGCTGGGCACGATGGCGACATGCCATGTCTGCGCCAGCGTGCCGAACTTCCTGGTGCTGGAATGGCACGCGCTCGAGGAACGGGACGCGTGGGACAGCTATGTCCGCCTGCCGGACGGCGCAAGGTCCATCGTCGAGGACGGCCATATCGCGGTGTCCGACGTTCCCGGCATCGGCGTCGAGCTCGACATGGATGGTGTGTGCAAGCACGCGGTTCCTGGCTTCGGCATTTTTGAGTAGCGGATGATCGGATGAAGACTCTTCTGGCCGGGCGCTGCGCTGCTCGGCAAAAAGAGACCGTCAGGAGGAGGCCATGGGCAAGCGGATCGTTTTCACCGGCGGCAGCGGCAAGATCGGCCGCCACGTCATACCTTACCTTCTAAAGCGCGGGCATCATGTTCTCAACCTCGACCTGACGCCGTTGGACATGCCCGGGGTCGATACTGTTATTACCAACCTTGCGGATGCCGGCGAAGCCTACAATGCACTGACGCTGCATTTCGGGTTCAACGAATATTTCGGCGGCAAGGGCCGCCGGCCGGTCGATGCGGTGGTCCATTTCGCGGCGCTGCCGCGGATATTCCTGCGGCCGGACAACGCCATGTTCGCCGCCAATGTGCAGTCGACCTACAACGTGATCGAAGCCGCCACCAAGCTCGGTATCCGCAAGATCGTCACGGCTTCCAGCGAAACGGTCTATGGCGTCTGCTTTGCCGAAGGCGAACGCGACTTCTCATCGTTTCCGGTGGATGAGGACTACGACGTCGATCCGACCGACAGCTACGGCCTCTCCAAACTGCTCGGCGAAAAAATCGCACGATCTTTCGCCTCCCGCACGGGAGCCGACATTTATGCCCTGCGGATCGGTGGCGTCGTCGAGCCGAAGGACTATGCCCGCTTTCCGGAATTCCTGGCCGATCCCTCGAAGCGGCGGCGCGACGCCTGGACCTATATGGACGTGCGCGATCTCGGTCAGATCGTCGACCTGTGCGTCGAGAGGGACGGGTTGGGATTCCAGATATTCAACGCCGTCAACGACACCATCGTGTCTGAATTGCCGACGGCGGAGTTTCTCAGGAAGCATGTGCCCAACATACCGGTCACCCGCGCCATGGACGCATTTGAGGGACCGATCTCCAACCGGAAGCTGCGCGACGTCCTTGGGTTCCGGCAAGAGTATGACTGGCGGACACAGTGACCCGATCGTGCCCCACGGGCAGCGGCGACCGGCTTGATAGAGCCACTATATCCGGCCGATCTCTGACCAGCTCGTTCCAAGCGTCAGGCCGGTGACAAGCCACCCAGGCCGAATGCCGCGCCGTATCACAATCGGCAGAGCGTCAACATGATTTCTCTTCCGAGCTTACTAGCGATGAAGGTACCTCTCACCTCGGGCAAGGTCCGTCCGCGCGGTCAGTTCTTGTCGAGGTCGAGAGATTTACAGCGACTAAACCTGTAGGGACGTTTCAACCCCGGAAGTCAAAGGATAAGCTGCGGTTGGCGTTTGGGCCGCAAGCGGGCCGGCAGCTTAGGGCAGCGAACCTTCAAGAACGGACATTATTCTCGCATTGTGATCTGGCTCAGAACCGATATCCGGCCGCAAGAGCATTGAATCGATCCGGTTCAGCGATTCGCTGCTCCTGACCGATGTCAGCTACGCTGCTGGGCCCAGATGTTGGAAGAACTGCAGGAACAATTCACGCTCGGTGGTGATGTCGAGCTTTTCATAGATGCGGCGGCGGTGGTTCTTCACCGTGCCGACGGTGATGCCGAGCCGCTCGGCAATGTTGGCGGTGGGATGGCCGGCGAGGATGAGCTGCACCAACTCGCGCTCGCGCGATGAAAGCTCGGGCCAGAGGCTTTCCGGAACTCTGGGCTTCTGCTGCGGCGAGGCGCCGGGACCACTGGGCGCCGAGGTGCGGGAGAAGTCTGAGCCGCGTGCTTTGATGTCCAGCGCATGCAGCGCCTCGAACACCGGCAATCGCTCGGTGAGCAGCGCGATCTCGCTGTCCTTGAACGACACCGTCGAGCGGTCGAGGAAGATGCCGAGGCACCAGTCGCCGCCATCGGCCAGCATGATGCCGACCTCGTCGCAGATTTCCGACTGCGCCAGGAAACCGGCTATGTACTGCCCGCGTTTGGCCTCCTCATTGGCCAGGCCTTTCAGCGGCATGATGCCTAGCCGGCGCTGGCTGCGCCACGAGGCATAGAACGGATCGAAGACGTAGTAATTGTCGAGATAGCGCCGCACCATCTCGTCGGAGAAGCGCCGGTGCTTGACGAATTCCGGCGTCTTGGTCGCCGAGTAGCGCGTCACCGTCACCAGGTCATGCGCGATGTCGGCGCCGATCAGGTCGATCAGGCAGTCGACATGCCGGTCGGTGCCGGTGGCGGCGATCGCCTTGGCCAGCGGCGCCCAGATGTTGCCCATGCGCATGCCCTTTTCTCGGCGAACCCGGCCCAAGCGTCATTGTGTCTTTAGGCATATGGCGCGATCCGGCTTTGGGAATCTAGCCTGCGGTCACTCTCGGCAAGGGAAAGCGACCCGTGGACCAGATTACCACCAACCCAATCGTCATCGGCATCGACGCCGGTGGCACCATGACCGACACGATCCTTGTCGATCAGGACGGCCACTTCAAGATCGGCAAGTCGGCGACCACGCCGAAGAACGAGGCCGAGGGCTTCCTCGCCTCCGCCGAGGATGCGGCCGATGCCTGGGGCATCTCGCTGCAGGACCTGTTCTCAGGCGTCAATGTCGTGCTCTATTCCGGCACCGGTATGCTCAACACGCTGTTGTCGCGCACCGGCCGCAAGCTCGGGCTGATCACCACCAAGGGCCTCGAGGACATGATCCTCATGGGCCGCGGCCTGCAGGCCTGGGCCGACTATTCCTATGCCGACCGCCTGCATGCGGTCACCCATCACCATCCCGATCCGCTGGTGCCGCGCCGCCGCACCCATGGCGTCACCGAGCGCATCGACCAGTTCGGCGACGTCGTCCTGCCGCTCTACGAGCACGAGGTGCATGCGGCCGCCAAGAAGCTGATTGCCGACAAGGTCGAGGCGATCTGCATCATGACCATCTTCTCTCACGTCAATCCGGCGCATGAGAAACGCATTGCCGAGATCTGCCGCGAGGAGATCGCCACCGCCGGCGCCGACATCCTCGTCTACACCAGCCATGAGGTGCGTCCGGTCATCCGCGAGCAGTCGCGGCTGAACTCGGTGCTGATCGAGGCCTACGCCACTTCGCGCGGCCGCAAGCAGCTCAAGGGCATTGAGGACGTCTCCAAGAAATACGGCTTCAAATATGGCGTGCAGACGCTGCTCTCCTTCGGTGGCCTGACCTCGATCGACCATCCGCGCCTGCACGAGACGATGATCTCCGGGCCGATCGGCGGCATTCTCGGCGCGGCCTATGTCGGCAAGCTGATTGGCAACGACTCGCTGATCTGCTCGGATATGGGCGGCACGTCCTTCGACATGGGCGTCATCACGCGCGGCCAGACGCGGATCGAGAACGAACCGCTGATGGACCGCTTCAAGCTCAACGTGCCGACGCTGCATCTCGACACGATCGGCGCTGGCGCCGGCATGATCCTGAAGGTCGACCCGCTGACCCGAAAAGTCTCGCTCGGACCGGAAAGCGCCGGTTCCGATCCCGGCCCGATCTGCTTCGCCAAGGGCGGCACCGAACCAACCATCGCCGATTGCGATGCTATCCTCGGCCGCTTGAACCCGCATTACTTCCTCGGCGGCAAGGTCGTGCTGCAGGTCGAGAAGGCGCGCAAAGCCTTCGAGGAGAAATGCGCCCGCGTTCTCGGCGTCGGTGTCGAGGAAGCTGCCGAAGGCATGATCGACATGCTGGAGGCCGACGCTAACAATGCGCTCCGCCGCGTCATCTCCGGCCAGGGCATTCACCCCTCGGAATTCACGCTTCTGTCCTATGGCGGCTCGGGGCCATTGCATCTCGCCGGCTGCTCCAGGGGCATCGGCTTCAAGGACATCATCACCTTCCAGTTCGCCGCAGCCTTCTCGGCCTTCGGCTGCACCACGGCCGATTTCATGCGCCGCCATTCGGTGTCGACGCAGATCGACATCGGCGCCCGCGCCAGCGATGACGAATTGCAGACCTTTGGCAAGAAGGTGACCAATGTCTGGGACGATCTCACCAAGGCTGCGGTCGACGAAATGATCGCCGACGGCCACAGCCACGACAAGATCAAGACCGTGCCGTTCCTGATGATGCGCTACACCGGCCAGCTCGAGGACGTCGAGGTCATGGCGCCGCTGTCGGCGGTTCGTTCGGCCGACGACATGCGCAAGGTCATCGCCGAGTTCGAGGCGGTCTATGCCAAGGTCAACCACCGCGTCTCGCGCTATGGCGAGGCCGGCTTCTCGATCACCGAGCTCGGGCTGATCGCCACCGCCGACAAGGTCAAGCCGATGCTGGTCAAGCGGCCGCTCGGCAAATCCGATCCGGCGTCCGCCCACAAGGGCGTGCGCGAGGCCTATATCGGGGGCCGCTGGCACAAGGCGAATCTCTACGAGATGGACTTGCTGCAACCCGGCCACGAGGTTGTCGGCCCCGCCATCATCGAACATCCGGCGACGACGCTCGTCGTCCATCCGCAGGATCGCGTCCATGTCGATGAATGGACGCTGCTGCACTACACCCACGCTTGAGAAGGGCGAACGCCATGCTGGACAAACCCGCCTCTGCGCTGCGCATCCGCGAAAGGTTGCTCGAATCCGAACGGCTGATGGACGAGACCGGCTGCTATGACGGCATCACCGAACTCAAGCTGCGCAACCAGGATCCGCTGAAATTCGAGACGCTGCACACCAAATTGCGCGCCTACTGCGTATCGGCCCGCGAGATGGCGCGGCGTATCTCCGCCTCGCCCGGCGTGCGCGAGGTCGGCGAGATGGTCGTCGCGATCTACACGCCGGAAGGCGACGCGATCGCGCTCTCCAACGGCATCATGGTGCATGTGCACACGATGAGCCGGTTCATCAAATGGATGATCCGCAACGGCTACGAGGAAAACCCGCAGATCCGTGATGGCGACATCTTCGCCAACAATGATGCCTTCATCGGCACCGTCCAGGTGCCGGACGTGATGGACGTCGTGCCGATCTTCCACTCCGGCAAGCTGGTCGGCTGGGCGGGCGCGGTCTGCCACGAGCTCGAAGCCGGCGGCATCACGCCGGGCGGCGACGTTGCGCTGGCGCAGGAACGTTTCACCGAGGGCCTCTTCGTCTGCGCCGAGAAGGTCGGCGAGAATGACGAGCTTCGGCGCGACTACGTCATCCGCTGCGAGCGCAATCTCCGCATGCCGATCTACTGGGTGCTGGACGAGAAGGCCAAGGTGGCGTCGTGCATCGACATGCGCGAAAGCGTCAAGGCGCTGATCGACGAGATCGGCCTCGACTACTGGATGCAGGTGTCGAAGGAATTCATCGAGGAGGGCCGCCGCGCCCAGCTCGCCCGCACCCGTCAGCTCACCGTGCCCGGCATCTATCGCGGCCACACTTTTTACGGGCACGTCACCAAGGGCAAGCCCGGCTACCAGCCGCTCGGCGATCCCGACTGGCTCTATAACATGCCGATTGAGATGGAGATCACCACCGACGGCAAGATCGTCATGGACTTCGAGGGCACGCAGCCCTGGGGCTACCATTCGATGAACTGTACGCCGGCCGGCATGGATGGCGGCATGTTCGTGACGCTGACGCAGCACATGAATTTCGAAGGTCTCGTTAATGACGGCGCCTGGATGGCGACCGAACTGAAGCTGCCCAAGGGCACCTGGACCAACCCCGACAACGAGATGGTGGCGACGGCGACTTCCTGGGCGTTGCTTTTGCCCGCCTATGGCGTCTTCCAGCGGCTCCTGTCGCGCTCCTTCATCGCCCGCGGCTTCGTCGAGGAGGCCTTTGTCGGCCAGGTCAACAGCCCGATGATCGAGATGGGGGGCACCAGCCAATACGGCACGCCCTTCGGCATGGCGCATTTCGAATGCGCCGCCGCCGGGTCCGGCGCGCTCGCGATCAAGGACGGCTTGGACACCGCCTATGTCGGCTGGAACCCGGAATCCGACATGGGCAACATCGAGATATGGGAACAGAACATGCCGATGCTCTATATCGGCCGCTCCATCGTCCCCAACTCCGGCGGCGCCGGCAAATATCGCGGCGGCTGCTCCTTCCTGTCGACCTGGCTGGTGAGCAAGACCGATCATCTCAGGCTGGTCACGTCCGAACATTCCTCGCGCGTCTTCGACAATGGCGGGCTTTGCGGCGGCTATCCGGCGCCGACCTGCCAGAAGCACCGCGCAGTGCGCGAGAGCAACATCTTCGAGCTGGCCGAAAATGGCGCGCCGCTGGCCCACCACACCGGCACCAACCCGTACCGCTCGGAGCTGGAAATGCGGCTGGAAGGCGAGCATGTGACGCTCGAAGGGCCATACATCACAGCACCCCACAAAACCGGCGACGTCTTCACCCATTCCTACAATGGCGGCGGCGGTTACGGCGATGTGCTCGAGCGCGATCCGGTCAAGACCGCCTGGGATGTCGAGAACGGCTTCCTCACCAAGGAGGCTGCCGAAGGCATCTTCGGCATCGTGCTCGATGAGGACGAGGAAGGCTTCCCGGTCGCCAATCTGGAGGCCACCAACCGCCATCGTGCCGAGATGCGGGCGCGACGTTTGGCTCGTGCAAAGCCGGTTTCGGAGTGGATCGCCAAGGAGCGCGAGCGGGTGAAGGCGGCCGATTTCGCGCCCGAGGTGAGGAAGATGTATGTCAGCGCGATCAAGCTTTCGCCGCGCTTCACCAAGGATTTTTCGACCTTCTGGGATGTCGACGCCAAATCGACCTTCGGCGTGGAGTAAGGGACCATGACCTCATACAGCAAGGAAGTCATCGCCGACCTGGTTGCCGGCACGCTGCCCTGGCCGCAGACGCGCCGCATCATGAGCGCCTACAAGGACGACGACCGCTTCTTCAAATATGTCTCGGTGCTGCAGGACCGCGTCGGCTGGAGCGATCCGATCCTGCTTCCGGTCGGCGACCATCTCTTCATCTGCCAGAGCGGCGACGAGCGGGTGACGAAATGCGAATGCGGCCATTCCTTCGGCGATTATCGCAAGAACTGGAAGCTGAAGGCGGCGATCATCGTGCGCGACAGCGAGGAGACGCTGCGCGAGATCTACCCCAACAGCGATCTGCCGGATCCGGACTGGATGGAGATCCGCGAATTCATCTGCCCTGAATGTGGCACGCTGCATGAGGTCGAGGCGGCCGCGCCCGGCTATCCGATCGTGCATGATTTCGAGCCCGATCTCGAAGGGTTCTATCGCGATTGGCTGGGCAAGCCGCTGGAGCCGTCGAACAAAGGAGGCTGATGCCGCAAATGGGCCGCGTCGCAGGTAAGGTGGCGCTCGTTACCGGGGCCGGTCTCGGCCTCGGACGGGCGTCGTCGCTTTTGCTGGCGTCGGAAGGCGCCAGGCTCGTCGTCAGCGACATCGACGAGGGCCTCGCGACCCACACGGCGGCCGAGATCGTCAGGGGCGGCGGCGAAGCGCTGGCTCTGCGCCATGACGTCTCGAAGCCCGAGGATTGGTCTGCCGCCATGGCGGCGATCGAGCAGCGCTTCGGCCGGCTCGACGTGCTGGTCAACAATGCCGGCATCGCCATCGCAAAAAACATCGAGGACACCTCACTGGCCGAATGGCGGCGCACCATGGCGATCAACCTCGACGGCGTCTTCCTCGGCTGCCAGGAAGGCATCAAGCTGATGAAGAAATCCGGCGGCGGATCGATCATCAATCTCTCTTCCATCGACGGCGTCATCGGCGAGGCGGATCTTGCCGCCTACTGCGCCTCCAAGGGCGGCGTGCGCACCTTGACCAAAGCGGTGGCCGTACACTGTGCCGAGCAGCGCTACGGCATCCGCTGCAATTCGATCCACCCCGGCTATATCTGGACGCCGCAGACCGAGAATTATCTGCGCGATCTGGGCACGCTCGAGCAGGAGAAGGCGAAGGCGCTGTCGCGCCATCCGATCGGCTTCCTCGGCGAACCCAACGACATCGCCTACATGGTCCTCTACCTCGCCTCGGACGAATCGAAATTCGTCACCGGCTCCGAGATGGTTGTCGACGGAGGCTATCTTGCAGTGTGAACACGGAGCGCGTTCGCGATGACCAACCTCACCGGCCGCAGCGCCATCGTTACCGGCGGCTTTTCCGGCATGGGTTTTGCGATCGCCACGGCGCTCGCCAAGGCCGGCGCCAATGTCGCCGTCGGCTCCTATGTGGCGCCGCCGCAGGCGGACAGGGCGGATGCCGCCTACTATCCCGGCGCCGACGAGATCGAGCGCGTCAAGTCAGCGCTGGCCGCCCACGGCACCAAGGCGCACGCCGCCCATCTCGACGTGCGCGACAGCGCGCTCACCAATCTCTTCTTTGCCGAAGCCCAGGCGGCAGTCGGTCCGGCAGACATCCTGGTCAACGCCGCCGGCACCACGGCCGAGCAACCGGTCTGCGGCCATTCCGACGAGCTCTGGGATAAGATCGTCGACACCAATCTCACCGGGGCGTTCCGTACGACCCGCGCGGTCCTGCCCGGCATGATCGAACGCGGCTGGGGCCGCATCGTCAACATCGGCTCGACCGCGGCTTCCGTCGGCTGGAAGGACAATCCTGCTTACTGCGCATCCAAGGCCGGCCTGCTCGGGCTGACGCGTTGCGTGGCGCTCGAAGGCGCGGCACACGGCGTCACCTGCGTCATGATCAGTCCGACCTGGGTCGAGACCGAGCTGATGCGCCGCAACGTGGCGCAGGTCGTCGAGCGCGAAGGCAAGGGCCGCAGCGCAGAGGAACTGATGGACGAGTTCAGGAAAGGCAATCCCCAGGGGCGCATGATGCAGCCGGAGGAAATCGCGGCGCTCGCCGTCTTCCTTTGCTCGGACCTCGCCAGGGGGATCACCATGGAAAACATCCAGATCACCGGCGGCGCCTTGTGGTAGCGTCGGTGGGGGGCGATGGATTCCGGTCTCGTGGGAGGAGACCGGCATAGACGGAAGGACCATCAACAGACAGGGGAACTGACATGAAAATAAGAAATGCCTTGCAAGGGGCCGGTCTTGGCCTCGCGCTGATGCTTGCCGCAACGACGGCCGGGCAAAGCGCCGATCTTGGCGCGAAGGACGAGCCGATCAAGCTCGCCATGCTGGAATGGACGGGCGCGCACGTCTCCACGCACATCGCAGGCCAGCTTCTGGAGAAGCTCGGCTATAAGGTCGAATACGTCACCGCCGGCAATTTCCCGCAATTTTCGGGCCTCGCCGACGGCTCGCTCAGCGCATCGGTCGAGATCTGGTTGAACAATGTCGGCGACATCTATCCGAAAGTGCTGGCCGCCAAGCAGATCGAGGATATCGGCAAGCTCGATCTGAAGACGCAGGAAGGCTGGATCTATCCGAAATTCATGGAAAAGGTCTGCCCCGGCCTGCCGGACTGGACTGCGCTGAACAAGCCCGAATGCGTGCAGGCATTGGCGACGCCCGAAACCGCGCCCAATGGCCGCTTCCTCGATTACCCGGCCGATTGGGGCTCGCGCGCGGCCACCATCCTTGCCGACAACAACATGCCCTACACCGCTGTGCCGTCGGGCTCCGAAGGCGCGCTGGTGGCCGAGTTGGAAGCCGCCGAAGCCGCCAAGACGCCGCTCATCATGATGTTCTGGGGTCCGCACTACGCGCTGGCCGAGAACGACGTCGGCTGGGTGACGATGCCGCCCTGCAAGGAACAGACCAACGAGCACTGCATCACCCCACCTGATGTCGACAAGATCGTCTGGTCGGGCTTTGGCGCCAAATGGCCGGCGGCCTACGCCTTCCTCAAGGCCTTCAAGATGGATGCGGCCGAGCAGCAGAAGATGATGCTGGCCGTCGACAAGCAAGGCAAGGATCTCGACGCCGTCGTCAAGGAATGGATCGACAAGAACGAGACGGTGTGGAAACCTTGGCTCGACGCCGCCAAAGGATAATTCGCCGATGTGCCTGGCAAAGTCTGAGGGCACCATAGGCCCGGTTTCCGCACTGCGCGGAGCCGGGCGGGCGATCGGCACGGGTGGTTAAGGATGAACACGGCCGCGCGTCCGATAAAGCTTGCCTGCCGAAATGTCTGGAAGGTCTATGGCCGGCGCCCGGCCTATTACTTCGACTCGCGCGGCTATATCATCGATCCCGATGCGCTGGCCGAGCGCCTGCGCGCCGAGGCGCATCTGCCGGCCGTGGTCGATGCCAGCTTCGAGGTGGCGACCGGCGAGATATTCGTCATCATGGGTCTGTCCGGCTCCGGCAAGTCGACCCTGGTGCGCTGCCTGTCGCGCCTGGTCGAGCCGAGCGCCGGCGAGATACTGCTCGACGGTAGGAACCTGCTTGCCGCCAGCGGCAAGGAACTGATCGAGCTGCGCCGCCACGCCATGGGCATGGTGTTCCAGAATTTCGGCCTGCTGCCGCATCTGAACGTGTTGGGCAATGTCGCCTTCCCGCTGAAAATTCAGGGCAAGCCGGCGAAGGAACGCGAGGCCCGCGCCCGCGAGATGATCGCGCTGGTCGGACTCGAAGGCCGCGAGGCATCCTTCCCGCACCAGCTCTCCGGCGGCCAGCAGCAGCGCGTCGGCATCGCCCGTTCGCTTGCGGTGGGGCCGGAGCTCTGGTTTCTCGACGAGCCGTTCTCGGCGCTCGATCCGCTGATCCGCAAGCAGATGCAGGATGAGTTCCTGCGCCTGCAGCGCATGCTGAAGAAGACCATCATCTTCATCACCCACGATATCGCCGAGGCCTTCCGGCTTGCTGACAGGCTGGCGATCATGCGGGCCGGCAAGATCGTGCAAATCGGCCGTCCCGCCGACATCGTGCTCAACCCGGCCGACGACTATGTCGCGCAGTTCACCGAGGACATGCCGCTGTTGCGCGTCATCACGGCCGGCGACATCGCCACGCCCGCCAATGGCGCGCCGTTGCCGGAACGAAGCGTCGTCGCCGACACCAGCCTCGAGGCGCTCATCCCGCAACTCGCCGCGGGCGCCACGGCCTTTACCGTTTCCGGGGTGGGTGACAGCCCGCCGGCGGTGCTCGACGCCAGCGCCGTGCTCGCGGTGCTCGAACGCGAGCAGGCAAGGCGCAAGAACTCATGACGGCGCCGGCGGCGGCATTTCGACCCTCATCGCGGTTCGTGGTGGAACCGGCGCTTCTGCCTTGGTGCGGCCTGGCCGTGCTGACGGCGCTTTGCCTGCTTCTCAAAACCGAGCTTCCCTGGCTGGTCAATTTCCCCAAGCAATGGACGCTGCCGCTGGCTACCTACATCAACGCCGTGACCGACATTGTCGTCGCCGTCATCCAACCGGCCTTCCGGGCGCTGTCCGCTTTGCTCGATGCGCCGATGCGCGGCGCGCGGCTGGCGCTCGCCTGGCTGCCCTGGCCGGCGGTGATGCTGGCGATCGCCGCCCTTGCGCTGAAGTCGAGCGGTGAGCGGTTGGCGATCTTCGCGCTCGCCACGCTCGCCTATATCCTGCTCGCCGGCTACTGGCCGCAGAGCATGAACACGCTGGCGCTGGTGCTGCTGGCGGTGCCGATCTCCACCGTGCTCGGCTTCCTGCTTGGCTTTCTGGGTTACGCCCGCCCGCGCTGGCGTCCGGTCCTGCTCGGCGCGCTCGACCTGATGCAGACGGTGCCGGCCTTCGCCTATCTCATTCCGCTCCTGCTCCTGTTCGGCTTCGGTCCGGTGGTTGGGCTGATCGCCTCGGCGATCTATGCGACGCCGCCGATGGTCCGCAACACCATGCTCGGATTGGACCGTGTGCCGGCGGCCATCAGCGAGGCCGGCTTGATGAGCGGCTGCACACGCCGTCAGCAATTCTGGCAGGTCGAGGTGCCGACTGCGCTGCCGCAGCTTCTCGTCGGCTTCAACCAGACGACCATGGCGGCGCTGTCGATGGTCATCGTCGCCGCCATTATCGGTGGCTTCGAGGATATTGGCTGGGAGGTGCTCTCCTCGATGCGCAAGGCCGAGTTCGGCCAGAGCATCCTCTCCGGCCTCGTCATCGCGCTGCTCGCCATCCTCATCGACCGCCTCACCATCGGCTTCGCGAAGGCGCCGGAGACCGGGCCGACGCCCGCCATGCGCTGGATGACGCCGCGCCGGTTGGCCTTGTCACTGGCGGGTGCGCTGGCTCTCGCCGTGGTCATCCGATTGGCCGCGCCAGATGCGGCGCTTCTGCCGGAAACCGGTCTGCGCATGCAGATGGGCGCCGTCAACCAATGGCTGCTGGTGCTCGTGCGCGACTACGCCTGGTTCTTCAACGGCGTGCGCAATGCGGTGCTCTACTGCCTGCTTCTGCCGATGCGCGTCGGCATTGCCGGCTCGGCGACGCCGGCAATGTGGGGCTTCACATTGCCATTTTCGGTGCTCGCCGCCTATCTCGTCCTGGTGCTGGCCTTGGCCGTGTTGGCGCTGCGCGGCTTCGGTTGGCGCGGGGCGCTGGCCGTGCTGGCCGCCGGCCTTGTTCTCTATACCGGCTTTCTCGATCTCCCCTGGCCTGCCTTCATCCTTGCCGTCGCGTTGCTTGCCGGCCAGGTGGCCGGGCCGCGGCTCGGTTTTTTCGCGCTTGTCGGCTTCGGGCTGATCCTGGTCAACGGGCTGTGGCCGCAACTTGTGCAGTCGCTCTATCTCTGCACGCTGGCGGTCCTGCTCTGCCTTCTGATCGGCGGCGCGCTCGGCACATGGGCGGCGCACAGCGATCGAGTCTCGCATATCCTGAAGCCGATCTGCGACGCGCTGCAGACGATGCCGCAATTCGTCTTCCTCATCCCGGCGCTGATGTTCTTCAAGGTGGGCGAGTTCACGGCGCTGATCGCCATCATGCTCTACGCCATCGTGCCGCCGATCCGCTATGTCGAGCACGGGCTGCGGCATGTCCGTCCCGATGTCGTCGAGGCGGTCGAGCAGATGGGCGCGACGCCGATGCAGACCTTGCTGCAGGCCAAGCTGCCGCTGGCTTTGCCGGTCGTCATGCTTGGCCTCAACCAGACCATCATGGCGGCGCTGTCGATGCTGGCAATCGCCGCGCTCGTCGGCACGCGCGATCTTGGCCAGGCAGTCTATGTCGCGCTCGGCAAGGCCGACGCCGGCATGGGCCTGATCGCCGGCCTGTCGATCGCCTTCCTGGCGATCCTCGCCGACCGGCTGATCCAGGCGGGCGTCAGCGGCAGGACCGACGAAGTCAGCTGAATCTGACGCCACAAAGCCGCGAAACCGCTAAGTTCTTGAAAAACAACATGATTGGCCCGGAGGCGCCGATAGCGGAGACTTCAGGCCGGCCTATGTGATCCAAGAAAAGAGCCTGGACATGGCCCCTCCCATGGGCCAGATTCCCGCAGTCATTGCACCGGCTAATTTTGCTTTGCGGCTTGGTCGCGGTGCCATAGCTTCCGTTCCGGAAGACCTTGCCGACAAATTTGGTCGCCAGACCTGCATGGATATGCCGTGCCTCTGAAAGCAACTACCCATGTCCAGGCCATGTCCGCTTTTGCCTTGGCGAATTTCGGTGGCTTCGACCGGCCCACGCTAGCCCAGAACGAGAGCGCCTTCCCGCCTAGCCCGAAGGCAATCGAAGCCGGCCGGGTCGCTGTGGCCCGCAGCCATCTCTACCCGGACCCGGACTGGACCTTGCTGCGCGACGCGATCGCAAAAACCTATGGGATCGAGCGCGATCTCATCCTTTGCGGCGCGGGTTCTATGGAGCTAATCGCCTGCACCATCGCGGCCTTCGCCGGACCGGGCGCTGACGTGCTGGGTACGGACTATGCCTATAATTTCGCCGCCTCGGCGGCCGCGCGCGTCGGGGCGACCTATGCCAAAGCGCAGGAGCGCGGCTTTGAGGTCTCGATCGACGCCGTCCTGGCGGCGGTGACGTCGGGGACGCGTATCGTGTTCGTCTGCAATCCGGGCAACCCGACCGGCACGCGCATCAAGAACGCGGAGCTGCTGCGCCTGCGCGCGGCCCTTCCCCGCGACGTTCTCCTGATGGTCGACCAAGCCTATGGCGAATTCGACGATCAGGATCCGCAAGCCGCCTTCGCGCTGGCCGGGCGCGGCGACACCGTCATCCTGCGTAGTCTGTCCAAGGCATATGGGCTGGCCGGCGCGCGCATCGGCTGGGGCTTGTTCGCGCCGCGGATCGCCGCCGAGGTGCGCAAGATGCAGAACTCCAACCAGGTCTCGACGGTGAGCCTCGCCATGGCCGTTGCGGCGCTAGAGGACCAAGCCTATACGCGCGCAATCGTAACCCGCACCGCCGACATTCGCGACCGCTTCGCGCAAGGCTTGCGAGCGGCCGGATACGAAGTACCCGAAAGCCGGACCAATTTCGTCCTGATCCGCTTTGCCGACGCGGCGGCAGCGGCCGCTGCCGACAGTGCCCTGCGCGGCGTCGACATTATCGTGCGCGGCCTCTCCGGTTACGGCCTGACCGACTGCCTGCGTATCACGATCGGGCCGCAGGAAGTCATGGACCGCGCGCTGCGTATCCTGGGCGCCCTGCGCGGCCGGCAATGCTGGTAAGGGCTTCATCCGAGGGGATTTCATGACGTCAGACGCACCGTACCTGCCCGCTCGCGATTTCATCGGCTATGGCGAGCGGCCTCCGCCGGCCGAGTGGCCCGGCGGCGCAAAATTGGCGCTCAACATCGTCGTCAATTACGAGGAAGGTGCGGAATACTCGATCGGTGAAGGCGACGGCGTCTCCGAAACGATCCTGTCCGACCTTGCCGTCGCGCCCGCCGTGCCGGGGCTGCGCAACCGCAACATGGAATCGCTTTATGAATACGGTTCGCGTGTCGGCGTCTGGCGGCTCATCTCGCTGTTCCGGGACAAGGGCGTCATCCCGACCTTCTACATTGTCGGGCGCGCGCTTGAGATCAACCCGGCGGCTGGCAAGGCGATCGCAGCACTTGGCAGCGACATCGTCTGCCACGGCTGGCGCTGGATCGACTACGCCCCGCTCAGCGAGGAGGAAGAGCGCCAGCACATCGCCATGACGGTGGACACGGTGCGAAACATCACCGGCATCGATCCCCTCGGGTGGTACACCGGCCGGCCAAGCCTCAACACGAGAAGGCTGGTAGTCGAGCATGGCGGCTTCCTGTTCGACTGCGACGACTACAATGACGACCTGCCCTATTTCGTCGATGTCGGCGCCAAGCGGCACCTCGTCGTGCCGCACAGCTTCGACAACAATGACAGCCGCTTTTCGCGCGGTTCAGGCTTGGAGACCGGTAGCCAGTTCTTCGACTATGTCAGCGACGGCGTCGACTGGCTGCTGAAGGAAGGCCAGAAGACCCCGCGCATGATGACGGTGTCGCTGCATTGCCGGCTGGCGGCGCGGCCGGGGCGAATGGTCGGGCTGGATCGCTTCCTCGACAAGATCACCGCCAATCCCGACATCTGGGTCTGCCGCCGCTCCGACCTCGCCCGCCACTGGCTGGACCGGTTCGGCGGCTAAGCCACCGAGCCGTTACCAGCGAAGTCTCTATTTATTCGGCACCTCATAGACCTTGCCGTGCCAGGGTGCTGCATCGATCTGGTCGAGCGCCATCACATAAAGCACCTTCTCGTCCGGTCCGAAGGCGAAGTTCGGCATCGACGGCGACGGCACCGAAAGCGTGCGCAAGAGCTTTGCGTCTTTGTCCACGACGATGATCTTGCCTGGCGAGTCGAGCGAGCGCGGGCTCTGGCCGATATACATCTCGCCTTCTTTGTCCATCTTGATGCCGTCGGGCCAGATATGCGGCTGGTTCGGGAACAGATCGTCGAGCCGCAGGAACACGCGGCGGTTGCTCAAGGTGTGGTCGGACGAAACGTCGAACTGGATGATCCGGTTGTCCTCGGTCTCGACCAGATAGAGGATCTTGCCGTCATTCGACATGACAAGGCCGTTGGCATTGTGCAGGTCGCCGGCGACCTTCTTCACGCTGCCGTCCTTGCCGATGTAATAGGCCGAAGCGTCGATCAGCGGACCGCCCTTGCCGGAGCCCGTGAAATAGACGCCACCATCCTTGTCCGGTGCGAAATCGTTCGGTCCGCTGAACGGCTTGCCGTCCGTGTCCTTGTCATAGGCAGGCAGCGTCTTGCCGTCGGCCGAGATGCGGCCGATCGTGTTGTTGTCGTAGCAGGTGACGAGGAACTCGCCGGTGGTGGTCGGCAGCACGGCCGAGGGGCCGCAGCCATCCATCTTCCAGAAAATGTCGTTCTTCTTGCCGTCCCAGACAGTGACCGTGCCGCGGCCATATTCGACGTAAAACAGCTTGTCCTGATACCAGATCGGACCTTCGGCGAACCACGCTTCGTCGTTGACCACCTTGATGTCGGCCGCCTGTGCGGCGGACGTCAGGACCAGGGCAAGCATCGTGCCCAGCAAATGCCGTTTGATCATGCGATTCCCCTCTGTTTTGGTTGTTGGAAGTCCTCTTCGACTCTCGTGTGCTCCCAGTGGCCGGGCGTTCGCGGGCTTACGACCGCAGCCGCTTGCCCTCCGGGTCGAAGGGCGGGTGTGCAAGCAGCACCGCGTCATGCGGCCTGCCCAGTATGGCGACAGTCACCTTGTCGCCGGCCTTGGCGGTTCCGGCCTTGACGTAGCCCATCGCCAGCGACTGAGCGACGAAATAGCCATAGGCGCCCGATGACACCTGGCCGATCGGCGTGCCGTCCGGCAGGAAGATCGGCTCGCCGCCGGTGGCGTCCGCGTCCTTGGCCGACACGGAAAGCATGATGAGTTCATCCCGCGCCGGCTTATCGGCGACGGCGAGATAGGCGTCGCGGTTGAGGAATTGCTTGTCCGTCTTGATCAGGCGATCGAGCTTGACCTCCTGCGGCCAGTATTCCGGCGAGTATTCGCGGCTCCAGCTGCCATAGCCCTTTTCGACGCGCAGCGACATCAGCGCCCGTGAGCCGACCGGCCCGGCGCCGACTTCCGCGCCCGCCTTGAGCAGCGCGCGGTAGAGCTCGACCTGGTCGGCCGACTTGCAGTGCAGCTCCCAGCCAAGATCGCCGGTGAAGGAAACCCTCAACGCCACGACATCGACGCCGGCGACGGTGATCTGCCGCGAGCGCATGAACGGGAAGGCCTCGTTCGACAGATCATCATTGGTGAGCCGCTGCAGGAGCTCGCGCGATTTCGGGCCGGCGACGTTGAAGCCGCCGAGATCCTCGGTACGCGAGCGGAAGGTCGTGCCTTCCGGCAGCGGCACCGATTTGAAGAAGCGCTGGTGGAAGCGTTCGGCCATGCCCGAGCCGATCACCATGAACTCGTCTTCCGCCAGCCTGGTCACGGTGAAGTCGCCGGCAATGCCGCCGCGCTTGCCGATCAGCGGCGTCAGGCAAGAGTTGCCGACCTTGGCCGGCATGCGATTGGCGAAGAGCGCGTTCAGCCAGGCTTCCGCGTCCGGCCCCTTTATCTCGTATTTGGCAAAATTGGAGATGTCGATGATGCCGGCATACTCGCGCAGCATACGCGCCTCGCGGCCGACCGGCCCCCACCAGTTCTGGCGCGTGAAGCCGATCGTTTCCTCGCGCGGCTCGCCCTCGGCCGCGAACCACAGCGGGTGCTCCCAGCCGAAATTGAGGCCGAACACGGCGCCCATCTCCTTCTGCATCACGTAAACCGGCCGTGTCCGCACCGGACGGCCGGCGGCGCGCTCCTCGTTCGGGAAATGGATCTTGAAACGGTGGCTGTACTGGTCCTGCACGCGCGCCTTGGTGAAGGCCTTGCCGGCCCAATGGCCGAAGCGCGCCATGTCCCAGCCGAACATGTCGAGCGAAGGCTCGCCCTCGATCATCCACTCGGCGGCGAGCTTGCCCATGCCGCCCGATTGCGAGAAGCCGGGGATGATGCCGTTGCAGCAGAAATAATTGCTGAGCTCTGGCGCCGGCCCGAACAGCACCGCGCTGTCGGGCGACCAGATCATCGGACCGTTTATCACCTTCTTGACACCGGCGGCGGCCGCCGCCGGAACGCGCTGGATGGCGCGCATCATGTTTTCCTCGATGCGGTCGAGATCGTCGGGAAACAGCTCATGGCCGAAATCCATCGGCGTGCCGTCCTCGGCCCAGAATTTCATGTTGCGCTCGTAGGCGCCGATCAGCAGCCCGAGGCCTTCCTGGCGCAGATAATATTCGCCATCGCGGTCGGCGACCGACGGCAGGCGTCGGCCCATCGAGGCGATTTCCGGAATGGTTTCGGTGACGAAATACTGGTGCTCGGTCGGGATCAGCGGGAGTTGCAGCCCGGCCATGGCGGCGACCTCCCTGCCCCACAGGCCGGCGGCGTTGACTACCCATTGGGTGCGGATATCGCCCTTTGGCGTGCGCACGATCCAGCTGCCGTCCGCTTGCGCCTCGGTCGCCGTGACCGGGGTGAAGCGATGGATTTCCGCGCCGCGCTGCCGCGCCCCCGCGGCGTAAGCCGCCGTCACGCCCGACGGATCGACATTGCCGCCCTCCGGCTCATACATGACGCAGCGAATGCCGTCGAAATCGACCAGCGGATGCAGTCGCTCCGCTTCGTCGCGACCGACCTCGTAGAAGTTCATCTTGTAGCGCCGCGCCTTGGCTTCCTGCAGCCGCAGTTGATGCTCGCGGGCCTCGGTCTGGGCCAGATAGAGCGAACCCGGCTGGAAGATACCGCAGCCCTGGCCGGTCTCCGCTTCCAGCTCCTTGTAGAGCGCCATCGTGTAGTGCTGCAGCCGGCTGATATTGGTGGAATCATGCAGGCCGTGGATGTTGGCGGCCGCGTGCCAGGTCGAACCGGAGGTCAGCTCGCTGCGTTCCAGAAGCACGACATCCGTCCAGCCGAACTTGGCGAGATGATAGAGGATCGAGCAGCCGATCAGACCACCGCCAATGACAACGGCTTGTGCATGAGTACGCATATCGAGATTTCATCCCTTTGTTCGGCGACTTTGCTTCGCGCTCTTTGGCAGCGCTTTGGCATTTCAATTAGCTGACTGATCGGTCGCAGTCGCCAGCGAATTCAGGGGCGCAAACCGCGCCCCTGAATGGTGTTTGAGCTGCCGGTCTAGGCCCTATCCAACCAGACCTTGTCGAGCTGCAGTTCGAACGTCTGGTGCATGCCGAGGTTCTTCACATAGGTGGCGTGGTGGCGGTAGAGCGAGCGCCAGAACGCTTGGACGAGGATGCCGGAGTCCTGCAGGATGAACTCCACGTCTTTCATCAGCTCCTTGCGCTTGGCCGGGTCGGCGATGGCCATGGCTTCGTTGAGCTTCTTGTCGAACTCCGGATTGGCGTAGCCGGACTCGTTCCACGCTTCACCGCTGCGATAGGCGATCGCCAGCACCTGCACCCCCAGCGGCCGCATGCCCCAGTCGGTGGTCGACCACGGATATTTCGTCCAGTCGTTCCAGAACGAGGAGCCCGGGATGATGGTGCGCTTGACCTTGAATCCGGCGTCGCGCATCTGCGCAGCGACGACATCGGCCGGGTCCTTCACATAGTCGGCGTCGTAGGAGATCAGCTCGAATTCGTGATCCGTCTGGCCGGCCTCGGCCATCAGCGCCTTTGCCTTGGCCAGGTCGCGCGGGACTTTGGGCAGTTCGTAATATTCCGGATGGATCGGGCAGACATGATGGTTTTCGGCGATCTGCCCCAGGCCGCTATAGCCGAGTTTCAGCACCGTCTCGTTGTCGACCGCAAGCTGGATGGCGTTGCGCACGCGCTTGTCGTCATAGGGCTTGTTGGTCACGTTGGTGCGCAGCACGATCGTGCCGGCGGTGACAACCTGCTCCTTGACCAGGCCCATGCTGTCATAGAGATCGACCGTGCCGCCGACCGTCTGGTAGTTGCAGTCGATCTCGCCGGCCTCGAAGGCGCTGCCGATGGCGGGGTTGGATGCGTCCGATCCGTAGTCGATCCAGTCGACGCCGTCGAGATAGGGCTCGCCGCCGAACCAGGTGAAATCCTTGCGCCGCCGCACCGAGGCGGACTCGCCGACCTTGTAGGAGATCAGCTCATACGGGCCGGTGCCAGGCGTCTTCAGCATATTGGCGCCGTTCTTGTCGAAGTCGCGATGGACGATAACCGCCGGATAGTCGGAGAAGCCCGGGATGATGGTGACATCGGACTGATTGCATTTCAGCTTCACCGTATGGTCGTCGACCTTGGTGATGGCGCCTTTGGTAGCTTTTTTCGTAGCGGCGTCGATCAGCGAGCCCATGCGCCCGGCCATCGAGTTGCCCTCGGCCGCCTTATCGCACCAGCGCTCGATGTTGTAGACGATGTCGTCGGCGTTGAAGTCGTCGCCATTCGACCATTTCACGCCCTTGCGCAGATGCAGCGTGTATTCGGTGGCGTCGTCGCTCACCTCCCAGCTCTCGACCAAATGGCCCTCGAAGGTGAAGTCGGTGGTGTAGCGGATCATGTAATCGTTGCACTGGCGCATGACATTGGCGATTTCCGACCAGTCCCAGGCGCGCGGATCCTTCATGTCCTTGATGATCATCTGCATCTTCAGGATGCCGCCCTTCTTGCCGGGCCCGGCTGCCGAGGCCTTGGCCGGCTCCATCCCTGCCATCGCATAGGCAAGCGCCGTTGAAGCACCCATCACGCTTGCCATGGCTAGGAATTCGCGGCGGTCCATCCGCCCGCCTTTGACTTCAGCTGCGTAGCTTTCGATGACCGCCGGCACGCGGTCACCGTTGCTCTTGAACATTGTCATCGTTGTTCTCCGGTTCAGGGCTTTCCGCCCGTTGCATTCCCCTTGCGGCTCAGCATGTTAGGGGTGATGCAAAAATCGCGGAAGGGCTCGACCCTTCACAAACCGCAGAAAACCGGCCCTTGAGGCCTAAAAAAACAAGGGCATTGGCTAGCTAAATTTTTGAAGGAGCGGATAGCCCTATGGTCGGGCGGCGTCTTCCTTGGCCCTGGACAAGATCCATTCCCTCACTGTTCGGGCGATATTTCCCTTCGAAAGCTGGCTCTCGGTGAGATAGTAATTCCAGGGACTTGGCGGCCGCACCGGAAACGGCTCGACGAGAAGCCCGCGGCGCATATAGGCATGCGCCAGCGAGCGCTGCGTGGCAACGAGCCCCGCCCCCATCGCGGCGAGCTCGAGCGCGATGTTGGAGGCGTTGGTCGACAGGCCCTTGTCATGGTCCTCCATGTCAACGCCGAGCGCCTCGGTCACCGCCTGCCAGTATTCCTGGCGGCCATGCACGAAGATCCAGTCCACCTTTAGCATGTCCTGCGGCGTCTTCAGCGCATGCTCGCCCTCGAGCAAGGCAGGGGCGCAGAGCAGCACCAGTTCGTCGTTCCAGAGCGGGATCGCCGCCGGCGGCCTGTCATCGAAACGCCGCGTGGAGATTGTGATGTCGGCGATCTGCTCGTTCAGATCCTCCCAGATCGTGCCGTGCAGGACGATCTCGATCTCAGGATGCCTCTTGCGGAAGGCGGCCATGCAGCCCGCCAGCCAGTTTTCCGCAAGGCTCATCGGGCACGAAACCACGACTGTCCGGTTGCGAGAGGACGCGACGATCGCCTCAGTCGCCTGGTCGATCTGATCGAGCGCCTGGCGCAAGGTCGGCAGGAACGCCTCCCCCATCTCGGTCAACTTCAGGCTGCGCGGATAGCGGATGAACAGCTGCCGGCCGATATAATGTTCGAGCGCGCGCACATGCGTGCTGACCGCGGCTTGCGTGTAGCCCAGTTCCTTGGCAGCGGTGGTAAAGCTCAGATGCCTGGCCGAGCTCTCGAACGAGCGGATATAGTTCAAGGGGGGTGGCGGCTTCATCCCGGTCTCCTGTTCCACAGTTGCCTAGCTATCGCATGGGCAACCGGGCGTTCAATCGCAGACAAGCGACATGGCATCAATATTTTTGGCCAAAGCCGCCAAACTAATCGCGTGCCTGCGCGATGAACCCAATTTAATGATGTTGTGAGAAGACAGGGGAGATAAGCGCGTGGCTGTGCCGTCATACCGGCGTGAGGGGCCTGTCGTCAGTTCCGATACGTTCACACGCCTGGCCGATTTCGTGCTGCGGCGTCCAGCTTCCGTCTTCCCTCAGCCGGTGCTCGAACAGGCCCGTTACCTCCTGCTCGACACGCTGGGCATCGCCGTTGCGGCAGGACCGATGGAGGCCGGCCGCATCGCCCGCGACGCCGCCGTCCTGCTCTATGGCTCGGGCGACCCGCAATATTCCGCCCGCATGCTGTTCGACGGACGGCGCGCCAGCATTGCCGGCGCGGCCTATGCCGTCGCCACGCAGATCGACAATCTCGACGCCCACGACGGCTACAGCCCCACCAAAGGCCATATCGGCGTGGCGGTCGTGCCGGCGCTTGCAGCACTCGCGGAGGGGAGGCCCGACCTCACCGGGCCGGAGGCGCTGGCGTCCCTGGTCGTCGGCTACGAAATCGCCGGCCGGGCCGGCATCGCCTTGCATGCGACGGTGAGCGACTATCATACCTCCGGCGCCTGGAACGCCCTGGGCGTTGCGGCGATCGCGGCACGGCAGCGGCGGCTCGACGAAACGCAACTGCGCGAGGCGCTGGGCATTGCCGAGTATCATGGCCCGCGCAGCCAGATGATGCGCGAGATCGCCACGCCAACAATGCTGCATGACGGCTCCGGCCTCGGCGCTCTCGTCGGCCTCTCCGCGGCTGTGCTGGCCGAACGCGGCTTCACCGGCGCGCCGGCGATCACGGTAGAGGCGCCGGAGGTCGCGGCGCATTGGCAGGACCTCGGCGTCTTCTGGCAGTCGCTCCATCAATACCTTAAACCCTACCCGATCTGCCGTTGGGCACATGCGGCCATTGATGCCGTGCGTGGACTTTGCCTGGCGCACAACCTTGCCCCGTCCGACATCGGCCATGTCCAGGTCAACAGCTTCCACTATGCCGCAACGCTCTTCGACGGCATGCCGGACACGACCTCGAAGGCGCAATACAGCCTGCGCTTCGCCGTGGCGACCTTCATCCTCCATCGGCGCATCGGGCTCGAGCATATTTCCGGCTCCGGGCTCGTGGACGCCGCGGTCGCGGACATGCTGACGCGCATCACCGTGACCGAAACCGAACGCCACAGCGCCCGCTTCCCGGCCGGCCGCTGGGCCGACGTCGTCATCACGACGACGGACGGACGTGTGCTGGCGTCCGGCGACGTGCATGCGCGCGGCGGCCCGGAAGCGCCGATGACCAGGCAGGACGTCGAGGCCAAATACATGGAGTTCGCCGCGCCCGTGCTCGGATCTAGCCGCGCCGCTGCGATCCGCGACGCGGTGCTTTCGCTCGACGACCGCAACAGCCGCTTCTCCGATCTGTCGGCGCTGCTCTACGATCCTCCCAAGATTTCGAGCTGAGCGCGCAATGCCCCTCAGGCTCCTGAAATACGGTCTCAGCAGGGACTATCCGGTGAGCGGCGACATCCCCGCCACGCCCGAGCTGAAGCCGGCCTATGATGTCGTCATCATCGGCGGCGGCGGGCATGGACTGTCCTGCGCGCATCACCTTGCCAAATATCACGATATAAGCAGCGTGGCGGTGCTTGAGAAAGCCTATCTTGCCGGTGGGAACACGGCGCGCAACACGACCACCATCCGCTCCAACTACATCACGCCGGAAGGCATCGCCTTCTACAAGGAAGGCGTCGATCTGTTCGAGCGGCTCTCGCAAGAGCTCGACTTCAACGTCATGTTCTCGCAGCGCGGCCAGCTCACGCTGGCGCATAGCGAGGCCACGATGCGCAGCTTCCACATGCGCGCCGAAATGGGCAAGCACATGGGCACGCGCACCGAGGTCGTCGACCAGAAGGGCGTCGAGGAGCTCTGTCCGCTGCTGAACATGGACTATGGCGGTCCGCTCGAAATCCTCGGCGGGCTCTGGCATGCCGACGGCGGAACGGCGCGCCACGATGCCGTCGCCTGGGGCTATGCCGCGCAGGCGTCTCGGCGCGGCGTCGAGATCCACCAGCGCACCGAGGTGCGGGGCTTCGAGGTCGTCGGCGACCGCGTCCAGGCCGTCAAGACGAACAGGGGTCGCATCGCCTGCGGCCAGGTGCTGATCGCCACCGGCGGCATGAACTACGACGTCGCGCTGATGGCCGGCGTCGAGCTTCCGATCCGCTGCTACCCGCTGCAGGCAATGGTGACCCAGCCCTTGAAACCCTGGCTGCACACGCTGGTCTCCTCCGTTTCGCTGCACACCTATCTCGTGCAATCCTCGCGCGGCGAGGTCGTCATCGGCGGCGGCTCCGATCCCTACCAGCTCTATTCGACGCGCTCGACGCTCGACATGAAGGAGCACCTCGCCGAGGGCGCCATCCACCTCTTCCCCTTCCTGCAGGGCGTGCGGCTGCTGAGGCAATGGGCCGGCATCACCGACATGACGCCGGACTACAGCCCGATCATGGGTGCCAGCCCCCTCGCCAATCTCTGGCTCGATTGCGGCTGGGGCACCTGGGGCTTCAAGGCGACGCCCGTCGCGGGCAAGCGCATGGCGCAGACCATCGCCGAGGGCCGCGTGCCCGACATCCTGAAACCCTTTGCGTTGGAGCGCTTCGAGACCTTCCGGCTGCTCAACGAAATGGGCGCAACGGCGGCGAGCCACTGATCCATGAAACTGCTTACCTGCCCCATGAACGGCCTGCGCAACATCGACGAGTTCCAGTCCTTCGGCCCGGTGCGTGCGCGGCCCGATCCGGACGCAACCGCCGATACCGAATGGTCGCGCCATCTGTTCCGCGCCGAGAACCGCAAGGGCATCGTGGTCGAGTGGTGGCGACACGTGCCGAGCAACTATTTTTTCCTGGCCGAACGCGATCTCGTGAGCAACGAGATCATCTGCACCTTCGATGCGTCCGAGCTGCGGGACCGCGCATGAACCGGCTGCTCGCCCCTTTCGGAAGCCGCATCGATCGAAGCCGGCCTATCCGCTTCACTTTCGAAGGCAAGCCTTTTAAAGGCTATGAAGGCGACAGCATCGCCAGCGCCCTCGCCGCTTCCGGCCAATGGGTGTTGTCGCGCTCGTTCAAATATCATCGACCGCGTGGCATCCTGTCGATGACCGGGACCGACGCCAACGCGCTGGTGCAATTGCCATTCGAACCGAACGCTGCAGCCGAGCGCACGCCGATCAGAGAAGGGCTGCGGGTCAGCGCACAGAACGTCAACGGCTCGCTTGAGCGCGACCGCGATGCCATCATGGACAGGTTCGGCCGCTTCCTGCCAGTCGGGTTCTACTACCGCACCTTCATGGGTCCGCGCCGCGACAGCTGGCTGAAATTCTGGGAGCCGGTGATCCGCCGCAAGGCGGGCCTGGGCGTGGTTGACACCAAGGCGCCGCACCGGCATTTCGACAAGACGCATCTGCATTGCGACGTGCTGGTGGTCGGCGCCGGCCCGGCGGGATTGAGCGCCGCGATCGCCGCCGCGGAGGCCGGCGTCGATGTGGCGCTGTGCGACGAGAATCCGGAGATCGGCGGCGCGCTGAGCTATGGCCGCTACGATCCGGCCATCTTCTCCGGTCTGTTGGCAAGGCTCGAGTCGCTGCCCAATCTCAAGGTGCTGACCGGCACCGTCTGCAATGGCTGGTACGAAGACAACTGGCTGCCGTTGATCGAGGGCAATCGGCTTCACCGCACACGCGCTCGCGAGGTGATCCTGGCGACCGGCGCCATCGAGCAGCCCGCCGTCTTCCGCAACAACGACCTGCCTGGGATCATGCTCGGCGGAGCCGCGCAGCGCCTGATCCGCCACTATGGCGTGCGGCCTGGCCAGGGCGCGATGGTGCTGGCGGCCAATGACGACGGCTACCGGACGGCGCTCGACCTGCTGGATGCCGGCGTATCGGTCGTCGAACTCATCGATCCGAGACCCGCCGGCGAGGCAGGTCCGCTGGAAGCCGAACTCCGCGGCAAAGGCGTCGCCATCCGCAAAGGCGCGACCATCGAAGCGGCGGAAGGCACGGCCGCAAATCGTCACCTTGCCCGCGTCCGCGTCGGTGGAAGCTGGATCGCCTGCGACCTGCTGACGGTTTCGATCGGCCAGGCGCCGGCATGGCAACTGCCGTGCCAGGCCGGCGGCAAGGTCGGCTATGATGCCGCGATGGGAGCCATGACGATTACGCTTCCGCAAGGTCCCGTCCATCTCGCCGGCGCCGTTGCCGGATCGGACGATCTTGAGGACGCGATCGCCAGCGGCCGTTGCGCGGCGGCAGCCGCGCTTTCCCGGGTCGGCCATGCGGTCGCGGAAGAACCTCCGGTCAGTCCAAAGACCGCCCGACCACGCTATGTGCAGCCCATCGTGGCCGACCCCAAGGGACGTGACTTCGTCGACTTCGACGAGGATCTGCAAGTCAAGGATCTGCAGAACGCGACCAAGGACGGCTATCGCGAGATCGAGCTGGTAAAGCGCTTCACCACGGTCGGCATGGGCCCGAGTCAGGGTCGCCATTCGGCCTTGGCGACCGCCCGCATCGTCGCCGAGGCGACCGGTCGCACGGTCGGCGAGATCGGCATCACCACGGCGCGTCCTCCTGTCGGGCCGGAAACGCTCGGCGTGCTTGCCGGTCACCACGAGGCGCTGGAGCGCCGCACGGCGCTGCATGCGCGGCACATCGCGCTGAACGCCGCGATGAAGCCGGTCGGCGCATGGTGGCGGCCTTATTACTATGGTGACGCAAGCAGCGCTGACGAGTCTGTCCGCCAGGAAATCCTGGCCGTGCGCGAAGGCGTCGGCCTGCTCGATGTCTCGACGCTCGGCAAGCTGGAGATCCGCGGGCCGGATGCCGGCGAATTTCTCGACCGCCTCTACACAATGGCGCATGCCAATCAGCCGGTGGGTCGTGTCCGCTATTGCCTGATGCTGAACGAGATGGGCTCGGTGGTCGACGACGGCGTCGCCTACCGGATGGCCGAGGATCAGTTCTATGTGACGGCAACCACCGGCGCCGTCGCGCGCGTCTATGCCGACATGCTGTTCTGGAATGCCGAGTGGCGTCTGAAGGTCGATGTGCTCAACCTTACCGGCGCGTTCTCGGGCCTCAACGTCACCGGACCCAAGGCGCGTTTGGTGCTGGAGGCGCTGGAGAGCGACATCGACTTCAGCCGCGACGCTTTCCCTTATCTCAGCGGCCGCGAAGGCATGGTCGCAGACGTCCCGGTGCGGGTGATGCGCATCGGCTTCACAGGCGAGCTCAGCTATGAATTGCACTGCCCTTCGAGCCTGGCGCCGAGCCTCTGGGATGCGGTGATGGCGGCGGGCCGGCCGCATGGCCTGCTTCCCTACGGACTGGAAGCGTCGCGTATCTTGCGCCTGGAGAAAGGCCATATCCTGATCGGCCAGGACACGGATGCGATCACCACCCCGGACGAACTGGGCTTCGGCTGGGCGGTCTCGAAGAAGAAGCCGTTCTTCATCGGCAAGCGCTCCATCGAGATGCGCGCGAGGCTCGGTCTGACCCGCAAGCTGGTCGGGCTGCAATTCCCTGCCGGCGCCCGCAACATCCCCGGCGAAAGCTGTCTGGTGCTGCGCGGCGGCGCGCCTGTCGGTCAGATCACCTCGGTCGGATATTCGCCGTCGCTTGGGCGGCACATCGCGCTCGCCTATGTCCATGTCGACGACCAGGCGGAAGGCAGCCGCGTGACGGTGAAGTGCCGCAATGGTGAACTGGTCGAAGTGCCGGTCGTCGCCCATGCCTTCTTCGACCCGACCAACGCGCGGCAGGAGATCTAGATGGCCGCCAGCACCGCGACGCGCGTCTACCCCTTCATGCCTGGCGGCGCGGCCGACGGCCCGGAGCTGATTTCCGGCGCGGTCGTGCTGAGCGACCTCACGGACCGCCCGCGCTTTGGCCTGAAAGGCGGCTGCAGCGCCGCCTGGCTTGCCGCGCAAGGCATTACGCTGCCGGCCGTCAACCGCATTGGCGACCATCGCGGCATGCGGGTTCTGCGCCTCGGCAACGAGGACATCCTGCTTCTCGCGGAGGACGCCGGCGAGACTCTCGCCGAAGTCAAAGCGGCCTGGCAGGCCGCGACGGCGCCGAAAGGCTACTCCTCATGGCGCGAGGAAGGCTGGGCATGGATGCGCCTTTCTGGTCCCCGCCTTGCCGAAGCGATGAGCGCGCTTTGCGCGCTGGACCTGAGACCGCAAAAATTCGGCGCCGACGATATCGCGCAGACACGCGTCGGCCATATCGAGGCCGTGACGTTCCGTTCGCCGGCGGGTTTCGACATACTCTTCGACATCACCGCTTCGGCCTACTTCGCCCGCGCCGTCGCGGCGGTGGCCGGCCACACAGACCAGCATAGAGGATATTCATGACCCGCCCGCAAGGAACCATCGCCCCGATCCTGACGCCGTTCGAAGACGATGGCCGGATCGCGCGCTATCTCTGGATCTCCCACGCCAAATGGGTGCTGGACCAGGGCGCGCATTTCCTCTCGCCCTTCGGCACGACGGGCGAAGCGCTGTCGGTGTCCTTGCGCGAGCGCATGCAGGCGCTGGAATGGCTGGTCGAGGCCGGCATTGCGCCGGACCGGCTTATGCCCGGCACCGGCGTCACCGCGCTGCCTGAGACGGTCGAACTGTCGGCGCATGCCGTCGGGCTCGGCTGCGCCGCCGTCATGGTGCTGCCCTCCTTCTTCTACACCGGCGCCGGCGACAACGGCCAGGCGCGCTACTACAGCGAGCTGATCGAGAAGGTGGCAAAACCTTCGATGCGCGTGATCCTCTATCACATCCCGCAGAACTCGGGCGTGCCTGTAAGTCCAGCGCTGACGGCGAGGCTGAGCAAGGCGTTCCCAAACACCGTTGTCGCCTACAAGGACAGCGCCGGCGACTGGAACAACACCGCCGCCGTCATCGCCGCCGCGCCCGATATCTCCGTGTTCCCAAGCTCCGAGGCGCAACTCACCAAGGGCCTCGCCAGCGGCGCGGCCGGCTGCATTTCGGCCACCGTCAATTTGAACGCCGCCGCCATTCGCCGCCTCTATGACGCGGCCCGGCAGGGCGAGGACGTCGCCGAAGCCGATGGCGCTATCAAGACGTTCCGGAAGGTCGTTCAGGATGCCGGGTTGATCCCTGCGATGAAGGCGGTGCTTGCGGTCAAGTCCGGCGACCGGCGCTGGCTGAACCTGCGCGCGCCGCATGAGAATGCGACGCTCGAGAACGGCCGGGCGCTGCTTGCCGTCCTCGGCAGCGCCGCCGATCATATCGGCCGCGATTGAGTTCGCAATGTCGGCGCGCCCAACAATCATCCTGCACACCGACAAGCCTGCCGGCGCGCTCGCGGTGCTTGCCGAGACACATCCGGATCTGGATGTTCATGCCTGCGACACCTATGCCGGCCTCCCCGCTTTGATCGAGCGGACCGCCGCGGAAGTGGTCTATTCTATCCGCTTCGACGGCACGCCGCGCTATCCGCGTCAGGCTCTCGTCGAGAGCCCGACGGTGAAATGGATATCGATCGGCGGCTCGGGCACCGACCATCTCGGACGTTGGGATCCCGCGCATGTGACGGTAACGAATTCAGCAGGCGTCGCGGCCGGCATGCTGGCCGAATATGCGCTTGGCGCCATGCTCTCTTTCTCGCTCGACCTGCGTGGCTTCGAGCGCCGGCAACAGGCCCGCCAATGGGGCGGCGGCCGCGTCGAGCCGATCGAGGGCAAGACCGTCCTCATTGTCGGCCTCGGCAAGACCGGCGAAGCCGTCGCGCGCCGCGCGCAGGCGATGGGCATGCACACCCTCGGCATCCGGTCGCGACCGAAACCGATGCCGTCGCTCGACGAAGTGCGCGGCCCCGACGCGCTGTTGGCACTGATTGGCCGCGCCGATTTCATCGTCTGCTGCGTGCCATTGCTGCCCACCACGCGCGGCCTGCTTGGCGAGGCCGCCTTCGCCGCCATGAAGCCGTCCGCCGTCTTCATCGACGTTTCGCGCGGCGGCGTCGTCGAGGAAGCCGCACTGTTGAGCGCGCTCGACAACGGGCGGATCAAGGGCGCGGCGCTCGATGTCTTCGCCACCGAACCGTTGCCGGCCGAACATCCGCTCTGGGGCTACGACAACGTCGCCGTCACGCCGCATTGCGCGGCGGTCTATGACGGCTGGGACATCAAGTCGGTGCGCATGTTCGCCGACAATCTGGCGCGCTACCGCAAAGGCGAGCCGCTGGAGAACGTGGTCAATCCGGAACGCGGGTACTGAAAGCAAAAGTGCGCAGCGGTTTTCCGTCCGGAATTGCGAGAACAAGAATCGAAGGGGAGTAGACAGATGTCACAGGACAGGCGCGGCGGCGGCCGCAGATCGAAGCTCGGCCGCAGTGGCGGCGGCATCGCGCAACTGCCCTGGCAGAGTGTAAAAAACCCCTACCCGCCCATGCAGCTCCTCGACGAGGAGCGCATGGAGCAGTTGCACAAGACATCGATGCGCATCCTGTCGGAACTCGGCATCCGCGTCATGAGCGAAAGGGTGATGGACCTGTTTGCCAAGGCCGGCGCCATCGTCGATCGCGAGGAGCGGATCATCCGTATCGACGAGAGTCTCGTCACGGCGGCCCTGCGCAACGTTCCTTCCTCCTTCACGCTGACCAGCCGCAATCCGCAAAAGCAGGTTCATCTCGGCGGCAATTCGCTGGTCTTCGGCCTGGTCGCCGGTCCGCCCAATGTACACGACCGCATCAACGGCCGCCGCCAGGGCAATCTCCCCGACTACCAGAACTTCATTCGGCTGGCGCATCACTTCAACGCCATTCACATCATCGGCAACCAGGTGGTGGCGCCGATGGAACTGCCGGCCAATGCGCGTCACCTCGACACCTATCACGCCAATCTGACGCTCAGCGATCTCTCCTTCCATTGCACGGCGATCGGCCGCGCCAGGGCCATGGATGGCATCAACATGATGGCGATCGCGCGCGGCATCTCCGTCGAGGAGATGCGCGCCTCGCCCGGCGTGACGACGATCATCTCGATCAACTCGCCGCGCCTGTTCGACGACGCGATGGCCGAAGGCCTGATCGCCATGGCCGAGCACGGCCAGCCGGTGACGGTGACGCCCTTCACGCTGATGGGCGCGATGACGCCGGTGACGCTTGCCGCCGCGCTCTGCCAGCAGAATGCCGAGGCGCTGTTCGGCGTAACGCTGACGCAGCTCGTCAATCCCGGCACCCCGGTGATGTACGGCGCCTTCACTTCCAATGTCGACATGAAGTCGGGCGCGCCGGCCTTCGGCACGCCGGAAAACGCCAAGGCCAACATCATCGCCGGGCAATTGGCGCGGCGCTACAACCTGCCCTACCGCACCTCAAATGCGAATGCTTCCAATGTCGTCGACCTGCAGGCGGCCTACGAGACCGAGATGGCGACATGGGGCGCGGTGCTCGGCGGCGCCAATTTGATCTATCACGCCGCCGGCTGGCTGGAGGGTGGCCTGACGGCGTCCTACGAAAAGCTCGTGCTCGACGTCGAGATCCTGCAGAACATGATGGAATTCCTGCGGCCGCTGCCGTTCCAGGAGGACGACCTCGGCTTCGAGGCGATCAAGTCGGTGCCGGCCGGCGGCCATTTCTTCGGCGCCGAGCACACCATGTCGCGCTACACCACCGCCTTCTACCAGCCGATGCTCTCCAACTGGCAGAATTACGGCGCCTGGCAGGAGGCCGGCGGCAAGGACGCGCTGGAGCGGGCGACCGAGCTCTGGCAGCAGGCGCTGCACGATTATGAGGAGCCGGTGATGGATCCTGCGATCCGCGAGGAGCTCGACGCGTATGTCGCGCGCCGCCGCGAGGAGATCGCAGCCAATCCGGAAGCTTAGGAAAGCAGCCCGGTGCGTTATGATCTCGTCATCCGCGACGCGACGCTGATCGCCGGCGACGGCTGCAAACCATTCGAGGCAGACATCGCCGTCACCGGCGACAGGATCATGGCGATCGGCCGGTTGGATGATGCGCAGGCCATCGAAGAGATCGATGCCAAGGGCAAGATCGTCGCGCCTGGCTTTATCGATGTGCACACGCATGACGACGGCGCCCTGCTCGCCCCGCGCGGCATGGACCCGAAGATCAGCCAGGGCGTGACGACGGTGATCGCCGGCAATTGCGGCGTCAGCCTGGCGCCGTTGCTGCTCGACAGGACCCCGCCGCCGCCCTTCACGCTGGTCGGCGGCCGCGAGAATTTCCGCTTCGACCGCTTTGCCGATTATGTTGCGGAGCTGAAGCGCCGCGGCATCACCACCAACGCCGCCCTGCTCGTCGGCCACACCACCTTGCGCCAGCGCTGCATGCCGGTGACCGACCGGCCGGCCAATGAAGCCGAAACGGCGGCAATGCAGGAGGCGGTGGCCAAGGCGATGGCCGAGGGCGCGTTCGGCCTCAGCACTGGGCTCGACTATCCGCCGGCCGTCAACTCGTCGACCGAGGAGGTCAAGGCGCTGGCCGCCACCGCGGCGGGCCTTGGCGGCCCCTATGTCACCCACACGCGCAATTATTTCGAGACGATGGACGAGGCGATCGAGGAAGCGATCGACATTGCCGGTCATGCTGGCGGCAAGCTGTTCATCTCGCATCACCAGTGCACCGGCCGCGCCAATTTCGGCAAGAGCCTGCCCTCTCTCGCGCGCATCGACCGGGCGCGCGAGACGATGGACATCGGCATGGATGTCTATCCCTATGCCGCGAGTTCGACGGTGCTGCGGCTGGAGCGCTGCGATACCGGCCTGAAGATCCTCATCACCTGGTCCGATCCGCATCCGGAGATGGCAAGGCGCGAGATCGCCGACATTGCCCGCGAATGGAACTGCACCGAGCGCCAGGCGGGCGAGCGCCTGCTGCCGGCGGGCGCGGTCTACTTCCAGCTCGATGAGGACGACGTGCGCAACATCATCGCCCATCCGCGCACCATGATCGGCTCGGACGGCCTGCCGCACGACATCCACCCGCATCCACGCCTCTGGGGCACTTTTCCGCGCGTGCTCGGACATTATGCGCGGGACATAGGGTTGCTCATTCTGGAGGAAGCCGTGTTCCGCATGACCGGCCTGCCTGCGCGTGAATTCGGCATCCAGAAGCGCGGCATTCTCGCGGAAGGCAATTTCGCCGATCTCGTCATCTTCGACCCCGAGACGATCATCGACACTGCCACCTTCGAGGAGCCGCGCCGGCCCGCCGCCGGCATCGACCATGTCTTCGTCAACGGCATCTCGGTCTGGCGTGGCGGCAGAGCCACCGGAGCGCTGCCCGGCGCGGTTCTCAAGCCTTCGGCTTCAAAGACGGTATTCAAAGGCGCATGCGGCTGTGGCGCCGATCACAGCGCCTCGTAGATCCGGTCTACGCTCTCCAGCGTATAGGCGAATTCCACCGGCCGCGTGCAGCGCCAGCCTTCGAAGGGCTGTTCGGCAAGCGCCTTCAACGCCTGCCGCAGACGCAATATGCCGCCGCCATAGAGCCGGTTCGCCATGTCGAGCATGCCGGTGCGGTGCATGGCTTCCGTTATGCTGCCGCAGGCCTCTTTCACCAGCCAGACGCGAAAACCCTGATAGACCGCATCGAACACGCTCTCCGTCACACAGCTGTCGGTGAGCACGCCGGTGACAACAAGGTTTTCAACCCCGAGCGCGGCGAGGCGCTGCGAAAGATCGGTGCGGCGAAAGGCGCTCGGCCAGTGTTTGTGGATGACGATGTCGCCGGGCACGGCCGCCACCTCGGCGCAGATGTCCGCGCCTTGGCTGCCCGCGACGGCGGAGCGGAATTCTTCGGTCAGGATCTCCTCCTGACGCGCGTAGCCTTCACGCTCTTCCGGCTTGACCCAAGCCTGAGCGTGGATGACCGGCACGCCAGCCTTGCGGGCGGCCTCGATCAGCGCTGCGGCATTGGCCAGCACCGCGTCGTAGCCGACGACCGGCCATGCCGCGCCGGGTCGGTACTCATTCTGCAGGTCGATGACGAGCAAGGCGGTCTTGGCGAGGTTCATGGCTGGCCCGATGGGTTGTCGAAGTCGGTCACGAAACGCAGGAGCAGCCGGATCGCCTGATCGAGGTCGGCGATCTCCATCGCTTCATGCGGATTGTGGCTGCCGTTCTCGTTGCGCACGAAGAGCATCGCGGTTGGGATGCCGGCGCCGGCAAACGTCGCCGCGTCGTGCCCGGCCCCGCTTGGCACATGCGGCGCCAGCATTTGCAGTTCGATGGCGGCACTGTTGAGCCTGCCGATCAGATTCAGCGACATCGTGGCCGGATCCCAGGTGAAGCGCGGCCCGGGCTCGAAGGTGACGCCGCGTTTGCCGGCAATCTCAGTGAAAATGTTCTGAAGCTTGGCCTCGATACGATCCAGGACGGTAGCTTCGGCGCTTCGCACATCGAGTGTGAAACCGAGCTCACCCAGAACACGGCTGCCGCCATGCTGCGTCGGATCGGACTGCACGCGGCCGAAGGTGATGGTGGCCTCACGCCCTTCGCGTTCGAGCGCATCCCATTCGGTTTCGAGCGCGGCGACCAGATCGGCAAAGCCAAGCACGCTGTCATGCCGGGCGAAGCGCGGCTCGGCGCCGGAATGGGCGTAGGCGCCAAGGCATTTCGCATCGACATAGCGGAAGCCGCCGGCGATCCCGGTGACGATGCCGACCGGCGCTTCGGCGGCGGTCAAGCGTGGCCCCTGCTCGATATGCACCTCGACAAAAGCCGCGATCCGGCCTGCATCGATGCCGGGCACGCCGCGCCGCACGGCGTCGGGATCGAAACCTTCCTCGCGCATGTGCTCGGCCAGTGTGCGGCCGCTGTCGGAGCGCCTGGCTTCGAGCGCCCGCGGATCCAGCAGGCCAAGCGCCGCCTGGCTGCCGGGGTATGACAGCGGAAACCAGACGGCCTCCTCCGCCCGCGTTGCCAACACGATGAGGTCGCGTGGCAAGCGGATGCCCTGCCCGACCAGTTCGGCCATCACCGCCAGGCCCGCTACCACGCCGGCGGCGCCATCGAAATTGCCGCCATGCGCCACGCTGTCCAGATGCGAGCCGATCACGATCGCCTGCAGCTCCGGGTTACGGCCGCTGAGCGTCAGATAGAGATTGCCGGCCGCATCGACGCGCGCGACGGCGCCGAGTTCTTCCCCTTCGTTGCGCACGAGATCGTGGGCGAAGCGCTCGCCCGGCCCGTAAGCAACGCGCGTGATTCCCGGCGCGTCCGTTGTGGCTTCGGCGAGTGCGTCCAGGATACGTCCCGCCAGTTTCCCACCGGCCGCCAGTGAGCTCATGGCACGGCCCGTCGAGCTTCGCCCTCGGCGCCGCGCAGCCGGTGCGGCGTCAGATCGTCCAAGGAAACGCCTTGCCTCGCGACATTGTCCGGCAGGCCGCCGCCGGCGATCAGGCTGGCGCAGACGCGCGACAACGCCGGCGAGGTCTTGATGCCGTAGCCGCCCTGCCCGACCAGCCAGACGAAATCCGGAAATTCGTCATCCGGCCCGACCACTGGCGACCCGTCGGCGACAAATGTCCGCAAGCCCGCCCAGGAGCGCGACACGCGCTGCACCTCGATTGTCGTTGCCCGTTCGAGACGCTCGGCGCCGATCGCGACATCGATGTCTTCGGCAAATGCGTCCATCGGCGTCGACGGCGTGGCGTCGGCCGGCGACACGAACAATTGCCCGGCATCCGGCTTGAAATAGAATTCCGCGCCGACATCGTTGACCAGCGGCCAGTCGCTAATGTCGACACCCGCAGGTGCGGGAATGTTGAAGGCGGTGCGGCGCTTTGGCTGCAGGCCGACCGGGCGCACGCCAGCCATCGCAGCGACCTCGTCGCCCCAGGCGCCAGCCGCATTGACGATCAGCGGCGCAAGGAATGTTCCCGCCTCCGTCTCGACCCGCCACTGGCCACCCTGTCGGCCGATGGTTCTCACCCCGGCCTTGGTAACGATGCGGGCGCCATGCGCTCGCGCGCCGCGCAAAAAACCCTGGTGCAGGCCGTTGACGTCGATGTCCATCGAATGCGGTTCGATATAGGCGCCGGCGAGGTAGTCCCGGCGCAGCACCGGCACGCGCGCGATCGCCTCCGACGGCGTCATCGCGACGATCGTGGGAACGAGCGCCTGCGCGGCCGCCAGATCTTCACGCAAAAGGTCGAGTTGGTCGGTGCGCGCCACGGTGATCATGCCGCGCTTGCTGAGCAGCGGATAATCACAAAAACCCGTAGGCGGTTCGGTGAGAAACGCCCGGCTGGCGAGCACGATGCGGCGGATGACGCCGTTGCCGTAATTCTCGGTGAAGCTCGCCGCCGAGCGTCCCGTGGTGTGATAGCCGCAATGGCTCTCGCGCTCGAGCAGCACGACCTTCTTGTCGCGCGAAATCTCGAAGGCAGCGCCGGCGCCGGCCATGCCCCCGCCGATGATGATGACTTCGGTCTGCCCGCTCATCGGCGCTCATCCTCCACGACTATTTTGCGCGGCACGGCTGGCGGCTCGCCCAGGCGGCCGCGGCGCGCGCGATCGCGGGCGCCCCGCCCTTCGGCCAGATTGTCGGCCGGCGAGTTCTGCACGGCGCAATCCCGCAAAGCGAGGTCGCTGACAAAAGGCACCGGCTTGCCTGCGATTGCCATGCCTGTCAGCCGCGCCCACACGGCACGCCGCTTGCGCACTTGATGCGACTGCAATTCGCTGATCTCGGCGATGCCGCTCTCCCGCTTGATCTGCAGTACGCCAGTCTCAACGGCCGCGTCGAACAGCTCCAGCCCGCGCTTCGTGCGCACGATGATGCCGTTGAGTGGCTCGTCCTCGACGGCCGGTCCGCCGTTCAGCCAGGAATCCGATACCGCGATATCCGCCACCTGCCCGATCGCGTCGGGGCAGATCTTGCAGCGCGGCTGGATCATCCATTTGTCCTCGTCTTCCCACAGCTGCCGATAGCTGATCTCGAAGGCGCGGCCGTCTTTGGTTTCGATGCGATTGAGGCCTGGATTGCCGTGGCCCCGGTAGCGGAAGAGAGACAACTCGTCCTCGCGAAGGCCAAGACGCTCCAGCACCTGTTCGGACTTGGTCAGGTCCGAGGCCCCGCCGCAGACGAAGGCGAGCGCATAGCGCATGTGCTCGTCGACACGGCGGTCGAGCCGTCCCAGATTGCGTACGGCAGTGATGTCGCAGGGCTTGGCGATCAGGGCGAACGGCTCGCCGCGGTCGAGGATGTCGTTGAAATCCACCAGCGTCGCCGCCGGCCCATAGCGCGAGCCGGCGCCTTCGAGCACCGAAGCGCTGTCGAAGCTTAGCCTTCGTTCCGTGCGCATCGGCATGGAACGCGAGGCCGCGACGTGCAGCACGAACTTGACCCGTCCCGAGTCGAGCAGGAACTGCCCGAGCGCCGTCAGCGTCCCGCCGCCGGAGCCGATAAACCGCACTGTGGGATTTCCAGCGGAGCCGAGCACAAGCCGTTCAACAGGCCCCCAGACGGTATCCGCTAGCCTGGCCTCGCGCCGTTGCGCCGGAGGCGGACCGGCGATCCTCGTTCCTGGGCAGACGGCGTTGATCTTCGCCAAGGTCGCCTTATCCAACGCCTGCCTCGCCACTGGCCGCTCTCGGCCTTCCGGCGTCATCACCATCTCGATTTCTCCAGCACCGGCAATCGAGACGCAAAGGCCGCAACCGATGCAAAGTCCGTTCTCCACGATGTCGCCAAGCGACAGCGGGTCGGCTGCGAGCGCCGCGGTGCCCTGGCTGTATCCGGTTTCGATCAGGCCCATCGCGGTCTCACACAGGCTCCGAGATGCGCTTGTACTGGTCGGGGCGGCGATAGAGCTCGAAGTTGAAATTCACCTTCCGGCAGGTCTCGATCAGATCGAGATCGGCGCGGTGGACAATGACCTCGTCGTCGAGCGACATCGCCTGCGCGGCGATCTCGCCGGTCGGCGCGATGATGCAGGATCCGCCGATCAGCGCTTGCCCGTCTTCCAGGCCCGCCTTGGCGGCGGCGCCTATCCAAAGCGTGTTCTGGTAGGCGCCGGCCTGCATCGGCAGATGATTGTGGAACATTCTCAGATGCGCCAGCGCCGGCGCCTCGTCGAGCAGCAG
The DNA here is from genome assembly GCF_020165215.1 of Mesorhizobium sp. CA15. Taxonomy (NCBI): domain Bacteria; kingdom Pseudomonadati; phylum Pseudomonadota; class Alphaproteobacteria; order Hyphomicrobiales; family Phyllobacteriaceae; genus Mesorhizobium; species Mesorhizobium sp. CA15. The sequence goes on from NZ_JAIUHQ010000002.1 coordinate 298,803, forward strand.
CGGCGTGTTGTAGCCGAGCAACGCCACCTCGGCGCCGTTGAGGCAGAGCATGCGATAGGTCTCCGGCCAGCGGCGGTCGTTGCAGATGGCAAGCCCGACGCGCACGCCGCGATAGTCGAACACCGGAAAGCCGAGATTGCCCGGTTCGAAGTAGCGTCGTTCGAGATGCGTGGTCGTGCCCGCCTCCGGCTCGCTCGAGCCCGGCACATGCATCTTGCGGTAACGGCCGATGAAAGCGCCATCCGGTCCGACCAGATCCATCGTGTTGAAATGGCGTGTGCGGTCCTCTTCATGCGCAAGCTCGCAATAGCCGAGCGCGAAGCCGACCTTCAGCCGCGCGGCGGCATCGTAGAGCCGCTGCGTCTCGGGTCCTGGCATCGAGACTTCGAAGAAGGCATCGATCTCGGCCTGGTCGTCGATGCGCGAGCGCGGAAAGAACGTGGTCAGCGCCATTTCCGGAAACACCGCGATCTCGGCGCCGGAAGCCGCTGCCTTTTCGAGCAGATGCACCAGCCGCCCGACTGTCTCGGCGCGCGTGGCGCTGCGCTGGATCGGTCCGGTCTGGCAAACGGCGATGGTCAGGCATCGAGCCATGGTGTCCAATCCTCGACTGGTTTTCCCAAAAGCGCCGGATCGGCGGCGGCGCGCGCCACGAAGCGCCCGAACCCCGGTTCGGCCTGCAGCTTGCCGTCGGCGACCACCGGCACGCCGCGCACCAGGACGGTGGTCGGCCGGCCGGTGACGACCTTGCCCTCATAGGGCGTGAAATCGACGTGCGAATGCAGCGCCTTGTGCCCGAGCGTCCAGCGCGCAGCCGGATCCCACAGCGCGAGGTCCGCGTCGAGCCCGACGGCGATCCTGCCCTTGCGATCGGCGAAACCGTAGATCGAGGCGGCGTTGCGCGAGGTGAGGTCGAGATAGCGCTCGAGCGTCAGGCGGCCGGTGAGCAGCCCTTCCGAAAACAGCAGCGGCAGGCGTGTCTCGATGCCGGGAATGCCGCTCAGCGTCGTCGTGAAACCGGGTGTTTCGGAGCGGCCGATCTTGTCGGCGAAATAATATGGCGAATGGTCCGACGACCAGAGGTCGATGCCGCCGTTAATCAGCTCCTGCCACAGATGCTCATGGCTGCGCGGCGAGCGCGGCGGCGGCGAAAAGACGAAGCGGGCCGCGTCGACTGCGTCGCGGTCGAGGTCAGCCGCTCCAAGAAAGAGATATTGCGGACAGGTCTCGGCAATGGCGTCGACGCCGCGCGTCTTTGCCCGCGCCACTTCCTCCGCCGATTGCCAGGAGGAGACATGCACGATGGTCATGCGCGCGCCGGTCATCTCGGCAAAGGCTAAAGCACGATGCGTCGCTTCGCGTTCCATCGTCTCGCTATGGGCGACGACATGGTAGCGGATATCCGTGCGGCCGAGATCGATCAGCCGCTGCCGCGTGCGGCGGATCGCAGCGTCGTTCTCAGCATGGACCATGACGATCCAGCCCAATCGCCTTGCCGTATCGAGGACCTTGAAGAAGAGGTCGTCGTCGACGGCAAAACCCTGATAGGTCATGAACAGCTTGACCGAAGCGATGCCGCGCCGGGCAAGCTGGTCGAGTTGGGCTTCAACATCGGCGCCAGTGCCCATGGTGACCACGGCATGCAGCCCATAGTCGATCACGGAACGCCCCGCCGCGCGCTCCAGCGCGCGGTCAATGGCGCCGATGGTGGTCATGTCCTGCCCGGGCATGCCGAACGGGACGATGCAGGTGGTGCCGCCAAAGGCCGCGGAGATCGTGCCGGAATAGAAATCGTCGGCATTACCCGCGCCGCCCCAGACCGGCTGGTCGAGATGGCAATGCGCGTCGATGCCACCGGGCATCACCCAGCTGCCGCCGGCGTCGATCGATTTCCCCCCGGTCAGGCCTTTGCCGATCGCGGCGATGCGGCCGTCGTCGATGCCGATGTCGCACTCGGCCCAGCCGTCGTCGAGCGCCACGCGCCCGCCTTTGATCACCAGCTCATGCATTGGCGTCCCCTCGCCGGCCGGCTCATCCGACGGCCGCCGTCACCATGATCTCGACACGGTACTGGTCGCCGGCAAGCCGCGCTTCCACCGTGGCGCGCACCGGCATGGCGCTCCTGTCGATCCAGGCGTCCCAGGCCGTGTTCATCATCTCGAAATCGGCGATGTCGCGGAGCCAGATCTGGACGCTGAGCAGCTTCGACTTGTCGCTGCCGGCCTTGGCCAGAAGCGTATCGATCTTGGCCAGGATCTGCTTGGTCTGGCTGGTGGTGTCGGCGGAAAGATCATCCGCGGTCAGGCCGGCCACATAGACGGTGCCGTTGTAGCGGAGCACCCGGCAGAAGCGCTGGCCGTTTTCGAGGCGTTCGATCGTCATGATGTTCCCTTCCGCTGGGTTCCAGATCCGGTTTTTGCCTATGGTAAGGAGGGTGCAAAACCGCTGTAAAGCCCGCAACGCGCCGAGACGCCGCTTTCCTTTGCCGGCATGGCCAAAAAAATTTAAGCCATAGCCGCGTCAATCTTCGTTTGTGGCAGCCACTATAAAGTGTAGCTTCAGCTCGGGCTGCCGTCGGTCAACGGTGCCGCCAGGGAGCCGCCGCAGCCGCATTCATGAGGTCGATCGCTCAATCCGCGATGAGGCTTTGGCAAAATGCTGAGCGCTCCCGCGCCATGCTGCCGATCATGGTCGGCGTCTGCCTCGCTTGCATCGGCAGCGCCATGCTGACCACCGCCGTGTCGCTGCATCTCGGCAAGCCCGGCATTTCGCCCCAGGTCGTGCAGATCGTGCTGACCGCCTATCCCGTGGGCTTCCTCGTCGGGTGCCTGGTCACGCGCCCGGCTGTCGCCCAATACGGCCACGAGCGCACCTTCGTCGCGATCCTTGTGCTGGCGCTGCTGGCCGCTTCAGGCTTTGTCTTCACCGACTTCCTGCCGAGCTGGATCTGCTTCCGCCTGCTCGGCGGCATGGCGATGGCGTCGTTGTTCGTGGTCTGCGAAAGCTGGATCAACCTCTACGCCGAGCACCACAATCGCGGCGCGTTGTTTTCGCTCTACATGCTGACGACGGCGATCGCCGTGCTGCTCGGACAACTCCTTGTCGGCCTGGTCGGTCCGCAATCGCCGCATCTGTTCCCGGTCGCGGCGGCGACGGTGCTTCTGGCGTTGATCTCCAAATTCATCGGCGGTCGCTGGCCGGCGCTGCCGGCCAGCGATCCGGAGCACGCAAGTTCGGCGAGACCGGTCAAGCGCCTCGGCCCGCTGGCGCTCTTTCGGCTGGCGCCGGTGACGGTCGTGGCGATCTTCCAAGGCGGCATCACCAACATGAACATCTTCGTGCTGACGCCGATCTACGGCACGCAGATCGGGCTGTCGGCGGCAACGACGGTCGGGCTGGTTACGACCATCAGCATCGCCGGCATGCTGGCGCAGACGCCAGTCGGCTGGCTGTCGGACAGGTTTGAGCGGCGAATCATATTGCTTGTCCAGGGCGTCCTGTCCGTCACGCTCTGCGCTGCGATCGCCTGGCTCGGCAATTTTTCGGTGCCGCTGCTCTTCGTGCTGTTCTTCCTCTATGGCTGCACGGCGCTCACCGTCTATCCCGTGGCGATGGCCTTCGGCGCCTCGCAATTGCACAGCCGGCACATGGTCGGCGCTTCCGGCACGCTGCTCCTGCTCTATTCGATCGGCAATGTCGCGACGCCCGGCATTTCCGCCGGCCTGATGGACCGCATGGGCGCGCCGGCCATGTTCCTCTTGCTCGGCGGCGGCGCCGTGCTGGTGACGATAGCTGCCTGCTACAATCTTTTACGCCGGCCGGTCATCGCGCCGGCGATGCAGGCAGTCGAGGAGCAGGTCTGATGACGGATGCAATGAACCGCATGAAGGGCAGCGTCATTCTCATCGCCGGCGCTGCCAGCGGCATCGGTGCGGCGATTGCACGACGCTGCGCTGCCGAAGGCGCAAGCGTCGTCTGCGCGGATTACGATTTTGAGGCTGCGACGAAGCTTGCCGAAGCGCTTGGCCCTGCCGCCGCCGCTTGCCAGTGCGATGTGACGAACATCGAGTCCGCCGAAGCGGCCGTCGCGTTCGCCCGGCAAAAATTCGGCCGGCTCGACGGGCTGGTGCACAATGCCGCGGCCCCCTCCACCAACGCCACCGTCGTCGATCTCGATGAGGGTGCGTGGCGGCACGAGATCGATATCGGCCTGACCGGCGCCTTTCTGATGAGCAAGTTCGCCGTGCCGCTGATCGCCGCAAGCGGCGGCGGCTCGATCGTCTTCATCGGCTCGCAATTCGGGCGCGTCGCCACGACCAAGGCCGTCGCCTATTGCGCTGCCAAGGCCGGGCTGATCCACCTTGCCAAGGCGATGGCCGTGGACCACGCGCCCGACAAGGTTCGCGTCAACAGCCTGTCGCCCGGCGCGGTGGCCACGACCCGCCTGCTGCGCCGGTTCGCCGATTTCGAGGCCGCCAATGCCGGCCTTGGTCCCGCCCATCTGCTCGGCCGCATCGCCGATCCTGACGAGATCGCCGCGGCGGCGGCTTTCCTGCTTTCCTCGGATGCATCCTTCGTCACCGGATCCGACATGCTCGTGGACGGCGGCTATGCGACGCGCTGAGCCCGTATTTTCAAAGGAGTTCCCATGACCCTGCTCGTCACTGGCGGCACCGGCTTCGTCATGAGCGTGGTTGCGCGCGCTTGGCTGGATCGCGACCCTCTGGCCCGCGCCGTGATCCTCGACCGCTCCGGCCTCGACGCAGCCGCTGAGAAGCATTTCGCGCCGGTGCGCGACCGGCTGACGATAATCGCCGCCGATATCCTCGACCCGCAAGCCTGGTCCGCGACGCTCGACCAGCAAGGCATCACGGCAATCGTCCACGGCGCGACGATCACGCCGATCTCACGCGGCAGCGCTTCGGAGGCCAAGCGCCAGCCGGAGGCCGAGGATCCGGCACGCATCGTTGACGTCAATCTGATGGGCACCGTGCGCATGCTGGAGTGGGCGCGCGCGAGGCCCGGCCTCAAGCGCTTCGTCTATGTCAGTTCCGGTTCGGTCTACCGCCACAACGGGCCCGACTGGAGTAGCGAGCCGCTGCCGGAAGACGGCTATGTCGCGCCGCTGACGCTCTACGGCATCTCGAAATTCGCTTCCGAGATGGTCACCAACCGCTATGCCGACCTGTTTAACCTGTCGGCGGTCTCGGTGCGGCTTGCTTCCGTCTACGGGCCGATGGACCGCGCCACCGAGAGCCGCAACTTTCGCCACGTCCCCAACCGCGTCGCGCATATGGCTCTGGCCGGCGAGACGATCAGGCCGAACAGCCTGGAGCCTGTCGGCGACTATGTCGCCTCGACCGACGTTTCCGCAGCGATCCTCGCGCTGATCGACGCGCCGCACCTCAATTACCGTCACTACAATATCGGCTCCGGCTCGAGCCAGACCATCGGCGAGATCATCGGTTGGGCAAAGGAACGCGTGCCGGGGCTGAAGGCCGAGGTGGCATCAGGAGAAGACGCCAACATCGTCCAGGACGTGGCGCTGAAAGGCGGTATGTGGGGCGCCTATGACATCGCCCGCATCCTGCGCGACACCACATGGCGGCCGCGTCCCGGCAAGGAAGCCTTCCACGCCTATATGGACTGGATTGCCGCCAACGAAAGCTGAGGAGAGTACCGATGCCGATCGATCTCCAGCATGCCCAGCCGCGCGACTTTGTCGGCTATGGCCCGCATCCGCCCTTCGTCACCTGGCCGGGCGGCGTGAAGCTCGCTGTCAACCTCGTGCTCAACTACGAGGAAGGTTCGGAATACAACTGGCTGGATGATGGCCGCAACGACAATTGGGGCGAATACAATCTGACCAGCAGCCCGCCGGTGCGCGATCTCGGCACCGAGACGCATTTCGAATATGGCAGCCGCGCCGGCGTCTGGCGCCTGGTGCGCCTCTTCGATCGCTATGACATTCCGGTCACCTTTTCCGCCTGCGCCGTGGCGCTGGAGCGCAACCCGCCTTTGGTCGAGTGGATGAAGAGCCGCCGCCACGACCTGATGGGCCATGGCCTGCGCTGGATCGACTACACGATGATGGAGCGCGGCGAGGAAGAGCGTCACCTGCACGAAGCCATCGCGCTTTACGAGAAGCTGCTCGGCAAGCGGCCGCTCGGCTGGAACTGCCGCTCGCTGCCCAGCGTCAACACGCGCGACCTTCTGGTGAAGGAAGGCGGCTTCCTTTACCACTCCGATCCCTGCAATGACGACCTGCCTTATTTCCTCGACCACCGGGGCACGGATATACTGGTCGTCCCCTACTCCAAGACGCTCAACGACAGCCGCTATCTGGTGGCTCCGGGCTATAGCAATCCCCGCGACTTCGCCGAGGACTGCCGCTCGGCCATCGACTATATGCTCTCCGAAGCCGACGAGACCGGCGGCCGCATGCTGACCATCGGCATCCACGCCCGCTGGACGGGCCAGCCCAACCGCGCATCGGGTCTACGCGAGGTGATCGAGCATATCCAACAAAGCGACGGCGCCGCCTTCATGCGCCGCGAGGACATCGCCCGCTTCTGGCATGCGAACCATAGCCGCATCGAACAGCGCGGCTGAGCGATGTTCGAAACGCTGATCCGCGGTGGAATGGTGGTGAATGCCGAAGGCATCAGCCGCAGCGATATCGGAATCGCCGCGGGCAAGGTCGCCGCAATCATAGCGCCCGGCGAAGCCGCCGAAGCCAGGATGGTCGTCGATGCCTCAGACTGTTTCTTGCTGCCAGGTCTGGTCGATGCGCATGCACATCTGCGCGACCCTGGCCTGACTCAAAAGGAAGATTTCTCCTCCGGCACGCATGCGGCCGCACTCGGCGGCGTGACGACAGTGCTCGACATGCCGACCGATGAACCGTGGACGGCCACGCCAACGCAACTCGCCGACAAGATGGCGATCGCCGAAGGCCGCATCCATGTCGACGTCGGCCTGCAGGCCGTGATCAGCCGCGACCTGTCGCTCATTCCTGGCCTGCTTAGCCTTGCGCCGGTGTCGTTCGAGCTGTTCACCGCCGACGTGCCGGACGCCTTCCTCTTTGCCTCGCTCGACGCGGTCGCCGAAGCGCTCAAAGCTTTTGCCGGTGCCGATACGCTGATCGGCATTTCACCCGGCGATCAATCGATCCTGAACGGCAGCGCTATGCGCGACCGCTCGGGCGCCATCGCCGCCTTTCTGGACAGCCGGCCGCCGCTGGCTGAAGCCAACGGCATCGCCCGCGCCCTTGTCGCCGCGGCCTCGGCGGAGGCAAAAATCCACGTCCGGCAGATCAATTCCGAACTGGGTGTCGAGACCTGGAGCCGGCTGCGCGGCATGGCCGACGCCAGCGTCGAGACGACGCCGCAGAACCTGTTCTTCACAGCGCAAGATTACGAAGCTCTGGGCGCCAATCTGAAGGCTTCGCCGCCCTTGCGGTCGCCGCATGACGTCGATGCGCTGCACGCTGCGCTCGGCGCGGGACTGATCGACATCGTCGCCACCGACCATGCTCCGCACGCACCGGCCGAGAAGGCGGCGCCTTATGCGGCTTTCGCTGACATTCCGGGCGGCATGCCGGGATTGCAGACGCTGCTTCCCACCATGCTGAAGCTGGTCGATGACGGGCTCATCGCCCTCCCCGATCTGGTGCGCATGTGCTCTCGCAATCCGGCCGAGCGCTTCGGCCTCGGCCGACGCAAAGGCCGCATCGCCGCCGGCTACGACGCCGATCTGCTGATCCTCGATCCACACCAACCCAGCACGATCGCCAATGCCGACCAGGTGTCTCGGGCCGGCTATACGCCCTTCGACGGTTGGGCCGTGAAAGCGCGCCTGACCAACGTCTTCCTGCGCGGCCGCGAGATCGTGCGCGCAGGCAGGCTGGTCGGCCCGGCGCAGGGAAAGATCGTCACCCGGGAGAGCTGAACACCATGGCCTTGCTCGCAAGTAAAACCGTCATCGTCACCGGAGCGAGCTCCGGCATCGGCCGTGCCATCGCGCTGAAATTCGCGGCGGAGGGCGCGAGCGTCGTCGTTGCCGACATGGTGGAGCAGCCGATCGAGGACGGCGAGAGCACCACTGACATGATCCGCTCGGCCGGCGGCGCTGCAATCTACGTCAAGACCGACATATCCGACTGGAGTGCCGTCGATGCGCTGGTGGGCGCAACGGTTGCGCGGTTCGGTCGCCTCGACGTGATGGTCAACAATGCCGCGATCTACACCAGCACCAACCTGATCGAGACCACGCCGGAACAGTGGAACCGCGTCATCGGTGTCAACCTGACCGGGTTCTTCTACTGCAACAAGCGCGCCGTCACGCAGATGCTGACCCAGGCGCCGGTCAATGAGGTGCGCGGCCGGATCATCAACATCTCCTCGCAGCACGGCATGGTTGCCTGCCCCGGCGATTTTCCCTATTCGGTGAGCAAGGGCGGTATCGTGCAGATGACGCGCCAGATCGCCGTCGACCATGCCGACGACCTGATCGTCTGCAACGCCATCGCGCCGGGCAAGATCATCACCGGCAAGCCGGGCGTCGCCAACGATCCTGGTGCGCTCGAGTATTCGCGCCGGCGCACGCCGTGGCCGCGGCTCGGGCATCCTAACGACGTGGCGGGCGCGGCGCTGTTCCTGGCCAGCGATATGGCCAGCTACGTCACCGGGATAAACCTGATGGTTGACGGCGGCTGGATGGCCGGCTGACGAGTGATTGCCGGGCCGCTCTGGCAACCAGGCACGGGATGACGCCTGACGAATACCGGGCGAAGTGGGGACTGGCGAAGGACTACCCTAATGATTGCCCCAAACTATTCGGCCGCCCGATCGGAATCTCGAACTAACGAAGGAAAGCGTCCGGCCTCGAGTTTCTAGGGCGTGGGCAAAGCGCGGGAAAGCCGTGGGCGAAGCCATTTTTTTGCAATGAAATCAAAGGTCATGGTGGGCCCGGAGGGTGTGAGGTCGTCAAGCAAAATCAATGGCTTACAGGATGGTTAGCCAACCCATATCCTTCGTATCGTCTCGTATGGTCTGGCGAACCGGATAAGAACCCGAAATGAGCCACCGTCTTATTCGCTAATCGTAGGTCGAAGGTTCGATTCCTGCCGGGTTCACCACTTGGGCTCGCTATAGTCTCACCTGACGTTGTTAAGGTCGGTATTCCGGGCAACACCGCCCTATCGCTCACTGAAAATCCTCGTGTCAGTGGTTCGAATCCGCCTCTGGCACCATCCCCTCTTCTCCCGACAGTCCCTATCGCCGAAGCTTCTACGCCGCAGCCTCTGCAAACGCCTGAAATTGTTGGCTTTTTCGGGTCAGTTCGCGAATTTGAGCGCGGTTGGGCCGTTTCGAGTGCATTTGGTCCAACGGAGGGTGGGGATGGTATTTTCGTTGGTATTGGACATCCTGTTGGTATCGAAACAGCCAAAGGGAGGTCTCACGAATGGCCCTTTCTGATGTGAAATGCCGAAACGCTCGCCCCGCTACTAAGCTTGTGAAACTCTCTGACAGTTGCGGACTCCAACTGTGGGTGCAGCCTACGGGATCTCGCCTCTGGCGCCTCGCATATCGCTTTGACGGCAAGCACCGGCGCGCGCCTCCGTGAAGTCGATGCTTGATGCCCAGCTTTCCGCTTGTTGATCGCAACATAGACGTGGGTGCGTCGAAGTTCTTGATTTATCGCGGGCAAAGATCAGAAGCTCTCCAGGATGGCTCCGTATCGCTCGGCCCTACCTTTGAACGGCGATTTAGCCATTAAAGCTACCAATGCGTCCCCTGGACCGCACGACACGCGCAATTACATACAGTGGCAAATCCTAATAAGGAAAAATACGCCCACTCCATAAGGGATGATGAGAAGTCCGAGAGCGATCCAATAGCCCGGCTGCGCTATTGCGGCGAAATCTGAGCGAAGTTGTTCCATCTGCCCCAAACGATGCGCCAACATCGTTGTTCCAAGGGGCAACAATGCGAGCGGCATATGACCTTCCTGATTTGCCGGCAAATGTAAAAAGTTCTGAGCTTCCAGCTCGAGGCAGGAACAAGCTGTGGGGACGTTGGGTGGCTGCTCTAACGCCAGAACAGGTCACGGCAGCCTGTTGCGCGAGCCCGAGTACTTGGATCAAAATTTGATTTGAGCGAAGCAAGTCCGCGTTCGAGCGTGGTGGCCGTCTTCCCTCGCCGGAACAGCTGCTTGCGCCAGGCATTTCTGGCGAGGCTGGGATAATCGGCAAAAGCGCATGTAACCACTTAACTCGATCTCGATCGGCGTACTGAGCGGTTCAGGGAATTCGCGTTTCAGACAGGTCAGGTAGCTTTGCTATCTGCCGCGGTCGCAACAAATGGCCAAGCCTGTCCAACGCCATAATTCGGCCTGTCGTCGACGCATTGGTGCGGCCAGTGATCCAAACTGGTTCCGCTGCCCGGCGTCCTTACAGGCCAGCGGTCTTGGTCGGCTACAAACCTCTTCATGAAGGAGGAACAAAGCAGCCGGCTGTCAGTTCGGTAATATTCAACAAATTGTTCCGGATCATGGCTCATCGTCGGTTTTTGTTGCTAGCTTTGGGCCTTCTGGTCTTGGCGTTTGGCTCGACGCAGCAAAACGCCGCTCACGCGCAAGCGCCCTGCCCGGCCGATCACGACAAGCTGCTTTCGGCCTTGAAGGCCAACGTCAAGGCGAGCGGCGGCCCCGCGAATGGCGGCTTCGAGACCAATGAATGGGCGGCAATCGTTGCCCGCGACGGCACCGTCTGCGCCGTTGCCTTCAGTGGACCCACCGCCGATGCGCAATGGCCGGGCAGCCGGCTGATCGCGGCCGAGAAGGCCAACACGGCCAATGGCCTCAGCCTAGTGAACATGGCGCTGTCGACAGCCAATCTCTATGCCGGGGTGCAACCAGGCGGACCGCTGTTCGGTCTGCAGACCACCAATCCCGTCAACCAGGCAGCGGCTTACACAGGCGACCCCAAGACGTTCGGCAGCGCCAACGATCCGCTGATCGGCGAGCCGATCGGCGGCGTCGTCGTGTTCGGCGGGGGCCTGGCTCTCTACGACGGCAAGGCGATCGTCGGTGGCCTCGGGATCAGCGGCGATTCCTCCTGCGCTGACCACAACGTCGCCTGGCGCGTTCGCGCCGCCCTGGGGCTCGATAAGGTTCCGGCGGGCGTCAATCCCAACCGCAAGGATGCCATCATCTACGATCTTGATCCCGGCGGGAAAAGCGCCTCGGGCTGGGGCCACCCGCTTTGTGCCGGGCACGAGGCCGATATAGCGGCGGAAATCGGTTCCGGCGTCGGAGGTTCGACGCCGAAATGAAGCAAGCAGCGCAACCGGTACGATCCTGCGGGGAAGCCCCGATGACCAAGCGCTCGTCGGCGCCCCGAAAACATTCTCCGGGCGCCCTTGCAGCGATGCTGTTGGTCTGCGCCCCCTTGCTGACAGCCGCTTCGGAATCGCCGCCGGCACCCGCGATCTCACCGCCTGCCGCGGCCGCGCCGCCCGATGACGGGCAATGGACGATGCCCGCCAAGAACTACGCCTCGACCCGCTATAGCGAGCTCGCCGAGATCAATGAAGGCAACGTCAAGAATCTGCAGGTCGCCTTCACCTTCTCGACCGGGGTGAACAAGGGCCAGGAAGCGGCGCCCTTGGTGGTCGGCAGCACGATGTACATCGTGAGCCCGTTTCCCAACATCATCTACGCACTCGATCTCTCCAAGCCCGGCGCGCCGATGAAATGGAAATACGAACCCAATCCTGAGCCCGCCGCGCAAGGGGTTGCCTGCTGCGACGTCGTCAACCGCGGCGCGGCTTTCGCGGATGGGCGCATCTTCTTCAACACGCTCGACGGCCACACCATCGCGCTCGATGCGAACACCGGCCAGCCGGTCTGGAATGCCCATGTCGGCAACATCAATATCGGCGAAACCATCACCATGGCGCCGCTTGTGGTGAAAGGCAAAGTGCTGGTCGGCAATTCCGGCGGCGAGATGGGCGTTCGCGGCTGGGTCAAGGCGCTCGACGCTGGCGACGGTCATGTCGTCTGGACGGCTTACAACACCGGCCCCGACAAGGAGGTGCTGATCGGCCCGGACTTCAAGCCGCATTACGACATGGACAAAGGCAAAGACCTCGGCGTCACGACATGGCCGCCGGAAGCCTGGAAGATCGGCGGCGGCAATATGTGGGGCTGGATTTCCTACGATCCGGATCTCAATCTCATCTTCCACGGCACCGGCAATCCCGGCCCCTGGAATCCCGATCTGCGGCCCGGCGACAACAAATGGACATCGGGCATTTTCGCCCGCGACCCCGATACCGGAGCGGCGAAATGGTTCTACCAGTGGACCCCGCACGACCTGCACGACTATGACGGCATCAACGAGCAGATCCTGCTCGACATGAACTGGCAGGGCAAGCCGCGCAAGGTGCTGGTCCGGCCGGAACGCAACGGCTATCTCTACGTCCTTGATCGCACCACCGGCGAGGTCCTGTCCGCAAAACCTTACGGCCCCGTCAATTCCAGCAAGGGCGTCGATCTCAAGACCGGCCGCCTGATCGAAAACCCGGACAAGCTGACGGGCACCGGCAAGGTCGTCCGCGACATCTGCCCGACCGCGTCGGGCCTCAAGGACTGGCAGCCTTCCGCCTTCTCGCCGAAGACCGGTCTGCTCTACATCCCGCACAACAATCTGTGCATGGACGAAGAAGGCGTCGAGGTGAACTACATCGCCGGCACGCCCTACGTCGGGATGAACGTCCGCATGATCCCGGGGCCGGGCGGCAATCGCGGCGCCTTCACGGCGTGGGATATCGCGGCCGAAAAACCCGCCTGGAGCCTCAAGGAGAATTTCCCGGTGTGGAGCGGCGCGGTTGTCACCGCCGGCGATGTGGTCTTTTATGGAACGATGGAAGGCTGGTTCAAGGCGGTGAGCGCCAAGACCGGCGACCTGCTCTGGCAGTTCAAGACCTCGTCCGGCATTATCGGCCAGCCCATCACCTATCGCGGCCCGGACGGCCACCAATACGTCGCCATCTTGTCCGGCGTCGGCGGTTGGGCAGGCGCCATCGTTTCGGGCGACCTCGACCCGCGTGATGCCACCGCCGCGCTCGGTTTCGTCAATGCGATGAAGGACCTGAAGAACGCGACCACGGCGGGAGGCACGCTCTATGTGTTCCGGCTGCCCTGATGTGTTCGGTGTGATCCACAGCGTGGCGCGGAAGGCTTTCCCGCCGATAGCGCTCGGCATCACCGCGCTCGCCTTGCTGCTCTTTCCGGCGACGGCCGGCGCTCGTGAACTCAGGGTCTGCGCCGACCCTAACAACCTGCCCTTTTCCAATGCAGCCGGACAGGGATTCGAGAACAGGATCGCCGAAATCATCGCCGCCGATCTCGGCGCGAAGCTGACCTACATCTGGTGGGCGCAGCGCCGCGGCTTCGTGCGCAACACGCTGAAGGCGGGTCTCTGCGATCTCGTGCCCGGCACGCCGGCCAATTTCGAAATGCTGCGCACCACGACCCCCTACTACCGGTCGTCTTATGTCTTCGTGACCCGGAAAGCCGGTCCGGACGTAACGTCCTTTAACGACCCGCGGCTGCGCGACATGCGCATCGGCGTTCAACTCATCGGCGACGACGGCGCCAACTCGCCTCCGGTCCAGGCGCTCGGCCGCCGCGGCATCATCGGTCACTTGGTGGGCTATCCGGTCTATGGCGACTACTCCGCCCCCAATCCGCCGGCCCGCATCGTCGAGGCGGTGGCGAGCGGCGAGATCGACCTAGCCGTGGTATGGGGCCCGCTTGCCGGCTATTTTGCCCAGAAGCAGAAGGTCCCGCTGCGCATCACGCCGGTTGCGCCTCGCATCGACGGACCGCAATTACCCATGATCTACGATATTTCGATGGGCGTGCGGCGCGAGGACGACGCCTTGCGCAGCGACGTGAACACTGCCTTGGCCAAGCACAAGGCGGAGATCGAGGCATTGCTGGCGCAGTATGGCGTGCCGCGCCTCGATGCTTCGGGGAGTCCGGTGCGATGAGGTGCGCTGCCGCTATGCTTGTTCCTGTGGTGCTGATGCTCGTCGGTTGCCAGCGCGAGGAGCGGGATACGCGCCCGCAATCGGCCCTCGGCTCGGGCGAGCAGCCGATGCCGGTGACAACTCTGGAACCCGGCGGGCAGCGGCCCTCCCCCACAGACAACAAAGCGGCGAGCTTCGAGGCCAATGCCTTTCATCTGAGCGAAGGCAAGCGCCTGTTCGGCTGGTTCAACTGCTCAGGATGCCATGCCAATGGCGGCGGCGGCATGGGCCCGGCGCTGATGGACGAAAAGTGGATCTATGGCAGCTCGATGGAAAGCATCCATGCCACGATCCGCGACGGGCGGCCGAACGGAATGCCCAGCTTCCGCGACAAGGTCCCGGACGACCAGATCTGGGAGCTTGCGGCCTTCGTTCGCTCGTTGAGCGGCAACGCGCCTTCCTCCGCCGCGCCGTCGCGCAATGACGACATGATGGCGCATCCATCGGAAAACCGTATGCCGAATGCCGCCACGCTGGGGAAATCGCCGTGAAACGCTTCGCCTCGATTGCGTTCGCCACGGCAATCGCCCTGTTTCTTCAGGGATGCGCAGGCTGGCAATCGGCGCTCGACCCGAAAGGTCCCGCGGCAAGTGAGCTCGCATGGCTGATTTGGTTCTTCACCGGCCTGTGCGCGGTGGTGTGGGTGCTGGTGATGATCGCTCTTGCCTTGCCATTAATGATCCGGCCACGAGAGCGCGCCGAGCCGCTTGTAATCGACGCCGATGCCGACAACCGCAAGCTGCGCGTGGTGTTGACCGCCGTAGCGCTGACCGCGGTGATCCTGGTCGGCCTCACGCTGCTCAGCTTCTTTGCCAACAGGACGCTTGCGGCGATCGGCTCGGACGCCGCGCTGACCATTCGGATCACCGGCCACCAATGGTGGTGGGAGGTGCGCTATGAGGACGCTACGCCGAGCCGCATCTTGACCACGGCGAACGAGATCCACATTCCAGCCGGCGAGCCGGTGCGGCTTCTTATCACCTCGACCGACGTGATTCACTCCTTCTGGGTGCCGAGCCTTTCCGGCAAGCTCGACCTCATTCCGGGCCACATGAACGTGCTCGACATCAAGGCCGATAAACCGGGCGTCTATCGTGGCCAATGCGCCGAGTTCTGCGGCGCGCAGCACGCCAACATGGGCACCTTCATCATCGCCGAGCCGCGCGAAAAGTTCGACGCCTGGTGGAACGATCAGCTGCAACCAGCCGCCGCTCCAATGAGCGACGAGGCCAAGGCAGGCGAGGACCTGTTCCTGAAACGCCCTTGCGTCATGTGTCACAAGGTCGGCGGCACCCCCGCCGGAGGAACGGTCGCTCCCGACCTGACGCATATAGCCAGCCGGCAAACGCTTGCGGCCGGAACATTGACGATGAGCCGCGGCAATCTCGCCGCCTGGATAGCCGATCCGCAAGGCATCAAGCCGGGTTCTCACATGCCGGTAGCCGATCTGAGCGGCGACGAGCTCAACGCCATCGTCGCCTATCTCGAGGGGCTGAAATGAGCAGCGCGGATCTCACCAGCGAACGCGATCTGCCGCCCGAACGCGAGGCGTCCGCCAAAGGCGATCTTGCACCCGAGCGCGACGGGCCGCGCGACACCGGCTTGGACGATACCAGCCTGCATCGGTGGCTGGCGCGGACGTGGCGTACGCCTCCCGGTATCATCGGCGCGCTGTCGAGCGTCGATCACAAGGTCATCGCACGGCGTTATCTGATCACCGCGTTCCTGTTTCTGTGTTTGGGCGGCCTCAACGCCGTTGTCATGCGCATCCAACTCTCCGGCCCGCGGCGCGGCCTGATCGGGCCGGATCTCTACAACCAGCTGTTCACGATGCACGGCGTCACCATGATGTTCCTGTTCGCTGTGCCCATCGTCCAGGCGACAGGAATCTATCTGGTGCCGTTAATGGTCGGCACCCGCAACATCGCCTTCCCGCGCCTCAATGCCTTCAGCTATTGGGTCTATGTCTCAGGAGGCCTCTTCGCCTGGGTGTCTTTCGCCCTCTCGATGGCGCCGGATGTCGGCTGGTTCGCCTATGTGCCGCTGTCCGGGCCGGAATACGCTCCAGGCAAGCGCGCCGACGTCTGGGCGCAGATGATCACCTATACAGAGGTGTCATCCCTGGCGGTCGCCGTCGCGACAATCGTCACCGTGTTCAAGCACCGGGCACCCGGTATGTCGCTCGACAAGATCCCGCTCTACGTCTGGGCATTGCTGGTCACGTCCTTCGTCGTCGTCTTCGCCATGCCGGCGGTAATGGTCACTTCGACCTTCCTGATCCTCGACCGGCTCGTCGGCACGCATATCTTCAACCCGGCGGAAGGCGGCGACGCGCTGCTGTTCCAGCATCTTTTCTGGTTCTTCGGACATCCCGAAGTCTACATCATCTTCCTGCCGGCGACCGGCATGGTCTCCGCCATCATCCCGGCCTTCGCCCGGCGCCCGACGTTCGGCCATCTCGGCTTGGTCCTGTCGTTGATCGCCGTCGGTTTCCTATCGTTCGGCCTCTGGGTCCACCACATGTTCGCGACCGGGCTGCCGAAACTGGGGGCCAGCTTCTTCACCGCGTCTAGCATGATGATTGCAATCCCCAACGGCGTTCAGATCTTCTGCTGGCTGGCGACTTTGTGGGACGGCAGACCGGTGATCCGCACGCCGCTGCTGTTCGTCTTCGGCTTCTTCTTCACCTTCGTCATCGGCGGCCTGACTGGCGTCATGCTTGCCTCAGTGCCGCTCGACCTGCAGGTGCACGACACCTATTTCGTCGTCGCTCATTTCCATTACGTGCTGATCGGCGGCTCGGTCTTTCCGCTGCTCGGAGCTGCCTATTTCTGGTTTCCCAAAATCACCGGCCGCATGATGAGCGAGCGCCTCGGGCGTTGGCACTTTTGGCTGGCGATGGTCGGCTTCAACGCGGCCTTCTTCCCCATGCATATCGTCGGCCTGTGGGGCATGCCGCGCAGGGTCTACACCTATCCGGCAGAGCTCGGCTGGGGGAACATCAATTTCTTCATCAGCGCCGGCGCGGTGCTCTTCTTCCTGAGCTTCGTGCTGTTTGCCTTCAACCTCGTCCACAGCGCATTGAGGGGTGCGCCTGCCGGCGACAATCCCTGGGACGCCGGCACGCTCGAATGGGCAACGTCCTCGCCGCCGCCCAGCTACAATTTCGCGCGCATTCCGATCGTGACGAATATCGAGCCGCTCTGGGCCCAGCGCGAGGCGCTCCCCGTCGCGACCGGGCTTCGCGTCGACGTGCGCGAGTTGGTCGTCTCGACGGTGGCGGAAGCCCATCCCGACATCCGCGAGAAATCGGCGACGCCGTCGATCTGGCCGCTGCTGGCGGCCATCGCCGTGGGCGGCACCTTCCTCTACTCGATCTTCACGCCCTGGGCGATCGTCTGGGGCGCCGCGCCGATCGCCATCACCTTGATCGGATGGTTCTGGCCCAAGGGCGATCCGGAGGACGAGGAATGAACCAGCGTCCCGCCATGGATCTTTCCGCCCTCCCGACCTTTGGACATGGCCCGCGTAGCCCGACCTGGTGGGGTACGCTTGGCTTCATGGCGTTGGAGGGCACGGGCTTTGCGCTGGCCGCCGGCGCCTATCTCTATCTCGCGACCTTGTGGCCCAACTGGCGCCTAAGCGCTCCACAGCCCAACCATTGGCCCGGAACGATCGTGACGCTGCTTCTCATCGCCAGCCTGATTCCCAACCACATACTGAACGGCTACGCCAAGCAATGCGCTATCGGACCGGTGCGGATCGGGATGGTGGTGATGTCGCTGCTCGGCATAGCGCCGCTCGTCGTACGCTGGTTCGAATTTCCCGCGCTGAACATCTACTGGGACACGAACGCCTACGGCTCGATGCTGTGGGTGCTGCTCGGTCTCCACACCACGCATCTGATCACCGATGTCGGCGACACGATCGTTCTGACGGTGCTGATGTTCACGCACCATGGCTACAGCGGCCGGCGCTTCGGCGATGTCGGCGACAATGTCTTCTACTGGGACTTCGTGGTCCTCACCTGGATCCCGATCTACCTGCTCATCTACTGGCTACCGAGGTTGGGCTGAGATGCGCGCGCTGCGGCTGGGCACGTCCTGGGGAGGTTTGTTGTCGGGGCCTTTGGCCTGGGCAATCTCGACGCAGCTGAACTATTCGCTCGTGCACTGGCAGTGCAATCGCCAGGTTCAGGTCGTGCTCCCGGTGGCGCTGTTGCTCGCGCTGTTTTCGCTGCTCGGTGGCGCGCTATCATGGCGGGCGAAGCGGCAAGGCGGCGCCGCCTTCAAGCCTGAGCGCACGCGCAGCACCGAGCGTTTCGTCGCCGATCTCGGCATGCTCGCGGCGCTGCTGTTCGCCCTCGTCATCCTCATGCAGGGCAGCGCCGCGCTTATCCTCGACGAGTGCCTGCGATGAGCCTCGAGGCCTTCTTCTCGACCTCGATCTGCTATGGCGCCGGCGCGCCCGAGGCCGGATGGACGTTGGCGTTTCCCATCACGCTTCCCTTGGCAGTGCTCGCGCTTATTTATGCGCTCGGCGCAAGCCGGCTATGGCGCCGCAGCGGCCGGGGCCGACCGGAGCGGCTACGACAGGCTCTGTTGTTCGCGGCCGGTTGGGGCGTGTTGACGGGAGCGCTGGTCAGCCCGATACACGCGCTCGGCGAGCGCGTGTTCTCAGCCCATATGATCGAGCACGAGTTGCTGATGGCCGTGGCGGCGCCGCTTCTGGTCGCCGCCTGCCCGGGCGCGGCCTTGATGTGGGCATTGCCAGCCAAACTTCGCCGAGGGACAGGAAAGCTCACCCACGGCAAGGTGCTGCAGGCGCTCTGGGCCCTCGCCGCGCGCCCGCTCAGCGCGACGGTCCTTCATGGGATAGCAATCTGGACCTGGCACATTCCGGCGCTGTTCGACGCAGCGCTGCAGCAGGGGGTGCTGCATTATGCACAGCATGCGAGTTTCCTCGGCACTGCCTTGCTGTTCTGGTGGGCGCTTCTGCCACGTTACGGCCGGCGGCAAACCTATGGCAGCTCCGTCATGCATCTTTTCTTCACCTCGCTGCATACCGGCCTGCTCGGCGTCCTGTTGCTGTTATCGCCAAAACTCTGGTATCCGGCGAATGCCTCCGGCGCGGCGCTCTGGGGCCTGAGCCCGATCGAGGACCAGCAGCTCGCAGGGCTAATAATGTGGGTTCCGGCCGGCTTGATCTATGGCGGAGCGGCCTTGCTGCTCGCCGGCCTCTGGATAAGCAACAGTGGAACCAGGGAGGCAACGCATGCGCTCCGACCTGGCTAGGCTGATCGGCGGCGCCCTTGCCGCGATCCTCCTGCTGGCCGCGGCAGTCGGCGCGGCGGCCTTATGGACCGACCGGCGCGAGCGCGTCCGGCACGAGTCGGATGTGGCGACCGGCGGCGTGGGCGCACGCGCCATTCCGATCATGACCGCGAATGGCTGTTCCGGCTGCCATACGATTCCCGGCGTGCCGGGAGCGCAAGGCCAGGTCGGGCCGCGCCTCGACGGCAGCCTAGCCGGCCGTGTCTATATCGGCGGCGTTCTGGCAAACAATCCGGAGAACCTGATCCGCTGGATCCGGTCGGCAAGGGAAATCAACTCGCATACCGCCATGCCGTCGACGAGGATCACCGAGCAGCAGGCGCGCGATATCGCGGCCTATCTCTATGCCCTCAGATAATCAGCCTTCGCCGCCGCGCCGGGACCACAGGCCGCGGCCTGGATCGTAGCCGACCACCGCCGCCAGGAAGAATGCCCCAAGGCAGGCGACAACGACGAGCATGGAAACCACGTCGAACCGCAGGTAGAGCGCGAAGCGGATCAGCTCGACCGCCGAGCTGAATGGGTTCCAGGCGGCGATCGTCGCCAGCGCCGGGCCGGCTTCGGCGAGCCGCCAGATCGGATAGAGCGCCGTCGAGGCAAAGAACATCGGGAAAATGACGAAGTTCATCACGCCGGCGAAGTTCTCCATCTGGGTCGAGAGCGAGGACACCAATAGGCCGAACGCACCGAGCATCAGACCCGACAGCACGAGCGCCGGAAACACGGCAACATAGCCCAGGATCGGCGGCCGCACGTCCCAGAAGCGCGCCACGAAGAGGAACAGGTAGACCAGCGGCAGGCCGACGATCACGCTGGCCAGCAGGCGCGCGGCAAGCAGGTACCAGCGCGGCAAAGGTGCCGTCAGCAGCAGGCGCATGCTGCCCATCTCGCGGTCGTAGACCATGGCCAGCGAGCTTGCCATGGCATGAAACAGCAGCATCATGGCCATCAGCCCGGGCACAACATAGACCTCGTAGAGGACATAAGTCTGGTAAGGCGGCGTGATCGACAGGCCGAGTACCGAGCGGAAGCCGGCGGCGAAGATCGCCAGCCAGACAAGCGGACGGACCATCGCGGAGAACAGGCGCGCGCGCTGCCGCAGCGTGCGCAGCATTTCCCGCTGCAAGATGCCGTGGAGCGCCCGCAATGCGTGATGCGTCTTCATGGCGACCCCGTCAGCGAGGCGAATGCCTCCGCGATGCTTTCGACCCCAAGCTCGGGAGAGATGCGATCAGCGCGACCGGCCCAGCGCACCCTGCCCTGATCCAGCACGACGATGTCGTCATCGGCTCCCACTTCTTCGAGGAAATGCGTCGCCCACACAACGGCAATGCCGCGCTCGCGGCAAAGCTCTCTCACATGCCGCTCGAGCGCGCGCCGTCCCGGCACGTCGAGCCCGGCGGTCGGCTCGTCGAGCAGCAGCAGGCGCGGACCATGCATCAGCGCCCTTGCGATCTCCACGCGTCGGCGCTGACCGCCGGACAGCGCGCGGGTGGGATGATCGATCCTGTCCAGCACTCCCAGGCGGCTGAGTTCCTCCCTGGAGCGCTGCTTGCTCAAGTCTGCGGGAATCCCGTGCAGGGCCGCGTGGTAGCGCAGGTTCTCCCCCGCCGTCAGGTCGAGATCGAGCGTCGGCAGTTGGAAAACGATGCCCATTTGCGCGAGGGCGGCGGATGGGTTCGCCTCCATCGCCTGGCCAAAGACATGCACAGATCCTGCCCGCGCGTGATAGAGACCAGTGATCAGCGAGAACAAAGTCGTCTTGCCGGCCCCGTTGCGTCCAAGCAGGACGCACATCCTCCCTTCAGCCACAGCGAACGAGACCCCCTGGAGAACCCGCCGGTTTCCGAAACTGTGGCCCAGCTCCTCGACCGACAGCGCGTTCATGGGCCGATCACGACACCCCATGGGCCGCGCCCCACCGGCAGCGATTTCACCACCTCCTGATTCTCCAGGTCAATGAAGGAGACATCGCCCGAGTTGCCGTTGGCGCTGATCAGGCGCTTCTGGTCGTCCGAGAGCGCGACATGCCAGGGCCGCTGGCCGACGAGGTAGAGGCGCCGGACCGTGAGGGTCTTGGTGTCGACCTCGGCAATCCTGTTGGCTGGACCGAGCGCTACATAGGCGCTCGCGCCGTCGCGCGACATCACGATACCGACCGCCTGCACGCCCTCGCGCCGAATACCCGGCACCTCGAACTCGATCTTGCCCGTTTGAGCGCGCGTCGCGGCGTCGAACACCGTGGCGGTGCCGCGGATTTCGGACGACACCCACAATTGCTTGCCGTCCGGCGAGAACGCCGCCGCGCGCGGCCGCGTGTCGATGAGCAGGTTGTCGATGAGCTCGAGCGTGGCGGCATCGATAAGATGGACCATGCTCGTGGTCTCGGAGGTGCAGGCGACCGTTCGGCCGTCGGCACTAACCGCCATACCTTCCGGCTCCACCCCGACATCGACGGTGCCGATAACCTTGGCCGCCGCGATATCCACGACCGAAACCAGATTGTCCTTCTCATTGGCCACAAAGAGCCGTTTGCCATCCGGGTGGACGACGAAAAATTCCGGATCGGCGCCGGAAGGCAATCGACCGACCACCTGCCGCTTGGCGAGATCGACCATGTCGATGCGGTTATCGTCGCCTTCGGCAACGAACAGCGTCTTCTTGTCGATCGAAAGCGCCATTCCGCGCGGACGCCGGCCGACTTCGATCGTGTCCTGAAGGGTCATGGTCGCCCCGTCGACGACCGCGATGGTGTTGTCCTGCTCGTTGGAAACGTAAATCGTCTCTGCCCAGGCGGAAGGAGCGAGGATCAACATCGAAAGGACGAGCGCGATCAGAACTTGCACGTGCTCTCCTCCAGATCGATGCCCAGAGTGTCCAGCGTCGTACGCTGGTGAAGGAAGCCCGGCTGTGGCGAACTCGAGACGAGCAGGCGAGGGCCAGCGATAAGGATGGGCTGGCGCATCTGCCCGTCCCACTGACGGAAACTCAGCCCCTGTCCCTTGAAGCCGGCGAGAAGGAAATCGTCGCTGCGCAGATAGTTTCCGATCGCGGTCGGATCGAGACTGTGCAGCCGCGTTGCCGCCTCGCCAACGCTTCTGACGGCAAGCCAGGCGGCGTAGTCGCTGGGCAGCATCCAGCGCCCGGCCAGCTTGTGGAAGCGATCCTGGAGCTGCGTGGCGCCCCACTCCTCGTTGACCGCACTCCAGCCGGTTGCGACCAGCCCTTGCGTCCCGGCCACCGGCCTCGGAAGAGCGGTGCGCCCCTCGAGATAGGCGCCGAATTCATCCGCTTCATCGGCAGCAACCAGAACATCATAGTCGCTGACTTGCGTGGCGGCGGGGATCTCGGTCTGCAGCGTGACGTGCCCCGTGTCCGCGCGGCCATTGGCGGGCCGGAACGTCCAGGGCTGGTCGACGGTGATTTCCGCTCCGAAGCGCGTCGCGGCGCGCCGGAAGGCAGCCGCCATCGCCTGATCCTGCGGATGCGGGCCGACCAGCAGGAACCAGTGCTGCCAGCGTTTCCAGATCAGATATTGCGCCAGGGCGTCGGCGAGCATGGCGTGGCTCGGAATTGTGTGCAGCACGTTCTTGCGGCAATCCTCCTGACGCAGGCGATCATCGGGTGCGCGGCTGTTGAACAGCGTCATCCGCTCGGCGCCAGGAGCTGCGCTCGCCTGCAGCAATTGGGGGGCATCCAGATCGGCAACCACAAAGCTGATGCCGGCGGCGGCGAATTCCTTGATCGCTTCGGCTGGCGTCTCGCCGACCTTGAGGATGACTTGCTGCAACCGGAATTGCTGGCCGAGAAAGCGGCCGGTGCTGACATCGTCGGCGATGCCGAGCCGGGCACCTTGCAGGCCGTCGTCAGTGACGACCTCGTCCAGCGGCCCGAGGGGCAGAGGTGGTTTGCGCTGTTCGCCGAGATAGCCGATCACCAACGTCTGCGGCTCGGCCAGACCGGGCAGGGCGATGGCGAGCAGCATGAGAAACGTCAGCGCCAGCCGCATCCGGCTCAGGTCGGGCAAGCCAAGTCGGATGTTCAATATCGGCATGGGCACTCCAGGATGGGAGCGACCCTAATGTTTTGAAAGAAGGAATGTTCCTGGATTCATGCCAACCGGCCCGCCCCATTCAACCATCGGGGCGGGCCCAGCCTTCGACCGGTAGAGGGAGGACCGACCGCGACCCTAACAGCTGGAAATGCGGATTGTTCCTGGCGGTGGTCTTTCCAAGTCAGCGTTTCGCGCTGTCGCTGTCGGCGTCCGCCCGCGTCAGGAACTTTTGCGTGACTTGCGGCAGGTTGCTCTTCAACCACTCGGCCATGGCTTCTTCTTCGCGCAGGTTCTGCTCGCAAACACGGGCAATCTCAGCCTCGCCCGCGGCGTTGGCCGCGGCGATGAGGATCGTATAGGACGCGATTTCCATGTGCTCGAACGTGTAGCTCGCCAGAGAGCCTTTCATGACTTCGTCGCCGGCGAAGACGCCGCTGATCGACTGCGCTGTAGCGGTCAGCTTGCCGCCTGCGTCTTTCAACATGGAGGAACCTTCATCGAGGCCATCCAGGCAGGTTTTCAGCCGCCTCGCCTGCTCTTTCGTCTCTTCCAGATGGCTGCGAATTCGCTCGCTGAGTTCAGGGTAGCTCTCAATCCGGCTCAATTGCCCCGACAGCATCGTCTCTGCCTGTTCCTCCATGGCGTGAGCGTCCCTCAGCCATTGGACAAGCCATTCGCGCGATTCAGCCATTGCGGTGTCTCCATCTATCTGACGCCGCCCGAACCGAGGGAGGCGCGCATTGTTCCTTGAGTGTTGAAAAAGCGGCTACGATTTCCCGGACGAGGACGCGTCGGAATCGGAAAGTTTCTCGCGCACCGATTCGTCGGCCTTGTCGGCCGCGGCTTTGACGACCCCGCCGACCTTGTCGGCCAGCGTGCCCTCGCTCGACGCCTGCCGTCCGGCTTCGTCGCTTGCCGACTGGTAGGCTTCCGCCGCGACTTGCGTTGCGGTGTCGAGGCCTTCTTTCAAAGTGTCTTCGGCACTATCCCGAAGCCTCTCGCGATAGGTGCCCAATCGCTCGTCCTCGACCTCTGTGTGGGGCAGCATGGCGCCGATGGCAGCTCCGATGGCGAGGCCGACGGCAGCCACTGCGAGAGGCTGGTCCTCAAGCAAACTATGTGCCGAGCGGCTGGCACTCGTTGCCATATCGGCCGCAGCCGCCGCCGAGCTCACCAGTGTGTCGGCTGCGCTGCTTGCCACGTTCGACACTGTGCCGGCAGCTTCGTTAGCCATTCCCGAGACAGTTCCGGCCGCCCCGCTGGCCGCTTCGGCGACGGAGCCTGCCGCATCCGAGACGGTCGAACCTATTCCAGCGCCGAACGCTCCATGATCGAGGCCAGGACCGCGCCGCGTCACATCGGTACCAGCCGGGGTGGCGGAGGCGCCACTGCCCAACATCAGCCAGGCCAGGCCCGCGCCGATCACCGTCAGCGGCAATGGATTGTCCCGAACCTGGGCCTTCAGGTTGTGAAGCATTTCGGAGCCCGCGCCGCCTCTGAAATGCCCGGTGAATTCGTCAAAGAGCTGCCCGGGGGTCATCTTGTCGCGAATGGAGTCTGCGGTCGCCACCACTCTTGCGCGCGTGGCTTCCGCTTCGCGTTCGAGCTCTGCTGCGGATCTCTCGGTCATCTCGCTTGTTCCTTGATCACGTTCACGTCACGCTTGAGCTGTTCCTGTGTACGGTCCGGCGCGAGCTCGGAAGGCGCCATGCTCGCCATGCCGGTCCGCAACAGGATCACGCCAAGCACGGCCACGACCACGCCCACGAGCAAAGCGGACCACCCGGCGCCCAGACCAAGGCGGGCCAGAGCGATAACGAGCGCCTGCAACAAAACCAGCAGCGCAGCGAGCAGACATATCGCGCCGCCCAGCACCTCGACGGCGCCTGCGCCAGCCTTGGTCGCGTTCTCCGAGATCTCCGCTCTTAGGAGCCTCGCCTCCGTTTGCACGAGCGTGCTCACCTGTTGCGCCAGATCGGCGACCAATGTGCCGAGACTTGGATTATCGTGAGTGCTCATCTCTTCAGCTCCGCTGCCTTGCCGGGTATGCCGCCGTCGGAACCCCAATTTGAGGGAGCGCTATCCCGTCGTGCACTCCTTCCCAGGCCGGTTTGTCCGGAACGTTCAGGCTTGGCCGCGGCCTGCGTCGGGCGGCGCGTGCCGGGCGGCGAAGCCTTCATGAAGCGGCCAAGTGCCAATCCCGCCAGAACCGAACCGGCAAGAAGCGCTCCAGGATTCTCGCGGCCAAAGGACTGAACGTCTTCGAGCACTTGTCCGAACGGCTTCTCCTTCAACGAGGAGGACAGCCGCTCCAGCCCGCTTGCGGCCTCCTGCATGAACTTCGAGGCCGCACTCTGGTCGCTGTTAGCCAAGTGATCGCTCGCGGCGCGCAGGGCGCCGCCGAAAACCGACAGGCTCGATCCGATATCGCGCTGCGTCTGCTCGGCCTTTTCGGAGACGGCCTGCTGGGCTTCGGCGGCATACGCTCCAGCCCTGCGGGCGACCTCGTCGCGGGCATCGTGGAGAGCTTCGCCGGCGCTTTGGGTTTCTTGCTGGATCCGGTCGGAAACTTCGTCCTTCGCCTTGGCGAAGTCGGACTCGGGGCCTCGATCATCCTCGCGCTGCATGGTGCCTCCTAGTGAAAGCCGAGGAAGGAAAGCACTGCGAGCACAACAACGATCAGTCCGATGAGATAGATGACACTGTTCATGGTGCAGCCTCCTCGATGCAATCCGAACTTCCGGCCGGCTACGATGTTCCCCTGGACGAGCAGCTTTTTAGCGAGTTCTCATTTGCCCATGGGCTTTGCCTTCAAAGCGGCAAGCTTCTCGTCTGGGCAAAGCAGCCTGGGGCGTGTCGGATCGGAAATATCGATCTTGTCCCAGGGAATGCGATAAAGGCCCTCGCGGCGGCTCAGCGCGAAGAAGTCGAGCAATGCGGTGCCGACAGTCGACGCGGACAGTCGCTCGAACGCCGCGAAGATGCCGATATGGAATTCGGTGACGACGAGATCGTCACCATCCTGCTCTGCGATGATCTCCTCGATATAGCCGATGCTCTTGCCGCGCTCGGAGAATACAGGCCTGCCGGCAAGATGCTCGAGATTTACAGTCGCCATCCTCGCCCAGATGAGCTGGTAGCCGAACAATGCACCGGCCTGCGCCGCCGTCGCCATCGAGCCGACCTCCACGAAGCCGCCGACGCTGGTCACGACACCGAGTGAAATTTCGAGCAGCTTCTTCATTGCTGCTGCGCAAAATACTGGCGATAGGCCGCAGCGAGATCGCCTTGCGCGGCCCGAAGCTCCTGTTGCGCCTGACCGACCTGGGCATCCTGTTCGGCCTCGACCGCGTCCTTGGCCCGCCTTGCCGCATTCGACAGCCGGGTAACAGCCGCTGCCAACGAATCTCGCTTTCCCCGGTCGGAGGGAGACGCCGATTCCACTTGCCGGCCGGCGGCGAGTGTCTCGGCGAAGGTTTGCAATGCAGTGGACGCATAATGGGACGGCGCGGCGCCGGAGAGCCAGGCGTCGCTCAACAGCACTGCCGCCTGCGCCGTCGAGGCCGCACGCTTCGATTGCTGGTCAATCGTTTTAGACGAGGAGCAAGAGGCAAGCGCCAGCAGGGGCAGGAAAGCCCGGCTCGGCCGGGCAACGGTGCGCAACATCTTCCCCTCGCTGCAATCGCATCAAATCCCGAAGATCAAGCCGCAGCCACGCGAAAGTTCCTCCGTGTTCGGGTTTTGCGCCGCCGATTGCCTGTTGCAGGGCGCGCGCGAAGATCGGGTTCGGCTTTTCCACCCTGACCGGGAATTGCAATTTCTTTGTCGGTAAAATACGTGGCTGGTTCTCCGTTGGAAGCCAGCCGAATCTCGGCCGTATTACGTTGTTCCGCGGACCGCGCACCTAATCAGGTCGTGCGAGCCGATTGCTTCGCCATGTCACCAATGTTGGCAAGAGCCGCAACCTTGTCGATCATCGCTAGGATCACCTGCGGATTGCTTTGATGCACCATATGTCCCGCATCCAAAACGATTTCTACGAGCGAGTGGCTTATCTCTGATTGCAGCCGCAGCGCCTCGGCCTTGGCATCGAACAGCTGGTCGCCCGCGCCGGCAATTATCCCGACAGGGACGGCGATGTCGGCATATCGGCGATTTGGGAAGAGTGCCGATACCAGCATCAGAAAGGATTCAGCGGATATGGAGCGCAGCTGCGAGGGCCGGCTCGCCAATCCTCTTGTCATCGCCGCAAAAGGCATCGCGACCGTTGCCGGATGAAAAATCTGCTTCATCGCCCAATGCCAGTTCAGTCTGACCAGCGAAGGCAGCAAAGCGTGGCGCAGCACCGTCCCGAGCAGTGGAACCGCCGGCAGCGCGGAGATGGCAAGGGCCAGTCTCGGCGACGGGTAATGATAGCCGGCGACGACAACGACGCCAGCTACCGACCGGCGATGCCGGCGCGCCATCTCGAGCGCCACCGCTGCACCCCAGGAATGGCCGACAACCATGTAGCGCCCGATGCCGAGTTTCGCGACCGCGGCATCGATGAGGTCGGCCTGGGCAGCTGCGGTCCAAGGTCTGCCGGCCGGGCGTGGACTCATGCCGAAGCCGGGCCTGTCGAAGGCAAGTACGCGATATCTGGCGGCGGCTCTGCCGAAGATGCCGCTTGTCGCGAAGTCTTCCGCCGAGGCGCCATTGCCGTGCAACAGCAGAAGCGGTTGCCCATTGCCCGCCTCCAGGAAATGCAGCTTCGTTCCCCGGAGATGGATGAAGCGCCCGAGCGGACGTGCGGCCAACGCCCGTCGCGCAAGCTGGCCATTGTACAGGGACAAGCCAACCGCTGCCGCCGCAAGCAACAGAAGCAGGTTCTTCCTGAACTTTGCCGTCATCGTTGGAAATCAGGCGGTGTGGCGGAGCAGGCGACTTTACAGCCGCCCTGCTCGCTATCAGGCCGACCCTTTCTGAGGCAGCTCGGTCTCTTCCTCGACTTGGTCGCGCAGGCTCTGCTCGGCCTCCTTCTTATCAGCCCCGGCCGACGGCTTTTGCCGGGCGAGCTCGCGATCCACAATCTTGCGCGAGCCTTCAA
Organism: Mesorhizobium sp. CA15; assembly: GCF_020165215.1. Lineage (NCBI taxonomy): Bacteria > Pseudomonadati > Pseudomonadota > Alphaproteobacteria > Hyphomicrobiales > Phyllobacteriaceae > Mesorhizobium > Mesorhizobium sp. CA15. The sequence continues at coordinate 327,375 of NZ_JAIUHQ010000002.1, forward strand.
CCGGATCTTCCTGCGGCGAATCCCTGTCCGCTCCTGTTTGCTGGCCGGTCCGATCGCTGCTTGGGGTTGATCGCGCGGGATCGTCGTTTTGGCGGGGCTTCGTCATTGAGCACTTCCTCCGCTTTCATCGGATGTCTGCTGACTTCCGGGCAGGTTGAAGCCGGCCAAACCTCTGTGGCCGGCCTTTGTTCCGTGGGCAGCGGGATCGGCCTCGTTACTGCTCCGCAGCCGGGAGAAGCACCAGCCTCTTGCAGCAAATGTGGTTGAGGCTGAACCGCTGCAATTCTACAACTGCGGCAAGCGTCCGGTTGCGTCCTGCGTCCGCCTCGCGAGGAAGGAACCATGACGCGCCACTCTCAACTCAGTCTTTTGGAATTCGAAGCGCTAACGCAGGCAGCTTCGAAACTGTCGAAGGATCACGGCGGAACGCTGGAAAGCTTGGTGACCTCCCTGTTCGAAGCGCTGCGCGAAGGAGAGACTTGCCCAAAGACGTTCTGGACACGGTAATTTCGACGCTGACCAAGGAGAACCGCTAGACTAGACAGCCGGCTTGCCGGAGCCCTCGGCATCATCCTGTTCAGGCTCGACATCTTCCAGGGCATCGATGACGGGCGCCAGCGAATTCTCGTGATCAGCACTGGATTCCGACCCTCTGTTTTCCTCGCCGGCTTTGTCTAGTGCACGTTGGATGGCGTCCTCAATGTTGCCCACCTCCTGCTCGCGCACCTCGCGACCGTAGCCGGCGGCATCGGCGTCTTGCTCGAATTGCTGCGCCAGCATCGCAACGCTGATCTCGGTGTCGGTCGGCAAGTTGCCGACATTCTCTTCCAGCCAGCTTCGCAGGAATTCCTTTGTCGCGTTCATGGAGCACCTCCTCCTCGACGCGAGATAACTGGACGATGACGCCGATGTTCCGTAAATCCGAAACGGCGGGGAATGGACGGATCGCTGCACGGAGGGGAGCTTGAACACTCTGGGGACACACTCGATGGCTTTCCACGGCGAGAGCGCTTGACACGAGGGGGACGTTCCCGCCTCGAGCTAGGTTCCAGCCCAACGTATCCAGCGGGAACCCGGCTTGCGCTCAGCCGTTCGCAGGCATGGCAACATTGCAGCTTCGAGAAGCGCTGACCAAAGTCGGCACACTGACGTCCCGACCGGCGGCCTTTTTGATTTTGGGCGGCTACACTCTTGCTTGGTACGTCTTCGAGCGGGAGACACTTGACTGGCACGGCGCCGCGACGCTGATCACCTGGGCAATGACGCTGTTTATTCAAAGGGCCGAGCATCGCGACACCCAAGCATTGCAGGCGAAACTCGATGAGCTGATCAAGGCGAACGACCAGGCTCGCAACGAGATCGCCGGAATGGACGACAAAGAGCCGGAGGAAATCGAGCGGATGCGCGATGTCGGACGAGGCGGAAGTTGACGTCTCCTCAACCGGACTGCCTTCGGAGCTAAGTCGTTGTGAGCACGGCGCCAGCGATGATGACACTCTTGTCGGAACTTCGGGTCTCCGGGCGGATTAGGAAGAGTGCCGCAGGCGCATCCCTACACCCAAGGAGGACCTAAGATGCCGAAAAAAGCTTCGTCCGCGACCTCGAACGGCTTGGAAAGCCTGTTCCTGGACGGACTAAAAGACATTTATTACGCTGAAAAAAAGATCCTGAAGGCTTTGCCAAAGCTGGCGAAAGCAGCACAGTCCGAAAAGATAAGCGCAGCTTTCGAAAAGCACCTCAAGGAAACTGAAGACCAGGTGGGCCGCCTGGAACAAGTCTTCGACATGCTCGGCAAGCCGGCCAGGGGCAAAACCTGCCCTGCTATCGACGGAATCATCGAGGAGGGCTCGGAAATCCTCGAAGAGTACAAGGACGAGCCGGCGCTTGACGCAGGGCTGGTTGGCGCCGCGCAAGCGGTCGAGCATTATGAAATCGCACGCTACGGCACGCTGATCGCATGGGCCGAACAGCTCGGTCTCAAGGATGCTCTTCCGCTGCTCCGACAAACGTTGAAGGAAGAATCGGCAACCGACGAGGCGCTCAACGCTCTTGGCGAGAGCGACGCCAATCAACGTGCTTTGCAGGCGGCCTAGCAAAGTGGACCACTTGGCCCTAACGGCCGTCGATCTTATGGTTGCAGAAGGAGAACTCGATGAAGAAGACCTGGAAGAAACCAACCATGTGTCAGGTGGCGGCGGGCTTCGAGATATCGCGATATCTGCCTGCTGAAATCCGGCCGAAAAAGTAGCCCGTGAATTTGCATGCCCTGCTCAACGGGGCATGCAATTCTTTGCGATATCAGAAGACGCGGACGCAAATCGACCGCAGCCGTAAAAGTGGCGCCGGTCAGTTAGCCCGCTGGGCATGCATTGCCATGCGCGTGAAGATCATCGGATCGGCGGCGGGAGGCGGCTTTCCGCAGTGGAACTGCAATTACCGCCTGAGCCGCGCGGCTCGGACGGGCATGCCTGGCTTGCGTTCGCGAAGCCAATCATCCATCGCCGTATCGGCGGACGGGACAGGTTGGGTCCTCTTCAACGCGTCGCCCGACATCCGCCAGCAGATTGCGCAAGCGCCCGAGCTGCAGCCCGCGGCCGACGCGCCGCTGCGCTCGACTCCTATCCGCGCGGTGGTGCTGACCAATGCCGACGTGGACCATGTCGCCGGCCTGCTGAGCCTGCGTGAGCGACAGCCTTTCGCGATCTATGCGACGGCACAGGTGCTGGCGACGCTGGAGGCGAATTCTATCTTCAATGTTCTCGATCCGGCGATCGTGCCTCGGCGCCTGCTGGCACCAACGAAGGAAATGGCAATCTGCGGCGCGGACGGCCACCCGACCGGCGTGATCGTCCGCAGCTTTCCGGTGCCGGGCAAGGTAGCGCTCTACCTCGAGCAAAGAGGCGATCCCGCCGCCGATTTCAGCTCGGACACCGGCGACACGATCGGCGTCCGCGTCAGCGAGACCGGCGGTCGTGCCGCGGTTTTCTACGTTCCGGGCTGCGCGCGCATCGATGCCGCGCTGCGCGCGCGTCTGGCCGGTGCTGCTTGCCTTCTGTTCGACGGCACCGTCTACACGGACGACGAGATGATCACCGCCGGCGTCGGTGAGAAAACCGGCGCGCGGATGGGGCACGTTCCAATGTCCGGAGAAGCGGGTTCGATCGCCGGTCTGGCCGATGTGAAGATCGGTCGCCGCGTCTTTATCCATATCAACAACACGAATCCTGTGCTGGATGAGAATTCCGCCGAACACGCGGCGGTCAAGGCGGCTGGCTGGGAAGTCGCCAGCGATGGCATGGAGCTTGAATTGTGAGCGATTTCCACGACGCGGCCCGAGGCGGATTGTCCAAGAGCGAGCTCGAGGCCGTGCTGCGGCGGGTCGGCGACGAGCGCTACCACAACCGCCATCCTTTCCATCACAGGATGACCGGCGGCGCGCTGTCGAAGGCCGAAATGCAGGCCTGGGCGCTGAACCGCTATTGCTACCAGGCCGTCATTCCGCGCAAGGACGCCATGATCCTGGCGCGTGCCGAGGATCCGGCGTTTCGCGCCGCGTGGCGCAAGCGCATCGAAGACCATGACGGCGATGATGGCTGGAGCGGCGGCATCGCGCGCTGGCTGCACCTGGCGAGCTCTCTTGGGCTCGATGCCGAAGCCGTCAAGGGCGAAAAGCTGGCCCTGCCGGCGACCCGTTTCGCCGTCGGCGCCTATCTTTCCTTCTGCACGAACCATACGCTGCTCGAGGCGGTCGCGTCATCGCTGACCGAGATGTTCTCGCCGACGATCATTGGCGAGCGGGTGCCGGCGATGCTGGCCAGATACGACTACATCACCGAGGATACGCTGGCCTATTTCAGCCGGCGGCCCGAACAGGCATCGCGCGACGCCGACTTCGCCCTCGCCTATGTGCTGGCCCATGCCGACACGGCCGAACGCCAGCAGCAGGCGATCGATGCGCTGGTTTTCAAATGCGACATACTCTGGGCCATGCTCGATGCGCTCCAGCATGCTTACGGCGCGCCGGGAAACATACCGCCCGGCGCCTTCCGCCCGGCGGCGGCCTCATGACGGCACTACGGGAAAGAGCCATCGTGTCGTTGCGGTCGGCGCCATCGCTGCCCAGGCATGTGCGCATCCAGTACGATCCCGTGCGGCAGGCGTTCGCCGTGCTTTCGCCGGAGAAGGTATTCTGGCCGAACGAGATCAGTCTCGACATACTGCGCCGCTGCGACGGCCGGTCCACGGTCGAGCGCATCATCGCCGATCTTGCGGCCGACTATGACGCGGATCCGGAGGACGTGGCGGCCGACGTCATCGCCTTCCTGCAGGAATGGTCGGACAAGCTTTTGGTGAAGCTATGAACGCGCCCCTCCTGCCCCCGATCGGCATGCTGGCGGAACTGACGCATCGCTGCCCGCTGCAGTGCCCTTATTGCTCCAATCCGCTCGAGCTGCTGAAGGCCAACCACGAGCTCGACACGCAGACCTGGCTCGATCTGTTCTCGCAGGCCGCCGATCTCGGTGTCCTGCAGGTGCATCTTTCCGGCGGCGAGCCGACGCTGCGTCGCGACCTCGAGCAATTGATCGCCGGGCTTTCGGCGCGCAGCGTCTACACCAACCTCATCACCGCCGGCGTCGGCATTGCCGAGGGCCGCATCGAGGCCTTTGCCGAAGCCGGTCTCGACCACCTGCAACTAAGCTTCCAGGGCGCCCGTCAGGCGACCACCGACCGTATCGGCAACCACCGGGGCAGCCACGAGAAGAAGCTGGAGACGGCACGCCGCGCCCGCGCGGCCGGGCTGCCCCTCACCATCAATGCGCCGGTCCATCGCCACAACATCGAGGAAGTGCCGGAATTCATCGATCTCGCCCTCTCCTTGGATGCGGAGCGGCTGGAGATCGCGAACGTCCAATATGCCGGTTGGGCGCTCGCCAACCGCGACAGGCTGATGCCCGACCTGGCGGCGGTCAACCGGCAGGCGGACATCGTCACGGCGGCACGCGAAAGGCTCGCCGGAATCATGAACATCGATTTTGTCACGCCGGATTATTTTGCCGTGTATCCCAAGCCATGCATGGGGGGCTGGGCGCGCGACGCCTTCATGGTCGCGCCCGACGGCACCGTGTTGCCGTGCCATGCCGCCCAGACCATTCCCTCGCTGCGCTTCGAGCGCTTCGGAGACCGCAGGCTCGCCGAAATCTGGGCCGACTCACCAGCATTCAGCGCCTTCCGCGGCACCGACTGGATGCAGGAGCCGTGCCGAAGCTGCGAGCGGCGTGAGATCGATTGGGGCGGCTGCAGGTGTCAGGCGATGGCGATCGCCGGCGATGCGGCGGCAACGGATCCGGCCTGCATCAAGTCGCCGATCCACAAGCGAATGGCGATGCTGACCGACGCCGCGCAGGCAGCGCCGGAGGGAAATGAAAGCTTCATTTTCCGGCGGATCGGCGCCACAACCCCACGTGACGCGCGCACTTATTATGGCCCCCGATGACGGCCCACCCAAGAATGTTCGGCGGCGGACCCACTTCGACGCAACCTCCTGCGACGCCTCTCACCGGCCAACTAGGTGCAAGAGCGGCAACGATTGTGAGACCGTGAGAGTTGCTGAATATATCGCCCTGCCGGTTTCATCATGGACCGAGATCGCCAGGGTCTCATCGATGTCGCTCTCAGCCATTTCGTCGACGGCGATGTCGTGCAGCGTCTTAAGCGCTTCTCGTCGCATGTCGCGCAGGCTGTCCAGTTCAACCCACGCATCGGCAAATCGCTGCCCGTTTCTCGTAACTTCGAAAACGTACCGTGGCATTCAGCCATTGTGAGCACTTCGGATGCCAGCGCATTTAAATTTGAGTGATCGCAATGAGCAGAGGGACGAGGTCTCGCAAAAAAGTTGATACCTTGCGCGTAGTAGCAGTCGGACATTTGCTTCATTGGCCAGGTGCTCCGCTTCGCCTGCGACAGCCCAATAGCGATATGTCATTCGCCTCTGCCGGGAGATCACTTGACCGGCCGCCGTGGACCCCCCACTCGCCGTTCGGCGGGTGCTGCTTATTCGCGGCGCGCTCCTTTTCCAGCGCGATAGCCTCTCGACGCTTCGAAGCGACCGTGGCTGGTCCGCTCGGCAAGCTGGCTCTTTCCGGCCAGGTCGGTCCGTTACCGATCTGGCTTAGACCCTCTCCTCAAAGCCATCCAGCTTACGACAGTCAAAGCTGACACCAATGCCTGGCTCGTCTGGGGCGACTGCCAGCCCATCCTGCAGCCTGAGCGGACGAGTGGTGTACAGGTCGATGTCGAAACTGTGCGCCTCCACCCAACCAGCGTTTGATTGGCCTGCGACCAAACTGACATGTAGTTCCTGCATGCCGTGGCTGCACACCGGAATTCCAGCCTTGCGCGCAAGCTCGGCGACCCGCAACCAGCCTGTGATGCCGCCACAGTTCGACGCGTCTGGTTGGATGTAGGATAGCTTCGACCACGCGACGGCATGCTCGAACTCCTCGATCACATGCAGGTTCTCGCCCATGGCCAGCGGCATGCCCGTCGCCTCGGCAATGGCAGCGTAGCCCTGGTAATCGTCCGGTATGATGGGCTCCTCGAACCAGAGCAGCTCGTAAGGCGCGAATGCTTTCGCCGCTTCGATCGCCCGATGAATGTCGAGCGCGTAATTGGCGTCCACCATGAACGGGGTGTGCGGCCCGATGCGCTCGCGGATCGCCTTAACTCGGGCGACATCCTCCGCGAGGTCGTCTTTGCCGACCTTGATCTTCACAGCATTGAACCCGGCGGCGAGATAGGAGTCGATGCTCGCCAGCAACTGATCGAGGGAGAAGTTCAGGTCGATGCCGCCGCGATATGCCTTGGCTGTCTTGCCGGCCCTGCCTGCCATTTCCCAGAGTGGCCGGCCGATGCGCCGGCCCTGCAGATCCCAGAGCGCTATGTCGAGCGCAGAAATCGCAAAGGACGCGATGCCGCCGCGTCCAACATAATGGATGTGCCATAGCATCCCATCATGGAGCGCCTCGATGTCGGTCGCGTCCCGTCCTTTCAGGAACGGCGCCAGATCGTGCACGATCATGGCTCCGATCGCATGCCCACCTTTACCTCCGGTGTAGGTGTAACCAGTCCCTTCGCTGCCGTCCGCCAGCCTCAGGGTCGCTGTCACCAGCTCAAAATGCGTGTGAGCACCATGCTTGGCGTCGGTCATTACTTCACGCAGCGGCACCCGGAAAAGCCGAACCTCTACGTCCGTGATTATTGTATCGCCCATTGCGAGGCTCTCGTCGTCTGGCCTATTTTCGTCATACCATAATTGCACTCTATCGGGCTGATCGCAACCAGATCGGTGATCCACCGCGCTTTTGGTCCGATGATAACTCGCTGGACCTTGTGCTTTGGTCCGATCTGCGCATTAATGACTGCGTGAAGTGGAGGACGGCTTGTTAAGTACACCACAGCATCTTGGAACGCGGGCCACGAGCGGAGCTGCTCGCGCGGCAGACGCCATGGTGATTGGAATCGAAGCGGATATCGTCTCCGGCAAGCTCGGTGATGGCAGCTTCCTGCCGGCCGAGCGCGAGTTGATGGCCGAGTACGGGGTTGGCCGCGGCGTGGTGCGTGAAGCGGTCGCTCGCCTGGCAAGCCGCGGTCTTATCGAAGCGCGTCCACGCTTTCGCCCAGTGGTCCGCCGGCCGGGGCTGGACGCGGCGCTCGGCGCTTTGGAAGGTGTTGTCGGCCACCTGCTAAGCGCTCAGGCGGGAGTGAAAAACCTCTACGATACCCGGGTCTTTCTTGAAGCCGCTCTTGCGCGCAACGCCGCCATCCATGCGCGCAAGGACGACGTGGCCACGCTCAGATCAGCGCTCGAGATGAACGAGGCGGCGATACCGGATTCGGAAAAATTCTATGCCACCGACGTAGGATTTCACGCCGTGCTCTACCAGATCACGCGCAACCCGGTGATGCCCGCCGTGCACAAGGCCTTTACCGCGTGGCTGTCGCCGCATTGGATGCGCATGCCCCGATCGCCCGAGCGCAACCGCATCAATTTCCTGAGCCACCGCGAAATCTGCATGGCGATCATCGAGCGAGATCCAGATGGCGCCGAGCGGGCGCTGCTCAATCATCTTTCCGCGGCTTGGGAGTATGTCCGTGGCACATTTGAAATGCCGTGAGGGCCGGAGGGAGGACCGGCGAGAATGACGCAGACTTACGATCATATCGTGGTGGGCGGCGGAGCAGCGGGTTGCGTGGTCGCGGCGCGGCTGGTGAGGGCAGGACGGCGGGTCCTGCTTCTCGAAGCTGGGCATTCGCATCACCACCCGCTGCTCGATATGCCGCCGGGGATCTTCAAGATGATCAATGGCTCGAAGTTCATGCGCTATTACCGCACCGAGCCGCAGCAGCATCTGGATGGACGTCAACACGAAATCTCACAAGGCAACGTGCTGGGCGGCGGCACCTCGGTCAACGCCCAGGTCTATATGCGCGGCCGTGCCTCGGATTATGACGAATGGGATGAGTTGCTGCGCGGCAACAATGCCGGCATCCGCTGGAACTGGCAGGCGGTGCTGCCCCACTTCACGGGCATGGAAGGCAACAACCGCCTCGGCGGCGAGTTGCATGGCAGCGAAGGACCGTTGCTCGTCTCCGACCCCGGTCACATTGACGACGTTTCGCGTTGGTTTGTACAGGCGGTCCAACGGCTCGGACTGCCCTACAATCATGACTTCAACGGGCCGTCGCAACGCGGAGTGGGCTTCTATCAGTTCATGAACCGGCGCGGGAAGCGCAGCAGCGCTGCCTATGCGTTTATCGAGCCATTGGCTAAGGATCCCAGGCTGACGCTGAGGCTGAATTCTGCCGCGAGGCAGTTGCTGATCCAGAACGAGCGCGCAAAGGGTGTAATCTACACTGACCAATCGGGAACCGAGCACGAGGCCTATGCGGACGGCGACGTGATCGTCTCGTCGGGCGCGCTGGTATCGCCGCAACTCCTTATGCTGTCAGGTATTGGCCCAGCCGAGGAACTTTCTAGACATGACATTGCCTGCGTCGTCGACCTTCCAGGCGTCGGCCAGAACCTGATCGACCATCCGGAAGTGCCGATCATTGCCACAGCAAACGGCCCGTATGGCTACTTTAAGCAGGGCCAGGGTTGGCGGATGATCAAGAATGGCCTGCACTTCAAGCTTTTCGGCGCCGGCACCATCCTTTCGGCTGGGGTCGAGGCCGGGGCTTTTGTCAATCCGACCGACCCGGACGGCGAACCGACGATCCAGGCTTTTTGCGTGCCCCATGTGTACCTGGACCGCGATGTCCTGACCCTGGTCGAGAATACCTACGGCCTCACTGTGACGACCGTGGTCGTCAAGCCGAAGTCCCGTGGCTTCGTGAAGCTGCGTTCGGCAGATCCGAACGACATGCCGGTCGTCTCTCCGCACCTGCTCAAACATCAAGACGACATGAAGCAGATGATTGCCGGCCAGCGCTATTTCCTGAAGGCATTCCACGCGAAGCCGCTGGCGGATCGCATCAAGGCTGTAGCCGTCCCCCGGGAAGACGACCTCAGCGACGCGGCGCTCGAAAAGCACTGCAAGCGCTTCGTCAAAACGAATTACCACCCGGCCGGCACCTGCCGCATGGGTGCGGACAGCGATCGAATGGCCGTTCTGGACGCGGCCATGCGGGTGCGCGGGATAGAGAACCTGCGCGTTGCCGACATGTCGGTGTGCCCTAACATCAACGCCGGCAACACGGCTGCACCCGCCATGATGCTGGGCGACCGCTGCGCCGATTTCATTTTGGAAGCGGGCGCAGTGACTCAATCGAGGGCGGAGTCTGCAAGCGAGCTGACCTAGCCCGCCATAGGCGAGGAATATTCAACGGCGTCAAAACGCGACAACCAAGGAGGAAAGCATGATCATTACCCGTCGGAAATTGTTGGTAGGCTCCGCCGTCGGCGTGGCCGCTCTTACCCTCGCTCCACGCGCCTTCGCCGCGCTTCCGCCGCTTGCCAAGAAAGACAAGTACAAGGTCGGCTTTGCCCAAACCGAGAGCAATAATCCATGGCGGCTGGCGGAAACCAAAAGCATGCAGGATGAGGCTGCAAAGCTGGGCCATCAGCTCGTCTATACTGATGCCGCCGGATCCTCGGCCAAGCAGGCCTCCGACGTAAACTCCATGATCGCGCAGGGCGTCGACGCGATTTTCCTGCCTCCCCGCGAGGACAAGCCGTTGGTGCCGGTCATCCTGGCCGCGCGTGATGCCGGCATCCCGGTCTTTCTCATTGACCGCGACGTGGATCACACCATGGCCAAGCCTGGACAGGATTACGTCACCTTCATTGGTTCCGACTTCATCAATGAGGGTAATCGCATCGCCGAATGGGTGGTGAAGAACGCCAATGGAAAATCGAAGATCATCGAGCTGGAAGGCACCACCGGTTCCTCGCCAGCCAACGACCGCAAGAAGGGATTTGACGACATCATCGCCAAGCATTCGGAATTCAAGATCGTCGCTTCACAGTCGGGCGACTTCGCTCGCGACAAGGGCCGCCAGGTGGCCGAGACGTTGCTGCAGGCGCATCCCGAAGCCGATATCATCTATGCCCATAATGACGAGATGGCGCTCGGCGCGATCGCAGCTCTGGAGGCCGCCGGCAAGACGCCCGGAAAAGATGTGCTGATCGTCTCGATCGACGGCGAAAAGGACGGCGTGCAAGCAATCGTCGACGGCAAGATCGGCGCCATCTGCGGCTGCAGCCCGCTTTTCGGACCGAAGGCTTTCGCCACGATGGCCGACTATGCCGCGGGGAAGCAAATCCCGCCTTTCATCAAGAACGACGACGACTTCTACGATGGCACGAACGCAAAGGACAAGATCAGTACGGCGTTCTGAGTTGTCTGGATAAAGGCGCCTCCCCGCCTCGGCGGGGAGGCTTTTTCGGAGCTTTGCCGATGACGCGGCCGCCGGACGGACCTTCCACGCTGCTTCTCGACATGCGCGACATCCAAAAGCGTTTCGCAGGCATACCGGCGCTGGCGGATGCGTCGCTTTGCGTGCGCTCAGGCGAGGTCCATGCCCTGATAGGCCAGAACGGCGCGGGCAAATCAACGCTGATCAAGGTCTTGACCGGATACTACCGCAAGGATGCCGGGCAAGTGCTGTTCGAAGGCGAGCCCTTTGAGGTCCACTCGCCCCACCAGGCACAAGTCAACGGCATCAGCACGATCTATCAGGAGATCAATCTGGTCCCGCTACGGTCAGTGACGGAGAACATTTGCCTGGGTCGGGAACAGCGCCGTTACGGCCTGCTCGACTGGAATGCCATGCACGCGGAAGCCGAGCGCCTGCTGAGCCGCTTCGCAATTGGCATCGATGTTCGCCGTCCGCTTGGCGAGTTCAACACTGCAACACAGCAGATGGTCGCGATCGCGCGGGCTATAGGGTTCTCCGCTCGCCTTGTCATTATGGACGAACCGACCTCGTCGCTCGACGAACGCGAAGTGGGAGTGCTGTTCAGCGTCATTCATCAGTTGAAGGCTGAAGGGGTGTCCGTCATTTTTGTAAGCCACAAGCTCGACGAGTTGTATGAGGTCTGCGACCAGGTCACGATCATGCGCGACGGCCGCACGGTGCGCAGCGCCGCAATGGAAGAAATCGGCAAGCTGGAACTTGTCGCAGCTATGCTTGGCCGCGATGTCGCGGCTGTCGAGGGTCACGCCACAGCCTTCGGCGAGCGCGACCGCTCTAGAATCGGGGATGTGATGTTTTCGGCCCGAGGGCTTGGGGCCGGGCAGGCTGTCCGCAATGTGAACTTCGATCTCCGGCGCGGCGAGATCGCGGGGTTTGCGGGCCTCCTCGGCGCGGGTCGCACCGAAACTGCAAGGCTCGTGTTCGGTGCCGATCGGCCAAGCGCCGGCCAGATGACGATGGAGGGTGCCGCGTACCACCCCGACCGTCCCGCCGACGCGATCGCCGCCGGCATGGGTTTCTGCACCGAGGACCGCAAGGGAGAAGGTATCGTGCCGGAGATGACGGTGGCAGAAAACCTCACTCTTGCCTTGCTTCCGAAAATCAGCCGCAACGGCGTGCTGGACGACTCGCGTCAGCGCGAAATCGTCGAGCGGTTCATCCGCGAGCTCGGCATTAAATGCTCCGGACCCAATCAGAAGGTGCGGGAGCTTTCGGGTGGGAACCAGCAGAAAGTGCTGCTTGCCCGCTGGCTGGCGATGAATCCGAAGCTGCTCATACTCGACGAGCCGACAAGGGGAATCGATGTGGGTGCCAAGGGCGAGATCCAGCGTCTGATCCGGAGACTTGCAGATCAGGGCCTCGGCGTGCTCATGATCTCGTCAGAGCTGGAGGAAGTGATCGAAGGTGCGGATCGCATATTCGTTCTGCGCGATGGCGTCAGCGTGACTGAGTTGGAAGCTGAAGCCGCTAACGAAGAAAAAGTGCTGACCGCGATGGCGCACGGGACAAGCGCTTCCTCGGGGGCCACGACATGACCGAGCTGCCGAGGTCATATGCGGAGCGGGATGCCGTCGCGCGGAGCTTCGACCTCTTCGGCTTTCTGTCACGCTACGGTACCTTGATCGCACTTGTCTTGCTGGTTGCGTTCAACCTCGCCTTCACACGCAATTTCGCGACAATGCAGACGCTGAACGTCAACCTCACCCAGGTCTGCACGATCGTCATCGTAGCCGTCGGGATGACGCTGGTCATAGCCACGGGCGGCATCGATCTCTCCGTCGGATCGCTGATGGCGATTTCGGGTGCGCTGGCACCGATGATCTTCATGGGCAAGATCCTTCCGATCGGCAGCATCCACCTGGCCGTAGCTGCCGCGATGATCGTCTCGGTATTGGTGGCCGGGCTGTTGGGGCTCTTCAATGGCTGGTTGGTCGCACGCTTCCGCATCCAGCCGATTGTCGCGACACTGGTCCTGTTCATCGCCGGCCGCGGCATCGCTCAGGTGATGACCAACGGGAACCTGCAAACCTTCCGCGTACCTGAATTTCAATGGATCGGCCTTGCTCGACCATTGGACATCCCGGCGCAAGTCATCATCATGGCTGTCATTGTCGCTGCAGCTGCATGGGCGTTGAAAAAAACGCTGTTCGGGCGACGCATATTGGCGGTCGGCGGTAATGAAAAGGCTTCCGAACTAGCTGGGATTGCCGTCTCCAAGGTAAAGATTGCGGTCTATGGCATTAGCGGTCTTTGCGCCGGGCTGGCCGGGCTTATCGTGATTGCAATCAACTCCTCCAGCGACGCCAACCTGGTTGGCCTTGGTATGGAGCTCGATGCCATCGCGGCTGTTGCCGTGGGCGGGACCCTGCTCAGCGGCGGCAAGGCCACCATCGTCGGTAGCCTGCTGGGGGCGCTTACCATTCAACTGGTGCGCTACACCCTTCTGGCGAACGGGGTGCCTGACGCCGCTGCCCTGGTGGTCAAGGCAGGGATCATCGCGCTCGCCGTGTGGCTGCAGCAGCAGCATCGCGGGTAGTCTTATGAATCGTGCCCGCCTCGTCCGCATTATTGGCACCTACGGCGTATTGATCGCCCTCGCTGCGCTCATTCTATTCGGTTTCCTGCGCTATGATCGGTTCCTCAGCTTCTACAACGTCATGACTCTCCTGCGTTACAATTCCATGTTCGCGCTGGTGGCGCTTGGTATGTGCTTCGTCATCATGACAGGGGGAATCGATCTTTCCGTGGGCTCCGTCGCTGCCTTGGGTAGCGTGGCTTCGGCATTGGCAAGCCCCTATGGCATCGTTCCTGGTCTCGCGGCGGGTATAGGCGCTGGGCTGGCCGCCGGGTTCATCAATGCGACCCTTGTCACACGCGCCAATCTGATGCCGTTCATAGCCACTCTCGCCACGATGCAGGCCGCCAGTGGCTCGGCCCTCCTGCTTGCGGGCAACCAGACCGTTTCGGTCTCCTATGAATCGGGCTTCACTGCCATCGGCCAAGGCAATTTCTGGACGTTTCCGATCCCGGCGGCGATCGCCATCGTGGCATATCTCATTGGTTCCCTTGTCTTGAATTACACCGGCACCGGACGGGCGGTGCTGGCAATCGGCGGCGGCGAGGATGCTTCGCGTCTCATGGGCCTGCGGACCGATCGTGTGAAGTTTTTGGTCTATGTCGCGAGCGGGGGACTCGCAGGGCTCGCCGGCGTTATCCTGGCATCGCAGTTTGGGGCGGGACAGCCCATTGAAGGAGTGGGGTGGGAATTGTTCGCCATCGCAGCCGTTGTGGTCGGCGGGACGCTGCTCACCGGCGGCTCGGGTTCGGTTGTGACCACGCTCGCCGGCGTGCTCCTGCTCGGCATCCTTTTCAATGTTCTGAATTTCGAGAACGGGATGGGATGGATCTCGCTTTCGGCCTACTGGCAATCAGTGATCCGAGGACTGTTCCTCCTGGTGGTAGTTCTCCTTCAGGCCCGACTGACACGTCGGCGCCTCAACGCGCTCTGATCGTCTCGGTCCTCCCACTCAAGTATTGCAAAAGGTTAGCTTGCAGGAATTCTCGTGCAAAGTCGGATCCGGGTGAGCACGCGACGTCAACGCGGCTCCGCGGATTCAGAAAACGCACGTTTTAAGTCATTCTGTCTTAAACGCAGGAACATTCCAGGTGTTGGGAGGTTACGGAACGCCAACCCTTGGAGGAAGCCTCATGTTCATGCACAATAAACGACTGCAATACACCGTTCGTGTTTCCGAGCCGAATCCGAGGCTGGCGTGCATGATCATGGAGCAGTTCGGCGGCGCCGATGGGGAGCTTGCCGCCGCAATGCGCTATTTCACCCAAGGGCTAGGCGAAGACGATGTCGGCCGAAAGGACATGTTGCTCGACATAGCGACCGAGGAGCTCAGCCATCTCGAGGTCGTCGGCTCGATCGTCACCATGCTCAACAAAGGCCTGAAGGCGCAGCTGGCCGAAGGGCAGATGAAAGAAGCCGAACTGTACTTGATGGTCGGCGCAAGCGGCACGACAGCCAAAGAGTCCATCTTATTTGGCGGCGCACCTGCGTTGTGCGACTCGGCCGGAGTCCCGTGGACTGCCGCCTATGTCGATTCCCGCGGCGAGCCTACCGTCGATCTGCGATCTAACATTGCCGCCGAGGCGCGTGCCAAGATCGTCTATGAGCGACTGATCAACATCACCGAAGATCCCGGCGTCAAAGACGCCCTCGGATTCCTCATGACGCGCGAAATCGCGCATCAAAAATCTTTCGAGAAAGCACTCTACGCGATCGAGAACAACTTTCCGACGGGCAAGCTCCCCGGCATTGAGAAATATGCGAGTATGTACGTCAACACGTCGCAGGGTGAAGGGGACACGAATGGGCCATGGAATTCGGGAGACGAATGGGACCGCGTGGACGATCTTGAGGAAGTCATGCCAGCGGACGATGGCGATGGGACAGCAACAGTCAAGCTGGCGGCCAAAGACATGAAAGTGGTTACAAAAATGGGAGAGCGGACGCTTTCGGATCCCTCCTCCGATCCGACCACAGGCGCGGATATAGGCGCCGGGCCGGGGGCCGGACGAACCAAGAATGGCGACATGGGCGGCGCGGCCAATATCAACGAGGCGCCTGTGCGCGCCGAAGCCGCCGCTCGCAAGAAAAAATAAGATTCGGGCTGATTGAACCTGCCGACCTGACGAGGCTCGGTTTCGTCTACCCGTCACCGTCCTGACGGGTAGACGAGCCTGCAAGAGCGGAGAGGCGGAATCGTCTCCCGCACCTGTCTGCACTTTTCGCTTGATGTTTCGAGCACCTTGGGTGCGAGACGTTAGTCAGCGTTGGTCGCCAGACGTTGTCGTTGCGTTTCGGTTGCGCAGGGTTCGCGAACCCTTCAGAACAGCTCGATTGCGGACCGTGTGATCATCAGCCAACAGATTGCGGCCACGCGTGCAAAGGCCCCGATCATGCGCCCGGCGAATTCGGCGCGCGATGGCTCGATCTCCCCAGCAGCGGCTCGTACATCAACCTGTTGTTGGTGTCGAGAATCATCCGGAGCGGAGGCAATCCCGCAGCGTTCGCCGGCCCTTCCATATCCTGCTCCCACCAGATCGAGCGCATGGGCGCTGTCACGCATGTCGAGGAAGGCAGGGTCACGATATATCCGGACGGCCTTGCAGATCTTCCGAAGATGGGGCGCGACAGCCCCCAAAACGTTAAAAGCCGTGATCATGTACAAGCAAGGCCGCGACCGAGATGAACCTGCCTCAAGGCGAAGAGAGCAGAGCACCTTGGCACCCAAAATCAAGCACTGATGTGGCGCGCTCGGCGGATCCAACTGCTTAATTGGCCCTCCCCGCGCGTTCAGCTCTCCTTCTTGAGCTCCTGAAAGGCATCTCGAATGGCTGCGACTAGCGTCGCTATAGAATAGGGTTTCTGCACCCAGCCCAGCGGTCTGGCCGCCTCGGCTCGAAGCCTCAAGTCGCGATCACCGTGCGCCGTCGTAAAGATACATCGTATGCCAAGCTCGCGGTACAATTCCACGGCCGCGTCGATGCCGTCCCGCTTGCCAAGCAAGCGGATATCCATCAGGGCAATCACCGGCTTGGTCGAGAGCGCCATACTTATCGCCTCATCGGCGCTGGTCGCGACGCCCGCTAGCGAGAAGCCTTCGGCCAGCAGTCCGGCCTCTATATCCAGCGCGATCAGGTAGTCGTCTTCGACGACCAAGATCGACTGGTTCAGAGTGGTTTCAGCGTGTCCTCCGCTCACATCATCTCGGGAGAAGACGACCTGCGGCCCGAACGATCGATTAATATCCCCCGCACGGCTCAACTCAGGTATCGCTGCTTTCGGTCGCAAGGCCAATCTCCTGGGGCATCAGACAAAAGGTCACGGTGCATCTGGACGGGTGCCGGCTAACTTCAAAAGTCCCGCCGATCTGTCGCACTAGGCCTTCGACAAGTCGCAGGCCTGACGACGACGAGCGCACCGAACTCAGTTCGAAGCCCGGGCCCTCATCCTCGACCACAAGGCTAATGGCTCGGCCGTTCTGTCTGATGGAAACACGGATGGTTCCAGGCCCATTTCCCGGCAAGCCGTACTTCACGGCATTGATCAAAAGCTCGTTGATAGTGAGCGCCAGCGGCATCGCAATGTCGTTTGGCAGTTGGATCGGATCTGCCTCGCAGAACAACTGAACAGCCGGGGGGAACATCTGTCTTGCGGTCTCGCAAACAGCTCCCAAGAAAGGTCCGGCACCGAAGTTGATGGCGTCGGGCGTGTCATAGAGGACTCGCTGAGCGGCAGCCATGGCGGCCACCCGCTTGCTGGCCTCATCCAGAACGGTCCGGGCCTCTGAACTCTTGCTGGTCCTCGCCGCAACCGAAAGCAGGGACTTCAGCATCATCATGTTGTTCTTCACGCGATGATTGAGCTCGTCGAGCAAGATCCGTTGCTGGGTTTCGGCCTGCTTACGCTCGCTCACATCGACCAGCATATTTATGGCGCCGGTGATGTTTCCAGCGGCATCGCGCATCGGGGTCGGATAGGGAATGAATGGAACCCGGGTTCCATCCGGCCGCTCGGCCACCGCTTCATATCCTCGGACGGGCCGCCCTTCGCGCAACGAGATGGCCATGGGACATTGATCGTGGGGAAGCGGCGTTCCGTCCGGCCAGTAGAGCTTCCATGTCACGCACCATTCGTCGGTGCCAATCACGGGCGTTCGGCCGGCGAGTTGCATCGCCGCTTCATTGAAATAGGTGATCTTGCCGTCGCGATCGGTGGTGTAGATCGCGGCAGGAATGGCAGCGAGCAGGTCTTTAAGCTGGCGCTCGCTGTCTTGTATTTTCGCTTCCGCTATCCTTTTGTCAGTTATGTCTCGGGCGATTTTGGAAGCTCCGACGATACGGCCTGAGGCATCCCGCACCGGCGATATTGTGAGAGAGATATCTATCAGCGTTCCGTCTTTGCGGCGGCGAACCGTTTCGAAATGATCCACGAGTTCGCCGTTGCGGATGCGGCCTAATATCAGCGGCTCCTCGTGCTGCCGATCCTTAGGAATGATGGTGGTGATGGGCTTGCCTACCATCTCCGCGGCCGTATAGCCGAAGAGGCGCTCGGCGCCGCGGTTCCAGGTCGAGACGATGCCGTTGAGATCCTTGCTTACGATGGCGTCATGGGAGGATTCCACGATTGCCGCCAGTCGCTGGGTCGCATTCTGTGCTCTGACACGTTCAATGCCGAACCCGAGCTGGCGCGCGATTGTCCGGGCGACTTCAATCTCTTCTGCCGAGCATTCGTGCGGCTCGTCGAAATAGGCCATGAACTTGCCCAGCAGACGCCCGCCTTCGATTATCGGAATGAAACAGACCGCGCCGATGCCTTCTGTTCGGATTGCGTCTCTTAAGTTGCTGGGGAGCTCGGCCTGTTCCACATCCCGCAAACAAATTGGCTGCGGATCGTGGTCTGCTGCGGACCAGGGCGAATGGCCTTCCACGGCACTTCGATACGCGTCCGACAAGCCCCGCCAGGCGGCAAACTTCATGATCCCGCCTTCCAAAAGCAGAATAGAAGCGCGCTGACATCTTAGCCCGCGCTGGATCGCATCGAGCGCAGCCTCGTAGACGTCCTCGCGGGTATAGGCGTGCTGCAGCATTTCCGTCAATTGATGCAGCGCAGCCTGCTCCTCGGCCCTTTGGGCGAGTGTCGCCTCGATCTCTTTGCGCTCGGTGATATCGTGCTGCACCCGTACCGCGTAACGAAAGCGTCCGCTGTCGTCGTGGACGCTGGAAGAGGTTACGACAGCCCAGAAAAGCGACCCGTCCTTGCGGACGAACCGCTTCTCGATCGTGTAGCTTTTGATCTCGCCGGCGACCTGTTGGCGATATTTCGTGCGATCCGCCTCGACGTCGGAAGGAAAGGTCCGATCGAAAATAGATCGGCCAACAAGGTCCTCCTGCGTACAGCCCAAAAGACGGCACAAATGTCCGTTCACCCGCAGCAGCCGGCCTTCGGCGTCAGCTTCCACGATTCCCACACCAGCGCTGTGATAGGTCAGGGCAAGTCTCTGCTCCTGTTCGCGCAACAACTCTTCCGCTTCGACCTTGTTAGTTACGTCGAGGGTGACGCAGCGCGTGTTGAGGAACCGACCACCAGCCGAACGAACATTTGATGTTATCTCCACCCAACGGATGGAGCCGTCTTTGGCGCGCAACCTCGCGCGATAGTGTTGAAGCTGCTCATGCCGAGAAAGGCGGTTCAAAATGTCGTCGATTGCGGCGGCATCGGCGTGAAATTCCCGGATATTGCGGCCGACGTATTCCTCCGCGGAATAGCCGAGCAAGTCCAGTTCGGCTCGATTGGCGCGCAAAATGGTGCCGTCATTGGCCACCAGGTGGAGAGCCACGGCTGCATTCTCGAAGAAAGCTTCCATCTCGTTGCCGAGGAGCAGGACCGCACGGGGCCCTTCGACCTGCTCGCCATGGGCCAGGGATTTCGCGCCAGAAATGCTGGAGGGCAAGACTCGTCGTTCCATGAAAGGTTGAATTCCCCTGAACGCAGCTTAACACCCGGTTTCGCAAGAGGTTCCAACGCGCTGGGCAATTCACCTGGCCAGTAGCCGCAAGGGTTGATGCTGGAAGGCGTTCGCCGGTGCTGGGCCCACAAATCCGGCAACTCGATGACGCCGCTATTTTCTAGTCGTTTGCCGCTCGCTTGCACGACACCGCGACCTGACCAGACCCCATTTGGAAAGCAGCCAGTTAAAGATCCGGTTCCCGGCCTGGCTTCTGCCGAGAGGCTGCCCGCTCCAAGGACGCAACCGATGCTGCGGAGCGTTAATAATTCTGGACGCTAATACAAGTCGCTACATATTTAACGGTCGTGCAGTTGTCGGAGACTTAATAGGCACACGACTGCTGCCAAGGGATGACGCGCTGATTTCGGGATGGAGGGAAGATCACGCCGGCTCGGCGCCCAATGTAGCTGATTTCGTCATTCACAAGATTCTGGGCACGTTCGAATACTCCGAGCGCGGCGCGGTGATCACGATGGTCGATCCAGGGCTGAACTACAGTCGCGCGAATTCATCATTAATTCATAATATCAGAAGATTCTCACGAGCTTGCATGCTGATGCTCCTCACTGTGGGCAGGCTGCGAATTCGGGCGGCGGCGAAACAGATACGAGCGGGGGGAGGAGGACTGACCAATGTCGAATAGAGAAATCGGAACATCCCGGTCGCTCGGGATGCGTGTCGCCGATCTGAGAACCAGGATGCGGGACGCCAGGATCACCGCGCATGAGATCAAGACCTTCCAGAAGGTCGCGGCCATCATGGGGCGCGGCGAAGGCTCCTTACGCATCGACGCGGACGATTTGATCGCCGCGTCCTTTCTTGCCGAGACGATGGGCGAACCGACGCTGAACTGACAGTTTCAGGTATCCCGGGTTCAGAAGCGGAGAGCCCGCGCCATGGTAAGCCTCCATTACGGGGTTGCTGTCGGCGCGGGCTTCGCCATCGTCCACGCCTTTGCCAGATTGATCAGAACGGGCGCATGCCGCGGACTTTCGATAAGCCGCGACTTGTCCGCAAGGCTCACGGTCATGGCTCTCGGCCCTTTTGCCGAACCGACCGTCAGCGCGCTGGAACATGTGCAGGGCCCGCAAGCGGCCGAAGCGAACATCCACGTCATGAGCAAGCCGCGGCTGGACGCTGGTGGCCACACCCTTCCCGTTCTACGTGCATGCGCGCCAGCATGACTACTACCGCTGGACGCCAGCTGGGCTCAAGCAGCTAATGGTCGACGGCGGCGTCGCCGAGGAGGATGCGCAGGCGTTCGGCTGGGGTAGCAAGGCGTGCGCCAAGGCTATGTCGGTGGGCCGGTGCGGGCTCACGCCCTATGGCGAGATCTCAGCAACGATGCGGAATACTCGCTGACGGTGTAAAGCCTGGTCGAGGGGCAAATATCAGCATAATTTTTAGAGTAGCCGAGTTGGGCCGCGAACCAGCTCCAACGATTGCGCTAACTCTATGTTGCCTTCACGATCCTTGGCTTGGTCGGGCGGCGGGATTGAGTTCGTCCTTCGAGAGCCAAGGCCAGCCGCTTCTCGTCTTCGATGGCGCGATCAACTGCCTCAATTTCTTCTTGGAGCGCTTTCAGCTGAGCACCATAGCTGGAGCCTTCGCTATCCCCGATCTGAAAGCCACTTGCCCGCATTGCGTCGCGCGTATGGTGCACATTACGGACGCCTTCGCGTCGAGTCGCGACCAGGATTTCCCTGAACTCTCCAAGACGTTCAACGTGAGTGCGGGTCATTGCGTTCTCCTATCGTCGGCATAGTAAGCCGGCGGCGATTCACAACTGCCGAAACTCATAGCGCAGACGCTATAAAATCTATGGGAAAGACTCTAGACAAATCATGATCATGAAAGGTCAAATTTGAACTTCTAGCAACAGGGCACAGGCGCGGCTGGTGAAAGTTAGCTTGTCGTCTATCTACGGCGTGCTGGTCTTTTTCATAGACCGCTTATGCTGGCCCATCCAGCTGCCGATTCTACGCTTTGATTGTCCGCTTCCAGCGAAAGCGACGCGGTCAAGAAGTTCGATATGAGGCGCTTACCACTCGGAAAAATGGAGCCCCGTTTGGACTTCCGTTGGGCCGTCTGACCGGGGGCCTCACGAACCGGCGAACCCGCCTGCCTGAACCAAGCCGGGGCTAGCCTGCCTTTTCAAGTTCGTCCGAATCAGGTCGAGGTCAACAGACGCTGTTGGAAAAGGTAAAGGATTTCGCACCCTGTTCCCCGATCGTCCGTCCAGACGATTTGGTGCTTCGCGCAGGGGTCACCGCACCGAAGAGGTATTTATTCCTGCTCTAGCCTGCCTTCAAGCTCCTTCAGAAAATGCGCTTCGTTAAGGAGCGAGTCCCAGTCCGTGCCGATGCGCTTAAGCAGTTCGCCAGCTTGGTCATCTGAGATGCCGGCCTCCCTGGCCAGCCGTGCCGCTAACTGATCCAACACGGCTTTCTCAGCCTCGGGCAAGCTGCCTTCCCGATGATGCATCGCCTCGAAGATCACCCCGAACACACTATCAACTTCCTCGTGGATTTCGCTGGCCGGAATGCCTTCTCGCTCTGCCCCTTTCATCATCTCATCGGCGAGATCACTGACGGCCATGGGATCATCTGTCATGGCGTTCGGCAGGTGCTCTGCCATCCATTTATCGAGGAAGTTGATGCCTCTGGTGCTCATTCCGGCATAAGCGGCAGGCGAACATTAGGTTCCGCTTGTGAAGGTGCACTGAGCCCGCCACCCGCGAGGGGCGTCTGGAACGCGGTTGACATGAAGGCCTATCCGAGAAAGACCGGACGAAAGCGCAAGCACCTTGTCTTTTGAGCGGTCAAGCAAACTGTCTTAACCGAGGTCGATCCAGGCGGGTGCGTGATCGCTCGGCTTTTCCCATCCACGGGTCTCGACGTCGACACCTGCGGCCAGAATGCTCTCCGCAGGGGACGGGCTTACAAGCAGATGATCCATTCGCAGGCCGGAGCTTCGATCGTAGCCGCCGCGATACGAAAAATTCCAATAGGTGTAGATGCCCTTGCCCGGGTGGATCCGACGCATCGCATCCACCCAACCCAGGCCCAGCATGCGGGCATAGGCTTTCCTGCTTTCCGGGAAGAAGACGGCGTCACCCAACCAGCGGCGAGGTACTACGGCATCGATCTCAGTCGGGACGACGTTGAAGTCACCACAAAGCACCGTGCGCTCGCCCAAGAGCGATTTGCTGTAGTCGACAAGACGCTCGAACCAGCGCAGCTTATAATCGAATTTGGGGCCCGGCGCCGGATTGCCGTTCGGGAGGTAGATGCAACCGACGACCAGGCCGTCGATTTCAGCCTCTAGATATCGGCTGTGCGTGTCGTCGGGATCGCCAGGCAAGCCCCGGCGACGTTCGACCGGATCCCTCCCTCGCGCCAGCACCGCCACTCCGTTGTAGGATTTCTGGCCGTGCCAGATCGCGCCGAAACCGGCGTCCCGTATTGCTTCGATGGGAAATTTCTCGTCGGATGTTTTCAGTTCCTGAAGACAGACCACGTCATAGTCGGTCTCGCCAAGCCACTTCAGGAGCACCGGCAGGCGGCCGTTGACCCCGTTGACGTTGAAGGTCGCGATCCGGGTCACAATGTTTTCCTTACATGGAGTGCGCTGCTTCAGACATCTGCGGCGAAGGCTACGGCTTCGACATTGTGGCCGTCCGGGTCGAGCACAAAAGCTGCATAATAATCCGGTGCGTATTGGGCGCGAATGCCAGGCGCGCCATTGTCGCGACCTCCGGCGGCGAGGCCTGCCTTGTAGAACGAGTGCACCATAGCGCGAGAGCCGGCTCGGAACGCTATGTGGATAGGTGCAGGAGGGGGTCCGAATGCCCCTATCCAGAGACGACCGGCATGGCCACCCAACATTGCCCAGCCCTCTCCGGATTCGAGCACGCCAAGATCGAGAGGAGCGAGCACTGCTTTGTAAAAAGCGAGCGATTTTTCTAAATTCCCGACGTTGAAGCCGATGTGGTCGAACATGCTCCTATCCTCTGATTGACCCAACCTGGTAGCGGCTCAGTTTCAAATTGCCGCTTCTATTGGCGAGCTGTCACTTGGGCGTCCGACGGTCATCCACCTCTTCAATCTTGTCCAGAACCGCCTCCGGCGCCACATCGCGCTTGAGTTCCTTGAGCTCGTGATCCGCATCGGTATCTATGTTCAGACGCTTGGCAATCTCCTCTACCAGCTTGATAAGCTTGGTGGTTTCGTGCTCGTTAAGCAGACTGACCTGCAGATCGAGGTCTGCCCTGGAATTGTCCTCCGCACTCATTCGGTTCTGATTGATCAGCACGAAGGTCGAGAGAAAGATGGCCTCGACCGAGGCGAACATAGCCAAGATGACCAGTGATGGGTCCCAGGGTCTGACAAAGCTCAGGATGCCGAGATTGAGGGCGATCCAGATCCCGAAGAAGACAATGTGCAAGTAGACGAAGACCATGCTTCCTGCGAAGCCGCTTATCGCTGCGGCCGCGCGCTCCTCCAGCGATGCGGCCGTGGCTTCTCGTTTACGCCTCTCGATCAGCGCCTCAATGTTTCGCGCCAGGGCAGGGGCAAGGCCTTCCGGCGCCGCCTTGGTTGGCGTGAAGTGACCGTTGCTTTTCGATGCTGCCATCCGTCCAATCCAGTCTCTTCCGTCTAGCCAGCCTAACTCGCCGATCGACAATTCGCTCCGTTGAGGGTTCTCAGATGGCGGATATTTGGAAGAATCCTCTGTCTAAGATCGGTGGCGCCGCGTTACACCGGGTTGCCTCTTGCACCGGCGTTGTGCCAGGCCCAGCCCGGCCTATTTATGGGACATGCCCGGGCGCCGAAAAACCGAACCGACCGCCAAATTAATGGCTGAGTGGCCGCTTTCACCGGCGGCAACTCTGGGATCGTCCATGCGGGCCAGGGGCATTTTCCTCGAGATCCGCGCGCGCCTTCCTGCGCAATTGAGAAAGCTGCTTCACATCGAATCCCGCGTGCTCACCTTGCGCCTGCCGGAGGGCGTCGATGCCGATGTGCAAGCGGCAGCGGCTATCGTGTCCAAAGCCATGCGCGACATCGAGGACCTTCCGGTCATCCCTCGCGAAGTCGAGGACATCCTGACGATCTCGTCGGGCGAGCGGCACCGCTGGCTGAAGGATGGTCGGTTGCAGAGCTCGGGGACCAGAACGGTCAAGCTTCGCGGCCGCGCCAGAAAGATCACCTTCCACGTCTTCGACCCGCGCCACATCGAGGATGTGCTCGATTGCGATCTGGTCACCGTCTGGCGCGAAGAAGACGACGCCACCCGCACCGAGAACCGGCGACGCGCTGCCGCCAAGGCGGCAGTCAAGCGTGCGCAAAAGAAGGGCCGCGAGGTTGCCCATTCAGCCAGGAATGGCCGAGACGAAAACTCGGAGGCCAAACTGCGCGGATGGGAGGATTTTGAGAGCGACGGGCTGCTGCGCTGACAAGCGGCTCGGGCATCAGACCGAGAATCTTTCACTATCGATCGTGATCTCAAGGACAATTCCGGCGGGGTCCCAATCTCGCACGACTCCGCCGAGCTCATTCGCGGCGGCGCGGATCAGGCGGCTTCCGAAGCCTTCGTCTTCGGTTGCGACCGGAGGTGGTCCTCCTACCTCTCTCCACTGGACACTCACCTTACCGTCTCTATTGGAGCAAGCGATCTCGATCGAGCCGGCGGGCGCCGAGAGGCTGCCATGTTTGGCAGCGTTTGTGGCGAATTCGTGTAGCAGGAGAGAAAGCGGCGTAATCATCGCTGGAGGCACCGGCAGATCGATGCCACTGATCGCGAAGCGGGGCTGCTCGTCAGTTCCATGCCGGTATGGCGCGAGGATTGCGGCGATCAATGCATGTAGGCTCGTCGCGACCTGAACGGACGGGCCAGTCGAGGGGAGCATCGTCAGCGCATGCGCCCGCGCAAGGGCGCCGAGGCGGTCAGAAACGGTGGAGGCGAGCGCGGCCGGAGTTTCAGCAGCTGGCGCGCTCAAATTGACGATGGTCCTTGCGATGGCAAAGAGGTTCTTCACGCGGTGGTCCATCTCGCGAAGCAGCAACTCCCGCTGCTCCTGCGCCCGCAGCCGCTCGGAAATGTCACGGCCGATCTTGGAGACACCGACAATTGCGCCAGACGCGTCCGCGATGGGGGAAGCGGTCAAAGAGATGGGAATGCTGCTGCCATCCTTGCGCAGGCGAACGGTCTCGAAATGCTCGACATGCTCTCCATTGCGAATGCGCACCAGGATCTGCCGCTCCTCGATCTGCCGATCGGGCGGTATCAGCAACATGAGCGGACGTCCGACCATTTCCTTGCGGCCGTAGCCGTAGAGACGCTCAGCGCCGCTGTTCCAGTCCGTGACGATGCCATCCAAATCGGTCGCGATGATTGCATCATCCGAGGATTCGACGAGCGCGCTCAGTCGCGTCGCACTGGTTTCCGCCCGCTCCCGTTCGATCGCAAACCCGAGCTGACGGGCAATGGTCAACGCAAGTTCGCGTTCACGATCCCCGAAGCGATGGCGTGCTGGATAATAGACCATGAACTTGCCGATGAGCTCGCGGGAGGTGGCAAGCGGGATGAAAGCCAGCGCTTCGATTCCCTCGCCAAGGACCGTGTCGATGATCTGCCGAGATTCACCGCTGAGACGAATATCCTCGACAAAGATAGGCTCGGCATCGTGCTCCCCGCGCGTCCACGGCGTGTGACCGTTAACTGCCTCGCGGTATTCATTAGAGAGTGAGCGCCAGGCGACGAAGCTCATGACGCCGTGGCTGTCAAATCTCAGGATCGAGGCGCGTGACGAACCGAGGGCGTCGCATATGGCATCCAGGGCCGCATCGTAGATCTCGCCAAGGCCGTTGGCACGGTAAAGTCGGTCGGTGAGACGAAAGAGGACGGCCTGCTCGCGGACAATATCGCCGTCGGCCGGCTCAAGCTGGCCTCGGCCCATGCCCGGATCACTCACGGCTCCGTGCTGCATGGCTCTGTCCCACGGATGGCTCTATTGAAAAGTTCGGCCATCCTCGACCAAATAGCACCGCGTCCAGGGTCCAGGTCCTTGGACTGCTCGATCAAGACCCCATGCCAAAGAATATGCGCCCTGCGCAGTTTCGCAATAGGGACTTGGGGCATGACGTTGATTAGGACCGTCAGTCGTTATCCGTGCGGCTTTACGCTGACTGCGACTCAGCCTGTCACGTCTTCGGCGGCCCGCAGCGTCCTTTCAGCACGGCGATCTCGGTCTCATGGTCGCCGCCGGACATTGATGAGACCGGCACACCGATGAGGAATACACCTAGCGCATCACCGGTCACCGCCTTGTTCTGCTGATTTGTCAGGACCGCCAAGCGCTCTTTGTCGGCTTGTGTGCAGGGGCCAGAATTGGGCACGCCTGCTATTTTGTCCGGTGGTGTAGCGCAGCCTGCAACGCAAACGATCGCAGCGACGGTTAAAGCAAACCGCTTCATAGTCCCCCCAAAATCTCAAACCCGCTGCCAACGTTGCTTAGCTGGCACGGATGGCAAGCGATCAAACTCGGATTCGACAACAAAATGCAAATGGAGCATTATGCCAGCCGGTGTCGGGGGATGCCTCAATGGATTTGCGATCGTATTTTGCCGCGGCGAGCGTGACACTTTTGTCGGGTTGTGCTGCCGACTATTTCAACAATTACGACACGATGACGCTTGCGTCCGGCGACGCAAACAACACCAATTCGCTTTTGCAAACGGTCGATCCGTTTAATCCGCACAGCAACAACACGCATATCGAAGGCGACAGGCAACGCAGCGTGGCTGTTGTCCAACGCTATCGCGTGCCTACAGCTTCGCCGCGCATGTGTTTCATTCGCCCTATTAGACCCGGCCGAACCCATTGCGTGGCGGGCCGCTTCATGCCCTTCGGCATGGCATCGGCTGGCGCGAGCCGGTAGCGTCAGTAATGCCGACATTTCAATACCTGTCCGGCTTCGCCCGCAACGATGGCTGTCCCACCGATCAGACCTCAGCGACTCCAGGGCCGACCGCGCAGGGTGCGGCAAGATCGGCCGCTCCGATGATGGCAACCCGACCATATCTCGACTCAAGCGGGAGCAGCAGAGCGACCCGATGGTGACATTTGGAATCTAGCCGTTCCGCGATCCTGCCGCAGAAGGAGATCGCCGCGCTCGGCTCGACGCCGATCGCGCTCGGCGAACGGCTCTACAGCGGGTGGGACTTCAAGTCGGTGTTCGAGGAAGCGGTGTCGGCCGGATCTGTCGCACGCCGGCGGCATCACCAAAAGCCGCAAGATCGCGGCGATGGCCGAAGCCTATGACGTGGCTGTGGCGCCGCACTGTCCGCTCGGGCCGATCGCGCTGGCCGCATGCCTGCAGCTCGACTGAAGCGACCGTTGACGGAAGAGGTCGCCACCGGGAGAGGCAATCGAGCTCCTCAACGCGAAGCTCCCCCGACTGTTGTCGGCAGCATTCTATTGGATGATACCTGCTGGAAATACGCGCTCCGCTTGCGGGCAGAATAGAGTGGAAGGGAAGTTGCGGCTGCCCTCTTCTATCCTATTGCGCCGCCAGCGCCGTCACTTCCCGCCGGAAAGGCAGGGCGTCACCAATATCGGCCTCGTCCAGCTCGCGGGCGAAGCGGTGGCCGGCATAGGTTGCCCAAGCGATCGGCCCCGGCGCTTCGGCATCGCCGATAACCTTGATCGAACGGATGCCGTTGCCGGCCCACTCGTTTTCCCGGGCTTTCAGCGCGCGCCAAACGGCATCGTCCTGATTGCGCGACGTGACCAGGACCACGGCATCGGCTGCCACCTCCTGCCGCGCGCCGGTATAGACGCAGGCCGTCACGACGCCACCTGACGCGATGGTCGTGAGAGTCCTGTTGAGGACGATATCTGTCCCCAGCGCCGCCAGGCGGCGGTGGATGGCACCCTGCTCTAGCGTGTTGCGGGTCCAGTCTGAGACATAGGCAGACGGCGTTACCAACGTCACCTGCGCACCCTGCCGCGCCATCAGCTCCGCCAGCACGCCGCCCATGTAGTAGTGATCGTCGTCGAACAGCACGACCTTGCCGGAAGGCACCTTGCCTCCCATCAGATCGTCGGGCGTGTAGACCGGCATGGCGGCGTCGATCGGCATTGGCACGACATGGGCGCGCGCGACGCCGTCGCGCCGCCAAGTCGATCCAGTAGCGATGGCGACGTTCTGGAAGCCGAAGGACAGGACGTCGTCCGCCGACAGCCGGCTTTCGAAATAGATGTCGACATTCGGCATCTGGCTGAGCTGATACTGGCGATAGTCGCGCACCCTGCCCCAGGCCGACAGGCCCGGAAGCAGGCATTCACGCGCCACGCGCCCGCCGAGCGCGGTGCCGGCTTCCGCTATCGCGACCTGATAGCCGCGCAGGCCGAGCGCGCGGGCGGCCTCCAGTCCGGCAGGCCCGGCGCCGACGATCAGCGCGCTGTCGCTATCGCCCTTGGCTTGCATGCGCTCCGGATGCCAGCCCTTGCGCCATTCCTCCATGAAGGTCGGGTTCTGCGTGCAGCGCGAGATCGACATTGTCATGTCGCCGGTGATGCAGATGTTGCAGCCGATGCATTCGCGGATGTCCTCGATGCGGCCCTCCTCGACCTTCCTTGGCAGGAAAGGATCGGCGATCGACGGGCGAGCGCAGCCGATGAAATCGAGCGTGCCGGATTTGATCATCCTCACCATCACGTCCGGCGAGGTGAAACGGCCGACACCGACGACCGGCTTCGAGGTCAGCTTCTTGACGCCGGAGACCAGGCTTTCTTGCGCCGCCTCTTCCTTGAAGCGCGAGGGCCCCGAGCAATCCTCCCAGGCACCGTGAGCGAGGTCCCAGAGATCGGGCAATTCGGCATGCATTTCGATCATGTCGCGGACTTCCGAGTTGGCGAATCCGAGCTCGCCGATCATCTCGTCCAGCGACAGCCTGAGCGTCAGGCCGCACGTGTCGCCGATCGCGTCGCGCCCTTCCTCGATCAGCTCGCGCATCAGTCGCGAGCGGTTTTCCAGCGAGCCGCCATATTCGTCGCTGCGCTGGTTGGTGGCGGTCGACAGGAAATGCTGGATGATGCCGAACCCATGCGCGCCATAGAGGCACACAAGGTCGAAGCCCGCCTGTTTGGCGCGCTTGAAGGCATTGCGATGCCAGCGGCGCAGGTCGCGGATGTCCTGCTTGTCCATGGCGCGCGCCTGCACCGGATCGTTGGTGAAGGTGCGGATCGGCAAGGCCGAAGGGCCGCGCGGAACCTCCTTGGTGTAGAGGTTGGGACCGTTGATGCCGGAATAGGCAAGCTGTATGCCGGCGAGCGCGCCATGTTCGTGCATGGCCTTGGCCATTTTGGCCAGGGCCGGAATATCGGCGTCGTCCCACAGCCTGAGCTCGATGAAGGGCGTGATCTCGGAGGTGTGATGCATCTCCGTCTGCTCAGTGAAGATGACGCCCCATCCGCCTTCGGACTTCATTCGGCGCATCTCCGCCGCGGCTGACGGATCGCGATAGCCGCCTCCATTGCAATGCGGAACCTGGTAGAAGCGGTTCTTGGCGGTCACCGGACCGATCTTCATCGGCTCGAACAGAATGTCGTAGCGTGGGTCGCGCATGTAATCCTTCCATCGGCTTGGCGCTGCCGCTGCTGCCGAGATTACTCATAAGTTGACGAGTGCGCGGGAAAACTACGGATTTCTTCTGTGCGGATTAGGACGCGCCTAATCGCCCTTGCATGGATCAGTCTCAGGTGAAGTAAGGCTGAGCCAAATGCGACTTCAGGACCGCCGCGGCGCGATGTAGAGAACGGCTGCGGCAACGGGACCGGACAGGAATGGACAGCGTCAGAATACTCGAGAGGTTGATCGCCTTCCCGACGGTGAGCCGCGACTCGAACCTCGACCTCATCGGCTATGCGGTGGACCTGCTTCAAGCAAACGGCATCGCCTCCCAGATCATCCACAGCGCCGACGGGCACAAGGCCAATCTTTTCGCCACGATCGGCCCGGCCGATAAGCCCGGCATCATGCTCTCCGGTCACACGGATGTCGTTCCCGTCGACGACCAGAACTGGACGCTGCCGCCATTCGCCATGACCGCGCGCGACGGCAAGCTTTACGGGCGCGGCGCGGCGGACATGAAGGGTTTCTTGGCCTGCGCGCTCGCGGCAAGCCTCAAGGCCTCGAAAATAGCGCTTCGCACGCCCTTGCATCTGGCGCTCTCCTACGACGAGGAGATCGGATGTCTCGGCGTCCGCGACCTGATCGAAATGCTAAGCGCGGCACCCCAACGCCCGCTGCTGTGCATCGTCGGCGAGCCGACCAACATGCAGGTGGCGACCGGGCACAAGGGCAAGCTTGCGGCGCGCGCCATCTGCAAGGGACGCGAAGGCCATTCGGCGCTTGCTCCGCTGGCACTCAACGCCATCCATCTCGGTTGCGATTTCGTGCGCGCGCTGCGCGACGAACAGGACCGGTTGGTCCGTGACGGCGCGCGCGACGGCGACTACGACATTCCCTACACGACCGTGCATGTCGGCAAGATCAATGCCGGCGTGGCGCTCAACATCGTGCCCAACCTTTGCGTCGTCGATTTCGAGATCCGCAACGTCGCCGCCGATGATGCCGCCGGCATTCTCGACAGGCTTCGCGGTGCCGCAGCGCGCATTGCGGCCGACGCCGCTTCGATCGCGCCCGAAGCCGCGATCGACATCGAGATCACTAACACCTATCCGGGCCTCGACACGCCGGTCGCTTCGGAAGCGGTCGCCTTCGTCAAATCGCTGACCGGCGCCAACGATACCATGAAGGTCGCGTTCGGCACGGAAGGCGGATTATTCAGCCGCGATCTCGGCACGCCGGCCGTCGTCTGCGGACCGGGCTCGATGGCGCAGGGGCACAAGCCGGACGAATTTGTCAGCGTCGAACAATTGCGGCGTTGCGACGAGATGCTGGAGAGGCTGCTGTCGCGGCTCGCCAACGGCTGGCCGTGACCCTCCTCATTTGACGATGCGTTCGGTGCCGAAGACGCCCTGCTCGACGACGAAGCGGCGACAGTGGTCGATGAAGGCTTGCACCGTCAGCGTGCGATGCTCGGCGTTCGGCAGCGCAATTCCCATTGTCAGCGGCCTGATGTCTCCCAGCAAGGGCACGAAGACCAGCAGCTTGCCGTCGGGCGACATGGTGTTGAGCGGCCGCATGTTGGCGATGCCGTAGCCGAAGCCATTGGCGACCATCGAGCGCATCACGGCGATGTCGCCGGTGCGCTCGGCGATTTTTGGCCGAAGTCCCTTGGGCTGGAAAGCCGAGAGGAAATATTCGCGGCTGTAGGGCAGATCGAGCAGCACCATCGGCTCATCGACCAGTTCCTCGGGGGTGATGCCCGTCCTCCCCGCCAGGCGATGCGCGGCCGGCAGCATCACGTAGGCGGGCAGTTGCATCAGCGGGTCGAATGTCATGTCCTGCGACAGTTCGAGATCGTAGGTCAGTGCTGCGTCTATTTCACCACGCTGCAGCATCTCGAACAATTGACCCTGGTTGCGCTCGAACTGCCGGACGCGCACATCCGGATAGGCGTCCTCGAATTTCCGGCGCAGCGCCGGCAGCACGATCTGCGCGAAAGTCAGCAGGCAGCCGATCGCCAGCGGTCCGCGCACCTTTTCAGCGATATCGCCGGCAATGTCGTGCAGCGCATCGGCATCGTTGAGCAGCCGCGCGGCTTCCTTGAGGAACAGGCGCCCGCCCGCCGTCAGGGCAAGCGCGTGCGAGTGCTTGCGCACGAAGAGCTGGACACCGAACTCCGCTTCGAGCTGGGCGATCGAAGCCGAGATCGACGGCGGCGAGACATTGACCTGCTCGGCCGCCTTGGCGATAGAGCCCGCCTCGCCGACGGCGACGAAGTACTCGAGTTGTCTGAGCGTGAAACGAAGCGGCATGGGCTTCTATGATGCCCGTTTGGTCGCTGCAATCAAGTCGCGGCCGCTCCTCAGTACTTGATCCAGGTGGTCTTCAGCGCGGTGTATTTGTCGAGCGCGTGCAGCGACAGATCGCGCCCGAAGCCGGACTGCTTGAAGCCGCCGAAGGGCGTCATCGGGCTCAGCGCGTCGACGGTGTTCACCGAAACCGTGCCCACCCGCAGTCTTTCCGCGATACGGTGTGCCCGCGACAGGCTGTCGGTCCAAAGCGATGCCGCAAGGCCGTAGACGCTGTCATTGGCAATCCGCAGCGCCTCCTCTTCGCTATCGAAGGCGATGACCGACAGCACCGGACCGAATATCTCGTCGCGGGCGAGCGGATCCTCGGGCGAGACATTGTCGAAGATCGTCGGCTGCACGAAGCTGCCGCGCCCGTCGACGGCCACCCGGCGGCCTCCGGCGACCAGCCGGGCTGACTTCCTGCCGCCATCGATAAAACGCATGACCGTCGCCGCATGCCGCGCATCCACCATCGCACCCATCCTGGATGCCGGGTCGAGGGGATCGCCGGGTTGCGTCGCCGCCGCGCGCTCGGCCAGTTTCTCGACCAGCGCGTCCTTGATGCCGCGCTCCACCAGAAGCCGGGAATTGGCTGAGCAGACCTGACCCTGGTTGAAGAAGATGCCGAAGGCGGCCATGTCGGCAGCCGCGTCCAGGTCGCCGCAATCCGCGAACACCAGATTGGGGCTCTTGCCGCCGGTCTCCAGCCAGACCTGCTTCATATTCGACTGGCCGGAATATTGCAGGAACAGCTTGCCGACCGCGGTCGACCCGGTGAAGGCGAGGCAATCCACATCCATATGCCGCCCAAGCGCCTGGCCGGCGGTCTCACCCAGGCCGGGCACAACATTGAGCACGCCGGCGGGCAGGCCCGCCTCCATAGCGAGTTCGGCCAGCCTGAGTGCCGAGAAAGGTGATTGCTCGGCCGGCTTCAGCACCACCGAATTGCCCGCCGCCAGCGCAGGCGCGCATTTCCAGGTGGCCATGTCGAGCGGGAAATTCCAAGGCACGACGGCGCCCACGACGCCAAGCGGCTCGCGCCGCACCAGAGCTAGGTCACCCTGGCCCGTCGGCGCCACTTCGTCATAGACCTTGTCGATCGCTTCGGCATACCACTGGAAGATCGCCGCCGAGCCCGGCACGTCGATGGTGGCGGCATCCTTGACCAGCTTGCCCATATCCAGCGATTCCAGCAGCGCGAGCTCCTGCAGGTTCTCGCGCAGCAACTCCGCCAGCCGCAGCAGCACCTGCTTGCGATGCTGGGGACTCGTTCGCGACCAGACGCCGGCCTCAAAACTGCGCCGCGCCGCCGCGACGGCGAAATCGATATCCTCCTCCCCGCAGGAGGCGACTTCGGCGAGCGTCGCTCCCGTGGCCGGATTGACGCTGGCGAAGGTCCGGCCGGAGCGCGCCGGCACCGGCTTGCCGTCGATGAACGCCTTGTCGCGGAAGCGAATCGCGGACGCCTTGCCGACCCACTCCTTGTGGCTGAGTTCGCTCATGCTCGCTCCAGAACTGGTCGGACTACTCGTCACCGGGGACGCCGTAGCTCGGCGCGTCGGACGGATTGAGGGCGCGGGTGACATAGGCATCGAGCTGTGGCTCGTAGATCTCCCACAGCGTTGCCAGCTGCTCGATCGGACACGCTTCGGTCCAGTCGCAACGCAGGTCGGCGACGGGCCAGGACACATCGCGGACCAGCCTCATGCCGGCGGAGCGGACAGGCCCCGCCTCGCCGCCGGCATGAAGCGCGGCGCGCATCGTGACGATCAGCCGGTCGCCGAGATGGCCTTCGGAAGCAAGGAAGGCGTCGACCATGGCACGCGGGATGCCGTCATTCGCGAGCAGGTTGCCTCCGCAGGCAACGTCCTCGCCGTGCGCCTCGGCCCAGATGCCGAGCGCTTTCGGCCCGGAGTGGATCGCGCTGACGCCTGCGGCGTCGACCGCCAGCACCTGACGGTATTCACTGAAGGCGGCCGTGCGCTTCAGGATCGCGACAGCCTCCGCGGCGGAGGCGCCGCGCGCCATCAATTCCAATGCCCGCGGCCCGAGTGTCGGGTCAGTGACGTTCTGGCTGGCGACCGCGCCGACGCCCGCCTGCGCATAGGCGCAACGCGCCGCGACCGCGGGAGACGACGACGACACCGCCACGCCGAACATGCCTGTGCGCCTGCAGCGCGCGACGATGGAGAAGGTCATGGCGCTTAGTCCGGAATGACGGCGGTGCCGTCGATCTCGACCAGCCATTCCGGCCGCGCCAGCGCCGACACGACCAGCCCGGTCGAAACCGGATGTACGCCCTTGATGTATTCGCCCATCGTCCGGTAGACGGCTTCGCGGTGGCGGACGTCGGTGATGTAGACCACCACCTTCACCAGATGCTCCATCGTGCCGCCGCACTCCTCGATGAGCTGCTTGATGTTCTGCATGACCTTATGGGTCTGCTCGACCGGATCGTGGCTGTCGATGTTCTTGGCGGTGTCGAGATCCTGCGGGCACTGGCCGCGCAGATAAACGGTGCGGCCGCCGCGCGTGACGACCGCCTGGCAGAGATCGTTGTCGAGCTTCTGCTCGGGATAGGTGTCCTTGGTGTTGAATTTGCGAATTCGCGTGTGCGCCATCTTGGTCTCCATGAGGGATCGGCTCGCAGCTTTGGTCAGGCGTCCACGGGCTCGCGCTTGGCGGCGGCGTGGTAGGCCAGATATTTGCGCTGCGTTGAAATACGGTCGGCCACGTGCTTGGCATCGTGCCAGACACCCCAGATGAAGCTCGAGCCTCTGCGCGACTGCCAGGGCAGACCCAGGAAATAGATTCCGGGCTCTGTCGAGACGCCGCGCTGATGCCTTGGTCGGCCCCTCTCGTCGAAAGCATCGACCTTCAGCCAGCTGTAGTCGACGGCGAAGCCCGTCGCCCAAATGATCGTCGCTACCCCGGCTTCGGCAAGATCGAGCTTGAGGATCGGATTGGTCACGCATTCCGGGTCGGGATCGATTTCGCGAAGATCAGGTTCTTCCGGAAGGTCGAGGCCATTGCGCTCGACATAGGCGTCGGCCTCGTCCAGCAGCGACATCAGGCTGGCATCGCCCCGGGCAATGTTCTTCGCAAGATCCGGCGCGAAACTCATCACGCCGTCCTGGTATGCCTTCGTCATGCCGACGAGCGTGAGCCCCTGCGCAGCCAGGCGGCGGAAGTCGATGGTTTCGCCGCCGCGCGCGCCGCTCACCGCGATCGTGACATGCTCCGTGCCGGGTCCCGGGGTTTCGAGATCCCATTTGCCGAGCACGCCCAGCCACCAGCAGAAGTCGCGCCCGCGATAGGCGCGCGGCGGCCGATCGTGCGGTCCGACCGAGAGATAGACGCGCCTGCCTGAGCGCTGCAGCTCATCGGCAATCTGCACGCCCGAGGATCCCGCCCCGACCACCAGCACCGCGCCCTTCGGCAATTGCGCCGGGTTGCGGTAGGCGCTGGAGTGGATTTGCAGGATGCCGGCATCGCCAGGAACGAGAGGCGGGATGACCGGGACCTGGAAAGGCCCGGTCGCGGCCACGACGTTGTTGGCTTCGATCACGCCATGCGAGGTCTCGACGCGAAATCCTGGACGGCCGACATTCCTCTGCACTAGTTTTACCTCCACGCCGCAGCGGATCGGCGCATTGATCTGCTTTGCGTAGGCGACGAAATAGTCGGCGACCTCCTCCTTGGAAGGAAAGCCGTCGGGACCCGTCACGGGAAACTCCATGCCCGGAAACCGGTCATGCCAGGCCGGGCCATTGGCGACCAAGGAGTCCCAGCGCTGCGAGCGCCAGCGCTCGGCGATCCGGCCGCGTTCGAGGACAAGATGAGGCACCCCGCATTTGCTCAGATGCTCACTCATGGCCACTCCAGCCTGGCCGCCGCCGACGACGAGCGTGTCTATCTTCTCAACCGACATGCTCAGTCCTCTTCTGACCATCCGACAGCTTCCGCCGCGCGGGATGAAAACGATCTCGGGCAGTTGGTGGATGTAGCCAGGCTCCGCCATCCGACCGCTTCTCTGCTGGCGCTCACAAGTAGCAGCACGTGGCGGCGGGCGCCCATAACGAATCTCCGAAGTCACGCGTAACCATTTCCGAATTTCTCGCACCGATGGCCGCACCTAGAGTCCCAGCGGTCGGATCGACAGCGCTGTAAGAGGTGGGGGCGGAGCCGGACATGCGTCCGCGCGGAACTGGTTCCGGAACAAGGATACGCCTTCGCGGCGGCCTGTTCTGCCATGCCTCGAGCGCCGGCATTCTCGAGGGGCTGGGCATGAAAACTGAAAGCTTTGACTACATCGTCGTTGGCGCCGGCTCGGCCGGTTGCGTGGTCGCCAATCGGCTGAGCGCCGATCCGTCGGCCACAGTGTGCCTGATCGAGGCCGGCGGCAGCGACAACAGTCTGCGCGTCAAGGTGCCGGCGGGCATCCTCTCGCTCTACGGCAACCCGAACTACGACTATTTTTCGTCGGCGTGCCGCAGCCCCGCCTCAACAACCGCAGCATTCCGGTCAACCGCGGCAAGGCGCTGGGCGGATCGAGCTCGATCAATTCGATGGTCTATATTCGCGGCGCCGCCCAGGACTATGACGAGTGGGCCGAACTCGGCTGCGCCGGCTGGGCTTATGACGATGTGCTGCCGGTATTCAAGAAATTGGAGCGCAACCTGCTTGCCCAGGACCCACGCTATCACGGCAGCGACGGCGAGCTTTTGGTCGACAATCCCCGTGATCCGAACGAGCTTTCCGCCATGTTCGTGAAAGCTGGCGCAAGCGCCGGTCTGCCTGCCAACACCGACTTCAATGCCGCAAGCCAGTTCGGCCTCGGGA
This sequence comes from Mesorhizobium sp. CA15, assembly GCF_020165215.1. Classification (NCBI taxonomy): domain Bacteria; kingdom Pseudomonadati; phylum Pseudomonadota; class Alphaproteobacteria; order Hyphomicrobiales; family Phyllobacteriaceae; genus Mesorhizobium; species Mesorhizobium sp. CA15. The sequence goes on from NZ_JAIUHQ010000002.1 coordinate 364,766, forward strand.
TCTACAACGTCACGCAGGATCGTGGACAGCGCTTCAGCAGCTTCAGCGCCTTCATGCGTCCCGTCCTCGATCGCAAGAACCTGACGCTGCTCAGCCAATGCGAGGTGATCGACCTCGTCATCGCCGGGGGTCGCGCCACGGGAATGCGCGTGCGGCACGAGGGCCGGCAGAAGCTGCTCTCTGCCAATCGCGAGATCGTGCTTTCGGCCGGCGCCATCAACTCGCCCAAGATCCTGATGGCGTCCGGCATCGGGCCGGCAGCCGAGCTCAAGCAGATCGGCATCACGCCCGTCCTCGACCTGCCGGGCGTCGGCAAGAACCTACAGGACCATGTCGACGGCATGATCACCGTGCGGTCCAGAAGCACCAGGACGCTCGGCCTGTCGCTTGCCAACCTGCCCCGTATCGCGGCGGCACCCTTCCAGTATTTCGCCCGCCGCAAGGGCATGCTCACCACCAACTATGTCGAAGCCGGTGGCTTTGCGAAGACCAAGCACGCGAACGGCCTGCCCGACATTCAGTTCCATTTCGTGCCGGGTTATCGCAGCCATCGCGGCAGGCTGATCGAATACGGCCACGGCTACGCCATTCACACCTGCGTGCTTCGGCCGAAAAGCGCGGGCGAGATCAGGCTGTCACGCGACAATTCTCGCCGCGACGTCCTGATCGACCACCGCTTTTTCACGCATGAAGACGACGCCATGGTGCTGGTGGAGGGCATCAAGATCGCGCGCCGGATTTTTGCCTCGTCCGAGTTCGACGCGGTGCGCGGCCAGGAGATGCTGCCGGGCAAGGATGTCCGAACCGACGACGAGATCCTGGCCTATCTGCGCGCCGAGGCGCTGACCGTCTATCACCCGGTCGGAACCTGCAAGATGGGAACGGACGACATAGCCGTCGTCGATCCGGCGACACTCAAGGTGCGAGGCGTGGACGGACTCCGGGTCGCCGATGCCTCCGTCATGCCGAAGCTGATCGGCGGCAACACCAACGCGCCAAGCATGATGATCGGGCAAAAGGCTTCGGAGATGATCCTCGGCCCGGCGCGCAACGGCGAAAGGTAGAGGCCGTCTCACCCTTCAACATCGGGGCAGATGGGCGTTCAGCACTGCTGGACTGCCTCGACTTTTGCTCTTGGAATTGCGCTCAGTGATCCTCGTCGATCTCGTCGTGCAGAAGGCCAAGGATACGGCGCTTGAGCGCGATGAAGTCGGGTTCGAGGATGACGTCCATCGAACGCGGCCGTGGGATGTCGACTTTGATCTCGGCCTTGATCTTGCCGGGCCTTGCCGTCATCACCAGAACGCGGTCGCCGAGCACCAGCGCCTCGTCGATATCATGAGTGACGAAGAGCACCGTCTTCTGCTGCCGCTCCCAGACGCGCAGAAGCAGCTTCTGCATGGTGCCGCGCGTCTGGCTGTCGAGCGCGCCGAACGGCTCGTCCATCAACAGGACAGCCGGGTCATTGGCCAGGGCGCGCGCGATCGCCACGCGCTGCTTCATGCCGCCCGACAACTGGGCGGGGTAGTGGTCCGCAAAGGACGCGAGGCCGACCTCGTTGAGATACTGGTCGACGATCTGCTTGCGCTGCTCCGCAGGCAGCCCCTTGCGCTTCGGCCCGTATTCGATGTTGGCGCGCACCGTGAGCCACGGGAACAAGGTGTAGCTCTGGAAGACCATGCCTCTGTCGGCGCCGGGTTCGATCACTTCCCGGCCGTCGACCTTGATGCTGCCCGAGGTCGCGTCATTGAGGCCGGCGGCGAGGTAGAGCAGGCTGGATTTGCCGCATCCCGAAGGACCGACGATCACGCAGAATTCGTTCTTGGCCACCTTCAGCGACACATCGTCCAGCGCCAGCACGCCATTGGCATCGCCATAGCGCAATGTCACGTCCTCGATGGCCATCGTGGTGCCGGCCGAGCGCGGATCGCCGGCCGCATGGGCCGTGCCGGCCAAATTGTTCGCCTTGACGGTTTCGGTCATCACTACCCTTGATCCGGCTGCGTTTTGCGAGGATGCGTTCAAGATCAAGGTGCCCATGGCGCGACCCTTGCCCGGAGAATGCGGAATGCCGTGTCGGTGATCAGGCCCAGAAGCCCGATTGCGGCGATCGCCATGAAGATCACATCCACCTGGAAGCCGCGCATTGCCTTGAGGCTGATATAGCCGAGGCCGCTCGACGCGGCGACGAGCTCGGCAACGACCAGATAGGTCCAGGCCCAACCCATGGTGACGCGAAGCGTGTCGAGGATCGCCGGAAGCGCTGCGGGGAAAATGACGTGCCACACCGCTTCTGAGCGCTTGGTGCCCAAAGTGTAGGAGGCGTTGACCAGGTCCCTGGAGACGCTGCGGGCGCAGTCGGAGATCATCACCAGCTGCTGGAAGAACGTGCCGAAGAAGATGACCGCTATGCGCTGTTCGATGCCGATGCCGATCCAAAGGATGAACAGCGGCACGAAGGAGGTCACCGGCAGGTAGCGGATGAAGTTGACCAGCGGCTCCAGCGGCGCCTGCACCGCCCGGTAGGTGCCCATCCACAGTCCCAGCGGCACCGCGATCAGTGACGACACGATGAAGCCCAGGATGACCACTTTGGCGCTGGTCAGCGTGTGGTAGAAGAGGCTGCCGTCGAGCGACATGCGGTAGGCCGTCTCGAGCACGGTTCCGGGCGTCGGCAGGAACATGTTCGGCACGACGCGGCCATAGGACAGCAAGGCCCAGCCGCCGATCACGACGACCCACATCGCCAAAGCGAGCGTGGTTGCCGTGCTGGCGGGGATATTGGCGAATGGAGTCGTCAGGCGCGTCCACGCCGTCCGCCTTTGTGCCATAAGATGGCCTCCGTGATTTAAGCGCGAAGCTGAAGCTTTCGGGAAAAGGGAGGCCGGCCCCGGAGAGGCCGACCCGATCCGGCTTTGGGAAGATGGGACCGGCCCGGCCGGGCGGGCCCCGCCATTCCGATGGCTCACTGTTCCTTGATGAAATCGGTGTCGAGGATGGTTTTCGAGTCGATCGTCATCTTGAGCTTGCCGGCCTTGCCCCAGACGTCCTGCGCGAAGTTCACCAGGTCGGCCGCTTCGCTCTTCTGCGGCGTGCCGAAGAATTCCAGGTTGCGGGCGCGGTCGTAGTAGCGCACGCCCTTGGCGCCGGCCGCGAAATCCTCAGGCTTCTCGAGATAGCCGCCAATGCCCTTGGCCATGATCTCATAGGCCTTGTCCGGGTTGGTCTTGATGTATTCGACCGCCTTGTAATAGCCCTTGACGAGGGCCTTCACGTCCTCGGGGTGCTTCTCGATCAGGTCGCATTTGAGCGCGATCACATCGACGATCAGGCCGGGCGTGGTCGTGGAGTCGATCAGCACCTTGCCCTTGCCGCCCTTGCGGACTTCGGTGAGGTGCGGCTCCCAGGTCACCGCGGCGGGAACCTGTCCGGCGATGAAGGCCGTCGCGGCGTCATCGGCGGTCATGTTGGTGACGCTGACATCGTCCTCGGTCATGCCTTCCTTTTTCAGGAGCACATTGAACCAGAATTCGGAAACGGAGCCCTCGTTCAGGGCGACGGGCTGGCCCTTCAGATCCTTGAGCGACTTGACGTCGGCCTGCGTGACGACGCCGTCGCCGCCATGGCTGTCGTCGAGCGCCACGACATATTTGAAGCAGAGCTCGTCGGAGCGGTATTTCATAAGCTCGTCGACGGTGGAGGCAGCGCCGTCGAGATCGCCGCCGGCAACCGCCGCCATGTAAAGCGCCGATTCTTCGATGACCTTCAGGTCGACATCGACGCCGGCCTCCTTGAAATAGCCGAGGTCGCGGGCGAGAAACAGTGGCCCATAACCCACCCAGGTGGTCATGCCGAGGCGAATGGTGCCGGCATTGGCGGGAGCGGCAAGCCCCAGGCTGAGCAGGCCTGCGCTGACCGCCGTCATCAGGCAATTGCGGAATGTCTTCATTGTCGTGGTTCCCCATGGCTGTTGCCGGCATCGGCCCCTTTCAAGCGGCCTATGCCAGGCGGCGTTTTGCGGCCGCTCTCTTGTTATGCGTCGCCTCCCGGGCGCGCCTTATGTGTTCTAGACCTGCAAAAGAGCATCCGGGCCGGATCGCCAAAAGAAGTCTTTTTCTGTCCTTTGCTTCGCCGAAACCGAAGCAGCGGCGATCTTGGCTCACTTGTAAAGCGAAGCAGCGAAGGAGCCTGGCCGACAGGCCGACATCATGACTGGAAGCTTTTGAGATGGATCAGCGACTTTCCAAGCGTCGCGGGTCTTGAGATGCCGATTGATTCCCTTGAGACGCCGACGCAGGCTTTTCGAGCAGCAATGTATTTTTTGCCGGTCATCTGTTCAACAAGATATCCGCTGCTGACGCTGGAGGCCTGGAACAAAACCATCGCCGTCAACCTGACCAGCGTGATGCTCAGCGTGCGCGCCTTCCGCCCGACAATGCGCGATGGCGGCGCGATCGTGCTCTTGTCAAGCCCGGCAAACCTTTCCCTAAGCGCCATGACAGTGGCTAGATCAGCTTCTTGAATCAACTTTGGCGAACTGCTTCGTAATCCCTTGGCGAATAACGATTTTGTCAGTCGCCGAGGGTCATCTTTTTCTACAGGAAATCAATACGTTAGCGGCTGGTTCGCCAACCCATTTCCTTCGTATTCTCTCGTACGGTCTGGCGAACCCAAGGACCAGAAGGAGGACTAGTCTTTCTTGCGGGTTCTCTTCATCCTACAAAAGGGTCGATGAACCCGTGACGAACACGGCAAACGGGGGCACGCTCGGCGATCGCGGCCTGCTTGCCGACCCCGACGGAGTCACATCATGCAGTGGTCCTACCCGATCCTCCGTGTCGGCGGCACCGAGATCCGCATCCACCTGACCTTCCTCCTGCTGCTTGCCTGGATCGGCATCGCCTATTTCCAGGAGGGTGGAACGCCGGCTGCGATAGAGGGCGTCGGCTTCATCAGCGCCGTGTTCGCCTGCGTGGTATTGCATGAGCTCGGCCATGCCGCCGCCGCTAGTCGCTACGGCATCCGAACGCCAAAGATCACGCTCTTGCCGATAGGCGGCGTCGCGGAGCTGGAGCGCCTACCCGAGAAGCCGTCGGAAGAGATCGTCGTGGCGGTCGCCGGTCCTCTGGTCAATGTCATCATTGCCGCTTTCCTCGTCGTCGCGCTCGGGACCACTGTCGGTATCGACGCGCTGACGTCGATGGATAACCCCCATGTCGCCTTTGTAGCTCGCCTCGCCGCCGTCAATATCTGGCTGGTCCTGTTCAACCTTATTCCGGCCTTTCCGATGGACGGCGGGCGCGTGCTGCGCGCCTTGCTCGCCACGCGCTACAACCGTCTGCGCGCGACGGAGATTGCAGGGACCGTCGGCCAGTTCGCCGCCTTCGCCTTCGGCTTCATCGGTCTCGTCGCCGGCAACGTGCTGCTCATATTTGTTGCGATCTTCGTCTACCTCGCCGCCACTGCGGAAACGCAGGCGATGGGGCTTGAGGCGGCGGCGCGTGCCGTCAACGTCCGCGACGTCATGATCAGCCGGTTCGAAAGCATGCCGGCGACCGCGACCCTCGACGAGGCGGCACAGGCCCTGTTGCGCACGACGCAGCACGAGTTCCCAATCGTCGACGGTTCCGGCAGGCTGCGCGGCGTTCTGAGCCGTCAAGGGCTCGTCGCCGGCCTGCAGCAACGCGGCGGTCAGGCTCCTGTGATCGAGGCAATGGTCGCAAATATCCCGGTGGTTCGCGACCACGAGAAGCTCATCAAGGCGCTCGAGCCCCTGAAGAATGGAGCTGCACCTGCCGTCGGCGTGGTGGATGCCGAGGGCCGCTTGATCGGCTACGTCATCATCGAAAACATCGGCGAGCTCATGCTGCTGCGCAGCGCCATCGCAGGCTGACGGATCTCGGTCGGGTCGCGCCCATGGATAGACGGCTAGAGCAATTCCAGGAAAAGCGTGAGCGGTTTTCCGTCCGGAATTGCGTCGAAACAAGAAGATAGAGCGGTTCGCCGTTTCCGTGAAACGGTGAAACGCTCTGGCGGTGAGATGCACTTGCGCCGGCCACCCCGTTTCGGGAGCTCGCGCGCTCCTTTTGTCCAAAAACACTGATCCGCAGGCCGGACGTTACCCCGGCGGCTATCCATTCTTGCCAGCCGGCGCGCGTCACCAGGCGATCGTTGGCGTGGCCTAGAGCGGCTTCGCCAGGAGCGGAACGCCCCTCTGCGGACCGGAATGCATGTAGCGATGGCGCACCATGATCTCCAGTTAGGTGATGCGAATGCCCGAGGTTGCAGGAAAAACCAGGGCGCGAACTCATTAACGCTACGCGCCCTGATTTAGGCCCAACCCAACATGCGGTCAGTAATCCCAGAAGACCGGCACCCAACGAAAGACGTCGCCGTCAACCGCCACATGGCCCACGGAGGGGAACGGCATGTGGGTGGCCACCAGCAGCTCTCCGGTCTCCGCCAGCTCCCGCAAAAGTCGCGCCCGAACGCGAGCGGCCTCCTCGGGGTCGTGCTCGAACCCGTTGTACCAGTCGGGGTGTTCGAATCCGACCGCGAACACGGCGTCGCCAGCAAACATCAGTCGGTCTTTGCCGGACGCGACGCGCACTATGCTGTGCCCAGGGGTGTGACCGCCCGTTCGAAAGACGACCACGCCCGGCGCCACCTCGTATTCCTCATCGAACAGGTGCAGCTTGCTCTCATACTCTTTCCTGAACCGCTTGGCGGTTGCCCGAAGCGCGTCCGGGAACCCGGGCGGCATTGAGACGCGGGAGAAATCGGGCGACTCCCAGAACTTGACCTCGGCGGTCGCCACGTGGATCCGCAGGTCTGGACGCAGCCGCTCTTTCACCCCATCGACGAGCAGCCCGCCAACATGGTCCATGTGCATGTGGGTAAGCACCACGTCGGTCACGGATCCAAGATCGATGCCGGCGGCCTCCAGTCGCTTGATCAACTGACCGGCCCGCGGCAAGTTCAACTCTGGGTCCAATCCTAGCCCAGCATCGATGAGTATGGTCTGCCGGCCGCTGCGCACCACAACCGCGTTCAGCGCCCAGTCGAAAGCGTCCGGCGGCAGGAACATGTCGTTTAGCCAGGCCGCATGCACGGTGGGGTCGGCGTTGTATCCCAACATGTTGGTTGGAAGCGGTAGCACTCCATCGCTGACCACCAGCACTTCGATCTCGCCGACTCGCACCGCATAGCGAGACGGAACCAACTCTTCGGGCTCCGTTCTGTGCGGGTGTGAGGTTTTGTCTAGCATCATGTTTGTCTCCTGCTGACCGCCGCCTTACACGCGGCATCGACGACGTACATCGAGGCGTGTTTTCGGTCGATTGTGTCTTGGGAGAGGGCGACCCACACCACGGGATAGGTTGCGGGGCATCGAAATGAACGACCGACGCGTCGGCTTCTTTTGCCAGCCAATGGCGACCCGCTTAGACAAGCACGCGACCAACTGCTTGCCTAAGTATCCCTTCAACCCGATTGCTTGAACCCTCACTCGGGAAGTCGAGCAGCCTTGTCCGCAACGCAGGATCGGCCGCACCTCATGGATTTCCATGAGGTGCGGCCAAGGCATGGCCAGATTAAGCTGGCAAGCCAATTCGCCACCCAGATATCCAAGAATGAGTGCTATACGAGCGCTGACGGTCTCCGGCTTTTTGCTTCCGGTAGGAGAAGACAATGACGACAGCGTTTAAGTCCATTGGCGGAATCGACTTCGAAGCGCTGCGAGCGGCTCGGATCATCGAAGGCGTGGTCGGCACCGCGTGGGCGACAGACGCCTCCGGGACATTCACCTACGTGACGCCTGGTGCGCTGACGCTTCTCGGCACAACGCTGGAGGAACTCAACTCGCCTTCGGAAGAAGGCGCGGTCGGTTGGAAGCGAATAATCCATCCGGACGATTACGACGGCGCCGTCACGATATGGCGCCGCTGCCTGCAAACTGGTGACCACTATAATGTCGTGCATCGCATATTGCGCGCCAGTGGCGCTTACGGTTGGAGCAGGAGTTCGGGGCAGCCGTTGCGCGACAGCACAGGTCGTATCCTTGCATGGTACGGTGCACTGATCGACGGTGATGTTCCGTCCGCGGCCAAGGAACGATTCGCTGACGTCATCAGTGATACGCTCGAAAGCAAAGCCGTTTCCGATGCTCCGCATTGGCTGAGCCTTGTCCATCCGGATGACCGGACTGCCGCAGCTCACGCTGCCGCCCGCGCCTTCTGGACGGGCGTTCCTCAGGTGACGAGGCATCGGCAACTCCAGGCCGACGGTAGTTATCGCTGGAACGAGACGCGGTCAGAACCGGGCTACAGTGTGAGTGTCGACATCGACGATCTGGTGACGGATAGGGAGGCACTCGCCTCGGCAGGATTGGACCCATCGGTAGAAAGCGAGGCTGAACCCATTCGATCGGCGAAGGTTGTCGAGAGCATATTCGGCAACGGATGGGCATTCGACGCGGCCGGCAGATGGATTTACCTGCACCCGTTTGCACAGAATTCTCTTGGGGTGACGTTGGAAGAACTGAACGCGTCTTTGGACGAGGGGCATACCGCCTGGAAGCGTCTGCTTCATCCGGACGACTATGAGCAGATCGCAGCCACATGGCGCCACTGCCTAGAGACAGGCGATCACTTCAATGTCGAGTTTCGCTTTCGGCGCGCGAGCGGCATCTATGTCTGGGCTCGAGCAGCCGCGCGGCCAGCACACGACAGCCGTGGTCGTATCGTGGGATGGTATGGCATTGCACTCGACAATGACGTCTACAAAAAGACCGTGGCGGCGCTGCGTGGCCGGGAGCGGGAACTTTCTCAGCTCGTCGACATGGTCCCGGTCCAGATCAGGCGTCTGACACCCGAAGGTGAGCCGATCTTCTTCAATAAACGCTTGCTCGACTTCTTCGGACTGAACGACGTGGCGCAGTTGGACAGGCCGGGAATGAGCCGGATGGCGGCAGCCATCCAGTCTCTCGTCCATCCGGAAGATGCTGCCCGCCTTTTGAAAAGGCTCCATCATTCCTTGGCTACCGGCGAGCCCCACTCGATGAAGTATCGCATGCGTCGAGCGGACGGCGCCTACCGCTGGGTGGATGGTCGCTGGGAGCCGGTTCGTGATCATAGCGGCGCGATCGTACAATGGTATGCAATTTCCATCGATATCGACGATGAGATGCGCGCCCAGGAAGCATTGCGCGACCGGGAGCGGGAACTCTCGCAACTTGTCGATATGGTGCCGAGCTTCCTCTGGCGCCTGTCTGCGTCGGGCGAGCCGGTCTTCTTCAGCAAGCGAATGGTCGAGTTTCTCGGTCTCGACGTGGGAGAATACGAAAATGCGGTGGGAAATGGTCTGACAGCCGCCATAGCGGCGATCGTGCATCCCGACGACGCGGCCAAGCTGGAAGCTGCGCTCAACCATTCCATCATCACCGGCGAGAGCTTCTCCCTGAACTATCGCCTGCGTCGTGCCGACGGTGTCTTTCGCTGGATGTCGGGTCGTGCGGAACCGATGCGAAACGAGGATGGGACCGTCGTCCAATGGTACGGTCTTTCGCACGACATCGACGACCAGGTGAGGGCCGAAGAAGCGCTGCAGGCCAGCAAGCGACAGCTGGAGCAGATGATTGACGCCCTGCCCTTGAATATCCTGAGCTTCGCCCCTTCAGGCCGGATCACCTACACCAGCAAGCGATATCTGGAGAAGGTCGGTTCACCACCCAGGCATATCGAGGACTTCGATGCCCTGGCTCGGGACCTGGCCCACCCTGAAGACTTTCCGACGATGTTCCGGAGGGCGTCGGATGGCTTTGCGACCGGCCAGCCTTTCGTGAACCGGTTTCGTCGGCGCGAGAAGGATGGCGTCTACCGCTGGATAGAAGCACGAGCGCAGCCGTTACGGGACGCCGATGGCGCGATCGCGCAATGGTATATGGCTTCAATCGACATCGAAGACGAGATGCGGGCGCAGGAGGCGTTGCGCGAAAGAGAGCGCGAACTTCAACAACTTGTCGATGCCTTGCCGGTCCACATCTGGAGCTGGACGCCCGATGGCAAGCTGGCCTACGTCAACAGGCGGTCTTTGGAGGATCTCGGCATCTCCGGGGCGAGCTTCGAAAATTTCACCAGGGTGGCGCAAGAGCTGGTTCACCCCGAAGATGCTCCCAAGGTGCTGGCTACGTCGGCCAACTGCCTCAAAACCGGCAACTCCTTCATCATGCGATATCGCCGGCGTTGGAAGGACGGCAATTATCGCTGGATAGAGGGGCGTTGCGAGCCTCTGCGCGACCGAGACGGAACGATCGTGCAATGGTACCAAGTTTCCATCGACATCGACGATGAGATGCGCGCGCAGGTGGCGCTGCGCGAGAGAGAACGTTCGCTGTGGCAGCTGGTTGAAACGCTGCCGGTGATGATCGACTGCGCCGCGCCGAATGGCGAGCCGATATATCGCAGCCGTCAGCTCCGCGAATTCCTCGGATATGAGTTGGAGTCACTGGACGGCAAGGGAAAGTCGCGCCTGGCCCGCACACTCGACGAAGGTGTTCATCCTGACGACTTGGCGGGCGTCAAAACGAACTATGCTCATTCGTTGACCACTGGCGAACCGTATGCGCGGAGGCACCGTCTGCGGCGCTTCGATGGCGAATATTGCTGGGTCGATACGCGCGCAGCGCCGATGCGCAATGCCGAAGGAGCGATTGTTCAGTGGAACGTCGTCTGTCTGGACATCGATGGTGAAGTTCGAGCGCAAGAAGAGCTGCGTCTGGCGCAAGAGAGACTTGCACGTGCGAGCCAGGCGGCGAGTCTTGCTGAGCTTTCGGCCTCTATCGCGCATGAAGTGAACCAGCCTCTGGCGGCCGTCGTCGCCAACTCGTATGCCTGCCAGCGCTGGCTCACGGCCGAACCGCCAAATATCGAGCGGGCCCAGAAGACGGTCGAGCGCATCATCCGGGATGCCAACTCGGCGGCGGATGTCGTCAGCCGCATCCGCGCCTTGTTCAAGCAGTCCGCGGACGCGATGGCCTATACAACACTTGGCAGCGTCATCGCGGAGGCGCGCGACCTCATCGCTGAAGAGGCGGCGCGGCGTCGTGTTCGTATGGACATCGATGTCGAAAACGACCTTCCTGTCGTCGCGCTCGATCGGGTGCAGATTCAGCAGGTTCTGGTGAACCTCATCCGCAACGGCATGGACGCGATGGACTCTGTTGCGGGCGACAGAGTTCTTGGACTTCGCGTGCGCCGGGTAAGGGATGCGATCCAGATCGAAATCAGCGATCGTGGCCCGGGCATCGAGTTTCCCGACCGAATATTCGAGCCGTTCTTTACGACGAAAGAGCACGGCATGGGCATGGGCCTCGCGATCTGCCGTTCGATCGTCGAGTCCCACGGCGGACGGTTATGGGTGGAGAAGAACGAGCCGCACGGAACGACGTTCGTCTTTACAATGCCCGTTGAAATGAAAGCGGCAGCATGACGACCTACAACCACATGGTCTTCATCGTCGATGACGACGTGCGCATCCGGGAAGCGCTTGGTGAGCTTCTGGAGTCGCACGGCATGCGCGCCATCGCGTTCGGATCGGCCGGCGACTATGTCCTGGCGGAAAAGCCGGACGTCCCCGCCTGCCTCATCCTCGATGTGGAATTGCCGGACATCAACGGCCTCGATCTGCAGAAGCAGATCGCCGAGGGCGATCATCCGCCGATCGTCTTCATAACAGGGCACGGCGACATCCCATCCTCGGTGCGCGCGATCAAACACGGCGCCGTGGACTTCCTGACAAAGCCTTTCAGTGACGCCGACCTCATGGCCGCAATCCAGACGGCGATCGCCCAGGATCGGGAAAGGCGATCGGAGCGCGCCGAACTCATCATGTTGAGGCAACGCTATCTGGAGCTCACGCCGCGCGAGCGCGACGTGCTGCCGCTTGTCGTGAGTGGTCTCCTCAACAAACAGGCCGCGGCTGAGTTGGGGATCAGCGAGGTTACGTTGCAGATCCATAGAAGGAACGTGATGCAGAAAATGATGGCGGCGTCGCTCGCCGATCTCGTGCGCATGGCGGAACGATTGGAGATACCGATTACCCACTCTCGACGAGCGGGAGGGAGCTGAGTGTGAGCAAGATGCGACCTGTCGTGGCGGTTGTCGACGACGATCCGAGAGTCCTCGAGTCGCTGGAGGACCTCCTGGAATCCGCGGGCTATGTCGCTTGTTGCTTCTCTTCGGCGCGATCGCTGCTCGCCTGCGGACTGTTGGGCGTGGACGTGCTCATCACCGACATTGGCATGCCCGGCACAGATGGCTTCGAACTTCGCGACCTGGTGAAGAAGGCTCGTTCGGAATTGCCGGTGTTCCTTATCACCGGCCGCCACGAGATAGCGGATCAGTTTCGCGCCCAAGGTATCAGCGGTTTTTTCCGCAAGCCTTTCGACGGTCAAGCCCTGCTCGCCGCCGTTGCCAACGCCTTAAACGATCGAGAAATGGAGGGTAATGATGAGAGTTGACCAGCCGCTCCAGCGAAGATCGGCACCGTCGCCGCACATAGGCGAAGCGGAGCAGCCGCTGGTAATCATTGTCGATGACGATGCGGCGGTTCGAGAGGCACTGTCAGAGCTGATCCTGTCGGCGGGTTTCCAGCCGGTCTGCTTCGGCTCGACGCGAGAATTGCTCCACGCCGACGTCTTGCGCAAACCCGGCTGCTTGATCCTGGACGTGCGCATGCCGGGAGCGAGCGGTCTCGATCTGCAGCATCATCTGGCCCAGAATGGCAACCCGAAGCCGATCATCTTTCTCACTGGTCATGGCGATATACCGATGACGGTCCAGGCAATGAAGGCCGGCGCAGTGGATTTTCTGACCAAGCCGGTACGAGACCAGACATTGCTTGATGCTGTAATCGCAGCCATAGCAATGGACGCCTCGCAACGGGCGAAGGCGGAGGTGGTCGAGCGAAATGTCGAACGACTTCGAACATTGACGCCACGTGAGCGTGAGGTCCTGCATCACGTGGCGCGCGGCCGCCTCAACAAGCAGATTGCCTTCGACTTCGGCATCAGCGAAGTGACGGTGAAGCTGCATCGCGGCAACGTTATGCGCAAGATGGAGGCGGCCTCCATCGGCGAACTGATCCGGGCTTGGGAGACATTGCCCATGCCGCTGCGCGAGACCTCGGCCTGATCGGGTAGCGGCCGTCAACGGGATTCGGCGCGCCAGAATTGCAACGTCGACTAACGGCGACTGGCTGAAAACGGAACTCGTCAGGCGGCAAATTCATGCGACCTGTTTTGCGTGCTGCTATTCGTCGAAGGGGGCGCTTGCTACAAAATCGACGGAAGAAGAAGCTCGGTATCCGGGGACATAGCGTTCACCGAAATCCCGAACGAAATTGTCATAGGTCGTTTCGGGCCTTGTCTCGGCGATGTGGCAGAAGCACCGTGTCATGCGCCGCTTCATGTCGAGTCGCGGGAATTCTTCGACGATCCTTGCGACCTCTGCGGCAGGGACGATCTCGTATTGCAGGCCAACGACATCCAGGCAGATCCCGGCGGTGCAAAGCGCTACCTCAGCCTCCTTGTAGAGACCGATCGACGGTGTCGAGTTCAGGGCGACGCTATCCCAGATCAATTGGGCTCGGCGCTCGTCGACACCTCCTTGCCGCGCGAAGACCCGCGCCAGGTCCGCACCCTCGACTTCAAAACGGCGGGGACCGTTGAAGCGTTCGTTAAGCGTGATGTCGTGCAGCAGTGTTCCCACGGCAACGACTTCCGCGTCGTGACCGATGTTGCGAAGCTGTCCTATGCGCGTCGCGAACAACCAGGAACGGACGACGTGATTGAACAGATAAGGCTCGCATTCCCGGCGAGCATGGTCGAAGGCTCGCTCCACAAGTGGCGTGTCCGGAACCGAAATTCCCGCAAACTCACGACTGTTGGCGCTGTTCATCTTCCTGGTCTCCTCAGCGGATTTCGTGCAGCGGGGGCAGAAGTTCATTGTCAGCGATCATGTGAGACCCAGACCTCCGTCGACGGCGATGACCTGCCCGGTCACCCATTCGGACGACGGATCGGCAAGATGCAGAATCCACCTGGCGACGTCATCCGGGCTGCCGCGTCGTCTGAGCGGAATCTGCTCGCGCTCGGCTTCCTCGATGACGGCAGCATGCTCCGGTGAGAGCCCCATCATGCCCGTAAGCGCACCGGATTCGGTCGGGCCGGCTGCGACGGCGTTGACGCGCACACCCTCGGGCGCGAGCTCGAGCGCCCAACAGCGGGTCAGATGCTCCAGCGCCGCCTTGCTGGCGGCGTAGTGGGAGAGGCCAGCACCGGGCTTATGACCGAACGTGCTGGAGATGTTGATGATTGCTCCCTTCGTCGCCGTCAGATGCGGCAAGGCTGCCGCCGCCAGGAGGCTAGGCCCGACGACATTGGCGGCAAATATGCTCGTGATCTGCTCGGCGGTCGCATCACGCAGGGACAGGAGGGCACCGGCGCCGGCGTTGTTTACCAACACGTCGAGGCGACCCCATGTGTCGATTGCCTTGGCGACTGTGCGCGGAGCATCTTCGGGCTCCGCGGCGTCGGCAACGAGGCTGACAATGTTCGGATGCTCGGCGACCGTCTGCTTTAGTGGCGTCGCGCGGCGCCCGGTCACCATGACCTTTGCGCCTTGCCTGGCGAAGCCAATCGCCGCAGCGCGCCCGATGCCCGAGCTTCCACCCGTGACGATGACGACCTTGGTGTCAAATGCGGACATGGCTTTGCTCCTTGGCTTTCATTCGCCGGAAGGTGTGGTCAGTTCCTTCTCGTCGGTATCGACGACGAACACGGCAAGCAGCTTGGCAGGCTCAGACGCGCTGGCATTCTCGCTGACGCCGTGCCGGTCGCCCGGAAACTCGGAAAAGCTCTCACCGGCGCGATAGGTCGTGACCGGCCCATCATTTACCTTGCTGCGGATCGCGCCCTCGAGGACTGTCGCATAGATGAAGGCCGACTTTGGATGCGTATGTGCCGAGGACGTGCCGCCGGGCTCGTACTCGACCAACACGGCGCGCATGCTCTTGCCTGGCACGTTGGGGAGCGGCTGGTCGTAGACGAGTTTGACGTTCTCGCCGATCGTATCGTTGGCAAGTGCCCCGTTTGCGAGAATCGTCACGGTTGCTGCGCAGCAGAGGATGGTCTTGATCATTGTCTGGCTCCAGTCGCGGTTTGATGTGTTTGGGGCCGCCGGCCGGAGGGGGGAGGACTGCCGGCGGCAGGCTCTCGCTGGCGGTACGGCGTGAGCCTATGACTTGAGGAAAGCGAGAAGGTCGTTGTTAATCAGTTCGGCATGGGTCGTGCACATGCCGTGCGGCAGGTTCTCGTAGGCCTTGAGCGTACCGTGCTTCAGGAGCTTTGCGGACAAAGGCGCTGAATCCGCGAACGGCACGATCTGATCATCCGTGCCGTGCATGACGAGAGTTGGCACGTCGATGACCCTCAGGTCGTCGGTGAAATTAGTTTCCGAGAAGGCCTTGATGCCGTCGTAGTGCGCCTTGGCGCCACCCATCATGCCCTGTCGCCACCAGTTCTGGATGACGCCCGGGATCGCTTTCGCGCCCGGCCGGTTGAAACCGTAGAAGGGCCCCGAGGGGAAATCGATGTAGAATTGTGCCCGGTTGTCGGCGAGCGACTTGCGCAGCCCGTCGAACACCTCGATTGGAAGGCCCGCAGGATTGGCCGGCGTCTTTACCATGATCGGCGGCACGGCGCCGATGAGGACGAGCTTCGCGGCGCGCCCCTTGCCATGGCGGGCGACGTAGCGGGCCGCTTCCCCGCCGCCGGTCGAGTGACCGATATGAATGGCGTTCCTCAAGCCGAGATGCTCGATCACCGCCGCCGCGTCGGCTGCATAGTGATCCATGTCGTGACCGTCGCTCACCTGTGCGGAGCGGCCGTGCCCGCGCCGGTCATGGGCGATGGTGCGGTATCCGTGGCTGACGAAGAAAAGCATCTGCGCGTCCCAGTCGTCGGCGCTGAGCGGCCAGCCGTGGTGGAAGACGATCGGTTGGGCATCCCTCGGACCCCAGTCCTTGTAATAGATCTCAGTGCCGTCCTTGGTGGTAACGGTGCTCATGGTCCTTGGTCCTTTGTCTGGTCTGAGAGAGGAAAGGTCTTGCGCCCGCTCTGCTCGCGCGGGCGCAGCTATGGAGAGGCCGGTTGCAACGGTGGCGGCCAGTGCGCCTAACAAGATGTCCCGGCGTGATGCTCCGGCGGAGGAGGAAAAGTGGTCTTTCATCGGTTCGCTCTTTTCGCGTTGAAGCTGGATTGCGCGTGATCGGCGATGCGCGACCGCGGTGGATCAGCGTTGCGGGAGCGGGGCGTGGGTGAACCAGTCCTCGAAACGGATCGCTCCGATGCGTGGATGATCACCGGGGACCAGCGAGCTGTCGTTCAGTTCCGTGCCGAAATAGCGCGCGTGGGGATCCCCGATCACCTTGCGCGGATCGTTCGTCGCCTTCAGGAACCGCGCGACGAGTTTGTTCATCCGGATCGGCTCAGGCCCGGCGATCTCGATGATGCCGTTGATCGGGGCCGAGAGCGCTACGTCCGTCATGGCGTCGGCCACGTCGTCCGACGCGATCGGCTGAAAGTAAGCGGACGGAAGGGTTACGGTATCGCCGACCGTTGCCGACTGGGCGATGCCGCCCAGGAATTCGAAGAATTGCGTCGAATGAACGATGGTGTATGGAATTCCAGACTCCCGGATCAGCTTTTCCTGCACCATCTTGGCGCGCAGGTAGCCGCTATCGGGCAGGCGCTCGGCGCCCACGATCGAGAGTGCGATGTGGTGTTTGACGCCGGCCGCCTTGCCTGCCGCGAGGAGGTTCCGGCCTGAGGTCTCGAAGAATTTCAGAACGGCCTTGTCCTCAAACGAAGGCGAATTTGCCAGATCAATGACGACTTGCGCTCCGGCGAGAGCTTCCGGCAGGCCTTCGCCCGTGATGGTGTTTACGCCGTTGTTCGGTGCAGCGGCGAGCACTTCATGACCCTTCTTGCGCAGCCGCTCGACGGTCTTCGAACCGATGAGTCCTGTGCCGCCTATGATGACGATTTTCATGTCCAGTCTCCTGTCTTGCATTCTGAATTGCGTTGCGGAACGGAGTGCCGGCCGCGCAGCCGGGTCTTCAACGAGCCGAGGCCGCATCCTCGATGAGCGCGGCGACCTCGTCGGGATGCGAAACCATCACGGCGTGGGAAGCGCCCTCGACGACAACAGTCTTCACGGCATGCGCGCGTTCGGCCATGAACTTCATGACCGCGGGCGGGATATTTCGATCGGCTGAGCCATAGATCGCGTACGAGGGGATCGTCTTCCATGCGGCGATACCCGACGGCTCCGCCAGAGCGGCTTTGGCGACGGGGCGCTGGGTCGCCGCCATCAGGCTGGCCTCGGCCGACAGTACGTCGGCCGCGAACTGTTCGTGGAACTTTTCCGACCGGATATAGAGGTCCTGGCCTCCGTCGGGCTGCGCCACCGGCAGAAGCGCGTCGCCCAGCGTGCTGCCGGGGAATCTTGCCGAAAGCGTGAGGCTGGACTCACCGGTCTCCGGCGCAAACCCGGCCACATAGACCAGCGCCTTCACATTGTTCTTGCCGTTGGCTGCCTCGGTGATGACCGGCCCGCCATAGGAATGGCCGACCAGCACGACCGGTCCCGAGATCGAGCGTACGACGGCCGAAACCGCGGCTGCATCGCCCGCGACGCTGCGAAGGGGATTGGCCGCGGCGATGGCCGTGTAGCCGTCCTTGTCGAGGTCGGCGATCACCGCGTTCCAGCTCGACGACTCGGCGAAGGCGCCATGCACCAGCACGATTGTCGGCTTGACCTGCCGGCCCGCGGGTTGGGCCATGGCCTCACCCGAAACGGCAAACGCCGCGGCGAGCATCAGAATTCTCGTAGTCCTTAGCACTTCCTTCTCCTTTGCGACCGGGCGTTACCAGTTGCAGCGAAGAATGCTCCGAGCCTGTGCGCTGAACTATTCTACGGGGGCATCGGTCTTCCGATGCGAAAGTATAGGGTTGGTGCACTCGACAACTCGGAGCTCTAGCCGACGAGAGCAAAGGGCAGCGTATGGAGCCATCGATCGGTCAGACGACACGGATAAACTTGGAGGGGCGGAGCGGACAGTACGGGCTAGACAGCCAAGCATGTCGGCCGAGAATCGGACAAGCGGACGACCAACTCAATAAAGCCCTGGCACCGATCGGACGGGCTTGGTCCAACGAGATCCGCAGCAAGACATATACCGCGGTATGGTCGGCCCTCTCCCTCGATCCAATCGATGGCAAAGGCCCGTCGAAATAGCGTCCCCGGAGACAAGAGGCCATTGCCGAACAGAAGAGGCTAAGATGCTAAGCGCAGAGCCAAAAGCCGACCCAGCGGGCGAGTATGCCCGTGACTCATCCGCCGAAGCCGCTCGGCACAGCCTGCACACGAAGCCGCCGACAGCTGGCACCGTTCACGATCTGGCCAATCTTGTCCAGATCGCGTTATCCGCGCTAAACCGCATCGCACGGGAGCCTGGCATCTCGGTGGCTCCCGCGCTCGAGCCCGTGATCGGCAGCGCCAGGACGGCCTTGCTGCGGGCCGGCGCGCTTGTTCGGGAGACGATAAGCAGGGCTCAAGAGAGCCATCCCGAGATCGAGGAAACCAACGTAGGTGCTTGCCTGATCGAGGTCGAGGCCCTCATCCGGTATGCGTGCGAGCCGCATATCCAGCTCGAGGTCCGCATTGGATCCGACTTGCCTCGCGCGAAATGCGATCGCTTGGGCCTGCAGAATGCGGTCCTAAATCTTGTATTCAACGCGCGTGACGCAATGCCAGGCGGCGGTTTGATCTTAATCGACGCCACCGTCGTTCAAGGCCGTCCCACTCTTATCGAGCTTCGCATCGTCGATCGGGGTATCGGAATGACGCAGCAGACCGTTGCCCGCGCCTTCGAGCCATTTTTCACCACGAAGGGCAAGGGCCTGGGTGGTGTCGGCTTGCCGATGGTGAAGCATTTCGCCGCGGAACACGGCGGAAGCGTCGAGATCGAGAGCATCCTGGGAGCTGGCACGACCGTGATCCTGCGAGTGCCGGCGGCACCGTCGGAACTCGATGCCGGGTGAACCGATCGACCTGCCTTGTGAAGCTGAGCGCTTGCAAATTTGACGCGAGCGCCACGGAAATACGCAACAGCATCCTGCGTGTGAAATGAGAACAACCCGCCCGTCCTCATCCGGGTGGTAGGCGGCTGCGAGCGCACCATGAGGCAGGCGTCTCGGTGAGTCGCGCCAAGCATAAGTTCCGTAGCCGCGTCCGTAGGAAGCAATTCTTCCTATCCTGAACTCGGTGTTTCGCCCCGTGGGATGGTCATCGCTTCCTCCGCTCTTGCGAGGCCTACGTCCCGGTGTCCAAAAGGCGTCCGAGCGGAATGTCGCGAAAGACCGTCCGAATGGCCTTGATTGGCGGGTGGTGCATTCATCGCGGTTATGTGCGTGTCGGCAAATGCAGCCGGAATTGGCGTCGGCGCGTCAGTCGGTGGCAGTGGCGGCGTTAATGCCGGGGCTGGAGCTTCCTTGGGCGGCTCCAACGGGGCGAACGCCGGGCTCGGTGCTTCGATTGGCGGATCAAGCGGCATGAACGCCGGGGCTGGTACTTCCTTCGGCGACTCCAATGGGGCGAACGCCGGGCTCGCTGCGTCGATTGGCGGAACAAGTGGCATCAACGCCGGAGCTGGTGCTTCCTTAAGTGGCTCCAATGGGGTGAACGCAGGCGCTGGGGCGACCGTGGACGGTGCTAGTGGCGTCACGGCGGGCTTCGGCGCTGCGGTAGACGGCATCAGTGGGATCACTGGAGCCGGTGTTGGGGTCGGCAGTGCAGTCCCTGCCGGGATCGGGGTCGAAGCCAATCCGAGCGGCCTGACAACCGCGACGAGTCCGACCAACCCGATGAGCCCCAAGTTGGCCAGCACTGTCTCTGGCTTGTCGGGCACTCAGTTGGCTCGGATGAAGAAGCGTTGCGCCGATGTGCTGGGCAGTCTGGACGGCTATGATCGGGATCTGCGCCAATTGTGCCTGATGATTTCGCGGCGATAGTCTGGCGTGCAGGACGGAGGTGTGGACAGGCGGGAGGCCCGTTTTGACACTCTCCGGCCTCCAGCCGGTTGGAAAGTTCGCTGTGAGAAGGCGGCGGACTTTCCGCCATGCGCAGTTCGTTCTGTGATAATTGCGTGATAAGGAGGAAGCGGCTTCGGGGACGGTCGGCGCTTTGGCTGCGCCCGGAGGAATCTACGTTGTCGAACAAGGATGACCGTCGCGAACATCGGAACCGTGTTCTCAAGGGCGCGACGATCATCACCAGCATTACGAACTCGGAAACCACGTGCACGATCCGCAATCAACACGCGGCTGGAGCAGAATTGAAAGTGCCGGTTGAAGCTAGAGTCCCGGCAGAATTTCTACTCTACGTTCCGGTCGACGGGATCGCTTACCGGTCCGTTATGCGCTGGCGGAAAAACGACAGGGTGGGCGTTCAATTTACTGGCACCGAAGCCAAGCCGAGGCTTCACTATGGCTGACGGATTGGCAATATTCGATTTGGCATTTGATCGGATGTTGCGATGAACAAAGCCGTCTTGCGGTGTGGAATCGGGCCGGTCCTGATCCTTCTGTATGTCGTCCAGCACAATGGGCTGATCAGATTCCAAGTCCCCCGCTAAGTGGCAATGCGATGCCACGGTGATGTGTTGCGACAGTTTTCCGCCGCCTATTCCTGTGAAACACCGACCGTATTGAGAATACACTGACGTAGTTCCAATGTTCACTACAGTGCACATTTGGACATGTCTGAGACGTTTTATTTGATTCGAAGCATCAAGATCGTATTATAGTCCATTCAGACCATCAGACGGGGTGCTATCAAGGAGGCCCTGCGGTGACTGCACTCTCGACTGATCTCCGCACCCCGGCAGCGCAGTACCTTCGCATGTCAACCGAACACCAGCGGTATTCTCTGGAAAACCAAACCGCTGCAATTGAGGAATATGCGGAGGCAAGAGGCTTCGCAATTGTCCAGACCTATGCCGACGCCGGTAAGAGTGGCCTTAGTCTAACAGGCAGAGACGGGCTTCAGAAACTGCTCGCCGACATCGTGACCGGCGAGCGGAGCTATTCTGCGATCCTCGTCTTGGACGTCAGCAGGTGGGGACGCTTTCAGGACGCCGATCAATCCGCTCACTATGAGTTTCTCTGTCGGTCATCGGGTGTGCGGGTGGTGTACTGCGGCGAGCCCTTTGAGAACGACGGCAGCATGATCTCAACCATCGTCAAAAATCTCAAGCGCGTGATGGCAAGCGAATACAGTCGTGAGCTTTCGGCCAAGGTTTCCAGGGCGAAAATACAACAGGCCCAACTTGGATTCCATCAGGGTGGGTCAATACCCTATGGAGTGAGGCGAGTGGTGGTTAGCGCTGAGGGGCAGCCGCGATTTTTGCTCGGGCCAGGAGAAGCGAAGGGCCTGAACACTGACCGCGTAGTTTTTGCGCCGGGTCCACCTGAGGAGGCGAGAACGGTGCGCCGAATTTTTCAAATGTTTGTCGATCAAAGGCGGAGCATGAGGAGCATCGCGCGGATGTTAAACGGCCAGATGGCGGCTTCATCTGATCCGTTCCGATGGAGTGAGAGGCGGGTCAGAACCGTCCTGCGAAGCCAGTTGATGATAGGGTTTTATCTATACAACAGAACAAATCAGAAACTCAGCGGCCCTCGCAAACCAAATAGTTCAAGTCTGTTGATTAGAACGCGAGTAATGGAGCCGATTGTAGACCCTAAGCGATTTGCGAAAGCGCAGCGTGAAATGGGATATCACCGACAACACTTATATCCGAAAGAGGACATGTTAAGGCGGCTGAGGCGACTTTTGCGGGAAATGGGCAAGCTCAGTCAGAGGAACATCAACAGTTGCCCGTATACGCCCTCTGTCGGAGCGTATCGAGCTCGCTTCGGAAGCCTAACCGCTGCATATGCAGCACTTGGCTACAAGGCGCGGCCCACACCCAACCGATGGCGACAATACACCGATGAAGAGCTACTCGCCGGTGTTCGCAAACTCCATGCAAGGTTCGGATACATCACCATTGACCTAATAAAGGCAGACCGCGAGTTAGCCGGAGCAGGGGTTTTTGTCGAGCGGTTTGGATCCTTCATCGAGACATATAGGTTGGCTGGTCTTTCGACAACCAAGGAGGCAACGGTTCAGGCGGCGGCGCGACGGGGTAGACAAAAGCGGAGTGAACGATTTTCCGACGGTGCTCTCCTCGAAGGTATCCGAAGGCTGTACGCTACCTTCGGAATATCACGGGCGCTTTACTAGACACGGACCCAGAACTTCCCAAGTCCGTCGCTTACAGGCGAAGATTCGGCTCTCTCACCAAAGCGTATGCGCTGGCAGGCGTTTCGGTTGGTGAATCGGAAGGAACGCCTCGAGAGAAGAAGAGGCCGCGGGGTCGGTTGCAAGACGCGTTGCGGTATGATCCCTGGAAGCCTCGCTGTGGAGGAGCCGCAAAACCAAGCTAACTCCGTACGGTTCGACAATGATCCACGGTTCGCGATCGCCAAAGTCAATACATTCTCTCGACGTTCTTCTGGATGATCGCAAGATCGGCACCCTCCTTCGGAGCCCCGTCTACGCCTTTTCGTTCGAACAGGATTATCATGACACAGGTGTCTCTCCGATTTTGAGCCTTTCCTTTCACTCACCGGCTGGCGAACTGCGGAAGGCACCCAAACCGCTTGCTGGCATCCTACCGGCGTTCTTCGCGAATCTCCTGCCAGAGGGCAACCTTCGCGAAGCTATGCAAAGACACCACCGAGATACCGTCCGACGAGGCAACGATTTTGATCTTCTCGCAGCTCTTGGCGCTGATCTGTCGGGTGCCGTGCAGGTTTTTGCGAGTGATCGACCGAGCTTAGACGAAAGGCCAAAGGTTCGCTTTTCGTTGGCTGGTGTCCAGATGAAGCTATCGATCACAAAGAGCAACAAAGGCGCGTTCACCCTGCCGATGGAGGAGCAGCGAGGCAATTACATCGCAAAGTTTCCCCCTGCGGCGTTTCCCAGTGTTTCCGAGAATGAATTCGCAAATCTTGCTCTCGCGGCAGCGATAGGGATGGAGGTTCCTGAGCGGGAGTTGGTCGATAGGTTGGATTTCGAGCGGATCCCAAATGAATTCGCAGCGCCATCAAAGGGCAAGGTTCTTCTTGTCAGGCGCTTCGACCGGAGCACTGACGGTAAGCGGATTCACATCGAAGATTTCGCCCAAGTTTTCGGCGTCCCGCCTTCGCGCAAATATGAAGGCGTCTACCATGCTATTGCGGCCACTCTGCATGAAGCTGTTGGACTCGCCGCCGCTCTCGAATTCGTCCGGCGTCTGACCCTAGCTGCTGTCACGGGCAACGGCGACATGCACCTGAAGAATTGGTCGCTAGTCTATAAGGGAGATGGCACCAGCCCAACCCTCGCTCCCGCATATGACTTGCTGTCCACCGTGCCTTATATTCCGACGGATTCGATTGCACTATCATTTGCAGGAAAGCGCTCGTTCAGAGCGATGACGGCCTCACGGTGGAAATCGTTTGCCCGCCGGGCGCGGCTGCCCGAGCAGGCGGTCATGAATGCGGTGGTAGAGACCGCTTCCCTTGTCAACAAACGATGGTGGCAATTGCCAGAGCGCAAAGTGGTGCCCGCACAAATCCTCAACCGCATCGACGCGCACATCAAGGCCATGACTCCTATTCTCAACACCTGCGCCTTCTGACGGGGACGGCAGCTTTCCCACCAGCGGTCATTGCGATCACGGGGGAAACAGCTCGAAATTGGGCGAAGCGGAATCAGTTGGGTCGGCGGCGTGATGCAGCGGGGCAAGGCGGGAAAGTGCGTCCAGCCATCTAGCCTCGTGATGAAGGTGGCGCGATCTTCTTCTATGCAGCCTTGCTAGAATTGGGTCTGAACGGGTGAGCAAGCGTGAAAGCCTCCGGCCGCACACCTGCCTCGACCTGCTTCCACGTCACTGGATGGGCGACCGGGAAGCCGGGCCGCGATCGAGGTGAGAACGCACCAACTGCAGTATTGCCTCGACCGTTGCGGAGGTAGTCTAGGAAGATACGGCCCCTCCGCGCTTTCGGGTCAGCTGACAGCAAGTACCGATCAGGATCGGCGTCAACAAGGTATTGCGCGAGCGATCTTGCCAGTTTGCGGGCACTGTCATGCGTTATCTCCGCCGCTAGCGGAGCCATGAGGTGGATGCCCTTGCCGCCGGTGACCTTCGGCCAGCTCTCCAAGCCTGCTGCTTTCAAGATGCCACGCAGCGACAGCGCGGCCTCGATCACCGCCTCCCATGCCACGCCTTCCCCTGGATCAAGGTCAAGGACGAGCTGGTCGGCGTGTTCCATGTCGTCAATGGTAGCGTTCCATGGATGAAGCTCGACCGCGTCCATTTCGACCAATCCAAGCAAGCCGTCGAGATCATCTACCCATACCCGGACACCTTCGCCGCCTTCACGCTTTTGGACCCGTAGTTGGTGCACGGAAGGCGGGATCGGAGGCAGCGGCCCCTTGTGGTAGAAGGTGGCCCCGTAGGCATGGCGAACCAGCTTTAACGGTCGGCGACCTAGATGGACCAACGCTCGGTCGGCCACCCGCCGCCAATAGCTCGCCAATTCCTCCTTGGAAGGCGCAACAGCTTCGGGCAGAAGCTGCAGGATGTTCTCGCGAGGAACGCCATGTTGGCCTTCGCTCCTTCGCTTGGAGGGCGATGGTGGCTTCGCCGGGATGGTTTGGAGATCCTCGCGCAATCCCTTGAACACCGCCTCGCGTAGAATGCCGCGATCCGTCACGCCGCTGAATTGCACCTCGGCCAGGACTTCTGGCTTGACCCAAGTCGCCTTCGGCTTCTTGATCGCCTCCGATAAGGGAGACTTCTCTATGATCAGGGGATCAAGCCGCTCCCGAACGCGCCGGGCTGCTTCAAGCGTGTAGCCGCTTTGCGCCTTCCCTGCATAAAGCAACTGGTCGCCTTCCCATCTGCCGATGTACAGGGAGGCGATGCGGCGCGGCTGCGCGCCCAGCTTTTCAACGAACGCGACAATCGGAAATGTGTCGCTCTTAATGCATTTGATCTTGAGCCAGCTTGTTTGCCGTCCTGAGCGATATGGGGCATCGGCTCGCTTGGAGACGACGCCCTCCAAGCCCATTCGGCAAGCATGATCGAACACGTCCTTGCCGGTTATCTCCAGATGCTCGGCATAGGTCAGCGTTGGAGCCGTTTCTTGCAGCAGGCTTTGCAGCGCGGCCTTGCGCTCAATCAGTGGCCGCTGTTGAAGATCGCGGCCGTTGAGGTGCAAAAGATCGAACGCGAAGAACATGAGCTTTGACGAGTTCGGATTCCCCAGCTCGCGCTCCAGGGCTTGGAAGTCCGGTAAGCCAGTCGTGCCGAGGACAACCGCTTCGCCATCGATGATTGCGGATTTGATCGGCAGGTTCGCAGCAGCCTGAATGATGCGCTTGTAGCGATGGGACCAGTCGTATCCCCGGCGCGTAAAGGCGCGAGCCTGCCCATCCTCAATGACAATCTCGGTTCGATATCCGTCGTATTTGATTTCATGGAGCCATTCGCCGCCATCAGGTGCCTTCTCGACCAGCGTCGGTGACTGGAATTCGATGAAGGCGAGTTGCCCCTTCGATTTGCTCATACACTCAGGGCTCCCTAACCTGGATTCAAATGTCGCAGCTGCAATCGGTTCCGAGAATTTTAGCAAAATTGCATGTATCGCCTGCTGTGGATGTCAGATTTTGAAAGCTCCGCCCGTTGGCACGGCTGCCGTCGTTGCAAGCGAGCGGCAAGCTCAAATGGAACATTTTTCCACGAGCCGCTTTCTTTTCAGCATAGGCGGAGGACAAGCAAATGCCGGACGACAGGACCAAAACGGATTTCCGTGACCGGGACCGGGTGTCGGGTGATGAGGAATATGAGGTAGGATACCTAGCCAGCAAATTCGGGCTATCGATCCCGCAGGTTCGCGAGTTGATCGCTAAGCATGGCAACGACCGCGAAACGCTGGAGGCGGAGGCGAAGCGGCTCGGTGTGCGGTGATGCCCGGTATCGAGTGGATGAACTCTATGGCGAAGAGGTTGTTTCCACCCAAGAGACCGAAGCCGACGACGCCTTACAAGCGGTAGAAAGCGTGACCGGAAGGGTCATTTCGCCACGGGCGCTACAGGAGCACTGGTTCCGGGTCTCCGACGACGGTGGCACCGTCCATGAATTCAGCCTAGATGACGAGCCATCTTAAAGCGTCCTGCTCGAGCTGCTGCGCCAGCATCGGTCGGTGTTAGCGGGCAAGTTACCGACATTCTCCTCCAGCCATCTGGACATGGCCAACGGACTTAACAAGTAAACCTACCCTGGCTTTGCAATGCGTGGGAGGCACTGCACCTCGCGTCGCCAGCCGCCTTGGCCGGAGCCCTTATTGCTGTCAGCCGTCCGCACCCCTGGCAACATTGCAGCTTCGAGACGCGCTGACCAAAGTCGGCACGTTCACGTCCCGTTTTGATTCTGGGCGGCTACATTGTTTGTTGGCTTGTCTTGAACCGGAAACTCTTGACATGCACGGCGCGGCGACGCTGATCACATGGGCAATAACGCTACGAGCCGTGAATCATGCTGCCGCTGGTTGGAGTGGACGCCGCAGGAACATCCTTGGTCTCAGCCGGCGAAGCGCGGCTCCGGCACGCCGCGCACGCCGACGTGGAGCGCCAGCAGCGAGCCGGCCAGCGGCTGATAGCGCAGGTCGGCCTCGCTGGAATCCCATATGGCGGTGGTGACATAGAGCGTCGCAAGGTCCGGGCCGCCGAACATGCAGCTCGATGGACGCTGCACCGGCAGTTCGACGACCCGGTCGATCGAGCCGTCCGGCGCATAACGTACTAGGCGCCAGCCGTCCCATTGCGCGTTCCACAGATAGCCATGCTCGTCAATCGTCGAGCCGTCAGGCGTTCCCGGCTGCTCGGCGGTCGAGGCGAAGAGCCGGCGATTGGCGATGGTCCCAGCGTTGTGATCGTAATCGTAAGCGTAGATCGCGTTGTCCGGCGTATCCGCGAAATAGAAAATGCTGTTGTCGAGGCTCCAGACTAAAGAATTGGAGATGCAGATTCCGCCCGCCAGGCGCGTCACCTGCAAGTCGGGATCGAGCCGATAAAGCGAGGCGCTGTGGTCCTTGAGGTTGTCGTCCATCGTGCCGGCCCAGAATCTGCCCTTGCGGTCGCATTTACCGTCGTTGAAGCGGTTGGTGGGGATATGCGCTTCGGGTCTGGCGATCCAGTCGATCTTTTCGGTAGCCGGATCGAAGAAGGCCAGCCCGCTTTCGAAGGCACAGACCAGCCCGCCTCTTTCGCGCAGTGCGAAAGAGCCAATGCGCTCGGGAAATTGCCATTCGCTAACCTGACCGGTGGCGTGGTCGAAGCGGCGCAGCCGCCTGCTCTCGATATCGACCCAATAGAGCGCCTGCTCGGCCACATCCCACACCGGAACCTCGCCAAGTTTGTCGCGCGAGCGGAAGACTTCCGTGAAGCTGGTCATGCCGCATCCTCTGTCGCACTGCACGACAGTGCCATGGAAATCTCGGTCCCCTGCCCCGGCGCGAGCACCGTGAGGCCACCGAAATCCGGCAGGTTGTGGCCGTTAGCCGAGTGGCTCATGGGCTCGAAGCAGAAGAAGTCCTCGCGGTAGTGCGGATCGAACTGCGTGTCGGAGACGAAGATGAAATAGCGCGACAGCGCGGGCGCGGTTTCGATGCCGAGCCGCGTGCACTGTTCAGGCCAGGCGATGGACGCCGCGCCATCCCAACCCTCGAAACCGTTGTTAATCCATTGCCGTGGCACCTTTTTGGGTTGGCTGAAATCCAGGTTCTCGGGAATGGCGACGCAGGCGTCAGGAAGCCAGCCCGCTTTTTCCGTCCAATAAGCCTTCGCCGGCGCTGCAAGCGTGGTTGCCGGCGTCAGCGGAAAATAGGGATGCCAGCCGAGCCCGAACGGCATCGGCCGCTCGCCGAGATTCGTCACGCCAAGGATCGCCCTGAAGTTCGCCCCTTCGCATGTGAAGTGTTGCGTGGCGCGATAGCGATACGTTTCTCCCTGAAATTCGAACGACAGCGATGCCTCGGCGTCGCCGCGATCCTCGACAGTCCAGTCGCCAAGCCAGCCGTCGCCGTGCAGGTAGTGCTTGTCCCAGGGTGTGTTGGGCTTCAGACGATACCCGGTCCGATCGAACAGAAAGCGATTGCCTTCGACCCGGTTGCCGAAAGGGACCAACGGAAAGCAACCGGCCTTCAGCGGGTCGCGATCCGAACCTTCCGGCGGCGGGCGCAGCAGTTTCTGCCAGCCACCGCCCAAGTCCGCTTCCAGCCGCCAGATGCTTCCGCCTTGCGTCGAGAGCACGCAGCGAAGTCGGTGGCTGGCGATCTCGATATCAGCCATGGTCAGCCCTTGATGCCGGTCGCGGCGATGCCGCGCACGAAGTGCCGCTGCAAGGCGAGGAAGAAGAGTGCCGTCGGCAGCGTCGCCACGACGGCGGACGCCATCAACACGCTCTGCTTCATCGACATGCCGGCGCCGCCGACCAATGTCGCCAGGCCGACGGGAAGCGTGCGCGTCTGGTCGGAATTGGTGGCGATCAGCGGCCAGAAGAAATTGTTCCAGCTGGCGACGAAGGTGAAGATCGCCACCGTGGCAAGGCCCGGTTTTGTGAGCGGCAAGAGGATGCGCCAGAAGAAGCCGAAACGGCCGCAGCCGTCCATGATGGCGGCATCTTCGAGTTCCCGCGGCACGGCCTGGAAGAACTGGGTGAGCAGGAAGACGCCGAAGGCGTTGGCCGATGCCGGCACGGTCAGGCTGAAGATGCCGTCGACCAGGCCGTAGCTGTTCAGGCCGAGGAACAGCGGCACGAAGAGCAATTCGTAAGGTAGCAGGAAGGTCGCGAAGATGACGCCCATGATGACGCGGCGGCCGGGGAACTGCATGCGCGCCAGCGGATAGGCGGCCAAGGCATCGACGGCCAGGGCCAGCACGGTGGAGAGAATGCCGACGACGGCCGAGTTGCGGAACCAGGTCAGCATGGGGAAGCGCTGGAACAGCGCGCTATAGGCTTCCGTTGTCGGCGCGTCCGGGATCCAGGCCGGCGGATAGGCGTAGATCTCGCTCTCCGGTTTTATCGACGTGACCAGCATCCACAGGATCGGCGCGCCCCAGAGCGCCGTCACGACGACCATCAGCACATAGGCGAGCGTTCGCCCGCCAAGCGATTTTCCGGCACGATTGGAGCGCCGGTCCTGCATCAGATTGCCTTCATCAGCTTCATCTGGGCGAGCGAAAAGACCAGCGTGATCAGGAGCAGCACCACACCGGCGGCGGCGGCCGGACCCATCTCGAAATTCTGGAACGCGGTGAGATAGATATACTGCACGATGACGAAGGTGCTCGCCTCCGGCCCGCCCTGCGTCATCACATAAGCCTGGCCGAAGACGCGCCAGCCGTTGATGATGGTGAGCGCGGTGACCAGCGCCATGGCCGGCCGCAGCAAAGGCAAGGTGATGTAGACGAAGCGCTGCCATGGGCCGGCGCCGTCGAGCGTGGCGGCATCATGCAGTTCCTCGGAAATGTCCTGCAGCGCCGCCAGGAAGATGATCATGTTGGTGTTGACGGTCCACCAGATGGTCGTGATGGCCAAAGCCGGCATGGACCAGTGCGGGTCCTTGAGCCAGGCGATCGGCTCGATGGCGATGGTGGTGAGGTAATAGTTGACGAGGCCGGTGCCCTTGTCGAACAGCCAGCCCCACAGGATGCCGACGGTCGAGACCATGACGACATAAGGCAGGAACACAACCGTGCGCACGAAGGCGGTGCCCCTGAGCTTCTGGTCGAGCAGCATGGCTAGCGCCAGTCCCAGAACGACCATCGGGATCGCCGTCAGGAAGACGAAATAGAAGGTGTTTCTAATGGCGGTCAGGAACAGCGGATCGGCGAAAATCTGGCGGTAATTGTCCAGCCCGATGAATTCAGGCGTACCGAGGATATCCCAGCGCATGAAGCTGATGCCGATGGCGGCCATCGTCGGCAAAAGCATGAAGGCGATGAACAGCGCCAGATAGGGCGACAGGAAGAGGTAGGCGGCAAGCGTCATGCCGCTGCGCAGCGCGCCTCCCTCCTGCGCGGATGCGCGGCGGGCCCTGGAGCGGCCCGCCGGTTGTGATGCCAGCGATGTCATCAGCCCTTGTTCAGCTGCGCGTCGAGACCTTCCTTCATCGCCTTCAAGGCGTCCGGGACCGGCTTGGAGCCGCTGAGGGCTGCCTGCAGATTGGTGACCAGCGGCGTCGGCTTGTCGAAGGAGAAGACCGACAGGTATTGCGGGATCAGCGGCTCGTAGACGATGTTGGGCAGATCGTCGACGAAGGACTTGAAGTATTTGTACTGCTCGGTGCCGGTGAAGGCAGCGCTTTCACGCACCGCCTTGCTCTGCGGGATGATGCCGACGGTGGTGGCGGGTGCTGCGAAGTTGTCGAAGAACCACTTCATGAAGGTGCCGTCGGCGGCGAGCTTGTCGTCGCTTTTCTGCTTCGACACCGCCATGCAATGCGAGTTCGCCCAGACGGCCGCCTTCTGGCCAAACACCGGCAATTGGGCGGTCATGAAATTCATCTTCTGCGCCATGCGCAGATTGACCTCCCAGGGGCCGATGAACTTCATGGCGACCTGCTTCGAGGCGAAGGCGTCCTCGCCCTTGTTGCCGCCGACCTCGGGATTGGTCACGCCATGCACGTTGATCAGGTCGACGAGATATTGCAGCGCCTTCTGCGAGGCCTCGCTGTCAACCGCCGCCAGGCCCTTGTCGTCAAGGAAGGTGCCGCCGAACTGGTACATCAGGCTGAACCAGATCCAGCGTGCGGTCGCCCAGGTGTTCGGCAATTCGAAGCCGTAACGCGTGACCTTGCCGCTGCCGTCCTTGACCGTCAGCTTCTTTGCCCATTCGAGGAATTCCTCGCCGGTCTTCGGCGGCTTGGCCGGATCGAGCCCCGCCTCCTGCACCATATCGACGTTGTAATAGAAGCCGAGCGGATGCACGTCGAGCGGCGCGGCATAGACCTTGCCGTCGAAGGTCACGCCGGTGCGGCCGGCATCGGGAACCTGCGACAGGTCGAGACCGGACGAAGCGACGATGTCGTCAATCGGGCGGATGACCTTGCGCGTCGCGAATTCCGGCAGCTCGGTGATGTGGAAGAGCACCAGGTCCGGCGCACGACCGCCGGCCGAGGAGACCACCCATTTGGAAAACAACGTGTCCCAGTCATACCCTGTCGGCTCGACGATGACGCCCTTGCCGCCCTTGTTGAAGGTGTCGATGACGCCGTTGAGCGCGGTGGTGTTGTCGGCGCCGGTCCAGCCATGCCAGAGCGTCACCTTCTCGTCCGCGGCCAAGGCGCCGCGCGGCAGCGCGGCAGCCAGCGCGGCACTTCTGCCAAGCGCAAGCGCCTGCCGGCGCGTCAGCAGGGATTTCGCGAAGACATCATTTGCCATGGTTTCCTCCCATTGTGGCTTGTGTGTCAGGGGTGGTGAAGCACGCTCAGGCCGCCATCCGCGACGAGGCAGGCGGCGTTGATGAAGGGGCATTCGTCGGAGACGAGAAAGACCGCCGCCATGGCGATCTCTTCCGGCGTAGCGATCCGCCCGCCCGGATGCAGCGCCAGTGTCTTGGCCCGCGCAGCCTCCGGATCGTCGAAACTGTTCCAGTAATCGATGACTTTTTGGGTGGCGACATAACCGGGCGCCAGCGCGTTCACGCGGATATTGTTGCCGGCATATTCGATCGCCAGCGATTTGGTCAGGCCAAGCAGAGCATGCTTGGCGACGGGATAGGGAAAGGTGTGCGGGACGATGGTGAAGGCGTGCGTGGAGGCGATGTTGAGGATCACGCCGCCGCCCTGCCCGATCATCCCCGGGAGCGCCGCCTTGGCACAGTGCCAGGCGCCTTTCACATTGACGTCAAGATTGCGCGTCCAGTCGTCCTCGGTGGCTTCAAGCGGCGTCGAGAAGACGTTCATGCCGGCATTGCTGATGACGGTGTTGATCGGGCCGATGGCCTTCGTCGCCGCCGCCATTGCGGCCTTGATTGCCTTGGCATCAGCGATGTCGGCTGCGGCATGCGCGACGTCGCCGAAACGTGCAGCGCTTTCGACGAGGATGTCCGCGTCGCGGTCGACCAGGAACAGCCCGGCCTCCTCGCGCAGACAGGCCTCGGCGATGGCGTAGCCGATGCCTTGCGCGGCGCCGGTGAGGAAGATGCGTTTTCCGGAGAGGCGTCCCATCAGCGCCGCCCCAATGCCGAAGAACGCAGATTGTCGAGCAGCACGGCCAGGAGCAGGATCACGCCTCTGACGATGTATTGATAGAAGGCCGGAATGTTGATCAGGTTCATGGCGTTTTCGGCGATGCCCATGATCAGCACGCCGACGATGACGCCCGACATCGTCGCCCTGCCGCCGGCAAGCGAGACGCCGCCGAGCACGCAGGCGGAGATCACCGAAAGCTCCAAGCCCACCGCGGCGTTAGGCTGGCCGGAGGTGATGCGCGAGGCAAGCAGGATGCCAGCGATGCCACACACCACGCCCTGCAGGGTAAAAATCCAGATGCGCGTTCGATCGACGTTGACGCCGGCCAGGCGCGAAGCTTCCGGGTTGCCGCCGATGGCCAGCGTATTCTTGCCGAAGACGGTGCTGTTGAGCACAAAGCCGAAAATGGCGAAGAGCACCGCCAGCACCCAGATCGGCGTCGGTATGCCGAGCAGCTTCGACAGGGCCAGCTGGTAGAAATCCGGGCTGTTGATGCCCACGGCGCGGCCGTCCGACGAGATCAGCGCGAAACCGCGCACGATCTGCATGGTGGCGAGAGTGGTGATCAGCGCGTTTATGCGGAATTTGGCGATGACGACGCCATTGACCCAGCCGACGACGGCGCCGCAGGCGATGGCTGCGATGAGGCCAAGCAGGATCGAGCCGGTTGCGTTCGAGGCCATGACCGCGACCATGCCGGCAAAGGCGACGATGGAGCCGACCGACAGGTCGAAGTCACGCGCCGCGAGGCAGAACATCATCGTGCAGGCGACGATGCCGACGGTGACCACGGACTGCAGCAGGCCGAGCATGTTGCGGTCGGTGAGGAAGTTCGGCACGAGCAGCGACACCAGCGCGAAGGCGACGATGAAGATGACGACGAGGCCTTGTTCGCCGAGCAGGATCTTCTTCAGCCGACTGGTCATTAGAAATCCTCAGGATGCGATGGCGTCGGGGGTTTTCTTGTCGGGGAGCGCCGAGGCCAGGATCGCCTTTTCGGCGAATTGGTCGCGCGCGCGCTCGGCGCTGATGCGCCCGCCGCACATCACCAGGATGCGGTCGCAAATGCCCATCACTTCCGGCAGCTCGGAGGAGACGACGACGATCGCCATGCCCTCCTCGGCCAGTTGATAGAGCAGCTCGTAGATCTCCGATTTGGCACCGACATCGATGCCGCGTGTCGGCTCGTCGACGATGAGCACGCGGATGTCCTGCTCCGACAGCCAGCGGCCGAGGATGACTTTCTGCTGGTTGCCGCCTGAGAGATTGACGATGTCCTGCTTGCGCGACGGCGTGCGCACCTTGAGCTTCTTGATGAAGGTTTCGGCCGTCGTGATCTCGCTGGTCCAGTTCAGGACGCCGAAGCGCGTGTGATGGCGCCTGGACGAGACGTTGATGTTCTCTTCGATCGAGCGGCCCTGGATGATGCCGTCATGCTTGCGGTCTTCCGAGCACAGCACGATGCCGGCCCTGATCGCGTCATGCGGGCTGGCGGCGGCAACGATCTTGCCGTCGACCGTGATCGTGCCGCCCGAACGCGGATCGGCGCCGAAGACCAGCCGCATCAGTTCGGATCGGCCGGCGCCGATGAGGCCGAAGAAGCCGACGATCTCGCCGGCGCGGGCTTCGAAGCTTGCCGGCGTGCGCAGCCTGGTGCCGCTCAGATTGTCGACCTTGAGGCGAACCTCTCCCCTTTTGCGCGGCCGAAAACCCCAAATGTCGGAAATCTCGCGACCGACCATTTCGGCCACGACCTGGTCGCGCGTGACATCCTTCAGCGATTGATGATGCGCGGCAAGCTTGCCGTCGCGCAGCACCGTCAGGCTGTCGCAGAGCCGGAACACCTCGTCGAGGCGGTGCGAGACATAGAGGATGACCTTGCCCTCGCCGCGCAGCCGGCCGATCAGCTTAAACAGGATCTCGCTTTCGCGCGAGGACAGCGACGAGGTCGGCTCGTCAAGCGCAATCACCCGGGCGTCGAGCATCACGGCCTTGGCGATCTCGACCATCTGGCGCTCGCCGATCGAGAGCGTCTTGACCTTGCGGCGCATGTCGATATCGATGCCGGCCGATTTCAGCTTGGCGCCGACATCGTCGAGCATGCGGCGGCGGGCGATGACGCCGGCGCTTGCCGGAAAGCGTCCGAGGCTGAGATTCTCGGCGACGCTCAGCTCGGGCACCAGCTGCAATTCCTGGTGGATGACAATGACGCCATTGTCGAAGGCATTTCTGGTCGAGGCGTAGACCTGGACTTTGCCGTCGATGCTTATTTCGCCGGCATCGGCATGCTGGTCGCCGGACAGGATCTTGATCAGGGTGGATTTGCCGGCGCCGTTCTCACCCATCAATCCGTGCACGGCGCCCTTTTCGACGCCGAACGACACATCCGACAAGGCTTTGACGCCCGGATAGGTCTTGGTGATGTTGGAGAATTCGAGAAAGGACACGGGGCTTCGATCCTTCTTGAGCATGCCAAACAGGCGGCGGCATCAAGCCGCCGCCTGTTTGTACAGGGAGGACTATTCGATACCGAGGTCCTTGCGCACCTTCTGGTAATCGTCGCGCTTGGCCAGCGCGCCGGCGGTCAGCGTCAGCTTCGCCGGCTCCTTGTTGTTGGCGATCCAGTCATACATGTTGAGCGCCGTCTCGTAGCCGTGGCGCTTGGGCGAGATGATCACCGTGCCGACGAAGCCGGTGGCGGCGGGTTTCTTGAACTCGTTGATCGCCGATTCCGCGCCGCCGATGCCGACGCCGATCATGCCGTCCGCCGGAATGCCGACGCTTTCAGAAGCGCGCACTGCGCCCAGCACCGCCTCGTCATTGAGGCCGAAGGCAATCCACTTCTTGATGTCGGCATGGGCGTTGAGCACCACGGTCGCGGCATTGAGCGCGGCTTCCGTGTCGGTCTTGGCCTGCGGCGCATCGAAGATGTTTTCGGCCTTGAAGCCGGCGGCCTTCAGCACCGAGATCGCGCCTTCGACGCGGTCGACGGCGGTCGGCAGCTGGTCGTACGAAACGCGGATCGCGCCGACCTCGTCCATCTTCCAGCCGCGCGGCTTCATCTCGTCGATGATGGCCTGACCCACGGCCTCGCCGATCTTGGTGGCGGAGATGCCCATATGCGGCACATCCTCCAGCGGCTTGCCGTCGGCGCCGACGAGGCGGTCGTCGACCGTCATCAGCTTGAGATTGTTGGCGGCGGCCTTGGCGACGATGCCGGGGCCGAGCTTCACATCCGGCGTGCAGACGACGAAGCCTTGCGCTCCTTGAGCGCCCAGATTGTCGATCGCCGACATCAGCTTCTCGCCGTCCTCGGCGCCGATCTTGACGAGAGTAAAACCCTTTTCCTTGGCGGCTTGGTCGGCGAACTTCCATTCGTCCTGGAACCAGGGCTCCTCCGGCTGTTTGACGATGAAGCCGATCTTGGTGTCCTGAGCGTAGGCCGACGCGATCGTGGTGACCGACAAGACGGCGAGAGCACCCGCGACGAGCGCGGTTTTCAAAAGTCGCATGATTACCTCCCAGCAAACAGCCGGGCGCTCAGCCCGGATTGGTCGTGTGTAATCAATTTTATCATACCCGTCAATTGATCTGGTATGATAAATGAGATAGGTAGTCCGATAAGTAGTCGCTGGCGCAAATCACTCGCATCCGCTAAGGCCGGACCAATTGCGCGCAAACCGAACGGTTCGCTGCCTTGGAGGAGGGGCTGAGGTGAACGAAACACCGAAGAAGGCTGACGAAGACACGCAAACGCGCGAGACGGCGCGCCGTCCGCGCGTCATGCCCGACGTGACCAAGGCGATCGCCTCCGACATATTCTCCGGACGATATCCGGCCGGGTCGTCACTGCCGACCGAGAACGATCTCGGCATCGAATATGGCGTCAGCCGCACCGTCATCCGCGAAGCGCTGAAAGTGCTGGCAGCCAAGGGGCTGGTACTGTCCCGTCCACGCGTCGGCACGGTGGTGTGCGACCAGGACAATTGGAACATCATCGACCCGCAGGTGCTGGCCTGGCATGCGCCGCATGCGCTGGACGACAAGCTGTTCGACGCTATCCTAGAAACCCGCCGCGCCATCGAGCCGCTGGTCGCCGAACTTGCGGCAACGCGCGCGACGCTGCAGGAGATCGCCGATCTTGAAGCGGCCTGGCAAGGCATGGCCGGCGCAGGCGAGGACCTGACGCAGTTCTCGCGCTCCGACATCGTCTTCCATCAGATCGTCTATGGCGCGAGCCACAACCCTATCTTCCGCCAGATCGGCAAGCTGATCGACACGGCGCTGCTGTTTTCGCTGGAAGCCACGGCGACGATCTCGCCGGTCAGGCGCAGGGAAGCGGCGGCGGCGCATGGCGAGGTGGTCGAGGCGCTGCGCATGCGCGACGCCGCCGCCGCGCGCAATGCAGCCAATAAGATACTCGACCTGGCCGCGCGCGACCTCGTCAGCGCCAAGAAACTGAAAAACAACTGAGACCGGCCGGCCGCATGAAGATCACCGCTCTGACCACCTATATCGTTCCGCCGCGCTGGCTGTTCCTCAAGATCGAGACCGATGCCGGCATCAGCGGCTGGGGCGAGCCGGTGGTCGAAGGCAAGGCGCTGACGGTCGAAGCGGCGGTCAAGGAACTGGCCGACTATCTGATCGGCAAGGATCCGCGTTTGATCGAGGATCATTGGACGGTGATGCATCGCGGCGGCTTTTATCGCGGCGGGCCGATCCTGATGAGCGCCATTGCCGGCATCGACCAGGCGCTGTGGGACATCAAAGGCAAGGCGCTCGACGTGCCGGTGCATGAATTGCTCGGCGGCAGGCTGCGCGAAACGATCAAGGTCTATTCCTGGATCGGCGGCGACCGGCCGGCGGAAGTGGCGGCCGGCGCTAGGGATATGGTGGCGCGCGGATTCCAAGCGCTCAAGATGAACGGCACCGAGGAACTGCAGATCGTCGACAGCCACGACAAGATAGACGCGGCTATAGAGCGCGTCGCCATGGTGCGCGAGGCGGTCGGGCCGAATATCGGCATCGCCGTCGATTTCCACGGCCGCGTGCACCGCCCGATGGCGCGCATCCTGGTCAAGGAGCTTGAGCCCTACCGGCTGATGTTCATCGAAGAGCCGGTGCTCAGCGAAAACCGCGAGGCGCTGAAGGAGATCGCCGCACTCGGCTCGACGCCGATCGCGCTCGGCGAACGGCTCTACAGCCGCTGGGACTTCAAGTCGGTGTTCGAGGAAGCGGTCGTCGACATCATCCAGCCGGATCTCTCGCACGCCGGCGGCATCACCGAATGCCGCAAGATCGCGGCGATGGCTGAGGCCTATGACGTGGCTGTGGCGCCGCACTGTCCGCTCGGGCCGATCGCGCTGGCCGCATGCCTGCAGCTCGACGCCGTGAGCTACAATTGCTTCATCCAGGAGCAGAGCCTAGGCATCCACTACAATGCCGGCAATGACCTGCTCGACTACGCCGCCAACAAGGACGTATTCCGCTATCAGGACGGCTATGTCGCCATTCCCGATGGGCCGGGCCTCGGCGTCGAGATCGATGAGGACTATGTGAAGGAGCGCGCCAGGGAAGGACACCGCTGGCGCAACCCGGTCTGGCGCCACAATGACGGCTCATTCGCCGAGTGGTAGGCCAAGATTCCGACCGACTGGTTTGTGAGACGACCGCTGCGGCCGGAAGGTGCAAGCAACATCTCCCGAGCGGCGCGCGCGTGGCGGGATCATTGAGCAACTTGAGCACGTCAAGTGATAGGACGCCCTCCGACTGCGGAGTCCGGTGTTGGCGTTGAGGACTCGTTGAGCTGCCATTCTGGTACCAACTCATCGATAGGCGGCGACCCCCGGGCTAAACCAGTTCCACTTCGGTCATGTCCGCGATCACCGCATTACGACGCGACGTATTCAGATCGGCGGACCACCGGGTCTTGTTTCTGTCGAGCGACGACGAGGACGCGACTGCTCACGTCGCGGATTTGGCCGAACAACTCGGGTTCGCACCCGTCAAGCTGGGAAAGCTCAATGAGGGAGGCCTGCTGGTGCACGCGCGTGGCCGCACCTGGGGCCGCTGATCTCACAGGACCTGTTCAAGAAGGAGTGGTAACAGATTTACTGTCCACTGTCAGAAGTGCAGCTTGCTCGGGCCTCGCCTATAGGAGTCCACGCGGGCTGAATCAAAATCGGAGGGCCCGGAAGCGAAGGCGGCTCACTGGTTCGTGGCGCTGCGATAGATGTCGAGCACGCGTGTCACGCTGCCGATTAGAAGTCCATGCGCAGTCGGCCTGATGCGGCCCGCGCCGACCTCGACATCGAGGTGGCCGATATATTGGCTGATTAGCGGGCGGGGAATATCCCTGTCGCCAAGCGCGGCCAGCAAGGCTCCGGTTGCTTGCTGCGCGCCGGCGGACTGCCAATAGTAACGGATACGGTCACTGAAGGAGAAATGTCGCTGCAGGCGTTGCTCGTCCAATGTACCGGAATAGTAGTTGCGCCAGTTGTCGGGCGAGGCGACCATCACCCGCTCCATCGCCGCTTGCAGATTTTCCCGGGATGGGTCGGGCACCATCTGGTCGGCGATCAGACTGAGGCCGTAGAGCGCCTCGCGCAGCGCGAAGGTAAGCCATGGGCCGACTTTGAGGATGGCGAAACCTTCACGCACCAGCATGCCCAGCGCTTCCGGCGGCTGGTAGTCGGTCGAATGCGCTTCGAAAACGAATTGCGGCATGCGTTTCAGGACAGCGACCAACTCGATCGCCTTCTCCGGCGCATAGGCAATGACGTCGGCATTGCCGAATTCGACACCGGGCTGGACGACGACGCCGATGACCCGGTCAAAGGCCTCGTCCAGCCCACGGCTTGCAAAGGCCCGGCGGTGGAGCTCGACGGAACGGTGCGCGTCGTCCGGCTTGGTCACCTGCATATGTTCGAGCGGCTTCAGAGCACCGCCAGGAGCCGGCACTTCGGTACCGATGATGTAGACGGGTTTCTCACTGCCGGTGCGCGCGACGGCCGCCTCGGCGACCTTGGCAAGCTCGGCCGCGCGGGTGGCAATCGTCTCGTCGGGGAGCCGTACCGGATCGTCGGCACAGGCCATGCTGGTGTCGAGATGCAGCTTGGTGAAGCCGGCCGCCGCATAGGACTCGATCATCGCAGCCGCTTTCCGCATCGCCTCGGCAGCGGAGTCCTGCTTCCAGGGATTGGGTCCAAGATGGTCACCGCCGAGGATCAGACGATCGAGGGGAAGACCGGCCCTGCCAGCATGCGTTTCGACGAGGCGGCGAAAGGCGGCCGGCGCCATACCGGTGTAACCGCCTTCGTGATTGACCTGGTTGCAGGTCGCCTCAATAACGACATCGGCGCCGTGCAGCACGCCATGCCGGAGTGCCGCCTCGATCACCAGCGGATGCGCCGAGCAGATCGAGGCGATACCTCCCCTGCTACCCGCCGCGCGCCGCGCGCCGATGGCCGCCAATCTCTCGGTCGCGCAGTTCATGCGCCTGTCCCGGCCCTGGCGATGAAAGCCTCGACATCTGCGAGCCGGTGAATGCCTTCCATGGGTCCCTTCCGTGTTACCGCAAGCGCGCCGCAGGCGTTGGCGATGCGCAGCGCCTCGGCAGGCGCGGCGCCGCGCAACCAGAAGGATACGAAGGCGGCTCCGAAGCAGTCGCCAGCGCCGGTCGGGTCCACTTCGTCGACTGCGAATCCGGGCATTGCGACCAAGCTCTGGCGATCGTGATAGATGGCGCCGGCCGCGCCTCTCTTTAGCACGATGCAAGATATGCCCCGACCAAGCAGTTCGACGATTGCGCCCTGCTCGTCGCCAGCTGAAGAGAACAGGAGCAACTCGTTGCCGCTGGGCAGAAAGATATCGGTCTGCGCCAAGACGCCCTCGAGCGCCTCGCGCATGCCGGCGTCCTGCATGATCTCGCGCCGGATGTTGGGGTCGAAGGACACGGTGCCGCCCCTGCCCCTCACGGCCGCGATCGCGGCGAGCACAACTTCGGCCGACTTGTCCGAGAACAGCGAGGAGCCCATGACATGAAAGTGGTCGGCGTCGGCAAGCAAGTGTCTTGCGGCATCATCGATGGCAATCAGGCCCGCCGCGCTGTTGGAGATGTTGAAGACGAAATGCCTCGAGGCATCGGCCAGATAAGTGACGAAGGCGGTGCCGGTGGCATGGCCCCGGTGTGATGTGATTGCCGAAACGTCGGCGCCGAGCGCGCGCAACCGGTCAATGTTCAGCTGACCAAAATCGTCCTCGCCGATGGCGCCGATCAGGCCTGCGGGCTGACCAAGCGCCGCCGCTTGGCCAATGAAGATCGCCGGGGCGCCGGACGGAAACGGACCTACCAGCGGTCCAGGCTCGAGAAAGCTCTGGCCTATCCGTTCAGCCATAATCTCGACGAGGATTTCACCGGCGCAGACCAGCTTCTTCATCCATGACCTCCGGGATTCGCCGCCGCACGGCTGCTCCGTCCGCAAATTCAATATGGCGTCGAAATTTTTACGTCAATTAATTATTTTTACGCATGCAATAATTTCTTTCGACGCGTTGAAACTTGTAAAACTTCCTGTAAAATTTCAACTTGCGCTCGCGGGTCGGCGCACCGTAGTGATGGCGCCGGGGCAACACATGGACGCATCCATTGGAAGTTCCGCGGCGCGAGGGCTTTAAATGTCGACGACGCACAAGACCATGGAGGATTTCGCCCGCGCCTGCGGCGTGTCTCGGCCAACCTTGTCGAAATATTTCGA
This sequence comes from Mesorhizobium sp. CA15, assembly GCF_020165215.1. Lineage (NCBI taxonomy): Bacteria > Pseudomonadati > Pseudomonadota > Alphaproteobacteria > Hyphomicrobiales > Phyllobacteriaceae > Mesorhizobium > Mesorhizobium sp. CA15. Next base: position 405,989 of record NZ_JAIUHQ010000002.1, read on the forward strand.
CGATCCGGCCAGCGTGAAGCCGGCGACCAGAAAACGGATCGAGGAGGCGCTGCGCTCGTCCGACTACCAGCCCAATCTTTTTGCCCGCAACCTCAACCGGAAGCGCACCCGCAGCATTGGCATCGTCGTGCCGACGGTCACCGATCCATTTTACTCCGAGATGGTCAGCCGGATCGAGCTCAGGCTACGCGATGAAGGCTATTGGCCGGTCGTCATTTCCTCGCATGGCTCGACCGAACTCGAGATCGAAGCCACTCGGACCGTCTTGTCCCTGAAGGTATCCGGCGCGCTGATCGCGCCGCTGGGCAAACGATCCGATCAGAGAACCCTAGAAAAGCTCACGCAGACCATCCCGATTGTTTATTTCGACACCTTTCTGGAAGGTGACACGCCATTTGTGGGCAACAACAACGCCAAGAGTGTCGCGACGATCGTGGACTACCTTTGCCGTTCCGGCGATGCCCCGGTTTATTTCGACATCCCACACGTCAATCACAATTCGGCGGAGCGATTGAGCAGCTATGTTGCCTCGATGCAGCGACTGGGATTCGAGCCGACCGTCTTTGGCAACACCGACAACTACACTTGGGACTTCGAGCGCATCGGCTACGAGCAGACGGAGAAGATGCTCGACAATGGCGGTCTACCGGGCAAGACCATCCTGTGCGCCAACGACCGCCTCGCCTTCGGCGTCATGGCGGCGGCCTTTTCGACGGGCCTGAAGGTGGGACGCAAGACCGACTGCGACCTACGGGTCGCAGCGCATGATGACCATCCGCTGAGTCGCTACACCTGTCCGGCGCTCACCACCATGGCGCAGGATTTCGCCGCGATGGCAGGCCGCAGTGTCGAGACGCTGCTTGCAATGCTCGACGAGAATGCGGCCGCGGTGACGCCCAGGGTCAGCCTCGACGCAACGCTGGTGATGCGCCAATCGGCCTAGGCTGTGTCAAACGCCGGATCGAATTCGCGCCAGGCCGCAACAGCAGCCTCGACCGCCTGACGCGACGCCGGACCATGGCGGCCCGTCGAGACGAAGCCGTGGATCTGGCCCGGCCAGCGCTCTAGCACGACCGGAACGCCGTCGTCTTGGAGACGCGCGGCATAGGCTTCGCCCTCGTCGGTGAGAATGTCGTGGCCTGCGATGCCGACAAAGGCGGGAGCGGCCCCGGCAAGACTCTTTGCCTTGAGCGGCGAGACACGCCAGTCATTCATGTCGGCGGCGCTGCGGACATAGTGGTCGCGGAACCAGGCCATGGTCCTGGCGGTCAGGCCAAAACCTTCGCCGAAGCGGCGATAGCTGTCCGCCGTCTGAGCTGCATCGGTGTTGGGATAGAACAGGAGCTGCGCGGTCGGAGGGCATTTGTCATCGCGGGCAAGCAGCGCCAGCACTGCGGCGAGGTTTCCGCCGGCACTGTCGCCGGCAACGGCTATGCGGCTGGGATCGACGCCAAGCCCACCGGGCATATCCTGCATGAAGGAGAGAACGGCGCGGCAGTCCTCGACGGCAGCCGGAAACTTGTGCTCCGGCGCCAGCCGGTAGTCCGGCGAGACGACGACGCATGAGGCGATGTTGGCGAACCAACGGCAGATCTCGTCATGGGAATCGAGATTGCCGATGACCCAGCCGCCACCGTGCAAGTAGAGCAGCGCCGGCGCATTGGCTGTCGGCGCGCCCTGCCCTCGATAGATGCGAAGGTTGAGAGGGCCACCGGGCCCGACGATGGTTTGTTCGCACACCGAAGCGACGGGCTCGCGCTCGCCTTGCAGCCCGGGGAAACCGTGGTCGTAGGCGCGTCGCGCCTGCTCGGGCGTGCCTGTCTCGAAAGGCGGCTCATGCGCCTGGCGGCCGAGTTCGAGAGCCTTCCGCGCCTGCGGATCGAGCGGGGACAACACGGGGGCTCAGGCCAGCAGGCTCGCCGCCTCGTCCTCGCCAAGCAGCGGCGGCTGGTCAACAGTGCCGACGATGGCGACCGAGTTGCGGCTCTCGCCCGAGGCGAGGATGGCCTCCATGATCTCCAGCACATGCAGCGCCAGCTCGCCGGAAGCGCGCGGCTTTCTCTTCTCCGACAACGAACGCGCCAGATCAGCGACGCCGAGCATGCGGTAGTTGGCGCGATCTGGCGCCGCATAGGGCCAGTTGCGCGCGCCATAGAGCTCGCTTTCGCTGGCGAAATCCTTCCAGTCAGCCCCCCGCGCGGAAACCGAGACCGTGCCGCCGAAGGTGTCGGGATCGGGCAGCCTGAGCGACCCTTCCGTGCCGTGCAGCTCGATGGGGTGGTTGGAGTGCTTGAAGACGTCCCACGAGGCGCCGAAGGTGACGGTGACGCCGGAGCGGAACTCGAGCAGCGACAGGATATTGGTCGGCGTGCCGACCCTGAAGCTGGTGTTCTTGTATGGGCCGTCGGCAATGATCAGCCGCTCCTCCTGGCCGCGGGTGGCCATCGCCATGACACGGGTGACGGGGCCGAGCAGGTTGACGAGCATCGTCAGATAATACGGCCCCATGTCGAAGACCGGGCCGCCGCCTGGCTGGTAGTAAAATTGCGGGTTCGGATGCCAGTGCTCCATGCCGCGCCCCATCATGAAGGCGGTGCCGGTCACGGCCCGCCCGATCGCGCCCTCGTCCATCAGTCGGCGCGCGCGGCGTCCGGCGGCGCCGAGGAAAGTATCGGGAGCCGAGCCCAGCAGCAATCCCCGTTTCGCCGCCTCCGCCACCAGCTTGCGACCATCGCTGGCCGAGGTGGCGAGCGGCTTTTCGGTGAAGACATGCTTTCCCGCCGAGAGCGCCGAAAACGAGATGTCGAAATGTGCCGCGGGAATGGTGAGGTTGAGGACGAGATCGACCTCCGGGTCGGCGAGCAACGCATCGACGCCGAGAGCGCGGATGCCATATTCCTTCCCGCGCAACACAGCCATCTCGGCGGAAATATCGGCGCAAGCGCGCAATTCCACACCGGCAAAAAGTGCGGCGTTGCGTAGATAGGTCATCGAGATGTTACCGCATCCGATGACGCCGACACCGAGCTTCGCTCCTGAATTTGTTTGCATTTCCCTTTCGACCTCCCAATCGGCGACGCCCGAGACAAGCCATCGCGACAGCGACGGACAATTTTCGTGACTCGCTATAGCGCATTTTAAATCTTGACGCGCGTAAAATTTTTATAGAGCATATGAAAACGCTGACCCAGCATCACAGGCCGCGGGCCTTGTAAATCAAGAGAATAGGGAATTATGAGCCTAGGGACCAAAGTGCGCCTTGCGCGCCTCTTTTCGCATCCATCGGGGAATCTATTTGGCGGCGCGGTCGACCACTTCGTCGGCTACGGCGACGTGCGCAAAGGCGGCCTTGCCGATCTGCCCGGCGCGCTGGCCCGCGTCATGGCGGGGGAGCCCGACTATGTCAGCATCCAGCCCGGCACCGCGCGCCACCTTTGGCCCCAATATGCGGGCAAGGCTTCCCTGGTAATCCAGGCCGGCTGTTTCACGCCGGACGATCGCATCAGCGAGTTGATCGCGACGCCGGAGGATGCGGTGCGCGCCGGCGCCGACGCGTTGGCCGTTGCCATTCCCGTGCGCGGCGCGACCGAGGGCAAGTATATACGCTGGCTGACCGATTCAGTGAACGTGGCGGCCCGATACGGCATGCCGGTGGTGGCGCATATCTATCCGCGCGATTTCACCGAGGGAACAAAGATCGTCTTCACGCCCGACGAGATCGCCTATGCGGCGCGCATCGGCTACGAGTCCGGCGTCGACGTGATCAAGATCGGCTACACGGGCGACTTCGAGTCCTTCCGGGAGACCGTCCGGACCTGCCCTGTGCCGGTCGTCATCGCAGGCGGGCCGAAGACCGATACGCTGCTCGGCGCGCTTCAGCAGACGGCGGACGCCATCCGTGCCGGCGCGCGCGGCGCCGTGGTAGGCCGCAACCTCTGGGGGCACGGCGATCCACAGAAGGCAGCGCTTGCCTTTCGGAGCGTCATCCATGACGGGCTTTCGGCGCAAGAAGCGCTTGCGAAGGCGGGCGCCTGAACCATGCCCAGCGTCCCCTCGATCCTCGGCTTCGGCGCCATTGCGATAGACGACATCGTCTATGTCGATCAGCCGTTGTCAGCGGGCAAGGGGAAGGTTCTGCAAAGCACGCGCGCTTTCGGCGGAAATGTCGCGACGGCCCTTGCCGCCGTCGCGCGGCTCGACGGAAGCGCCGGCTTCATCGGGTGGCTGGGCACCGCCGATGACGATGCCGTGTTGTGCGACCTCGTCGCCAGCGGCGTTGAAACCGCGTTCGCGCCACGCCATCCCGACGCGCGCCCGGTACGCTCGTGCATCACCGTCGGTTCGGACGGTGACCGGTTCATCGCCTATGACGATGACGCGATGCTGGGCACCGCACCGGACTTTCCGGACGAGATCCTCAGCCGCGCGACCGTCCTGATCGTCGACAGCTACGCGATCCGCTCGCTGGATGTCGTGGCCCGCGCTCGTGATCTCGGCCTTGCTATTCTCGGCGATATCGAATGGAGCGTCGGCCCAGCCACGGACAGGCTGATGATGCTCTGCGACCATCTCATTCTTCCGCTTGGCTTTGCGCGGACCGCCACGGGCCGCCGAGCGCCCGCCGAGATGCTTGATGCCTTGTGGTCGCCGTCGCGCTCCGCCGTGGTTCTGACCGATGGCAGTCGGGGCGTCTATTACCGCGGACGGGAGGATACGGCGCTATGGCACCTGCCTCCGCACCGGGTTGCCGTCGTCGACTCGACCGGGGCCGGCGACTGCTTTCATGGCGCCTATGCCCATGCATTGGCGAGCGGAGCCGATACCGCGGGCCGGGTGGCATTTGCTGCCGCGGCGGCGGCGCTTTCGATAACTGGGCGTGGCGGACGCGAGGCGCTTCCGACCGAGAACCAGGTCACGGAATTGCTGGGATCGGCGAGCGCGCCATCGGCGGTCGAACTGAAAAGCGCGCAACTCGATACCGGAACATAGGCTGAAAACACCCGGGAAATTTTCACAAGCAAAAAAACCAAGGTGAAAAACAAAAATCATCGCCTTTGACTTGTGGAGGGAGGAATATGGCGGAAGTCATCCTTGAGAATATCTGCAAAACCTACGGGAACAATTTTCGCGCGATCGACCGATTGAACCTGTCGGTCGAGGACGGCGAGTTCCTGATCCTGGTTGGGCCGTCCGGCTGCGGCAAATCCACCGCCTTGCGGATGATCGCGGGATTGGAGGACATCACCAGCGGCAGCCTTCGCATAGGCGGCGTCGACGTCGTAGACATGCCGCCCAAGGACCGCGACATCGCGATGGTCTTCCAGAGCTATGCGCTCTACCCGCATATGACAGTGTCCGAAAACATCGCCTTCTCGATGCGGCTGGCGGGCAAGCCGAAGACCGAGCGCAAGAAGCGCGTGGACGAGATCGCCAAGACCCTTCAGCTGACGTCGCTGCTAGATAGCAAGCCCGCCAACCTTTCCGGTGGACAGCGCCAGCGGGTTGCCATGGGCCGCGCCATGGTGCGCGAGCCAGCCGCCTTTCTCATGGACGAACCGCTCTCCAATCTGGATGCGAAACTGCGCGTCCAGATGCGCGCCGAGATCACCAGCCTGCAAAAGCAGCTTGGCGTGACGACCATCTATGTGACCCACGACCAGACCGAAGCGATGACCATGGGAGACAGGGTCGCGGTGCTGAAAGGGGGCGTGCTGCAGCAGGTCGACACACCGAAGCGGCTCTATGAATCGCCGGTCAACGCCTTCGTCGCCGGCTTCATCGGCTCGCCTTCGATGAACCTTTTCGAAGGGACACTGACGGGCGACGAACTGACTGCCGGCACCTTTGCCATCCGGCTGCAGGATGCAGCCTTCGAGCGCAGATCGGGCCTGAGGTCGTATGCGGGGCGCAAAATCGTCTTCGGGATCCGGCCGGAGCATCTCTATGACAGCAGCCTCGAATCCGGCCGCAAGTACCAGACGCTGCCGGCAAAGGTGACCTCGATCGAAGAGCTCGGGTCGGAACACATCGTCCATCTCAACATCGAGGCGGTCCGGGTGGATTCAGGCGACCCGGACGCGGTGGAGGACTTCGGCCTGGCGTCGAATGCGGTGGCGAAATTCGAACCGGAAAGCGCGGTCCGCTCCGGCTCGGAAATCCGGTTGGCCCTGGATGATACCAAGCTCCATTTCTTCGATCCCGAGACGCATCTGGCGATCTGAAGATTTGCGGCAAGGCCAGCAGGCGGGGAGCGAGGCGCCTGCGAATGAAGACTGCTGAATAAACCAGACGATCTTCCGCATTGTGCGGCCGATCTCAAAGAAGGAGGAGAAAATGACGTTTCGGATAAAGCCCATAATCCTGAAGGTGGCCGCGGCTGCATGGCTGCTTGGCGCAACCAGCGCCATGGCGGACACGACCCTGGAATTCACCCAATGGTGGGAGCCCGAACTGCCCGCAGGCTCGCTGCGGAAGATCATGGACGAATTCGAGGCGGCAAATCCCGGCATCAGGGTGACGCTGGTCAGCGGACCATATGCGACCACGCGAGACCAGATCTCGGTCGGCGCCGCGACCGGAACGCTCAGCGATGTCGTCGGCCTCGACGGCGCCTGGGTGAACAATTTGAACGCGCAGAACGCGCTCGCCGACATGAACCCGATGATGGATGCGAGCAAGTTCGACAAGGCGCAAGTCGCGGACATCATCAAGGTGGATGGTAAGGCAGTGATGTTCCCCGTCGCTTCGTTCGTCTATCCGGTTTTCGTCAATCTGGACCTCGCCGCCCAGGCGGGCGTGACCAAGCTGCCGTCGACCCGCACGGAGTTCCTCGAAGCCGCCAAGAAGATGACCCATGCCGACAAGAACCAGTATGGCTGGGTGCTGCCGCTCTCCCTGCAAACGCCGTCCGGCGTCCAGAACGACATGATGTCGTGGGTCTGGGCATCGGGTCAGTCGATGATGGCTGACGGCAAGCCCGCCCTCGAGGGCAAGCCGGTGGTGGACATGCTCACCTTCGTCAAGTCGCTCAACGACGCCGGCACCATCTCGCCCGGCATCGCCACCAAGACCGAACAGGAAAAGGTCGAGGAATTCGTCAACGATCGAGTCGGAATGATGATCGACTCGCTCGCGCATGTGAACCTCATCCGCAAGCGCAATCCCAAGCTGAACTTCGACCTCATTCCGGTTCCGGTCGTGGAGGGCTATACGGGCAAGCGCGGCCTTCCCTATGCCTCTTGGGGCATCGGCATCTCTGCCGGCTCGAAACACCAGGAAGAGGCCTGGAAACTCGTCCAGTATCTGATGAGCGAGAAGGTCAACGCCAAGCTCGTGTCGCTGGCTAACGCCTTCCCGGGCAACGTCAACGCCAAGCCCGATTTCGTGACGTCGGACAAGGCTTTCGGGAAGGCGTTCGAAATCTTCAAGACCGGCTACCTCGCCAACGAATTCACGGGTCTGCCGGTGGCTGAAGACCTGATGACACAGTTCGACACCGAAGCCCAGAAGATGCTGGCGGGCGAGCAGTCTCCGGAACAAGCCGCGGCCAATGCTCAAAAAGGATGGACGGCGAAGTTCTGATCGGCCTGTTTTACGATCTTCGACCGGGAGGCCTGGCTTCGGGCAGGCCTTCCGGCAGCAACGTACCGGCAACGCGAGTGTTCGCGAAGCTCGCCTTCCTTCGAAGGCGTATCCCAAGGTTGGCACATGACCCGGCAGAAGCGCTCCCGTCACAGACTAAAACGAACGGTCGCACCCTATCTCTATCTGTCGCCCTCGCTGGTGATCATCGGCCTGCTGATGCTGCTACCGATGGTGACGGTGATTTCCTATTCGTTCCAAAACAGCGCGGTGCTGCGTCGCGACTCATCCTTTGCCGGACTGAAACACTACCAGGCTATCTTTGCCGATCCCGTGTTCTGGGCCTCGCTATGGCACACGCTCTACTTCACGTGCATGAGCGTCATTTTCCACATGACCATCGGCATGATCTTCGCGCTCATGCTGAACAGCGACCGCATCAATCCGACGCTGCGCAACATCCTGCGTGTGCTCTACATACTGCCCTGGCTTTTCACCGCGGTGATCATCGCTGTGATCTGGCGCCTGCTGCTCGAGCCCAACGGTGTCGTCAACAGCATTCTTATGCAGCTGGGTCTCATCGGTTCCAAGATCGAGTGGTTTTCCTCGCCCGAGACGGCGCTGCATGCCGTCACCTTCGCCAATATCTGGGCAGGCTACCCGCTGTTCATGGTCAGTCTGCTCGCGGGCCTGCAGGGCATTCCCAAGGATTTCTACGAGGCCGCCGATATCGACGGAGCGAAGGCCTACCAGAAGCTGATCTTCATCACCATCCCGCAGCTGATGCCGATCATCATCAGCATCTCGCTGCTCGACTTTATCTGGACGATGCAAGTCTTCCCGTTGATCTGGATCACGACGGGCGGCGGTCCGATCTACTCGACCGAGGTGCTCAGCACCTACACCTACAAGCTGGCGTTCTCGAGCTACAACCTGTCCCAGGCGTCGGCGAGCGCCGTGGTCATCCTGCTGATCTCGCTTGGCCTGACGCTGTTCTACGTCCGCTATCAGAAGGCCCGGTAATCACCATGAGGAAGAGGCACACGACGAAGGACAGGCTGATCACCGTCGCGCTGCATGTCGCACTTGTCGCGGGGCTGCTTTTCGCGGCCTTTCCGATCTACTGGATGCTGAGCAGCTCGTTCAAATCGAACACCGAGATCTTCGCCCTGCCTCCAACCATCCTGCCGAAAGCCTTCACGCTCGAAGCCTATGCGGCGATCCTTGGCGACCCGGTCAAGCTGCGCTTCTTCTTCAACAGCTACTTCGTGGCCTTCGCGGTGACCGTGCTGACGGTGCTGATCGCCTTGCTGGCAGCCTACGGGTTCAGCCGTTTCAATTTCCGTGGCAAGGGCAGCCTGAACACACTCATCATCAGCACGCAGACCATCCCGCCGATCACGCTTCTGATCCCCTTCTTCGGGCTCGTCGTCTCGTATCGCATCTTCGACACCTATATCGCGCTGATCCTGACCTATCTGGTCTTCACGCTGCCCTACGCGATCCTTTTGATGACGGGCTATCTGAACACCTTGCCCCGCGATCTCGACGAAGCTGTCGCCGTCGACGGCGGCACCAGTTGGACAGCGCTCTGGCGGGTGATCGTGCCGATCTCGCTGCCCGGGATCGTGGCGACGTCGGTCTACACCTTCCTTCTGTGCTGGAATGAATTCCTCTTCGCGCTGACGCTGACGAAGTCGACCTCCATGCGCACCGTCCCTATCGGCATCCAGCTTTTGATGGGGCAGCACGCTTTCGAATGGAACCAGATGATGGCGATGAGCGTGCTCGGCTCGTTGCCGCTCTTGTTGATCTACCTCATTGCCCAGAGGTTCTTCCTCGCCGGCATGACCGCGGGCTCGGTCAAATAGGCACGTCCCGTGGAGAACTAAGGAATGAAAGGATGAACGTGAGAGACCTCAAAGTCGGCTGCCAGACCTTCACCTGGGAAATGCTGGGAGACCGTTTTGCCGGAGGCCCGGACGATCTCTTGAAGGCGATTTCTAATGGCGGCTATGCCGGCATCGAGATCACAGACACGATGATCGGCCGCTATGCCGGCAAGCCGGCGGAATTCGCCGCCGCGCTGAAGGCGTCCGGCCTCACGCTCGTCTCCTTCGCCGTCGGTTCGAAGAGCGGCTTTACGCTCAAAGAGAAAATCGGCGAGGACCTCGACACCGCCAGGCGCTGGATCGACTTCGCCGCCGCCTTTCCCGGCGCGCTGGTGTCGATGGGCTCGGCGACCGTCGTGTCGGACGGGCCGCGCGAGGACAAGTTCGCCATAGCAGCGGAAGTCTACAACCGTGCCGGCGAGATCGGCCGCAAGGCCGGCGTCCAGGTCGCGGTGCATCCGAGCTCGCACCACAACACGCTGCTCTTCGACCGCGCCGACTATGACAGCATCTTTGGGTTGATCGACGCTTCGCTGGTCGGCTGGGTGCCGGACACGGGGCACATATTGCGCGGCCACAAGGACATGGCCGACACGCTCACGACCTATCGCGACCGCATTCGCTACGTGCATCTGAAGGATGTCGATGCGAACGGCGCCTGGGCGATGCTCGGCAAAGGGGTCTGCGACACGGCGAAGGTGATCGAGATCGCAAGTGCTGCCCCCTACTTCAACGGCTGGCTGGTGCTTGAGGAAGAATCCGAGACTGCCGCCGCCGATCCGGCCGGCGCGGTCAAGACCAACCGCCAGACCATGCGCGGCTACGGGGCCTGAGACGATGATCACCAAGAAAGACCGTCGCCTTCGTGTCGGTGTGCTCGGCTGCGGGCCGATTGCGCAGTTCGCCCATCTGGAATCCTGCGTGAAGGCAAGCAACGCCGACCTCTACGCGATCTGCGATGCGGCGCCCGATCTGCTGGCGCGGATGGGCGCCACCTACGAGCCGCGGAAGATGTATGGCGACTATGACGAAATGCTCGCAGATCCGCAGCTCGAGGCGGTGATTGTCGCCACGTCGGACGCCTATCACGTGCCGATGTCGATCAAGGCGCTGGAAGCGGGCAAGCATGTGCTGTGCGAAAAGCCGATCGGCGTCTCAGTCGAGGAAGGCGAGAAGCTTGCCGAAGCAGTCACAAGCTCGGGCAAAGTGCTGCAGGTCGGCCACATGAAGCGCTTCGACCCGGCGCTGGAGGCGGCGCGCGATTTCGTGCGCGACGAGATGGGCGAGATCCTGGCGCTCAAGGCCTGGTATTGCGATTCCACCCATCGCTATACCAACACCGACGCGGTGCAGCCGCTGCCCATCACAAGCAAGCTGGCGAAGAAACCGGGCGGCAATCCAAAGGCGGACCTGCGGCAGTATTTCATGCTGGCGCATGGCTCGCACCTCGTCGACACGGCGCGATTCCTATGCGGCGAGGTCACGGCAGTTCGTGCCCGCCTCAACGAGCGCTTCGGCGCCTATTGCTGGTTCGTTGAAACCGAATTCGCCAATGGCGCGCTCGGCCATCTCGACCTCACCGTCGCCGTGCGGATGGACTGGCACGAGGGCTTCCAGCTCTATGGCCAGAACGGCTCGGTGATCGCGAAGACCTTCAATCCTTGGTATTTCCGCGCCAGCGAGGTCGACATCTTTCACGAGAAGGACGCAACGTCGCGCAAGCCGCTCGGCGCTGACGGCCATTTCTTCCGTCGCCAATTGGAAGGCCTCGCCGACACGGTCCTCAACGGCTTGCCGCAGCGCGGCGCCACGGTCGGGGACGGACTCGCTTCCATCCGCGCCATGGTGGCGATCTCCCGCTCGGTCGAGAGCGGCGAGCGCGTCGAGCTCGCCAGCGTGACGGGAGCGGTCTGATGCAGGTCGGGGTGTTCGCCAAGACTTTCCCGGGCAGCGAGCCCAGGAATGTGCTTGCTGCTGTCCGAGATGCGGGCTTCGCGGTCACCCAGTTCAACCTCGCCTGTGCCGGCCTGCCCTCGATGCCGGACGCGGTTCCGGACGCGGTGATCGACGCCATCAGTGCCGCTGCCAAGGCGACTGGGATCGGTCTCGCCGCTCTCTCCGGCACATACAACATGGCGCATCCGGACAGCCGGATGCGCGAGGATGGACTGCGACGGCTGGCGGTCGTCATCGAAACCGCGGCCAGGCTTTCGATCCCGCTTGTCGCGCTCTGCACCGGGACGCGCAACGCCGAGGACCAGTGGGCGTACCACCCAAACAATGCCGATCCCTCGGCCTGGGTCGACATGGCGCGCGAAATGGAGAAAGCGTTGTTGATCGCCGAGCGCCATGGGGTTGATCTCGGCATCGAGCCGGAGCAGGCCAACATCGTCACCTCGGCCGACGCCGCCATGCGGCTGATCGCTGAGATGGGCTCGAAGCGGCTGCGCATGGTGCTAGATCCAGCCAATCTGTTCGAGCGAGCGAACGCGGACCAGGCACGCTCCATCGTTGCCGAAGCGGTCGAGCGCGCGGCGGGCCATGTCTATCTGGCGCATGCCAAGGACCGCTTCGCCGATGGCCGCTTCGCCACGGCCGGACAGGGCGTGGTCGACTTCCCCGACTTCATCACTCGCCTGAAGGCCACAGGCTTCGACGGGCCGCTGGTGACACACGGGCTATCGGCCGAGGAAGCCCCTGGGGTAGCGCGTTTCCTGATGGAGCTGGTGTGATGGCGGGGCAGATGGCGCTTCTTCGCGACGGCGCGACGCTGCTCATGACCGACACGGGCGAAGGCCCGGCGGTCGTCTTCCAGCACGGGCTAGGCGGCGGCGAGGCGCAGGTCGCGCAGACTTTCCCCACCGGCTTCCGCCGCATCACGCTGGAATGCCGCGGCCATGGCGGCTCCAGCCTCGGTGAAGGGCGGCCGTTCTCGTTCGAAATGTTCGCCTACGACGTGCTTGCCGCAGCCGACCGGGCCGGCCTCGACCGCTTCGTTGCTGGCGGCGTTTCAATGGGTGCGGGAATCGCGCTGCGCCTCGCCTGCCGCCATCCGGAGCGTGTCACTGGCCTCATCCTGGTGCGGCCGGCATGGACGTTCTCGCCAGCGCCGCAGAACATGCAGCCGATTGCCGAGGTCGCCGAGCTCATCCTGGTCCACGGCCCGGAGAAAGCGAGAGCGATCTTCGCGCGATCGGAAACCGCTGCACGGCTCAATCGCGAGGCGCCCGACAATCTCGCCTCGCTGCTCGGCTATTTCGACCGGCCTGACGCCAAAGCCTTCGCACGAGTGCTGGCCAACATCGCCGCCGACGGACCCGCCGTTGCCGAACGCGACGCTGCCGCGCTCGACGTTCCGGCGCTGGTCATCGGCAACGAAATCGATGCCGTGCACCCATTGTCGACCGCCTATGCACTGGCTGCCGCGATACCCAACTCGACCTTTGCCGAGGTCACGCCCAAGGCGCGCGACAGCGCGAAGCATTTCGCGGAACTGCACGAGCAGATCAGCTTCTTCCTTCATTCCCAATCGAAAGTCCGGAGCCTTCTTCCGTCATGACCAGCAAACCTCTCTCCGGACCCGCGGCCATAGCCGCGCTGCCGCGCAATCGGCTCCTCGGCGAATTCTCGCTTTGGTCGGCGGATCTCGCCAACATGGAGCGCGACCTGAAGCGGATCGAAGCCCATGCCGACCTGCTCCACATCGACGTGGCAGACGCCCGCTTCACTCCCGGCTTCCTGTTCTTCCCGGATCTGGTGGGACGCATCGCCAGGCTGACGGCCAAACCGATCCATGTGCATCTGATGGTCGAGGCGGAAATCGTCGAGGCCCAGACGCGCCAGTTCATCGAAGCCGGCGCCGACGTCATCACCATCCACGCCGAAAACGGCAATGCAGGTCTGCGCGCGGTGAAACTGGCGCACGAACTCGGCGCCGAGGCGGGCGTGGTGCTCAGGCTCGAAACACCCGTCGATGCAATCGAGCCGTTCCTGCCTGACGTCGCGTTTGTGACGCTGCTCGGCACGTCGATCGGCGTCAAGGGGCAGAGCCTGTCCGAGCAGGCCTGTCCAAGACTGATCGAGGCGCGCGCGCTGATGCGGAAGGCCGGCCGCGAGGCCGACATCATTTTGGCAGCCGATGGCGGCATCCGACATGAGACGGTGCCGCTGCTGCGCGCCGCCGGAGCCGACACCGTGGTGCTCGGCTCGCTCGCCTTCGGCGACCCCGACCTCGCGCAGCGCATGGCCTGGCTGCATGGGCTGAAGGCCGCCGCCTGATGAGCACGCTTGCGCTTGCCTTCGATCTAGGTGGCACCGAGCTGCGCGGCGCGCTGATCGGGCGCGGCGGCGAGGTTGTGGCGCGCGTCTCGGAATCGACGATGACTGAAGCGGGATCGGAGGCGGTCATCGGCCGGATCATCGCGCTCGCGGACAAACTGCTGGACGACCACCCCCGGGCCAACGTGATCGGCATCGGCGCCTGCGCGCCTGGTCCGCTCGACCCCAAGGCAGGGATCGTCATCGGACCGCCAACGCTCTCCGGCTGGCACAACGTGCCGATAATCGACATTTTGAGCCGGCAGTTCAGCCTGCCGGTGCGGTTGGAGAACGATGCTAATGCGGCAGCGCTCGGCGAATGGCGCTTCGGCGCCGGACGCGGCGCCGGCTCGCTGGTCTTCGTCACCGTTTCGACCGGCATAGGCGGCGGCGTGATCGCCGATGGCCACATCTATCACGGCCGGCGCGGGCTGGCGGCCGAGATCGGCCACATGACGATCACCGGAGAAGGCGATCGCTGCTTCTGCGGCAATGTCGGCTGCTTCGAGGCTGTCGCTTCGGGCACCGCTCTCGGGCGCCGGGCGACGCGGCTCACCGCCCCTGGCGACGGCTCGCAGTTGCGGCGGCTTTCCAAAGACGGCGACGTCTCGGCCCGCCATGTCGTCGAGGCCGCGCGGACAGGGGATGTGGCGGCGAGCGACTTGGTCGAGGCGGAGGCGAAATGGCTCGGCATCGGCTTCACCAATCTTCTGCATCTCTATTCGCCTGAGGTGATCGTCATGGGCGGCGGACTCGCCAACGGCTTCGACCTGCTGGCACCGGGGATCAGGGCAACCATCGCGGAGCGCGCCATGCAGGCCTATCGCGACGTGCCGATCGTGCCGGCCGAGCTCGGCGACCGCGCCGGGCTGGTCGGCGCGGCAAGCCTGATCCTGTGGGAAGGCGAACCGGGCACGGCGTTGGCCATGGTGCAGAACGACTAAACCGAGAGCGCGCCGGCAGAGGCTCGGGGCCCGGTAAGCCGTGGCCGAAGCTCAAGTTGCTGCGGAAATCTGTCGGTCGGTGGAGATCATCGAAGGGAGCCTTCCGGCACCTGGACCATAAAATGCGCTGCATTCCATTTTAATTCTTGACGTACGTAAAATTATTTCGAAACATGCGATAATGCTGATGTGACATCGTCAGCGCTCTGGGAGGAGCAACGTCTGACATGAAAGAAACCCGAACCGGGTGCCGTACGCTCGCACTAGCTTGTCTTTCCAACGCAAGCGCCGAGCTCGCGTGTGTTTCGTCAGCCATGCCGTTCGCAGAACAACGAGCCGACAACCAAAAATTTGGAGGAGGAAGATATATGCGCACGTTCAATTGCCTGGCGCTCGGCGCTGGCCTGCTTGCCACGACGCTTGCCGTGCCCACGCACGCCGAAGACGCCACGGTCGCGGCGATCGTCAAGGGCCTCGACAATCCGTTCTTCCAGACCATGCAGAAGGGCATTGAGGAACAAGCCAAGGCCGACGGCGTTGGTGTCACCGTGCAGGCCGCCGCCAATATGGGCGATGCGACGGGGCAGGCCGACAAGCTGACGGCCATGGCCCTGCAGGATTATGATTGCTACCTGGTCAATCCGATCAGCGTCTCCAACCTGGTGCAGGCTCTGGTGCCGGTCGCCCAGAAGAAGAAGCCGATCGTCAACATCGACTCGACCATCGATGCCGAGCAGGCCAAGGCCGCGGGCTTCGCAGTCTCGACTTACATCGGCACCGACAACGTCGCCGCCGGCGCGCTGGCCGGTGAGGAGATGCTGAAGCTGGTGCCGAAAGGTTCCAAGGTGGCGCTGATTGCCGGTATCGTCGGCGACGTCGGCTCGAACGCCCGCATCAAGGGCTTCAAGCAGGCGGTGGAAGGTAAGCTGGAAGTGGTGGTCATGGTGAGCGCCGACTGGGATCGCGAGAAGGCGCTGACTGCTGCCACCGACATCCTGGCCGCGCATCCGGATCTCGCCGGCTTCTTTGCCGCCAACGACATCATGGCGCTCGGCGTCGAGCGGGCCGTGCGGACATCCGGCAAGGACGTTAAGGTGATCGGCCTCGACGGCATTGTCGACGCACTGAAATCGGTCGCCGCCGGCGAACTCTCCGCCACGGTTGCGCAGTATCCATACGTGGTCGGCGCAATGGGCGTCGAGGCGTGCAAGCTTGCCGCAATGGGAAAGAAACTGCCCGCCAACGTGCCGGCGCCGGTGCTCCTGATCAACAAGGACAATGCGGAAGCCTCGCTGAAGAACTTCCCGCGTCCAGGCGGCGACTATCCGGATCCCTTGCGCGAGATGCTGAAGTGAGCGTTCCAGCCGACAACGCGCCCGCCTCTCGACAGGCGGGCGTCCAAGAGGAGAGCCGCCCCTCCCTGGCGGCTCTCCTCATCGATCCTTCCTTCTGGGCCGACTGGGCATCCGTCGTCGGTCTGGTCGGCCTCGTCATCCTGTTCGGCGTCACCTCGCCAGTCTTCCTCAGCGTCGCCAACATGCAGGCGATGCTGCTTGCCGCCGCGATCCTGGTGGTGTTGTCGATCGGCCAGACCTTCGTTGTCGCCACGTCCGGCATCGACCTTTCGCTCGCAGCCTCCGTCATGCTCGGCGCGGTCATCCTCGGCCTGGTCAATGCGGCAGGTCTCGGCATCTTCGCCGCCTGCGTGCTCGCGGTGCTCGCCACCAGCGCCATCGGCTTCATCAACGGCGTGCTGATCACCACCGGGCGTATTCCCGATTTCGTGGTGACGCTCGGCACGCTCTCCGGCATCACCGGTGTTGGCCTCATCCTGTCGGGTGGCGAGCCGACCATGGTGGGCTCGACGTTCCTGCTCAAGCTCGCGTCAGGCAATCTCGGGCCAGTCGGCTATCCGGTATGGGTGGCGATCGCGGCCGTCGTTGTCGCGCATGTCGCGCTCTACCACACGCGGTTCGGCGTGCATCTGCTTGCCACCGGCGGCCAGGCCGAGAGCGCCAGCGCGCTCGGCATTCGCACGAACCGGGTCAAGATCGCCGCCTATACGATCTCCGGCTTCTGCGCCGGCATCGCGTCGATCCTTCTGGTGGCGCGCATCGGCTCGGCCGAGCCGCAGATCAACACGAGCCTGCTCCTGAACTCCGTGGCGGCCGTGGTGCTGGGCGGGGTCAGCCTGTTCGGCGGCCGCGCCAGCATCCTGGGACCGGCCATTGGCGCGCTGATGCTTACGGCCCTCGTCAACGGGCTGACGCTGCTCAGCGTTTCGGCCTTCTATCAACCACTTGCCGTGGGCGTGATCGTGGTCCTGGCGGCGCTGATCATGCGGTATCAGAAATGAGCACCGTCAATCACATCGCGCCCTCCGAGGCGATCCTCGCCTGCCAAGGCCTGAGCAAACATTTCGGCGGCATCCGCGCCTTCACCGATGTCGGGTTTCAAGCCCGGCGAGGTGAGGTCACCGCGGTGATCGGCGACAACGGTGCCGGCAAGTCGACGCTCATCCGCTGCCTCGTCGGCGTGCATGTGCCTGACGGCGGCACGATCTATTTCGACGGTCGCCAGCACCCGTTCTCCAATCCGGACGAGGCGCGAAAATCGGGCATCGAGACCGTGCATCAGAACCTGGCGCTGATCGACGAATTGACGGTGGCGCAGAACCTTTTCCTCAATCGTGAGATCGTGCGCCGCATCGGCCCGTTCGTCCTGCTCGATCGCAAGGCGATGAAAGACCAGGCGCGCGCCATGCTGTCGCGGCTGTCGATCAACGTGCCGTCCGTGACCCAGCGCGTCCGACGTCTCTCGGGCGGCCAGAGGCAGGCGATCTCGATCTGCCGCGCGGCGGGGTCCGGCGCCAAGCTGGTGGTTATGGACGAGCCGACGGCGGCGCTTGGCGTGCAGGAAACGGCAAATGTCGAGGCCCTTATCCGCAAGCTGCGCGAGCAGGGCGTGAGCGTCATCCTGATCAGCCACAATTTCGATCAGGTGCGACGGCTCTCCGACCAGATCTGGGTGATGCGCGCCGGCAAGATGGTGGCGACAGTGCGCTCGTCCGAAACCACCGGCAACGAGCTCGTGGCGCTGGTGACCGGCGCGGCGTGACGGCCGCGCCGCGCATGGAATTTGAAACAAACTAGCGAAGGAGTTTGCCGTGGCGCTGATCCGTGTCGGGCTTGTGGGTCTTGGAGAGGTCGCGCAATCGATCCATCTGCCGGTGTTGGCCGACCAGCGCGACCGCTGGGTCATCGCCGGCGCCCATGACGTTTCACCGAGCCTGGTGAAACTCATCACCTCGCAATACCCAACCGCCAAGGCCTACGAAAGCGCCGAGGCGCTGATCAGTTCGCCGGACATCGACGCGGTCTTCGTCCTCTCATCGGACGACACGCACAGCCGTTTCGTCCGCGCCGCGATCGCAGCCAACAAGCATGTCCTGCTCGAAAAGCCGGCCTGTCTGACGGTGCGCGAGATCGACGAGCTAATGGCGCTGAGCAAGGATTACACAAAGACGATCTTCGTGGGCTACATGCGCCGCTATGCCCCAGCCTATCTGGCGGCGCGAGACGAGTTGCCGGCGCACAAAGACATCACTCATGTGCGCATTTTCGACTTGATCTCGGAAGGCTGGCATTTCCTGAAGAAGAGCCAGAATATCCTCTATCCGCGGGACATCGACCCGGCGATCCTTTCGCGCGGTGCCGAGGAGCGCGACGCGCTGATCCGCGAGGTGGTCGGAAAAGACGCCTCGGCCGAGCTCGTGCGCGCCTATCGCGGCCTGACGGCGCTCTCCTCGCACCACATATCGGCCATGCGCGGACTGCTAGGCGAACCGAAGCGCGTGGTAGCAGCGCACCGCACCAATGGCGGCGCCAATACCAGCGTCACCTTCGACTATGGGCACTTCGCCTGCCTCTATGACGCGGTGGTCGACGATCTCGGCCTGTTCGACGCCATGATCGAGGTTCGCTCCAACACCAAACGGGTACGGATCATCTACGACACGCCCTATATCCGCAGCCTGCCGACGCGCCTGGAGGTGACGGAGGCCGGGCCGCTCGGCCCAGTGACGAAGGCCTTCGGACCGCTCTATGGCGATGCCTTCTCTAACGAGCTGGAGACATTCCACCGCCACATCATGGAGGGCACCAAGCCGGTCACCGACCTGGGGGACTCACGACGCGACCTTGCGCTGATGGCCGAGATCATTGCGCGGATGAGAGAAAGCGGCGGGAGATGAGGTCGCCGGCCGCGATATGTAGGGGGCAGATCCCTGGGTCCGACCGTCAAGCATTTCGATATTACTTTTTTGGGGAACACGGGGCGCACGCCATCATCAAAGCAACGCTTCCCGCTACGAACTCCAAAGGCCGTTCAGCGGAGCAGACAAGAAGGGCTCTCCCCGGAGTACTCAGATGGCTCCCTTGCCTGGGCGCAATGAAGGCGCAAAACTGACATTCCTTGCGGCGTGACTCTCGAATACCGCCCAAAAATGGGTGGACGAACTCAGAGCAGCGAGCTTGTGGAAATCGACCGGTAGTCCCGGCCGTGTAACAAGCTGCGTAACAAAGCAGATAAAAAAGATAAGTTTTTCAACGCAATAGGCCCAAGATCGAAAGACGCTCTCTCCGCCATAAATTTTGCTAATAAATCAATTATCTCATGTACTTAGATCATTATTGAAGTGCTTCAAGATCGGAGACCTTAATCTGCGTAACAAACCGCCAAGAATCCGCTCAGTCCGCCACAGCGTCGCTCAACGTCGAGGTGGTCAGCATCCTATTCGGGGCCGCAAGCAGACGTCAGCTTGCGGCCGCAGGCTTTCGAGGGCGGAAGCCGAAGAAGATCTTGTATATCGCACGGCCTCACGGCGTGCGGGCAACGTGCGGGCGCGGGCAGGGTTAGATCCTAACCAATGCGACGCGGCAGACCGCCTCTCGCACGAAAGAACGCCCCCTCATGGCGAGAACCGCTGAAGCCCAAGCGGAGAATCCGCGTCCGGCAATGCCGAGGAGCGCCGTACCTTCCAGCGCGCCCGGCATGGCTCGCTCCTTATCCCGCTCGTCCGAGGTCGGCGGCAGGTTCAGGGCCAGGAGACGGCGGACGCGGCTCCCAGACCCCGAGCTTGCGTAGGACACGCACCTCATCGCGGATGAGCGTCGTCAGCGCGCGTATGACCATCGTGGTCGGCCGCTGGCTGGATGTCGCCAGAAGCAGTTCCCGCTCGATCGGCGGGTTGCGGATGCGCCAGTAGTTGATCCTGCCTTCGGCGACGAGGTTGTGGCAGCTCGAATAGGACAGGATAGTGTAGCCTATCCCCGCCTCGACCAGCCGCAAGGTCGAGGGCATGGCGTCGACCTCGACCTCGATGTTGGGCTCGATGCCGGCGGATCCGAGGATGTGATCCAGCACCACGCGCAGCCCATGCGGCCTCGCCGGCAGGATCATCGGCAGCCGGGACATCACGTCGGCATCGACGGGACCGGGGCCGAGATTGTGCGGATCGTTCTTCGCGCCGAGCAGGAATAGCTCATCGCGCAGGATGGGTTCGGCCAGGAGATTGTTCATCCTCGGCGCGTTGTACAGGACAGCGACGTCGATCTTGCCCATCACCAGCCATTCGAGCAGATGGCCGCTGAAGCCCTCGATCACCCTCAAGCTCACCTGGGGGAACTGGGCGCGGAAATTCTGCACCAGCGGCGCCGTCAGCACGACACCGACCGACGGCGGCATTCCGAGCACGATCGTGCCTCGCGGGTTCGAGCGCAGCGCCGCCAATTCCGTCTCGGCGCGCGCGGCCTGCTCGAGCAGCGCCACGGCGTAGCTTTGCAGGATCTTGCCGGCTTCCGTCAGAACGATGCCCCGGCCATTGCGGTAGAGCAGCGCGACGCCGACCTTGTCCTCGAGCGACTTGATCTGCCGGCTGAGCACCGGCTGGCTGATGGAGAGCGCCACCGCCGCGCGCGAGAAACTGCCGAACTCGGCCACGGCGGTGAACAACTGCAGTTGCTTCAGATCGAACATCAGTGGCGGCCTCTGGCTCGAATGCGGGGAACCGCATTGTCGAAGCACGCGGCAAACGCTTGAGTTTGGGGCACGGAGCGATGGTTGACAAGTCAGGCCCAACCGGCGCCCTGCAAAGCTGTTATGCGGCGAGCGAAGCTTATGCTGCGCCCCGGAATTGGCTTATTTGCTAGCCCATGGCCCTCTGAACGAGTACGGCCTTCCCGGAGTAAAAACTTTGCAGACTCGAACGCTTGGGTTCGTTGGGCTCGGCCGTATGGGCGCGCCCATGGTAAGACGGCTTGTGGAAGCGGGCCACCACGTCATTGTCCATGACCGCAGGCCGGATGCCGCCGCGGACCTGCCGGGCAATTCGATTAGTGTGGCCGCCACGGCCGCCGCCGTCGCGGACGAGGCCGAGGTTGTGTTCTGCAGCCTGCCGACGCCGCCCATCGTCAAGGAAGTGGTGCTTGGCGCCGACGGCCTGACGTCCGGTGCAAAGGCCAAGGTGGTGATCGACCTGTCGACGACCGGGCCTAGCATGGCCAAGACCATCGCGGCGGAGCTGGCCGGCCGCGGCATCGCCTGGGTCGACGCGCCGGTTTCGGGCGGCATCGCCGGAGCCCGCAACGGCTCGCTCGCGGTGATGGTTTCGTGCAAGAAGTCGGTGTTCGACGAGATCGAGCCGGTGCTGGCCAATTTCGGCAAGCGGTTCTACTGTGGCGAAAACGCCGGCACCGCCCAGGTCGCCAAGCTCGGCAACAACATGATCGCGGCGGCTGTCATCCTGCTCTCCGCCGAGGCGCTTGCGATGGGCGTGAAGTCCGGCCTGGACCCGCGCGTCATGTGCGACATCATCAATGCATCGAGCGGCCGCAACAGCGCCACCCAGGACAAGTTCCCCCGCGCGGTGCTGCCGGGAACCTTCGATTTCGGCTTCGCCACCGCCCTTTCCTACAAGGACGTCCGCATGTGCGTCGACGAGGCGGAGAATCTCGGCGTGCCGATGGTCGCGGGCTCGCTGGTAAGACAGATGCTCGCCGCCACGAATGCCCGTTTCGGGCCGGACTCGGACTTCACCTCGATGGTGCGCATCGTCGAAGAATGGGCGGGAATAGAAATCCGCGCCTAGAGCGGTTCAGCGCTTCACGGAATCGCCGAACCGCTCCAAGTCTTTGTTTTTACGCAATTCCGAACGGAAAGCCGCTCCACACTTTTACTGGAATTGCTTTAAAAGGGCAGGAACCGCGGAGGACCCGGATGGCAAGCTTCACGAAGCAATTGGCCGACACGCTGGCCGACCTGCCGTTGGAAGTGTTCAGTCCGGCCGTCACCGCCAAGGCAAAGCTTTGCCTGCTCGATTTCCTCGGCTGCGCCTTCGAGGCTTCCGCGCTTGATCCGAGCCAGCAGGCGCTGGCCGCGGTGACGCCGGCGCGCGGCAGCCACATTATCGGCGAAACCCGGCAGGCCACACCGGCGGACGCGGCCTTCGTCAACGCGGTCAAGGGGCATGGACTGGTCCGCGAGGACATGCATGCCGGATCGGTATGCCATCACGGCGTCGTCGTCTGGCCGCTCCTGCTGGCGCTGGCCGAGACGAAGGCGGTTTCGGGAGCTGATCTGCTGCGGTCGGCAATCGTCGCCTACGAGGTCGGCGGGCGACTCGGCCGGATGCTGATCGACCGGGAACTTTCGACGCTGTTCAGGCCGACGGGCCTGGTGGCCCCGATCGGCGCGGGATGCGGCGCCGCGCGACTCATCGGCCTCGACAAGCAACAGACCACGGCCGCAATCGCCTTTGCCGCCAACACGTCCTCGGGCCTGAACCAGTGGCCGCAGAGCGGCGGATCGGACATGTTCTTCCATCCCGGCTTCGCCGCGCGCAACGCATGGATGGCCGTCCAGCTTGCGGCCGCCGGCGCCTATGGAACCCCGGACGTGCTGGAGGGAAAATCCGGTTACTTCGCCGCCTTCGCGCGCCGGCCGATGTCGGGATCCGTGCAGCTTTTTCCGGACGGCGAGGCCGATATCCTGGCCGTCTATCACAAGGCGGCACCGGCCTGTAATTTCGCCCAGACGGCCTGCCAGACGGCGCTGAAGCTCGTCGAGATGATCGGCCCCGGCGCAGCACCGGTCGAACGGATCAGCATCCGCGTTCCCGCCGCCGCGGCGGCCTATCCGGGCTGCGACAACACCGGGCCTTTCGAGCGTTCGCTGCAAGCCAAGATGAGCATTCCCTACGGCGTTGCGGCGGTGTTCGCCAGCGGCCGCCTGTCGGAAGACAATTACAGGGACCTGCGGCACAAGGAGACGCTGCGGCTGATCGATGCCTGCGACCTCTCGGCGAGCGAGGAACTGACCGCGCAGTTTCCGGCCAGGCAGGGCGCCAGCATCGATGTCGTCCTCTGCGACGGGCGGCAGCTGTCGATGGGCCTTCAGGACGTCATACCGGCCACCGAAGCCCAAATCCGGGAGCGCTTCAGGTCGGCAGCCGTGCCGATCGTGGGCAGCGAGACGGCCAGGTCGATCGAGGACTTCGTCGACAGGCTGGACTCCAAGAAGGATGCCGGCCGGCTGATGCCGCTCTGCGCGACCAAAGAAAAAGCGAAGCAGCGAAAGGCGGCTTGAACGCTAAGGTCCGTGGAGGGGTCTGAATGACGGTTCGGCGCAAGACAGCCTTCGTGACCGGCGCCGCGAGCGGCATCGGCCGCGCCATTGCGACAAGCCTCCGGGCCGAGGACGTTCGCATCGTGCTTGCCGACCGGCAGGCCGAGGCGCTCCAGGCGTTGGCGAGCCAGCTGGGCGGCGAGGTCTTTGCGCTTCCGCTGGACTTAACCGACGCTTCAGCCGTCGACGCCTGCCTGGAAAACGTGCCGACGGAATTCCGCGACATCGACATACTGGTCAACAATGCCGGCCACGACATCGGCGGCCGCATCCGCTTCGACCAGGGATCGCCGGACGATTGGTCGGCGATCATTGAGACCAATCTGATCGGCCTGATGCGCGTGACGCGCGCGATTCTGCCGGGCATGATCGCGCGCGGCCGCGGCGACATCGTCAATATGAGCTCGATCAGCGCGTTGCGGATCGTGCCCGAGCAGGCGCCCTACTCGGCCAGCAAGGCGGGCGTGCACATGCTGAGCGACATCATCCGCGGCGAGCTCGCGGAGACCCCGTTGCGCGTCATCGAGATCATGCCCGGCCTGACGCGCACCAACATCGTCACGACCCGTCACCGCGGCGACGAGGAAGCGGCACGGCAATATTTCGAACGTTTCGGCATGGCGCTCGACCCCGAGGACGTTGCGCGCTGCGTGATGTTCGCGCTGAGCCAGCCGCCGCATGTCCAGATCGCGCAGATGTTCGTGCTGCCGACGAACAGATGGTAGGTCGCGACCGACGCCGGCCGGCTCAGTGCACGGCCGCGTACATGATGCGGCTTTCGGTGGCCTCGGCGATGTCCATCTCCTCGACGACGCGTCCTTGGCGCGCAACCAGGATGCGGTCCGACAGAGCGAGAATCTCGGGCAAATAGGACGAGATCACCACCACCGCCATGCCGCTGTCGGCAAGCTCGTTGATGAAGTTGTGTATCTCGACGATGGTGCCGACATCCACGCCGCGCGTCGGCTCGTCGAGGACGACCAGCTTCGGCTTCTGGATCAGCGCCTTGGACAAAACCACCTTCTGCTGGTTGCCGCCCGACAGTTCGATGACGCGCGCATCGGCATCGATCGCCTTGACGCCCAGCCGCTTGGTCCAGGCCGTGGCAAGCTCGCGCGCGTTGCGCGGCGTGACCACGGTCAGCGGGTTGGCGCCGGTCGCCAGCGCCCCGAGCTGGACGTTGCTGGCAATGGTCATCGTCTCGAAGAAGCCTTCGATCTTGCGGTCCTCGGTGACGTAGACGATGCCGTCGCGCACTGCTGGGCGCGGCGTGCGGTAGCGGACCGGCCGGTCCTCGAAGCGCACGGTGCCGCCGTGGAAATAGTCGCGCTTCAGAACGCCGGCGACGATCTTCATCGTCTCCGTCCGCCCTGCGCCAACCAGACCGAACATGCCGGTCACCTGACCCGCGAATACCGAGAAGGAGGTGTTGCGGACCGTATTGCCCATCGAGAGGTTCTCGACGCTCAGGATCTTCTTGCCCATCGGCCGCGCCTTGCGCTTCTCGCCGGCGTAAAGCTCGCCGGACAGGCTTCGCCCGACCATCGCCTGCACGATGCGGTCGCGGTCGAAATTGCGCGTGTCGTCGGTGACGACGACCTTGGCGTCGCGCATCACGGTGATGCGATCCGACAGGTAAAGCGCTTCCTCCAGCGCGTGGCTGATGAAGATGATGGCGATGCGCTGCTCCTTCAGCCGGCGCGCCAGGTTGAAGAAGTGGAATTTTTCTTCCGGGGTCAGCGTCGCGGTCGGCTCGTCGAAGATGATGAGCCGGGCATGGTGGTGCACGGCGCGTGCGATCTCGACCATCTGCTTCTTGCCGGCGCCGAGGGTCGAAACCTGCGAGGTGGGATCGACGTAGAAATTCAGCGACAACAGATAGCGCTGCGCCTGGATGTTGAGGCCGCGCAGGCGGTTGAAGAGCTTTTCGTCGCCGAGATAGATGTTCTGCGCCACCGACATGGACGGAACCAGATTGGTCTCCTGGAACACCATGGCGACGCCATGCGCGAGCGCGTCGGAGGGCGAGTTGAAAACTGTCGGCTTGCCGTCCAGGACCATCTCGCCAGAGGAAGGCTGATAGACGCCGGCCAGCACTTTCATCAGCGTCGACTTGCCGGCGCCGTTTTCGCCAAGAATGGCATGGATCTCACCCGGTCGGACGTCGAGATTGACGTCCGAAATCGCGAGCACGCCACGAAAATCCTTGGACACCCCGCGCAACTGGACCAGTGAATTCATGCCGCCGTCTCGTCGTCGATTGCCACAATCTTGCCCGAGCCCCTGGCGCCGGCGATCAGCCTGCCGCCCGCCTCGCAGAGCGACGTCACGCCATGGATATCGCCGTCGGCGCGGCTCTGGTAGCTGCGCAGCATGGCCATGCGATCGTCGCATCGCACCACCAGGCCGGTCGACCATGTCGGCGACCACGGCTTGAGCATATTGAGTTTCTTGCGGGCGCCACCCTGGATCGGTTCGAGAAAACTCTTTCCGGTCACCAGCGCCGGCGCGATCCAGTAGGCCGGCTCGATCGTGTCGACCATGCGGCGCCGGTATTCGTCTTCCTTGAGCACGAATTCGACCAGCGGATTGCGCGGCGCAAACATCGCCAGCCAGAAGCCGCCCGAGGCGGACGGCGTCATGCGGCCGGGATAGGCAGGCAGAGCCGCGAGCGCGACCCGGGGTTGTGAGGCGCCTGTCAACGCAAGGACGCGATGCCGCCACGCTTCGGCGACGAAGATGTCCTTGCCGGACAGCGCGAGGCCCGCCGCGAATTCCAACCCGCCTAGAAGCCGTTCGGCTCGGCCGCTGCCGGTATCGACCCGCCAGACCGAGCCGCTCGCCGACTTCGTCATCAGGTCGCGCTTCCACTCGCTCGCCGCGTGGCGGTCCGATCCGACGGCAACGAACAATGTCGTCGGATCAGCGAAGACCATGGCGGTCACGCAGGACGGGTTGAGGCCTTCGATGGTCAGCGGCCGCGAAGCGGCGCTTGGGCTTTCCAGGAGAATTCCGCGCCCCTCGACCGCGATCGCCAGGCTTTCGCCCAAGGCGGCGATAGCGGTCACCGGTCCGTCCATCGAACGACGCGCGCTCAGCTCGAATTGCGAGGCGTCGCCGGCGGTCGACAGCGTCAACAGGTGGTTGCCGGAAGAGCAGAGCATGCCGTCATGCACGGCCGTGAGGTTGTCGACGTCGTCGAGCTGCATCAGCACCGGCATCGCGTCCAGCTTCGCGTTCGGCCGCAAGGGCCCGTCCATCGGCGGCACGGTGCTGCCGGTGAGATCGAAGCCGCGAAAATTGGCCCAGGCTTTATAGATGGCAGCGATCATGAGCGGGCGCCCCAATAGGCGTCCTGCGCGCACCAGTTCGGGTCGGCATCGGGCAAGCGGTAGCGCCCGATGCGGTTGTTGGAGACGCCGCCGAGATAAAGCCATCCGCGATGCTCGCGCATCGAGGTGATCATGGGATGGTTGAGGCCACCGAGGTCCCAGAGATTGTCGAGGATCTCGCCCTTCTCGTTGAACTTCACCACGCAGCCGGTGTTGATGTTGGGATAGAGCCACTGGTCCGGCGCGACGCGACGGGCCATGCGCTTGCGAAAGCCGGGCATGCGCAGCGCCAGATCGAGCGCGGGCCCGCGCATGCCGAGCAGCGCCAGCCAGTAATTGCCATCGGAAGAGCGGTTGATGTTGTCCGGATATCCCGGAAGGTTGGAGATCACCTTCTCGGTTCTGCCTTTCTTCGGGCCGTCGAAATAATAGCGGCTGATCGAGCAGGTCCAGCTCTCGGCGAACATGAAGGATTGGCCGTCGGGGCACATGGCGACGCCATTGGCGAACACCAGCTTCGGGATTTCCGTGTGTGTTTTGCCGGTGCGCGGATCGTAGCAGATGATGCGGCCGCTGGCGCGACTCTCCAGCGCGTCGGTCGCCCAGTCCTCCTGCTCGTAGCGGATGGTCGCCTCGCTGAAATAGATGCGGCCGTCCGGCGCGACGTCGACGTCGTCGGCGAGGCGAAGGCGCGAATCGTCCACCACGGAGAACCAGCTGCGGTTCGTCTCGTCGGTCAGCTTGGTGACGGTCTTGTCGGGCGCCACCTGGAAAAGCCCCATGCCGCCGATGCAGACGAGCAGATTGCCTACCTTGTCGAAGGCCATGCCGAGCGGATGGCCGCCGATATGCGCAAACACTTCCGAGCGCTTATGATCGGGGCCGAAGAAACGCACGATGTCGCCGTGGCGCGTGCCGCAATAGAGATTGTCGTCGCGATCGAGGATGACATCCTCCGGCCCTTCGATCTCGCCGAGGCCGATAATCTCGACGGAGCGCAGCCGGTCGTTGAGCACATAGGGCGAGCCGGGCGCATCGACCTGCGGCGAAGGCGGCAGCGCCAGATAGGCAGGCGAGACGTAGACCTTGGCGAGGATGCGGTGGCGATGCTTCTGCCAGCGCATGTCGACGAAGACGGCGAGCAGCAGGATCGCGCCGAGGATCGTCGAGGTTATCGGCCCGCTGATGCCGAGATTGATCAAGCCGTTGGTCAGCATGAGCACGAGCAGGCTGCCGATGATGGCCTTGGCGACCGAGCCGCGGCCGCCGCCGATGGCGGTGCCGCCGAGCACAGCCGCGGTCAGCGCCTGAACCTCCAGACCGACACCGGTGTCCGACCCCGTGCTGCCGAGGCGGGCCGCGAACAGGAAGCCGGCGAGCGCGCACATGGTGCTCGACGCGACATAGGTGAGGAACACCATGAAGCGCACGTTGATGCCGGCGTTGAAGGCCGAGCGGCGTGCCCCGCCGACAGCCGTCAGCCGCCAGCCGGGCCGCATGCGCGACAGCACCAGGTGCCAGGCGAGCGCGATGATCAGCGTGATCACCAGCGACACGGGAATGCCGAGCACCGTGCCTTCGCCGATGAACACCCACAGATCCGACATCGAGAACCCCGACATGATCGAGGTGGACATGCGCACGAAGACGATCTCGTAAAGCGAGCGGAAGATGATCAGGCTGACCAGCGTGGTCAGGAAGGCGCGCAGGCGCAGATAACCGATCAGCAAGCCGTTGATGGCGCCGCAGACCATGCCCATGCCGAGAATGCCGGCGAGAACCGCGGGCACCGGCAGCTCGTAGACATTCACGCCGATGAGCGAGAACAGGACGGCAAGAGAGAAGACCGAGGCCACAGAAAGGTCGATGCCGCCCGAGATCATGACGACGGTGAGCGCCAGGACGACAAGCCCGAACTCCGCGAACTGGCGCGCCAGATCCGACAGGCTGGACAGCGACAGGAAGTCGGGAATGATCGATCCCATCACCAGCACCGTCAGAACCAGCGCGGTGAACGGGATGGCGTTGTCGATCCATCGCTTGGACATGATCTCCCCGATCAGATGATCGGGGAGATAACGCGAGCGCAGAGACGCTAGGGTGTCGCTGGACATGATGCTGATTGACTTGCCCCGGCTCACTTCAACTGGTCGAGCGACCAGCAGGTGCGCGGACCGATGTTGTCTTTGGTCAGCAGCGTCAGCGGTGTGTAGTAGGAGGTCTTCGATTCGCCGGCCTTGCCGGGCGACAGCAGCGTCTGGACGATCTGCTGGTTGATCGCGTTGCCCTGCAGCGGCACGTCATAGCTAATTATCAGGTCGAGCAGCCCCTTCTGGATGTTGTCGCAGCCGATCTGGTTGCCGCCGCCCGAGGTCACGACATAGACGTCGTTTGCCTTGCCCGCCGCCTGGATGGCAGCGCCCGCGCCGACGTCCTGGTTGTCCCAGTTGCCCACCACGCCGCAAAGATCGGGATGCTGCTGCAGCACCGTCTCCATGATGGCGCGCGCCTTGGCCGGATCATACTGGGCGGCCTGCTCGGACACGATCTTGATCGCCGGATCCTTGGCGAAGGTCTGCTTGTAGGCATAGAGCTCGTAGAGATCGGACGCCGCCGTCGGCTGGCCGCGGATGATCGCGATCTTGCCGGACTTGCCCGATCCCGTGCCGCACTGCTTCACCAGCGCGTCCGCCTCGATATAGCCGACGCGCGACCAGTCGGCGCCGACATAGGCGTCGGTCGGCACGACCGATTCCAGGTTGAGCTGGACCACCTTGATGCCGGCGTCCATCGCACGCTTCAAAAGGCGCGCATAGGACTGGACGTCAGGATTGTGCGCGATGATCAGGTCCGGCTTTTCGGCGATGAGCGCCGTCAGCGCCCGCGTGCCGGCATCCGTGCTCCAGTTCGGGTCGCGGATCTCGAGCGTGTAGCCGAGGTCGGTCGCCTGCTTGCGCATGATCGCCGCCCAGCCCTCCGTCAGGTCGAAGCCCATGGCCAGCGGAATGAAGACGACGCGCTTGCCCTTGAGGCCGTCGTAGAACGGATTGCGCGACGGATTGTCGAGGCCGTCATCGGCATGTGCGGCCCCCGCCAGGCCGAGCGCCATGAGCCCGGCCGCCAGGATAGTTCTGAATTTCATGGTTTCCTCCCATTGGATTGCAAAGCTTGTCTTCAGATGTCGCCCTGGCTCTGTTGCGAAGTCTGCTCGTCCCTCGGGTTGATGAAGCTATCGACCGTGATGGCGAGCAGCAGGATCAGGCTCTTGATGAGGTTCTGCGTCGTGTAGGTGATGTCGAGGATGGTCATGCCGTTGAGGAGCACGCCGACCAGCAGCGTTCCCACCAGCACGTTGCGCACGCTGCCGCGGCCGCCGCTGAGGCTGATGCCGCCAAGCACGACGACCAGCAGCACGTCGTAGATCATGGTCGAGTTGTAGACGCGGGTGCTCATTCCCGAGACGGCGGCGGCCATCACCACGCCGGCGAGGAAAGCGATCAGAGCGCTGATCACATACTGCGCCACGATCAGGGGGCGCAGCGGCAGGCCGGCGATGCGCGCGGCGAGCGCATTGTCGCCGGCCGCGTAGACGAAGCGGCCGAAGCGCGTGCGCATCAAAACCAGCGCGACCAGTGCGGCCAGCACGGCAAAGGTGACGATGGGCATCGGCAGGCCGAGGAAAGCCCCTCGTCCGAGGAAGTCGAACCAGTCGACGCCGGCAGGCGAGTTCTGAACGTCGATCTGGAACAGGAAGGCGCGTCCCGAGCCATACATCACGAGGCCCATCGCAAGCGTGGTGAAGATGGCGGGAATGTCTGCATAGGCGATCAGGATGCCGCTCGCCAAGCCGATGACCAGTGCCAGCAGGGCGCCATAGACCAGAGCCGTGTCGAAGGGAATACCGGCCTGCGCCATAGAAAGCACCCAGGAGAGCGACACCACCATGGTCGCCACCATGGCAAGGTCGATGCCGCGGCCGATGACGACCAGTCCCATGCCGAGGCCCAATATACCCAGGATGGAGACGCTGCGCACCAGAGCGATCAGATTTCCCGCGGTCAGGAAATTGTTCAGCGTGGCGGCGAAGACCACGAACAGCGCGACGGCAAGCGCGAACACCACGCCCTCCTGCGACAACCGCGCCTTGGCCATTGCGCCACCTCCCGAACCAGGCCTTGCCGGCCCGGTCGCGAACCCCCTTCGCGACCTGCTTTTCCTCGCGGCGACCATCCCCTTTTTGGCTGGCTCAAGACATATCCGCCCAAGGAATATCAGTTATGTTTCATGCCGGACTGGGCGTAGGGGGCGGAGCCGGGCGGTGGGATGAAGGCCGAGGCGCGTTCGGCAGTGCCAGCAAGGCCTGTCATGCGATAAGCGCCATAGCTGTTATCCGGATTCCGTACAGCCTCGTCGCTTCACTCCGCCTTGCCAATCACGCAAAACTGCCGAGCGACAAGAGGAGGCGCGGAGCGCCTGCCGCACCGGGAGGAAATGATGACCGAAGAACCGCGCAAACAGACGCCGGGGGTCTACAGACGCTGCGTGGGCGATGCCATGGTCACCGTCATCAATGACGGCTTTCTCGATATCAGCGTGGCCATCCTGCGCGGAACGGAGCGCGGCGACATGGAGGGCCTGATGCGGGAGCAGTTCCGGCACACGGAACCGCGTCTCACCGTCAATGCCTTCGTGATCGAGACGGGCAAGAACACCGTCCTGGTCGACGCCGGAGGCGGGTCGACCACGGTCTATTCCATGGGGCTGCTGCCGCAAAATCTCGAAGCCGCCGGCTTCAAGCCCATGGACTTCGACACCGTCCTGCTCACCCATATCCATCCCGACCATTCGAGCGGCCTCATCGATACGGCCGGCAAGCCGCTCTTCCCGCGCGCCGAGGTCATCATCCACCAAGACGATTTCGACTTCTGGTCCGATCCCGAAAAGCGCGGAAAGTCGGCGGCGGCCATGCCCTATGCCGGCTCGGCGGATGCCTTGCTGACGACGTATCGGGGCCGCTTCCGACCTACGAATGGCGAGGAAGTGGTGCCGGGCATCAGGCAGTTGCCGCTGCCTGGACACACGCCCGGCCACAGCGGCTATCAGCTCGACTCGGCCGGCGAGACGCTGGTGATGTGGGGCGACACGGTTCACGTCCCCGAGATCCAGATTCCGCGGCCCCAGGTCACCAGCGAATTCGATGTCGACGAAGCGCTGGCGCATGCGAACCGCCGCAAGATCTTCGAACATGTCGCCAACGAGCGGCTGCTCGTAACCGGCGGTCATCTGCACCTGCCCGGCTTTGCGCATCTGGTGAAGGCCGGGGATGGCTACCGCCTGGTGCCTGAGGCCTGGCTGGTTCAGCTTTAGGCGCACACGTCAAACGGACAAGGGCCGGTCCGATCGGAACCGGCCCTTAGGTTTTTCATTCAGGCGTCAGTCGGTAACTTCGACCCAGGTCTTGCTCTTGGCGTCGTATTTGACCAGCGTCACCTGCTCGGCCGTGATTGTGATGTGGCTCTGCTCGGTGAAGCCGATCGTGCCGGTCATGCCCTTGAAGCCCTGGACCGCGTTGAAGCCTTTCTGCAGGTCTTCCGGCTTCGTCGACTTCACGTCCTTGATGACCTGCGCCAGCATCTTGATGCTGTCATAGGCGCCGGCCGAGAAGGGCGTGGCATCGACGTTGAACTTCTTCTTATAGGCGTCCTTGAACGCAAGAAGCTCCGGACCCGGATGCAGTTCCGTCGTCAGCATCGCGGTGATTGTCCCGTCAGCGAGATCGCCGGCCAGCTTCGAGTAGGTGTCGTCGGCATTGGTCTCATCATTGCCGTAGACGATCGCGTCATAGCCGATCGAATGCAGGTCCTGCACGAAGGCGGCCTGGTCCTGCGGCGTGAGCCAGACGTCGACGCATTTGATGCCTGCCGCCTTGATGGCGTTGACTTCCGGCATCAGGCCGGCGGTCGCGCCCGTCGACCAGTTCTCAGTGATAGTGTGATCCATGGCGATCTTCTTGCCGGCCTTGTCATAGGCAAGCTGGATGCCGAACAGACCGCCCTGCCCGTATGTGGATGGATCATGCAGCACCGCGAGGCCATCGGGGCAGTGCTTCAACGCATGCTGGCCGATCTTCTCGCCCCAGGCAAAGGTGTTGAGACCGAAGTCGAAGACCCAGGGGTTCGGCGGGCTGGTCGGCCCGTCCGGATTGACGGTGAGGCCGCCATCGTCGACGACGCCGATGGTCGGGAACTTATGGCGCTGCGCCAGTTGCGCCGTGACCGGGCCGGTGTCGGGCGAGCCGGCAATAGCGATCGCACCCTGCGACACCAGCTTCTCATAGAGCTGGCCGGACAGCGTGGCCGACGCGTTGTCGTTGTGCGGGTCGAGCTTGAAGGTGTGGCCATCGACACCGCCGGCGGCATTGACTTCGTCGACCGCCATCTGCGAGCCGTTCACCGTGGCGACACCGGTCGAGCCATAGGCGCCGGTCGTTCCCGCGATGAGGCCGATGAGATATTCGTCCGCCGCGCCGGCCTGAACACCGAGCCCCCAGAACGCGGTCGTGGCCAGCAACATCGCGGAAGTCGTCGCGCGTTTTCTCATGTCTGATTTTCCTCCCTGAGATCGGTGGGCAGGAACCGACAACCCGATCGCTCAATTTGCCCTGCGCTTCCCGCGCCCTCTCGGTGGTGGATTTTGCTATCCCGTTGCCCGGCCTTGTCAACGCGAGCGCCAGCGCCCCGAGACCGGTTCAGCGACCCTGTAAATGCCACTGGAGAAGTCGATCGGGCACGATCATCGGTATCGCCAGAAGGGAGCTCGGCATCTAGGACAACTTATTGCTCTCACTTGCTTTTATACCAAACCAACTTGCTAAAACCGCGCGCCGAAAGACGTCTTGGACCGCCTCGCCGCGCCCCGCGTTTCACGGTTCCGAAACGCCGTCCAATCGCTGCGCTCATAGCTGTTATGTCACTCGCATCAGCTATTTCCGGACAGTCATTTTCGACTAGGTTTTTGACACCGGCGCAGCATGCCAGAGCTGGACAAATTGCGGCATGGAACCCCCGCCCGACGGTTCATCTTGAATCCGGGCGGCTATCCGACGGAAGCGTCTCCCGCGAGGCGATCAAGCCGGCTGAGGAGGCGACGCCGGCCAGGGAGAGGGGAAAGCCACCAGTGCTGCAATTCGTGTTGAGCGGGGTAGCGATAGGATCGATCTACGGTCTGATCGGCATGGCGCTCGCGATCTCGTTCTACGTCACCCGCATCATCAATTTCGCGCAGGGCCAGCTGATGATGGTGACCGTCATGGTCACCGCCGAGCTCGCCTCCTCCGGCTATCCGGTCTGGCTGGCCGCGCTTGCCGGCCTGGCATGCTCGTGCATCGTCGGCATCCTGTCCTATGTCATCGCGGTGCGGCCGATCCTTTTGTCGAACCGCTTCAGCTTCGGCTGGCTGGTGTCGACGCTAGGCTTCGCGGTAATCGTCGAAAATGCGGCCGCCTATATCTGGGGCCCTACCTCGCAGGCTTTTCCGCCGATCCTCAACGGCATCAGCCTGCCGATCGGCGGCGCGGTGCTGACTGCCCAGCAGCTTCTCGCCATCGTCACCGCCGCGGTGCTTGCCGCCGGCTTCGAGATCGTGCGGCGCTATACGCTGTTCGGCAAGCTCGGCATGGCGACGGCAGCCGATCCCGAGATGGCATCGGCCATCGGCGCCAACACAGCAATCGTCGCCATTGTCGCCTTCACGGTCTCCGCCGTTTACGCGGGGATCGCGGGCCTGCTCATCGGACCTTCGACCTTCGCCAATCCCTATCTCGGCGATACGTTCGGGACCTACGGCTTCATAGCCATGATGATCGGAGGCGGCACCGAGCGGCCGATAGCGGCGATGTTCGGCGGCGTGCTGCTCGGCGTCTGCGCCGAAGGCGCCAACGCGCTGATCAATTCACAGGCTTCGGACTGGTTCCCCTTCATCGTGCTCGTGCTGATCCTGATCGTCTCGCCCAGAGGCCTGTTCAGCACCAGCAATCCACTGTTTCGCCCGCGCCGAGCGGCCGTGACGCGCGGCTGAGGTGAGCATGGCCCCTGCATTCGATACTCAGTCGGGCGCCGCCGCTCCAAGGCTTCGCATCGGCCGCTGGCGCGCCGCCGGGCTGGCCGCTGTCCTGATCGCCTATCTGGCGGCCACCGCCTATGTCGCCCACACCGACCTCGGCCTGCAGAGCCTGGTGCTGGTGGCAGCCGTCTTCGGCATCCTCGCCATCAGTCTCGATCTGGTGGCCGGGATGCTCGGCCTCTACTCGCTGGGCCAAGGCGGCTTTTTCGGGATCGGCGCATATGCGACGACGATTCTTGCCAACGACTATGGCTGGAACGTCTTCGGCCTGCTGGCGCTGGTGCTGGCGGCGACCGGGCTGATCGGGATGGCCGTGGGGGCGATGTCGCTCAGGGTCAGCGGTCTCTACTTCGCCATCACCACCTTCATCTTCACGCTGGTGCTGACGGTGCTCGCCACCGACATGGTCACCGTCACCGGCGGCCTGCAAGGCCTGCTCGGCCCGGCCTTCCCGGATTTCCCTGCAAGCTTGGAATGGCTCGGCACGCCGCTGGTGTGGTGCATCATGCTGGCGCTGCTCGCCTGCCTCGGCCTGGTCTGGAACATCCGCCATTCGCCGCTCTACCCGATCCTGCTTTCGATCCGCGATGCCGAGCCGTTCGCCGAGGCCGCTGGCGCGCGCACTGCCGCGATCAAGGTCGGCGTCTTCGGTGTCTCGGCCGCGATGGCCGGAGGAGCCGGCTGGCTCTTCTCGTTCCTCGGCGTCGTCTCTCCCAGCCAGTTCGACTGGTCGGTGTCGTTGAACGTGCTGGTGATGGTGCTGATCGGCGGCATCAACACCAGCATCGGTCCGGTCGTCGGCGCGATGTTCGTTTCGATGTTCCCGAATGTCGTCAATATCAATCCATGGCTGCAGGAGATCGTCTACGGAGCGCTGTCGATCCTGGCGATCACGCTGTTGCCCGACGGCGTGGTCGGCATCGCGCGGCGCGCGCTTGCCCGGCGCGCCGGCGAGATAGTCCCGGCGGCGGATGTCGCCGAGACTGGGGCTCTGCCCGCCGCGCCCAACTCCGGAACCTCGCCGGCTTCACCGAAGGACTCCGAGATCATCGTGGAGTGCCGGGGCATCGAATTCGGCTACGGGCTCGGTCCGAAGGTGCTGCGCAATATCGACCTGGCCGTTCGCCGCGGCCACATTCATGGCCTGATCGGCCCGAACGGCTCGGGAAAGAGCACTTTGGCCAACGTAATATCCGGCCGCCTGACGCCGCATGCCGGAGAAGTCCTCCTCAAGGGCAAGCGCGTCGACGGCATGCCGGCGAGCAGCCGTTCGCGGCTCGGACTGCGGCGCACCTTCCAGGCCGCACAGCTGGTCAAGGAACTGACGCCGACGCAGAACGTCATGGTCGGACTCTTCGACCGCGTACCGCGCATCGTCGGCCGCGCGCCGCTCTGGCCGATGCTTGCCTCCGGCCGGCGCGACCTGGCGGCCATGCAGCGCCGCGCCAGCGAGGCTCTCAACCTCGTCGGCGCCGGCGACTGGACTGCACGGCAGGTCGCGGACGTGCCGCACGGCATCGAGCAGTTGACGCAGCTCGCCTCGGTCTGCGTGGCCGGACCGGACATCATCGTGCTCGACGAGCCAGCGACCGGACTTTCCGCCAGGGAGGTCCGACATCTGGCGGAGATCCTGGCCAATCTCAAAACCCAGGGCGTTACGATGATCATCATCGAGCACCAGACGCGCTTCCTGTTCCCGCTTTGCGATCGCGTGACCGTGCTCAACGCCGGCGAAGTGATCCTCACCGGCTCCGCCGATGAAGTACGCGCCGATCCAGTGGTCAGACAGGTGTATCTCGGCGAATGAGCGAACAGCCCACCCTTGAAATCAGTTCGTTGAGCGCCGGCTATGGACGGTTCGACGTCGTGCGCGACGTGGCGCTGAGCGTCGGCAAGGGCGAGGCCGTCGCCCTGCTCGGCCCGAACGGCGCCGGCAAGACCACGGTGCTGAGAGCAATCATGGGCCTCGTCAAGCAGCGGCGCGGCCTGGTCCGAATCGGCGGCACCGACGTCTCCGCGCTGCCCACCCATCACATCGCGCGCGGCCTGGCCGCGATCGCGCCCGAGGGTCGCCGCCTGTTCCTCGACCAATCGGTAGAGGACAATCTCCTCCTGGGCGCCCTGCATCTCCGGCACGACAAAGCCCGTACCCAGACCTTGCTCGCCTCGGTCTACGACCTCTTCCCTGTCCTCAAGGCCTATCGCCAGCGGCTGTCGTCATTCCTGAGCGGCGGCGAGCAGCAGATGGTCGCGATCGGCCGCATGCTGATGAGCGACCCCGAGATCATGCTGCTCGACGAACCCTCGGTGGCGCTTTCACCGGTCGCCGTCGACATCGTGGTCAAGGCGATGCTGGAGTTGCGCAAGCGCGGCGCCTCGCTGCTGCTCGTCGAGCAGCGCACCGACGTCGCAACCCGAGTCTGCGACCGGCTCTACGTCATGACGCATGGCGAGATCGTCGACGAGATGAAGCCGGAGACGATCCGCTCCGGCGGCATGTCGATCCTGAACAAATATCTCGGCTAGCGGGACGGTGTTCGACCCGCTGGCCGCTCGTCACGCCGAGGCGGCGTAGCGCCTGGCGAGCGCCGACATGCCGACGGCCAGCACCAGGATTCCGCCCTTGAAGATCGGCTGGAAATGGGTGGGCGCGCCGAAGATACTGAGCCCGTTAAAGCCGACCGCCAGGATCAGCACGCCGACCAGCGTTCCGGTGATGTGGAACTCGCCCTCGCGCAAGGTGGCGGAACCGAGGAACACCGCGGCGAAGGCGTCGAGCAGATAGCCGTCGGCGGCGGCCAACGTGCCGCTGCCGAGCAGCGACGACAGCAACGTTCCGGTGAGCGCGGCGCAGAAGCCGGCGGTGGCGAAGGCGAACATCTTGATGCGGTCGACGCGGATGCCCGAGAGCCTCGCCGCCTCCATGTTGCTGCCGACGGCCTGCATCTTCTGGCCGATGTCGGTCTTGTTGAGCACGGTCCACAGCGCCAGCAGTACCACGACCATGATGATCACCGGATTGGGCAGGCCGAAGACGACGCGGCCGAGCGAGATGTCGGTGAAGGCGCGCGGGATGCCGGTGGCGATCGGAAAGGCGCTGTAGGTGAAGCCGATGCCCG
This sequence comes from Mesorhizobium sp. CA15, assembly GCF_020165215.1. Classification (NCBI taxonomy): domain Bacteria; kingdom Pseudomonadati; phylum Pseudomonadota; class Alphaproteobacteria; order Hyphomicrobiales; family Phyllobacteriaceae; genus Mesorhizobium; species Mesorhizobium sp. CA15. The sequence goes on from NZ_JAIUHQ010000002.1 coordinate 443,977, forward strand.
TCAGCATCGTGCCGATGCCAAGCGTCGAGATCACCGCGTTGATCCGGACCTTGGTGACGAGCAGGCCGTTGAGGATGCCGATGCCGGCGCCGAGGGCGAGCGCGCACACGATGCTCAGCCAGATCGGGAAGGCTTCATAGGCCATCAGGCCGGTGACGATGAGGCCGACGAAGCTCGCGACATAGCCGATGCTGAGATCGAACTCGCCGACGACCAATGTATAGGTCAAGCCGCTGGCGATGATTGCGGTGAGCGAAGCCTGGCTCAGGATGTTGAGGAAGTTCGCCCGCGACAGGAAAACGCCCGGCGCGTTGATGGAGAAGAACAGGACCATCAGCAACAGTCCGATGATCGTCCCGTAGCGCGACAGGCCGATCAGCGCTGTCCGCTTCCACGAGGATTTACGGGGCTGCGGCGCTTCCTTTGCCACGGGGACAGTCTCGGCCGTCATGCGGCTTCTCCTTGATCGTCATGCGCGTCGTGATAGCTGAGCTCGATGATGCGCGCTTCGGTGATGTCGGCGCCGGTGAGTTCGCCGGTGACGCGGCCCTCGCGCATGACCAGGACGCGGTCGGCCAGCAGCGTGAGCTCCTCGACGTCGGATGAGATCACCAGGATGCCGACGCCGGAACGGGCAAGCGCGCGGATGGCGTCGTGGATCTCCTCGCGCGCGCCGACATCGACGCCGCGCGACGGCTCGTCGAGGATGAGCAGCTTGGTGCCGGCGTTCAGCCAGCGCGCGATCAACGCCTTCTGCTGGTTGCCGCCGGAAAGGCCGGCGATCCTGGCGGTGACGCCAAGCGTCTTGATGCCGAGATGAGCGACGAGGCTCTCCGCCTGCCGCCGGGCCTTGGCGTCGGACAGGAACGGAAGGCCGGGCACGCTGCGCAGCAGCTTCAGCGTCGAGATGTTGATGTTGAAGGCAACGGATTGCTGCAGCATCACCCCTTGCGAGCGGCGCTCCTCGGGCACCAGCGCAATGCCCGCCTTCACCGCCTCGGAAGGGTTGGCGATGTCGAGCCGCTTGCCGTCCAGTTGGAAGGAACCGGTCTCGGGGCGAGCGAGGCCGGCGACGAGATGGGCGAATTCGGTGCGGCCGGCGCCGACCAGTCCGCCAAGCGCCAGAACCTCGCCCTTGTAGAGATCGAGGCTCACATCCTTCACCGACTGCTTCCAGGCAACGGAGCGCGCGGAAAAGATCGGCTTCCGGCTCCGGTCGGCGGCGAGCCGATCGCGCTCATCCGGCGTGCGGATGGCGTGGCCGATGATGGCGCGGACCAATCCCTTCTTGTCCAGCCCGCCGCGCTCGGCCTGGCTGACGATGCGGCCGTCGCGCAAGACGGTGATCCTGTCGCAAAGCCGCAGCACCTCTACCAGCCGATGCGACACATAGAGGATGGCGACGCCCTGGGCGGCTAGGTCGCGGATGATGGCGAAGAGCTGCTCGCTTTCCGGCTCGGAGAGCGAAGCGGTCGGCTCGTCCATGGCGATCATGCTGGCATCGCGGGTGAGCGCCTTGCTGATCATGACCAGCCAGCGCTGGGCGACCGACAGCTCGGAGACTTTCGTGTCGAGCGGAAATCGTATGCCGACACGTTCGGCCGCGGCGCGCGCGGCTACGCCCGAACGCTTCCAGTCGATCATGCCGAACCGTGTCACCTTCGGCGCGCCGAGCAGCATGTTCTGCAGCGCGCTGAAATGGGGAATCAGGTTGAGCTCCTGATGGATGAAGGCAAGCCCGGCGCGCTCGGACGCCTGCGGCGAGCCCAGCTGAAGCTCGTCGCCCGCGATAGTCACGCTGCCCTGATCCGGACTGGTGACGCCGGCGAGACAACGGATCAGCGTCGACTTGCCGGCGCCGTTGGCGCCGACAAGGCCGTGCACCCGGCCGCGCTCGATGTCGAGGTCGGCGCGGTCGAGCGCGAGTTCGCCCGCAAAGGATTTGGTCAGGCCGCGGATCCGCATCCATGCGTCGGCGGGCGAAACGGTCGCCGACACCTAGCCGCTCCGTTTCGCGGAGCGGCCCGACCGGCGTGTCTCACATGCCATTAGGATGTTCGGCCATGAACTTGTCGACATTGTCCTTCGTCACCACCACGCCGGGGATTTCGATGGTCTTCGGCTGCCAAGAATCGCCAGCCTTCATAGAGTCGAGAATGGCCTGGAACACTTCCTTGCCTTCCTGATAGGCGGGCTGCCAGACGGTGGCCGTCATGTCGCCTTCCTTGACCAGCTGCAGGGCCTGGGCGCTGCCGTTGATCGACACGGTGGTCACGTCGGCGCGGCCGGCCTGGCGCAGCGCCGCCACGGCGCCCTGCATAGGCTCGTCCCAGCACGACCAGATAGCGAGCGGCGTATCACCGCCGGCCGGATGCGCGGTCAGCCAGGCCGCCGCCGTGGCGTTGCCGAACTGGACCTGCCCAGGCGCGACCACCTCGCTGTAATCCACCTTGATGCCCGACTTGCCTTTGACGCCTTCGTCAAAGGCCACGCCGCGGTCGATGCAGAGCTTGCCCGGATGGAAGGTCATGGCCAGCACATTGGCCTTCTCGCCGGTCTTCTCCAGGAGGTATTTGACCGAATCGTCACCGACCTGCCGGCCGCTGGTCGTGGCCACGATGCCGGGAACGATCTCGCCACCCCAGGTGCCGACGGGGATATGCGCGTCGCGCGCGGCCGCCAGGCCGGAGCCGATCGAGCTGCTGGCGAAGGCCAGCACGAAGATGGCGTCGACATGCTGGGCCGCGAAGCTGTTCATCGCTGCGTTGGCCTGATCGGCGCTGGCCTGGGTGTCGGTCACCTTGACGTCCCAGCCGGCCGCCTTGGCGGCGTCCGTCGCCCCGCCGATGACCGCGATGTTGAGCGCATCGTTGGCGAGCAGCGCGACAATGCCGAGCGTCTTGTGGTCCTGCGCCTGCACGGCGGTTGAAACGATCATCGTTCCGGCGGTCAGTAAGGCGAGCAAAAGCCTTTTCATCTGGGAATTCCTCCTCTCCCGTTGGTGCCGGCCCATGGCGGGCCGGCCGTTCCCTCTCCTCGGACTCCGACCAAGGGCGCCGAGACAGCGACTTTGCCGTATCCGTCGAGCACCACTATCGGCCGTTTGCATGCACGACCCCGTTGCGGCTCTCGCGAGCCAGCATGAGACGGAGACGTCGCCGCTCCATTTTGGTACCGGTACCATATGGCAGTTTTGGCAGACCGGCAATAGCCAGCATCGCGCACCCAGCGAAATTGCCCTTTTTGCGCCGAGATATGTGATTTGAAACTGACAGAATCGCGTTGCTGAGCTGATTTTTGTTGTTATCGGTATCAAGCTAAGGCTATGGCTGAGGCTATCGAAGCAGAGAGCGCCGCGAGCGTGTAACAGCTCGAGCGAGATGGGAGCGGACATGAAAGTGACCTATGATTTTTCCGGCAAGAACGTCATCCTGATCGGCGGGACGACCGGCATCGGGCGGGCCACGGCGCTCGCCTTCGCCAAGGCCGGAGCCAATCTTTATGTTTCCGGCATCGGCGCGGACTCCGGAGGAAGCCTCAAGGGCGAGGTCAAGCCGCTCGGCGTCGAATTCGAGTTCGAGGAAGTCGACGTTCGCGACAGCAAGGCGATGGCGGCCCTGCACAAGCACGCCTTCGAGCGCTTCGGGCGCATCGACATCGCCTTCAACAATGCCGGCGTCCCGGGCAAGACAGCGCCTGTGCACGAGCTGGAGGACGAAGACTACGACCTGCTGATGGACGTTAACCTGCGCGGCATCTTCAACGGCCTGAGGCACCAGATCCCGCATATGACCGCCAAGGGCGGCGGCGCGATCGTCAACACTTCGTCGCTGTTCGGCGTCATGGGTTTCGCCACGACCGCGGTCTACTGCGCCAGCAAATGGGGGGTGATCGGCCTCACCAACTCGGTGGCGCTGGAAGTCGCGCGTAAGAACATCCGGGTCAACGCCATCGCGCCCGGCTCGGTGATGACGCCGCTGCTGCGCGGCATGTTCGGCAGCGAGCAGAGCGCCAAGGACACGGTGCTGCCGATGATCCCCATGGGCCGGATCAGCGACCCGTCCGAAATCGCGCAGCTGGTGCTTTTCCTGTCGTCGGACGCCGCATCCTTCATTACCGGACAGGCCGTGGTGATCGACGGCGGCGGCTTCGTCGCGGGCGCCGACAAGCTCTGACGTTCAAGGCTGGGCTAAATCTCCAGCCTTGTTTCCTCGCCATTCAGGCGACGCAGCTCTTCTCGCCTTTGGCGAGGGCGATCTCCACCACCTGAAGGCCCCTGTCCGTCAGCCGTGACGGGAATGTCGTGCGCAGCCTGTCTTCATGCACGGGGATCACCCTGCGCACCTCGCCGCCGACCGATTTCAGCATCTCGGCGCTGGAGAAGATCAGATTGTGCTGGCTGCCGACGGCAAGGCCGATGGGCACGATCTGCGGCGCGGCCGGATCGAGCCCGGTCAGATTGTCATAGGTGTAGATGAGGTCGCCGGCGAAGATCCAGCGATCCTCGCCGCCGCTGGTGCCGTCATTGCGGACGGTCACATACATGCTGCCATAGGTGTGAGTGTCGGCAGCGAGATGAACGTCGATCCCCGGCAGCACGTTTTCCTGGTTGCCATCGATGCAGATCATGCGGCCTTCCTTCGCCGCCTCGACCGCGCGCACTATATCGGCCGGATCGCCGCCGCCGACAAGGAAACGGTATTCCGGCCCGAGCGTGAGCGCCCAGACCCATTTTTCCAGCTCGCTCTTCTGGATGTAGAATTTGGCGTTGGGGAACAGATGCATGGCGCCCATATGGTCGAAATGGGCGTGGGTGATGAAGACGCTGGTCACGTCCTCCGGCTTCACGCCGCATTCGGCAAGAACCGCCCGCGGACCGTGGTAGTTCGAAACGCCATAGGCGGTGGCAAGCTGTTCGCCATAGGCGACATGGTCGTAGCCAGTATCGATCAGGATGGTTTCGCCGCCCCCCTTCAGAAGCGCATAGGCATAGGGGAGCTTACGCGTGCCCTGGTGCTGCGGCCCATACATCATGACGCTGAAGGGGAATTTCTCCACCGCCGCGTATTCGAGCACCCAGATCGAGTAATGTGCCATTCAATCCTCCTTTGATAGTCAGATGCCTTGCCCGAGCAGGCGCGGCGCGTGGACGGCGCAACAGGCCCGGCCGAAATCGACGAGCTCGAAGCCGGGCAACAGGCGCGATGTCGCCCGCAGGTGGTCGCTCGTGACGCGAAGCGCGCGCGTCAGCGTGTCGAACCGCTTGTCCGACCGGTCCTGCGCCCCGCGGCAGGCCGTCGCCGCGGCGCAGGCTTCCATGAGCGTCTCGGCGGCACCACGCATATGATGATAGTGGTGCGCGGCCGGCTCCGGCGCCTGCAAGGCTCGAACGGCTTCGGCCGCGTGCACGACAGCTTGCCTCGCGCCGGACAAGGCACCTTCGGCCAGCGCCGCCTGACGGCGCGACGTCAGCAGGAGCAGCGCGTAGCCGGACAGCTGGGTCAGGGTCTGACTGATCAATTGCTGCGCGTCACGCGCGGCATCGGCATAGTGCAGCAGCGACTGCTCCGTCACGCCGGCGCAGGAATACACGCCCATTGCAAATCCTCCACGCCAGCTCCGCAGCGTCCTCCTCCTCGGGCATTACCCGATTTTGATATCGGTAACAACAGATTTGCTCCACGCGAGGCCAACGGCTTGTTTGTTAGACGAGGGAATGGTTTGATGCGCGCCGGCCGGACCGAGCGATAACAAAGATGCCAAGGCGATCATCTCAGAACACAGAGAGGCGCAACGGAAGCGCCCGAATGCGTGACGTCGCGGTTCGCGCCGGTGTCTCCACCATGACCGTCTCACGGGTCTTGAACGAGCCCGGCAAAGTATCAGAGGAGATGCGCGAACGCGTGCTGACCGCGGTTCGCGAGATCGGCTACCTGCCGAACCACCTGGCGGGCAGCCTGTCCTCGAATCGTTCGACGACCATCGGGCTGATCGTCCCCAGCATCGACAATTCGATCTACACTCAGACGGTCAAGGGCCTGTCGGAGGTGCTGAAGCGCTCCGGCTTCCAATTGATGATCGCAGAATCGGGCTATGATCCCAATGAGGAAGAGGAACTCATCACCGTCTTCCTCAGCCACCGGGTCGGTGGGCTCGTGCTGCACAGCACGGAGCATACGCCTCAGGCCATCGAGAAGATCCGCAAGTCGGGCATTCCGGTGGTCGAGAACGGGAACATCCCCAAAGAACCGCTCGACATGGTCGTAAGCTATTCAAATCGCGATGCTTCTTACGCAATGACCATGCATCTCGGCAGGCTCGGCTATCGCAAGATCGCCTTCGCCAGCCTGTATTCCGTGCATAACGATCGCTCCCAGGACCGCCTGAAAGGATATTTGGCGGCGCTCAAGCAATTGGGCCACGATCCCGACCCGCGCATGGTGCTGGAGACGGGACGCGGCCTTGCCGCCGGCGCCGAGGTCGTGGCGCGGGTGATGCAGAGCGTGCCGGAGGTCGACGCGCTTTTCTGCGCCGGCGAAGTTCTGGCCGCCGGCGCGCTGTTCGAGTGCCAGCGCCGCAACTGGGCGGTGCCCAGCCGCATCGCGCTCGCCAGTTTCGACGACGTCGACCTGTTGCGGCATGTCAGCCCTTCCATCACCACCTTGCGGCTGCCGCGCTACGACATCGGCGAGCGGACGGCGCGAATTCTTTTGAGCCGCATCATCGACGGCGCCGATCACCTGCGCGGCAGCGTCGTCGACCTTAAGTTCGAAGTCATCCAGCGCGAGAGCACCTGACCCGCCTGGGACCGGAACTGCAACACTGCTCCCGCTTTTCTGCGATTGCATTTTGTTACCGGTACCAATATAAAGCCGAGACCTGCATGGCAGTCGCGTGCCTAGCGGGCGTCCGAAGGAACGAGGGGTCTTGGCAATGCTCACAAAGTGGCGGAACAGGATTTGAGCTTGTCGAAGGAAGCTGAGGGGGCAGCGCCCTCCACCCGAGCGAAGCCGCTCAACGAATGCACCGCCTTGATCACGGGGTCCACCGCCGGTCTCGGGCAGGCGATGGCGGCAAGGCTTGCCGAGTCCGGATGCAGCGTCATGCTGCACGGGCTGGAAGATGCCGAGCAGATCGACGCGCAACGGGACGAGCTCGCCCGCAAAACGGGCGCCCGCGTCGCCTACCACAAGGCAGACCTCTCGACGCGGTCGGGGGTCGAGGGACTGATCAGCACCGCAATGTCGGTGCTCGGCCCGATCGACATCCTCGTCAACAATGCAGTCGTCCGGCACTTCGCGCCGGTCATGGATTTCCCTGCCGAGCAGTGGGACATTGCGCTGGCGGTCAACCTCTCCGCCGCGTTCCACGCCATCCGGCTTCTGCTGCCGAACATGCGCAGCCGGAATTTCGGCCGGATCTTCAACATCACCTCGGTCTATGGCATGCGCGGAACGACCGACCGCGTCGGCTATGTGACGACGAAGTCTGCTATCCTCGGCTTGACCCGCGCGGTGGCGCTGGAGAACCTGGATCGCGACGTGACCTGCCACAGCCTCTGTCCGGGATCGGTGCTCACGCCGGGCACGGAAGAACGGGTGGAGAGACTGATGGCGGAGCGCGGCATCGATCGGACGGCGGCCGAGCGGCTCTTTCTCGAAGGCAAGCAGCCAGGCGGCAACTTCGTCTCTGCCGGGAGCATCTCGGACCTGCTGGTCTTCCTGTGCGGCCCGATCGCCCGCGACATGACCGGGTCCGTGCTGCCGGTCGAAGCGGGCTGGTTGGCAAGTTGAGCCGGCGCTGAAAGAGACCGGCATTGCACACGCGAGAGTAATGTCTAGAGGAGCAATCCATGGACGAATTATACGAAGTCTACGCTATCCGTTACGGCCACCACGAGCGCAATGCGGCCGCGAATTTCATCGGCGGCGACCCGCATGACGGGCCCATGCCGCTCGACTATTTCGTCTGGACGATCGTCGGCAAATCGCGCACCTTCGTGTTCGACACGGGCTTCGACGCGAAAGTCGCGGACCGGCGCCAGCGTAATCTGCTGCGCCCGGTCGGCGAAGGGCTGAAGATGATCGGCGTCGATCCGGACAAGGTCGAGGACGTCATCATCTCGCATATGCATTTCGACCATGCTGGCAATCACGAGCTGTTCCCGAAGGCTCGCTATCACGTCCAGGACGTGGAGATGGCCTACTGCACGGGACGCTGCATGTGCCACAGCTATCTCAGGCATCCGTTCGACTATGAGGACGTGGCCAGCATGATCGGCAAGCTCTATGCTGGGCGCGTGACCTTCCATGACGGCGTCTCCGAGGTCGCTTCGAACCTCACCGTGCATCGTGTCGGCGGCCACTCAAAGGGGCTGCAGGTGATCCGGGTGAAGACGCAGCGCGGCTGGGTGGTGCTCGGGTCCGACGCATCGCATTTCTACGCCAATTTCGAGCAGAACCGGCCTTTCCCGGTGCTGGAGAGCGCAACCGACATGCTGGACGGCTACGCCACCATGAAGAAGCTCGCCAGCACGCCGAACCACATCATCCCGGGTCATGATCCCCTGGTCCTCACTCGCTATCCTGCCGCGCTGGCTGGCGTTGACGACATCGTGCGCCTCGACGTCGACCCGATCGCCGGAGCGCCGTGAGTGCCTTTTTGATCGGCGCCCCTGATAGTCGAAAGCCTTGGGGCGTTCGTCGCAAAATCGTATGGAGACGACAATGACTGATCTCAAGCTCGGGCTGGCTGGCGCCGGCAGGATGGGAACGCCGATGGCGAAGCGCCTGATGGCGGCAGGCTATAGCGTGTGCGTCTATGACACCAATGCCGGCGCCGTCGAGGCATTGGCCGCGCAGGGCGCCGGCAAGGCCGCGACACCCGCGGAGCTGGCGAAGCGCTGCGACGTGGTCCTGCTTTCGCTGCCGACGCCGGAGATCGTACAGGCCGTCTGCCTTGGCCAAGACGGGCTCACCTCCGCGAAGGGCGCGAGCATCGTCATCGACCTCTCGACCACGGGGCCGCGGACGGAGCGCCTTGTCGCGGAAGGCCTCAAGGTCGCCGGCGTCGCGTTGGCGGATTGCCCGGTGAGCGGCGGCGTGGGCGGCGCTGAAAAAGGCACGCTGGCAATGATGGCCGCCTGCGACGAGGCGACGATGCAAACGATCCGCCCGGTGCTCAAAACGCTTGGCAAGCCGGTCCATGTCGGCCTGGAGCCCGGCATGGGCCAGATGATCAAAGTGATCAACAATTTGATGTCGGTGACGGCTTTGTCGATCGCTTCCGAGGCGCTCGTGCTCGGCACCAAGGCCGGGCTCGATCCGGACGTCATGCTTGAGGTCATCAATTCGGGCAGCGGCAGTTCCAACGCGACATTGACCAAGATCCCGAAATTCATCCTTACCCGCGGCTTCGATTTCGGCTTCGCGATCGGGCTGTCAGCCAAGGACATTCGCCTCTGCCTCGAGGAGAGCGACGCGCTGGGCGTGCCGATGATCGTCGGCGGCGCGGTGCGGCAGTTGCTGACCGTGGCGAAGAGCGACCTCGGCGCGGATGCGGACCTGACCGAAATCATTAAGCCGATCGAGGGTTGGGCCGGCGTGACGGTGGCCGGTAAGAAGGCTCAAGCCTGACGCCGGCCGGAACGCATCTGATGAGCGCCAATTTCCCTCAAGCGATTGCTCCGGGCCTGTCGCGCAGGCTTGCCGCGTTCGTGCGCAATTCGCAATGGAACGACGTGCCGGAGCCGGTGCGCGAGCATGCGCTGCGCGCCCTCTTCAACGGCTTCGGGACCGCGCTTGGCGGTTCATCTGACCAGGCGATCCTGCGCCTTGCGGCGAGCCTCGCGCCCTTCTCCGCCGGAGAGATCGCGACCGTGATCGGTCACGGCGCAAAGCGCGATGCGCCGGCCGCTGCCTTTCTCAACGCGGCGTCGATGAACGTGTTCGATTTCGACGACACCCATCAAGGCACGATCATCCATCCGACCGCGCCCGTGGCACCCGTCGTCCTTGCCTTGGCCGAATTGCGGCCGGTCAGCGGGACCGAGCTCCTGCATGCCTTCGTGCTCGGCGTGGAGGTGACCTGCCGGATCGGCAACGCGATCTCGCCGAGCCACTACGATCGCGGCTGGCACATCACCTCGACCTGCGGAATCTTCGGCGCCGCGGTAGCCGCGGCGAAGCTGCTCGATCTGACTGAGGAGGAAATCCTCTGGGCCTTCGGCAACGCTTCGGCCCAGGCGTCGGGCCTCGTCGAGACACTGGGCTTCATGGCCAAGAGCGTCGGCGTCGGCACCGCCGCGCGCGGAGCCCTGCTCGCGGCGCTGATGGCGAAGGGCGGGGTCGAAGGACCGCCGATGCCCCTCGAAGGCCCGCGCGGTTTCCTCAAGGTGTTGTGCGACGCGCCGAAGCCTGAGCTGATCGAGCGCGAACTCGGCAGCGACTGGGAAAACCTGCGCAACATGCTCAAGCCATATCCCTGCGGCGTGGTGCTCAACCCCGTTGTCGACGCATGCCTTGACCTGCATCGGAAACCTGATTTCTCCGCCGATCTCGTCAGCGACATCACCGTGCGCGGCTGCCCTCTGCTCAAGGCCCGCGCCGACAGGCCCGATGTCACCACGGGCAGGGAAGCGCAGGTCAGCGCGCAGCATGCTGTCGCCGTCGCCCTGTTGCGCGGCACGGCCGGCGCCGCCGATTTCAGCGACGCGGCGGTGAACAATCCTGACGTGAAGGCATTGCGCGCCAAGGTGCGTCCGATCGAGACGGACGAAGCCATTCCGGTCGAGGCGGCCTATGTCTCCGTCCGCTGCAGTGATGGGGCGCATTTCGAGGTGCGCGAGCTGGCCGCCACGGGCAGTCCGGCACGACCGATGACGGACGCCGCGCTGCGCGATAAGTTCGCCGCCCTCGCCGAGTACGGCAGCCCGGCGATCGATGCCGGCGCGCTTGCCGATAGCCTGTGGGCGCTTCGCGACGTCAGCGACGTCGGTTCGATCATGGCGCTGGCCCGGCCGAAGGCATAGGCCGCACGCCGTCGTGGCCGACCTCAGCGATTGTGCTGCGGCGGCTTCCAGACATGGGTGGAGATGATGTCCCTCAGTTCCGTGCGCACGGCGCGGAACAGCGGCCGGAATGTCGAGGACATCGGTTTCTGCGACGAGGTCGCGAGGATCAGCTTGCGGGTGATCTGCGGGTCGAACGGCCAGACCTCGATACGGCCGGCTTCGGCAAGCAGGTGCACGGACGCATAGGGCAGGACCGTGTAGCCGCCGCCCTCCTCGACAAGCAGCAGCGTCGACGGCATCGCCTCCAATTCCATCTCGATGCGCGGATAGATGCCGTGTTCGGCGACGATGTTGTCGATCAGCCGGCGCAGACCATGCGGCCGGCTTGGCAGGATCATCGGCAGTTCCGCTAGCACGCCGAGGCCAACCGGACCGCGCGGCAGCAGAGGCTCGGGCAGCGCCGGGCCGATCAGGAAAAGCTCGTCATCGGCGAGCGGCTCAGTCAGCACAGAAGGGTGATTGGGCGAGTTGTAAAGCACCGCAGCGTCGATGCGGCCGGCGATCAGCCACTCCAGGATGTGGCCGCTGAAGCCTTCGATGACCTGCAGGGCGACGTTCGGGAACTCGTTCTTGATCTTCTTGACCAGCGGCACTGTCAGCACCGTCCCGACGGAGGGCGGAACGCCGAGCACCAACCTGCCGCGTGGCGAAGCCCTGAGATTGGACACGGCGTTCTGCGCGAGCCGCATGCGCTCGACGATCTCGTCGGCATGCGATTTCAGGAGCGCTCCGGCTTCGGTCAGCACCACGCCGCGACCGTTGCGGTGGAACAACTCGACGCCGAGCTCTTCCTCGAGCCCGCGGATATGGCGCGTGATCATCGGCTGGGTGACATTGAGGTCGAGGGCGGCTTTCGAAAAGCTGCCCGCCGAGCCGACCGCGATGAAGACCTGAAGCTGCTTCGTGTCCAACTCAAACCACCCAACCCGCCGCCGGGCGGTGCTTTGCCCGAAGCCTTTGACCCTACGTGCGGAACGGATATTTCAGGCCGCGCACGTTCAGGAACACGGCATAGACCGAAGTCGTCGCCGTGATGAAGAGCCGATTGTGCCGCGCACCGCCAAATGCGACGTTCGCCACCATTTCCGGCACCAGGATCTTGCCGATCAATTCACCAGCCGGCGTGTGGCACTGGACGCCGTCCCAGGCGCTGATCCAGAGGTTGCCGGCGATATCGACCCGGAACCCGTCCGGAATGCCCGGCGATATTTCGGCGAACACGCGCGAATTTACCAGCCTGTCTCCGGCAACGTCAAACGACCTGACGTGATGCGGCGCGCTGCGGTCGGTCAGATAGCCGGAATCGGCGATGTAGAGCGTCTTCTCGTCGGGCGAGAAGGCAAGCCCGTTGGGCATCGAGAAATCGTCGGCGACAACGGTGATGCGACCGGATTGCGGATCGATGCGGTAGACGCGGCAACCGGGCTGCTCCTGGTCGGCCCGGCGCCCGACATAGTCGGAGATGATGCCGTAATTCGGATCGGTGAACCAGACGCTGCCATCCGACTTCACCACCACGTCGTTCGGCGAGTTGAGCCGCCTTCCCTCAAAGGCGTCCGCAAGCACGGTGATCGAGCCGTCCCATTCGGTGCGCACGACGCGGCGTTCGCCCTGCATGCAGGTGACCAGCCTCCCCTCACGGTCGCGCGTGCTGCCGTTGGGGTTGGCGACATTGCCGCGGAACAGCGAAACCGCGCCCGTCTCCTCGTCCCAGCGCAGCATGCGATCGTTCGGGATATCGCTCCAGACCAGCGTGCGCAGGTCGGCGAAATAGACCGGTCCTTCCGCCCAGCGGTTGCCGGTGTGCAGCGTTTCGAGGAAGGCGACCGGATCGATAAGGTCGCCGAAGCGCGGGTCGATGATCTCGTAGCAGGACATCGGTGGTTCTCGCTTATGGGCGGATGGCGGGGGTCTGGCTTGGCACACCGGACGGTGGAACCGTCCGGCGTGCCAATCTTCAGCGCTGGACGAACGGCGCCGGAATGGAGTTCCCGGCGTCGATCCAGACGCTCTTTTCCTGGAGATATTCGTAGATGGCGGTACGGCCGTTCTCTCGGCCGAAGCCCGACTGCTTGTAGCCGCCGAAGGGCGAAAGATAGCTAGTGGCGCGGTACATGTTGACCCAGACGATGCCCGCCTCCAACCGATCCGGCAGCCGGATGCCGCGGCCTATGTCCTGCGTCCACAATCCGGCGGCGAGGCCGTAGATGCTGTCATTGGCGATGGCGACGGCTTCGTCCTCGTCCTCGAACGGGATGATCGAAAGGACCGGTCCGAACACCTCTTCCTGGGCGATGCGCATCGACTGACTGACATTGCCGAAGATGGTCGGCTCGACGAACCAGCCATCGGCGATCGCCTTGTTCTCGGGCACCTTGCCGCCGAGCAGCTGCAAAGCGCCCTCGTCCCGCGCGATGCCGATATAGTCGAGGACCTTCTTGCGCTGGGGAAGCGTCGTGATCGGGCCGACCTGCGTGTCCGGATCGAGCGGGTCGCCGATCCTCGCGGTTTTCGCAAATGCGACCAGCTTTTCGACCACCTCATCGTAGACGGAGCGCTGCACCAGCGCGCGCGAGCCGGCGATGCAGGTCTGTCCGGTCGCCGCGAAGATGCCCGAGACCAGCCCGGGGATCGCGGCCTCCAGCTTGGCGTCGGCGAAGACGATGTTCGCCGACTTGCCGCCAAGCTCCAGCGTCACCTTCTTCAGGCCACCGGCCGCTGCCTGGTAGACACGCCGGCCGGTGGCATCGCCGCCGGTGAAGGCGACTTTCGCCACCCTCGGATGCGTGACCATGCGGTCGCCGATCTCGTGGCCGAAGCCGGTTATGATGTTGACGACGCCTTTCGGGAAACCCGCCTTCTCGAACAGCCTGCCGAAGAAGAGCGCCGAGACCGACGAGAATTCCGAAGGCTTCCAAACCACCGTGTTGCCGGCGGCGAGCGCCGGCGCCAGCTTCCACGTCGCCAGCATCAATGGCGAGTTCCATGGCGTGATCGCCGTCACGACGCCGAGAGGCTCGAGCTTGGTGTAGTTGAAGACGCCGGGCTTATCGATCGGGATGACGCGTCCTTCGATCTTGTCGGCCAGTCCGCCGAAGAAGCGAAACCATTGCGGGATGTATTTGCACTGCATCCGCATTTCATTGATGAGCTTGCCGTTGTCCCGTGTCTCGAGGACGGCGAGGTTTTCCGCCTCCTCGGCGACGAGGTCGGCAAAGCGCGCCATGATCTGGCCGCGCGCACTCGCCGTCATCGACCGCCATTCCCCCCGGAAGGCCTGTGAGGCGGCCTCGACGGCCGCATCGACATCGGCAACGCCGGCGCGCGGAACAAGCGCCCAGGCCTTGCCGGTGAAGGGATCGAAGGACTCGAAATACTCGCCCGACGCCGCGGCGGCCCAACGGCCGCCGATCAACATGGCAAGCTTGTCCTCGGCGAGCGGCGGACGCTGGATCATGCGCCGATTTCCTGCAGGGCCTCGCGGGCGTTGCGGAAGGCGTCGACGCCGGCCGGCACGCCGGCATAGATGGCGACCTGCAGCAGCACCTCGCGAATCTCGTCCTTGGTGACGCCGTTGCGGATCGCGCCCTTGACGTGCATTTTCAATTCGTGCGGCCGGTTGAGCGAAGCCAGCATCGCCAGGTTCAGCATGCTGCGCGTCTTGCGGTCGAGCGTCTCGCGGCCCCATACGGCGCCCCAGCAATATTCGGTCACCAGTTCCTGCATCGGACGATTGAAATCGTCGGCGCTGGCGAAGGATTTCTCCACGAACTCGGCTCCGAGCACCGCCTTGCGGATTTCGAAGCCCTTGTCGAACACGTCCTTACCCATCGGGTTATTCCTTTCTGCTTAGGAGGGATCAGAGGCCGGGTGTTGGCCGGTATTTGCGACCGCGCGCCAGCACATGGCCAAGCGAGCCGTCGGTGAGGTAGATCTGGGTGGCCTTGGAATCGTACTGCACGCTTTCCTGGCCGGGATAGCCGAGCAGCTCGCGCACGCGCGGGTTCATGTAGTAGGTGCAAATCGCGATCGTCGTGACGGCAGAGAAGGCGGCGCCGTCTTCCTTGTTGAGCCTTTCGAGATGCGCTTCGGCGCTCAATGCGGGATCGGCGTCGAGCGCACGATAAAATCCTTCCTTGAGATCGACGCGAAAATCGAGTGCCTTTTCGGCGTCGGCGAAGCTGCAGACGGAACCGAACGCCGGCATTGTGCCGTGGGCCGGGATGAGGAAGTCCGCAAGAGCGAGGAAAGTCTGGTCTTTGCTCATCTCAGGCGACCTTCTGGTTGCGACGTTCCGCAATCATGCGACGTGTGTTGCGCAACGCCACCGCCATGATCGTCGCAGTCGGGTTTGTCGCCCCCGAGGTCGGGAAGGTCGAGGCGTCCATGATGTAGAGATTGGGCACGTCATGGCAGGCACCCCACTGGTCAACCACCGAGCGCTTGGGGTCGTCGCCCATGACGGTCGTACCGATCAGGTGCCAGCCGGACTCGCGCACCGGCGTGGAAACGAGCGTCTCGATGGCGCCGGCGGCGCGCACCGATTCTAGGCAGCGGTCGATGTTGAACTGGAGTAGGCGGTTCGAGTTCTCGTTGACCTTGTAGATGATCTGCGGCGCCGGCAGGCCGTCGGAGTCGACGACATCCTTCGACAGCACCACCTGGTTCTCCTCTTCCGGCAGGTCCTCGCCGACAATGCCCCAGATCAGCGAATGACCGAAGCGGCGGGCGACATTCTCGTGCAGGTTGGCGCCCCAGAAATCCTGGAAGCGGCCTTCCTCGGCGACATAGACCTTGGAGCCGATGGCGCCCGACACTCCGACCGGGCCGCCGGACGGCATGCAGTTCCATTTCGATCCGCGCACGAAGCCGCGCCGCTCGTCGGTCTCGTAGAATTCGAGCGAATAGACCTGCTGGCCGAACGGACCGCGCCAGGAGTCCAGCGGATCTTCGTAGGAGGCAAGGATGCTGGCAAAGGGGTGCATCATCAGCCGCTTGCCAACCATGCCCGAAGAGTTGGCCAGCCCGTCCGGGTGTTTCGCTCCGCCCGACATCAACAGCAGCCGTGGTGTGCCGACGCCATTGGCGCACAGGATGACGACCTTGGCGCGCTGGCGCCGGTCGCGGCCATTAGCGTCGACATAGACGACGCCGGTGGCGAGCCCCTGCTCGTTGGTCTCGACCTCCTTGACGCGCGCGCGGGTAACGAGCCGGGCTCCGGCCTTCAAGGCAAGCGGCCAGTGCGAGCGGTCGGTGGTCGACTTCGCGCCTTCGGGGCAGCCAGTGAGACAGGTGCCGCGCCGCACGCAGGCGTTCAACTCGCCGAACTTCTCGGACGGTATTGCGTTGCTCCCCGGCCACCAGTGCCACCCCATCCGCTCCATGCCGAGCGCGCCGCGCAGACCCACCGAGCCGATCGGCAGCGCCGGGAAAGGATATGGTCCCCGCGGCGGAAAGGCCGGGTCGCCGGCAAGGCCGGACACTCCGACCTCGCGCTCGATCTCAAGCTGGTACGGCAGAAGATCCTCATAAGAAAACGGCCAGTCCTCGGCCACGCCGTCGAGCGAGCGGACGCGGAAATCCGAGGGTAGGAAATGCATCCATTGCGCGCCGTAGAGCGTGGCGCTGCCGCCGACGCCGGCAAACATCAGCGGATTGATGTCCGTGGTCGAGGTGTCGACCGGATAGTCTTTCGGGTTGTCGCGCACATTGGGGTTGGGATGCCAGAGCTTGGTGCTGACCAGCTCGTGCTCGGGCCGCGCGCCGGTATAGTCGTTGTATTCGGGCCATTCGCCCTGCTCCAGCACGACCACGGAGAAACCGGCACGCGCGAGATGGAGCGCCGCGACCGAGCCGGAAGGCCCGGCGCCGACGATGGCGACATCCACTTCCTCGTCGCGTCGCGCGCGGGCGCCGCGTTCGCTCAGGCTCTCGACATTCATTTGCTACCTCCCTCGGTGGCTGGCGACCGGCTCATGCGAGCCTTGTGCGGTAGAACGCAGCCGCGCCTATGATGATAATGCCCTTGATGATGAGCTGCATCTCGATCGGAAAGCCCAGCAAAAGTACCAGATTGTTGATGACGACCAGGACCGCGACACCGACCAGCGCGGCAAAGATGTTGCCGCGTCCGCCCGTCAGCGCCACGCCGCCCATGACCGCCGCCACGATTGAGTCGAGCTCGTAGCCCTGGCCGACCCAGTTGGAGACCGTCCCGACATAGCCGAGCAGGAACAGCCCACCTATGCCGGCGCAGACCGAGCAGATGACGTAGCAGAAGATGATGACGCGATCGGGCGCGACGCCGTTGAGGAACGCCGCCTTGGGATTGCTGCCCACCATGAATATCTTGCGCCCGAGACGCGATCGGTGGAGCACGACACCGAAAACGATGGCCAGCAACGCCAGGGTGATGAGGTTGACCGGGATGCCGAGGATGCGGCCGGACGCGAGAAAGCCCATGCCCGGCGGCAGCGTGCTGATTGGCGCGCCGCCCGTATAGGCAAAGCGGACGCCCTGCAGGATGATCATCATGGCGAGCGTGGCAAGGAACGGACTGACGTTGCGCTTGGCGACCAGCCAGCCGTTGACGAGGCCGACGACGGCGGAGAAGGCGACCGCCGCCACGAAGATCAGAGGGATCGCGTCATTGGTCGTCGCCTTGAAGGCGGTTGCAAGCACGGCCACCGTCGCCATCAGCGAGGCCACCGACAGGTCAAGTCCGCGCACCAGGATGACGAAGGTCTGGCCGACCACCACCATGCCGAGCGGGGCCGCGATGGTGAGCACGTTGACCAGGTTGGCTGGCTGCAGGAAAGTGGGCGAGAGCGCTGCCGCGACCAGCAGCAGCGCGAGGAGGAAGACGATCAATCCATAGCGCTCGAAAACCGAGGCGACGGACACGCCTCGCGACCGGGGCAGCGGCGTCTCCAGCGGTGCCATCACTGCCTCCGCCTCGTGGTGTGGATGCTGACGGCGATGATGATGATCAGGCCCTGGATCACCCACTGGTAATAGGAAGACACGTTGAGGAAGTTGAGCAAGTTGTTGAGCATCGTCACCAGGAGCACGCCGAGCAGCGTGCCGAGGACGCCGCCGCGCCCGCCGGCGAGAACCGTGCCGCCGACGACCACCGGCGTGATCGATTGCAGCGTCAAGGCGGCGCCGATGCGCGGGTCGCCGACACCGGTGCGGGCGGTGAGGAAGATCGCCGCCAGCCCGGCGCACAGGCCGGACAGCGCATAGGCCATCACCACGATGCGGCTCACCGGCAGGCCGTTCAGCCGCGCCGCCTCGCGGTCGCCGCCGACGAAATAGATGCTGCGGCCCGAGCGCGAGCGCTGCAGCCAGAGCCCGGCAAGCGCGAAGACCGCCACAAGGACGATCGCCGTCACCGGGATGCCCCACAGCTTGGCGTAGGAAAAGTCGGCTAGCCCACGCGGGACCGATCCGCCCGGCTCCTTGTTGTACATCAGCGTGCCGCCAAAGATGATCGACGACATGCCGAGCGTCACGATCAGCGGATGGACGCGCAGCACGATGGTGAGAAGGCCGTTGAGCGCGCCGATCGCCGTCGCGGCGATCAGGGCGAGCGGCAGAGCAAGCCAGAGCAAGTCCGGCCGCCATTCGAGGAAATGCGCGATGAAGACGGTCGATGCGCTGACCAGCGAGCCGACCGCAAGATCGATGCCGCCGAGCAGCACTACGAATGTCTGGCCGAGGCTGACCATGCCCAGCACGACAAGTTGCTGGAATAGGTTGCCGAAATTGCGCCAGGTGAGGAACCGATCGGACAGGAAGCCACCCGCCACAACGAGCAGGATGAGCAACGCCACCACGATGACATAGGACAACGAGAGCCGGTTGCGGCGGAACTCGGCACCGACAGCGCTCATGCGACCTGCTCCAGCCGCACCGCCTTGCCCTCGCGCCGGTCGACCGAGCGCACCGCGAGATCCATGATCGCCTCCTCGGTGGCGGACGCGCCATCGATCTCGCCCGCGACATGGCCCTGCGACATCACGAAGATGCGATCCGACAGACCGATGATCTCCGGCAGCTCGGAGCTGATCATGAGGATGCCCACACCCTGCTCCGCCAGGCTGCGGACGATACGGTAGATCTCGACCTTGGCGCCGATGTCAACGCCGCGCGTCGGCTCGTCGAGGATGAGAAGCTTTCGGGCAATGCGCGACCAGCGGCCGAAAAGCACCTTCTGCTGGTTGCCGCCGGAAAGATTACCGACCTTGACCTCCGGCGAAGGCGCGGCCACGGCGAAGTTGCTTATTTGCTCTAGCGCGATGTCGCGCTCGCCGCGCCGGTCGATCAGCCCTCGTCTGGTGACGCCTGCCAGATCGGGCGCCATGACATTTGCGGAAATCGGCAGGCCGAGGAAGAGCCCCTCGTCCTTGCGGTTCTCGGTGAGGAAGCCAAGGCCGTTGCGGATTGCCTCGCGCGGCATGCGACGGTCGAACGGCTTACCATCGAACTCGATCGTGCCGCCGTCGAGGTCGCGCACACCGAAGATGACCTCTGCAACTTCCGTGCGGCCGGAGCCGACCATGCCGGCGATGCCGACGACCTCGCCCGGCTTGACCGCGATGCTGACATCGCGCACGCGATGACCGGCGCGAAGGTTGCTGACCTTGAGGATGTCCGGCCCGCTGGCTGGCGCCTTGCGACGTGCCGGATAGATCTGCTCGAGGCGGCGTCCGACCATCTTGGTGATCATCTCATCGCGTGTCAGGTCGCCGACAGGACCAGTACCCGCCACTTGTCCATCCTTCAGGATCGTTACGCGGTCGGCGATCTCGAAGATCTCTTCCAGCCGGTGCGAGACATAGACGATGCCAACGCCTTCGCGCTTCAGGCGCCGCATGTTGTCGAACAGGAGATCGACCTCGTGGCCGGAGATCACGGCCGTCGGCTCGTCGAGCACGAGGAGCCTCACCTCGCCGACCAGCGCCTTGGCGATCTCGACCATCTGCTGGTCGGCAAGCGGCAATTCGTCGATCTTGGCATGGGTAGAGATCTTCACGCCGAGCTGCGACAGGATCTCGGCTGCCCGCGCATGGCGGGCACGGCCCGAGATCAACCCCAGGCCGTTGCGCGGCTGCGCGTCGACCAGGATGTTCTCGGCGACGGAAAGCTCGGGAAACAGAGCGAGCTCCTGATGGATGACGTGGATGCCCGCCGCGCGCGCCCGCTTGGGCGACTGCCAGGAAACCAGCTTGCCCAGATAAGTCATGTTGCCGCCATTCGGTTTGATGGCGCCGCCCATGACGCGGATGAGCGTGGATTTTCCCGCGCCGTTTTCGCCGAGAAGGGCATGGATCTCACCCGGACGAACGGCAAAATCCACCTTGTCCAGGGGTTTTACGCCCGGATACTCCTTCTCGATGCGACTGAGCTCGATGACGGGAGTGACCATTTATCCGATGCTCGAAATTCCGGTTACACCAGGGTGTGCGTCCAAAGGAACGCACACCCTGGCCAGGCTGGGAGGCTTACTTCGGATAATCGGGCTTGAACGTGCTCGGATTGTAACCGGCCGGCAAGCCGTTGCTCGGCGACAGGTCGCCCGGGTCACTCATGCTGACATGGTCGAGAAGATGGCGGTCGCCCTTGACCGAAACCGTGTCGGCTCCGGGCGAGGTCACCACATTGAAACTGACCTCGACCTTCTCGGGAACGGGGATGCCCTTCATGACGTCGAGCACGGTCTCGATGCCGGTGATGCCCATCGAGGTCGGATAGTCGATGCCGACCATCTTGATGTTGTGCTGCGAGGCCAGCTGATACATCAAGGCGATGTCGCCGCCGGTCATCGGCGGAATTTCGCCGTCCTTGTAGCCGGCTGCGAGGAAAGCCTGGATGGCGCCGGAGCCCTGCAGCGCGCTGTCGGCCAGCACGCCGTTGATCTCCTTGCCGTGCTTCTGGATGAGCGCGGCCATCACCGATTTGCCGGTCGCGGGGTTCCAGTCGCAATATTGCTTCTCCAGCACCTTGATGCCGGGGAACTTCCCGAACACCTCCTCATTCGCCTTGATACGGATTTCAGCGACGCTCGAGCCGGCGATGCCGGGCAGCATGACGATGTTGCCCTTTCCGCCGAGCGTCTCGCACAGCCACAGGGCTTCGAGGCGACCGAGCGCCCAGTCCGAGGCGGTGATGTAGGTGATGTAGTTGCTTGCCGTCTTCACCTTGCGGTCGACCATGATGACGGGAATGCCCTGCTCCATGGCGCGGCCGACGACGGAGTCCAACGCGTCTTCCGTCGCGGCGGCGATCAGCAAGACGTCGACCCCCTGGCTGATCAGGTCCTGGATGTCGGCGATCTGCTTGGAGGGATCGTCATTGGCGTCGGTCGCCAGAAGATGCGCAATCTCGTCGCGATGCTGGCCGGCCGCCCAGAACACGCCGTGCTGGAAGGCCACGCGCCAGGCATTGGATATCGAGGCGTTGGAGAAGCCGATCGTATAGGGCCCCTCTTTCTTCCACTTCGAAGTGTCGACCATCGAGTTGGCGTTCGGATTCCAGATCCAGGTTCGCGGCACGCCGTAATAGCCCGGCTTGGCTTCCTCCGCCGCGGCAGGGGCAGTCGCGCCAAGTCCCAGGGCCGAAACCGCGCCGGCGGCCGCCATAGCGGCAGGCGCTTTGCGGATCAGGCTCGCTCGCGATATCTTTTGATCGAAGATACTCTTTATAGTCATACTTTCCTCCTCCTGGGCACCTTTTCGGATGCCGATTGTTCCTACCCCAAGTAAAAACTGGATAATTTATGGTATATTTCGCAACTTATATCGAAAAAATACAAAGCGCTCGGCCACAGCCGATTGCCCAAGCCTCCCAACGCTTCGAATTAGCGGACGCATCGTCGCGAAGGTCAATCACCTGAGTTGTAATAGCTGCTATTACGATTTTCTCGATTGGGCCCAGCAACGGTTGCGATCTAATGGGCCGCAGGTACCGGGAGGGTTGAGGTACACCCGGGGAGGATCGACGTTTGAAAATTCTCGTTGTGCTGCGAATGATTCCGGATTCCGCGGGCGAGCTCGAACTGACGGGCGACGGACGCGGCATCGACCGCGAATGGCTGGATTTCCAGCTCAATGATTTCGACGACCATGCGCTCGAAGAGGCGATCCTTTTGAAGGAAGCGTCCGGCGCGACGGTCGTGGCTGTCGCCATTGGCGAGGGCAGCAACCGTGTGCTGCAGATGGCGGTCGCCCGTGGCGCGGACGAGGCGGTTGCGCTCGAAGCTGAAGGCGATGGCATGATCGACTCGCGCGCGATTGCCGGTTCGATCGTCGCGCTCGCCCGCTCGAAGGCAGCCGATCTCGTCCTGTGCGGCGTCCAGTCGACCGAGGATCTGTTCGGCCAGCTCGTACCCTATGCCGGCGCCCTGCTCGGTTGGCCGCATGTCTCCGGCTCCAGCCGGATCAGCATCGAGGGGTCGGCCCTACGCCTGACACAGGAGCGCGGCGGCGGCATCGCCGCGACATACGAGATCGCGCTGCCGGCGGTGATCGGCGTGCAGACCGCTTCCAAGGCGCCGCGCTATGTTTCGGGCAGCAAGCTGCGAGAGGCTTCGAAGACGGCCATAGGCAAGGCGCCGTCCGAACCTGCCGGGTTCGAACGGTCGGCCGAGATCGTCGCGCTGAGAATGCCTGGCCAGCGCGGCACCGGCGAAAACCTGGGAGACAATCCCGAAAATGTCGCCGAAAGGCTGGCCAGCATCCTGGCGGCCAAAGGTTTTGCGGGGGTTTGAACGATGCGAATTGTCGCCTGCACGGAAGGCTCATTCGGCAAGGTCGAGCCCTTTTCGCTGGAAATGATCACGGCGGCCCGCGCGGCCGGCTCGGCCGCCGACGAGGTCGTCGCTTTCTTCGCCGGGCAGGATCCGGAACCCGCCATCGCCAATCTCGGCGCCGCCAACAGGCTCGTCGCGGCGACAGCGAGCGGCTCTCAGCTTATCGCCGCCGAATCCTACGCGCGGCTGTTGGCAAATGCTGTCGCCGCCGAAGAGCCCGGCCTGGTGCTGGTGCCTTATTCCGCCAATGGACTCGACGTCGCCTGCGATCTCGCGGCGCGCACGGGTTGGCCGCTGGTCTCCTATGTCAACGAAATTAACCGCGACGGAGACCGGCTAGCCGTTATCGCGCAGGTCTATGGCGGCAAGATCCTCGCCGAATGCAGCGTGCCCCTGCCGGCCATTTTGATGGTCAATCCCGGCGCCTTTGCGGAGGCCGAACGGCGCGCGGTTGATGCATCCAGGGTGCAGCATTCTGACGCCACGGCCGTCGTGGCCGAAGGCAAGGTCCGGCTCGTCGGCGTCGATGTTCCCAGCTATGAAAGCGTCGACCTCACGACGGCCGAGCGGATCGTCTGCGTCGGTCGCGGCATCGGTGACGAGGCCAGCATCGATGTAGCGCGCGGTCTCGCGGATATTCTGGGCGCGGAGATCGCCGGTAGCCGCCCGGTGGTGGACAGCGGCTGGCTGCCGAAGGTGCGGCAGGTCGGCAAGTCCGGCCAGAAGGTCAAGCCGAAACTCTATTTGGCGCTTGGCGTTTCCGGCGCGCCTGAACACCTCGAAGGCATGTCGAAGTCCGACCTTATCATCGCCGTGAATACCGACCCCAAGGCGCCGATCTTCAACGTCGCCCATTTCGGCGCGACCTGCGACCTGTTCGATCTTGTCGCCAATCTTAGCGAGCGGCTGCAGGCAGCGTCCGGCCGTTGATATGAGCGAAACGCCAATTCTATGGACCGTCACGCTGGCGGCCGTCGCGCTCACGGCTTGGCGTTCCCGCCGCTACATCGCCGCGCTGGCGCAGGCGCCGGGCGCCAGCCGTTTCGACCAACCCTGGCGCCGCCTTGAAGGCGTCGCCATCGCGATCGGCCTGCATCGCAAGATGCTTCGCAAGCCGCTGTCGGGGGTCCTGCACGCGCTGATCTTCGTTTCGTTCTTTGTCCTGTTCACCGTCACGGTCGAGGCGTTCGGCTCACGCCTATTTCCCGGCTTTTCGCTCGCGCCAGTTGGCGGCGACAGCTGGATCGCCTTGCTCCAGGATTCGTTCGCGGTGCTGATGCTGCTGGGTCTCGGCCTGGCCGTGTATCAGCGCTATGTGCTGAAGCCGCCGAGATTCAAGGGATCGAGTGGATCGGATGCGGCGATCATCTATGTGCTCATCCTGCTCATCGTATCATCCCTGCTGATCGAGGCCGGAGCACGGATCGTCGGCGGCGCCGACGGCTCATGGCGGCCGGTCGCGTCGCTTATAGCCGATCTGCTCCGTGCGTTGAGCGTTCCCGCCGATCCGGCGGAGCGGATCGCCTATTGGGTCCATATCTGCGCCATCCTCGCCTTCCTGATCTATATTCCAGGCTCGAAGCATCGGCACATGTTCCTGGCCGCGCCGAACATCTATTTTCGCAACCTCGAACCGGCCGGGACCGCGCCCGCCGTGCCTCCCGATCGCGAGAGTCCGGGCGTGGCTTCGCTCGCCCAGTTCGACTGGAAGCAGCAGCTCGACCTCTTGTCCTGCACCGAGTGCGGACGCTGCCAGGCGGTCTGCCCGGCCTATGCCTCGGGGTTGCCTCTCAGCCCGAAGATGCTGATCACCGATATGCGCGACGCGCTGGCAAACGACGCGTCAACTCCTCTGGTCGGCGGCGTGATCGCCGAGGAGACGCTCTGGGCCTGCATGACCTGCCGCGCCTGCATGGAGGCCTGTCCGGTCGAGATCGAGCATTTGCCCAAGATCATCGACATGCGGCGACATGTTGTCGACGAAGGCCACGTCAGCCCCATGCTCCAGGACGCGCTGACCAACCTCACCCGGCTCGGGAATTCGATGGGCAAGCCGTCCAAGATGCGCGCGCGCTGGACCAAGGAGCTCGGCTTCACGGTCAAGGACGCGCGCAGCGAACCGGTCGACGTGTTATGGTTCGTCGGCGACTACGCATCCTACGACCCGCGCGTCCAGGACGTGACCCGCAAGGTCGCCGAGCTTTTCACCGCCGCCGGCGTCGATTTCGGCATTCTCTTCGATGCCGAGCGCAACAGCGGCAACGACGTGAGGCGCGCCGGTGAGGAAGGCCTGTTCGAAACGCTTGCCCAATCCAACATCGACGCGATCCGCGCCTGCAGCTTCAACCGCATCGTCACCACGGATCCGCACAGCCTCAACGCGCTGAAGAACGACTACCGCCATTTTGGCGGCGCGTTCGAGGTGCTTCACTACACGGCGCTGCTTGCCGAACTGGTGGCGGCGGGCAGGCTTGATATCGCCCCGGCCGACGGCGCCACGGTGACCTATCACGATCCCTGCTATCTCGGCCGCTACAATGGCGGCTTCGATGCGCCCCGCGACCTGATCAGGGCAGCAGGCTATACACTGCACGACATGCCGCGCTGCCGCGAGAATTCCTTCTGCTGTGGCGCCGGCGGCGGCCGCATCTGGCAGGGCGACGACGGGGTCAAGGAACGCCCCAGCGAAAACCGCATCCGCGAGGCGCTTGGCCTCAACGTTGAGATCTTTGTCGTCGCCTGTCCCAAGGACAAGGTCATGTACACGGCCGCCACCGACGCGCTTGGCGTGGCAAGCAGTTTGAGGATCCTCGACGTGGCCGAACTGATCAACCTGCGCGAGGCATCTCGTGCCTGACGGTTTTCTGGTTTGCTGGCGGAGCCGGCATTCCGGCACCGCTCGATGCCGGAGACGGGAAGTGCCGCGTAGTCGGGATGAACTTTGGGCAAGTCTGCTAGCTGTGTGGCTCACAACGTTCGCTTTCAGGCTGCGGGGAACTGAGCCTAACATCAGTAGGAGGCGCAAAGCGGTCATCCGTGGCTGTGTAACAAACTGGGTAACCAGACATAAGAAAATTCCAGCAATTTCAATGATTTAATCAGGAATTCGAAAGACGCTCTCTCCGCCATCGCAACATCGTAGGGTCAAGGCCGGATACGCTCGAATTCGAGGGCAAATAAGAGTTCGTCCTGTCGGGGGGATCGGCGGTAGCGAACCTCCGACTCGAACCCCGAGGTACATTGAGGATGGTCAGACGATCCCGTTCATACGCCTCGACCGCAATTCGCCGCACCGTTCAACTAGCTCTCTTCCGGACGTCGTTTACACGATCTAGATCCTACTCGCTGCACAGAAGTCCACGCCTAAACGCGCGGGCGATGCAGGCGAGCGAGGTCATGAAAAGCGACTCCCTCTCCTACCCTCCTCGCGGCCTCTCACGCGAAGAAGCCGCCCGATATGTTGGCGTGGGCATAACCAAATTCGACCAGATGGTTGCTGACCGCCGCATGCCGAAGCCGAAGAAAGTTGACGGTCGCGTGATTTGGGATCGGCTCAAACTCGAAGCGGCCTTTGGCGAACTACCTGGAGACGATGAAGAAAATATCGTCGACTTCCTGTTGCAAGGAAATCATCGCAGGGAATAGATTCATTCTGCCATGACCGACAAATATCCCGGCCTCTCCTCCTACACCGACCGCCATGGCAAAGTTCGCTGGCGCTATCGGACGAAGGAGCGCGTGGTTAGTCTGCCGGCCCCCAATCAGCCGGGATTCAAGCAGGCCTACCAGGCAGCAGTCGAGGGCCGGAAAGTCCCAAAGGCTCCTGTGATCCGTATGCCTGGAGCCGCGCTGCCCGGCACATTCGGAGCTGCCTTCCAACGGTTGAAGATTTCGGTCAAGTGGCTGGCGCTAGACGAAGCCAGCAAGCGCAAGAACACGCAGCTGATTGAAGAGTTCCTAGAACTCCGGGTGGTCGCAGATCACCCGCTCATATGGCGGGATGTACCGGTAAAAAACCTCCGACGTATCCATATTGAAGAGCTTCTTGGCCGCTTCATCGCCACGCCCCACAAGGCCAAGCATCTGCTGGTAGGCATACGCAAGCTGGTCTATGTCGCGCTGCGGCAAGATTGGATCGAAATCGATCCCACAACGGCGGTCGAATGGCGGCCCGCCTATGCCGGCTGGAAAGCCTGGTCGCGCGAAGCGATGGCGCAATTCGAAAACCGCTGGCAGCTCGGCACCGCAGCACGCACTTGCTATGGTTTGGCGCTATGGCTCGGCAACCGCCGCGGCGATGTCGCGGGCCTGCGCTGGGATCAGAGGGTCGCCCGCCGTGTCTTCATCGATGGCGTCGAGCGCCACTTCGACGGGTTTGATATCGTTCAAGCCAAGAACAAGGGACGAACTGGCGGCAAGCGGCTTTTCGTGCCGATCACACCGATGTTGTCTGAGATCCTGGATGCGGCCGACAGGCGCGGCGAGACCGTTCTGGTCAATCGCTATGGCGAGCCGTTCTCCGCCAAGTCGCTGACTGGCATGATGGCGCATTGGTGCAAGCTTGCCGGTCTGCCAAAGGGCTTGACCCTGCATGGCTTGCGGAAGTCGCTTGGCGTCTATCTAGCCGAAGCGGAAGCATCAACCAGGCAGCTGATGGACGTGCTCGGTCACGACGACATCGATCATGCGGAGCTCTATTCGCGCGAGGCGTCGCAAGTTCGGCTGGCGGTCCAAGGGATGGATCGAGTCGTGCGCCTGGTGACGCGCAAACCGATGCTTGGCGAACCTATTGGCGAACCTCGTGACGAACCACCCTATAAACCATTGATAAATAACGATAATGGTGGGCCCGGAGGGACTCGAACCCCCAACCAAGCGGTTATGAGCCGCCGGCTCTAACCATTGAGCTACAGGCCCCACGCGGGCTGGCTTAGTGTTTTTCTTGTCGTCGCACAAGGCTTTCGAAAGCTCTGGCGCAAAAGGCCAAAATCAGCCCATATTCGCGCCGTAGAGCGGCCTGCGCCCATATGGCGCGAGAAAGGTCCAGCCCTTGCACCGCGCTGCAGGAATCGGCGCCCTTTGCGGGTCGAGGCAGATGCGGCACGGGGGGGGCGGACCACAGACTTCGAGGAGTTTCATGACCAGACAACTTTTGCCCATCGCGCTCGCTGCCGCGGTCGCGTTCCCGGCGCTGGCGAGCGCCGCCGACATCCAGCCTCCGCCACGCATCATCGTGTCCGGCGAAGGCGAAGCGACCGTGGCGCCGGACATGGCGATCCTTTCGCTCAGCGTGATGCGCGAGGCCAAGAGCGCGCGCGAAGCGCTCGACGCCAACAACGACGCCATGGCGGCGGTGATCGCGGCGATGAAATCCGCCGGCATTGCAGAACGCGACCTGCAGACCGCCGGCATCCAGATCAACCCGCGCTACAACTACACCAACAAGGCCGACGGCAGCCAGGAAGCCGAGCTCGTCGCCTATCAGGTGACCAACACGCTGTCGGTGCGCGTGCGCGACGTCGACAAGACCGGCGAGATTCTGGACAAGGCGGTGTCGCTCGGCGTCAACCAGGGCGGCGGCATTGCTTTTACCAACGATAATCCGAAGGCCACGATCACCGAGGCGCGCAAGAAGGCCGTCGCCGACGCGATGGCCAAGGCAAAGACCCTCGCCGAAGCGGCGGGCGTCAGTCTGGGCAAGGTGCTCGAGATCGCCGACCAGAATGTCGCGCCGGTGCCGATGCCGATGGCGGCCAAGTCGTTCGATGCGGCCCGTTCGGCCGTCCCCGTGCAGGCCGGCGAGAATTCCTACAACGTCCAGGTCACGGTCACCTTCGAGCTGAGGTGACATCCGGCCCAGCCGCGGACATGCCGTTAGAGCAATTCCAAGAAAAGTGTGAGCGGTTTTCCGTCCGGAATTGCGTCAAAACAAAGAGATAGAGCGGTTCGCCGTTTCCGTGAAACGGTGAAACGCTCTAGCAAAACGCCCCGCAGGATCATCCTGCGGGGCGTTTTCGAGCCGCGCCTCATCTTGAGGGGCTCAGCTACTCATAGGCGATCCTCGCAGAGGATCGTCCGCATAGGCGATCCTCGAACGGGATCGCCCTTTCAGCCTCAGCGATAGATGATCGGGCAGCCGCGCTCGTTGGCGAACACCACCACGACACGGTCGCCATACTGGCGGCCTGCCACCTTCACGGTACGGCGGCTGATGTCGACGATGCGGGCGCGGTGCAGACCCATGCGCTCGGCCTTGTCGAGGGCGCGGTCCGGCGAACAGCCGCGCCAGTCGCGGTCGCGGCGCCAGTCGCGGCGATAACCGTCATCGTCGCCGGTGTAGATGCCGAAACGCGGGTCGTGCCTGTCCCCAAAACCGAGATAGAGGCTGTCCGCATGCGCCGGAATGGCCGTCAAAGTGCCAAGCCCGACAAGGGCCGAAAGGGCTGCCGTCCTGATCGTGTTGAACATCGTCTTCTCTCCTTATTGTGGGCTGTCGCCCGTAGAACCGATGACTGGAAAATGCCTTTTTGCATCTGAACCTTCCGCGAACCGGCCATTCATGTCCGGTTCATATAAGCGCCAACCCGCCAGGGTTCGTCGCTCTGCCAAAACCGCGAATCCCTTAGGCGCGAACCCGCCACGGTTCGTCGCTCGTAAGTGCTTAAAAGCGAGGCCCTTCAGGATTCTAAATGCGAACCCGCAGGGTTCGTCGTTCCTCGTCAAAAGCGCCTCGTCAGCGTTCGTCATCCAAGTGCGAACCCGTCAGGGTTCGTCATCATCTAGACGCGAACCCGTCAGGGTTCGTCGTCCAGACGCGAACTGCTAAGGTTCGTCGTCCAATATATAATCAAAATAATCGTCCGGGTCGGCCAGATCGGTTTCCTTGGCCTTCACCCGGCCCCGGATCGAGATGCCGGCCTCGTGCACGGTCTCAGCGCTTCCCGAAACAAGTCTGTGCCACCAGTAGAGATCATGGCCCTCGGCGATAAGCCGGTAGGCGCAGGTTTTTGGCAGCCAGGTGATGGTGCGTACATTCTGTGGCGTCAGGCCGACGCAATCGGGCACCCGCGCCAGGCGGTTTGCATAGTCGGAGCAGCGGCAGTTCTCGGCGTCGAACAGCCTGCAGCCCACGCTTGTCCAGAAGATCTCGCCCGTATCCTCATCCTCGAGCTTCGACAGGCAGCATTTGCCGCAGCCGTCGCAAAGCGATTCCCATTCGGCCGGGGTCATCGCCTCAAGCGTCTTGGTTTTCCAGAATGGCGCGGTCATTTGGCTGGATTTGGCCCTCTGCGGTCTTCCGGTCAAGCGCTGTGTGGCGGCGACCCAGTATCAACATTAGAAAAACACGAAATTGCCTTCAAAAGGCCGGCCAGGCATCCTTGGTTGGCGCCAATGCCTGACGGAACCAATTATGGTTGATGAAAGTTTGGGCAGGGATGGGACCCCATTAGGAGAAATCGATATGAAACGCCAACCACGGATTCTGGCGGGCACGGCAATCGGCCTGCTTATGGCATCCGCGCCGTTGGGCGCGTACCCGCTGCAGGGGGGTGTCGCTTCCGGCGGCCTGCACGGAGCGCCGCTCGTGCTGGCTCAGGCCGCCTGCGCCGAAGGCCAGTCGGCCGAAGAATGCGCGCAAGGCGGAGCCGAACAGCCGCGTAGAAAGAAGCGCGAGCAGCAGCAGCAAAGCGAATCGGCGCCGGCCGAACAGGCCGCGCCCGCCGAATCCGAGCAACAGCCGCGCAAGAAGCGGCACGAGCAGCAGCAGACGGAGGGCGCCCAGTCCGGGGAAGCTGCACCGGCCGAGCAGCAATTCAAGCCACGCAAGAAGCGCGACCAACAGCAGCAGATCGAGGCGGCACCCGCCGACCAGGGCGGCCAGCCTGCGACCGACGAGCAGCAATTCAAGCCGCGTAAGAAGCGCGATCAACAGCAGCAGATCCAGGCAGCACCCGCCGACCAGGGCGGCCAGCCCGCGGCCGAGGAGCAGCAATTCAAGCCGCGCAAGAAGCGTGATCAACAGCAGCAGATCCAGGCAGCACCCGCCGACCAGGGCGGCCAGCCCGCGGCCGAGGAGCTGCAGCCGCGCAAGAAGAAGCGCAACCAGCAGCAGATCGAAGCGGCGCCAGCCGACCAGCAGCCCGCGGAACAGGTCGCGCCTGCCGCCGGCGACCAGCAGCAAGGCAACCAGGGTCGCAAGAAGCGCAAGCACGATCAGCAGCAGACGGAAGGTGCGCCCGCCGGCCAGGCCGGCGAGCAGGTTGCCCCGACCGAACAGACTGCTCCCGCCAACGACAACCAGCAAGGCGGCAATCAGCTCAGGAAGAAGCTTAAGCAGAACCAGCAGGGTGAGACCGCCCCGGCCGAGCAGACGCAGACCAACGAGCCGGCCAAGAAGCGGGCGCCGGCCGGTGAGCCCGTGCCGCAGGCCCAGCCGCTGCAGAATGGCGAGCAGCCGGCCCAGGGCGAACAGGCCCAGGACAAGAAGAAGCGTGGCAAGAAGCCGAACGCGGAACAGCCGGCGATGGGTGAACAGCCCGCGACAGGTGAACAACCCGCGACCGGCGAACAGCCACAGACCGGAGAGCAGACAAAGACCGGCCGCAAGCCCCTCACCGGCGAGCAGCAACCCGCAACCGGCGAGCAGCCGGCCAATGGCAATCAGCCGGCGAACAACAACCAGCCTGCCAATGGCAACGCCGCGCAGGGCGAAACCGCCAATCCGAACGAGGCGCCCGTCCTGGACAGCCAGAAAGATGCCATCCGCAAGCACCGGGGCCGCAACGACAACCGCCAGAACGGCGGAGCCCAGACCGGTGGCGCTCAAATCGAAAATGGCCAGGCCGGCAACGGCCAGAACGCCAATCAGGCCGGACAGCAGCAAGGTGGCGAGCAGGCGCAGAGGCCGGCTCCGGTCGATCAGGGGCCGCCGCCCACCGACGACAAGTCGGCGCAGCAGGCGATCAAGCCCGAAAAGATCGTCCCAGTGGACCAGGAGAAAGGCAAGCGGATCGAGCTTACGCCCGAGCAGGTTGTCCGTGAGCGCCGCCGGCCGCAGGGTGCCGACGTGGTGAAGCAGTTCGGCGACCGGGTGATCCTTCAGTTCAACAACCAGACATTCGTGGAAAGCAACGAAGCTCCTCGCATCACCCGCGGCGCCAGGGATGTTTACTACGAGGATCTTTCGGGCGGCCGCACCCGCGAAATCGTGGAGCGCGACAACGGCGTCAGGATCATCACCATCCGCAACCGTAATGGCGACGTCATCCGGCGATCGCGCGTTACATCGGATGGCCGCGAATACGTGCTGAGCTATGTCGACGAGCGCTACTATAACGACGTCGACGAGTGGCGCGATCCCGGCGACGACCTGCCACCGATGCGGCTCGACATTCCGCGCCGGGACTACATCCTGGATTCGGAGGAAGTCGAGGATCCGGACGAATATTATACCTTCCTCGAGCAGCCACCTGTGGAAAGGGTGCAGCGTCTCTACTCGATCGACGAGGTCAAGCGCTCGGCCCGCGTGCGCGACATCGCCCGGCGTATCGACCTCGACACGCTGAACTTCGACTTCGGCTCGGCCACCATCTCCGACACCGAAGTGCAGAAGCTCGAAGGCGTGGCCACCGCCATGGAAAAGCTTCTGAAGAAGAACCCGGCCGAGACCTTCCTGATCGAAGGCCACACCGACGCCGTCGGCACGCCGGACGCGAACCTCGCTTTGTCGGACCGCCGCGCCGAGGCGGTGGCCGAGGCGCTCACCAACGCCTTTGGCATCCCGGCCGAGAACCTCACCACGCAGGGCTATGGCGAGGAGTATCTCAAGGTGAACACGCCCGGTCCGAACCGCGAGAACCGGCGTGTCGCCATCCGCCGCATCACCTCGCTGGTGGCGCCGGTGGCGAGCAACAGCGAGCAACAATGAGCGTTTGATTTCAAGATCCTGCCCGGATCTGCAGAATCAGCGCGCAAGACGGGCCCGTCCGCTTCGGACGGGCCTTTTTTCCTTACCGGCTCAAGAAGAATTGTCCTGCCTGGCCCGGCCTGCTCATTGAATCGCCGCATTGCGGCACCCAGATTCCAGACAGGGCGTTCCCTGCCCTGTCCCGACTCCAGCGGGACACGTTGAGCCCCGCCGGGCCCCCTCCCCGGCGGGGTTTTTTGCCTTGAAAACCTGTGTTACCTGGCCGAAATACGCCCAGAGCAATTCCAGGAAAGTATGAGCGGTTAGGCTCGGCGCCTTCGCCGCAGCCTTCCGTCCGGACTTGCGTCAAAACAAAAGATATAGCGGTTCGCCTTTTCCGTGAAACGGTGAAACGCTCTATCGCAATTGACCGGAGCCTTCATGAAGCGTCTCGAACTCGCCATCGAATCCGTCATCCTCGCCTCGCGCTGGCTGCTGGTCGCCTTCTATCTCGGGCTCGGCGTGGCGCTGGCGATCTACGCGCTCTCCTTCGGCAAGAAGCTCTATGAGTTCGTCATGAGCGCCTTCACGCTCGGCGATACCGACACGATCCTGAAGATGCTCGGTCTGATCGACGCGGCGCTTGTCGCCTCGCTGGTGGTGATGGTCATCATCTCGGGCTACGAGAATTTCGTCAGCCGCTTCGACGAGCAGGACGGCGAGGTCCATTGGCTGGGCACGATCGATGTCGGCTCGCTGAAGGTCAAGGTCGCCTCGACCATCGTTGCCATCTCCTCCATCCACCTTTTGCAGGTGTTCCTGAATTCGGTGTCCTACACGACCGACCAGCTGATGTGGCTGACCATCATCCACCTCGCCTTCGTCGTCTCGGCGCTGATGCTGGCCTATATCGACCGCGTCATGGCGCTCGCCAAGGGCAAGAAGGCCGAGATGGATTGAGGCGGACCCGGTCCGTCAGTAGATCCTTTTTACCTTCGTCTGCGAGTTCGCGAACACCTCGTCGGGAACGAAGAAGTCGCCCGCCAGCTGATCGGCCGCGCCTGGCGCATAGATCGAAAAGTCCGTCACGCCTTCGGCGCGCAGCACCTCTTCGTCGATGTAGAAATTGCCAGTCGCGTCGCGCGACGGGCGCATGAAGATCGCATGCGCCGCGTCGGCCATGATGTCGGGCGAGCGGCTCATCGCGGCCACTGTTGCACCGCCCAGAAGATTGCGCACGGCCGCGGTATCGATGGTGGAGATCGGCCATAGCGAATTGACCGCGATTCCGTCCTTGGCGAATTCGGCGCTCATGCCCAGCGTGCACATCGACATGCCGAACTTGGCCATTGTGTAGGCGACATGGTTCTTGAACCATTTGGCCTTCATGTCGAGCGGCGGCGCCAGATTCAGGATGTGAGGATTCTTTGCCAACTTAAGGTGGGGAATGCACATTTTGGAGACGAGGAAGGTGCCGCGCGTATTGATCTGGTGCATCAGATCGTAGCGCTTCATGTCGGTCTCCAGCGTGCCGGTGAGCTGGATGGCGCTGGCATTGTTGACGCAGATATCGATGCCGCCGAACCGTTCGACGGTTCTAGCCACCGCATCGGCGACCTGCGCCTCGTCGCGAATGTCGCAAAGCACCGGCAGCGCCTTGCCGCCGGCCTGCTCGATCTGCTCGGCTGCCGTGTAGATGGTGCCCGGCAGCTTCGGATGCGGCTCGGCGGTCTTGGCCGCGATCGTCACATTGGCGCCGTCGCGCGCTGCGCGCAACGCGATCGCCAACCCGATGCCGCGCGATCCGCCCGAGATGAACAGCGTCTTTCCGTTGAGCGACATTTTTTGCCTCCCGTCATTCGTTGCTGCGATCCTTGCCCGCACCGATCCGCGGACACAAGGGCGCGCGCATGCGGTTCGTGATGACGTTGCGGAGCCTTGCCGTCTTGCCGAGCTTTGTCGAGAGATATATATTCTATACAAAGAGGTAGAATGTATAATGGCGCTATCGATCAAGAATTTGGAAGTCGAGCAATTGGCGCGCGAGCTAGCCCGCCGCCGTCGCGTGTCCGTGACGGAGGCTATCCGCCAATCCCTCGAGCGCGAAGTTGCGCGCGAGCGGCTTGTGCCTCGCGACGAAAGCAGCGACCTTTTTCGACGTCTGATGGCGATTTCGGACAGCGGCGCGCAGATCCCGAGGCGGGAAAATGCGATGACCGAGGATGAGATCCTCGGTTACGACGATCTTGGAATCCCGACGCGATGATCATCGATTCATCGGCCCTGGTCGCGATCCTCCGCGCTGAGCCGGGTCATGATCGTTTCGTGCGGGCGATTGCGGATGCCACAAGACGATTGATCGCAGCGCCCACCCTTCTCGAAACGAGCATGGTGCTCGCCGGCGGGTGGCAGAATGAAATCCTGGAGCCATTCGACGCCTTCCTGCGCACGGCTTCGATCGAGACGATCGCCTTCACCGCCGACCACGCCGCCGTCGCGCGCCACGCTTTCCTGCGCTACGGCAAGGGCCGTCATCCCGCAGCGTTGAACTTTGGCGACTGCATCGCTTACGCCACCGCCCGGCTCGAAGCGATGCCGCTGCTGTTCAAGGGCGACGATTTTCGGCTCACCGATATCGAACCCGCTGTTTGAGGCGTCAAACCAGCACCAGCCCCTGCCGCATCGCGATCGCAATCGCGTCGGTGCGGTTGGCGGCGCCGAGCTTGATCAGGATGGCGGCCACATGGAACTTCGCCGTGTGGACGGAAATGTTGAGCCGCCGGGCGATGACCTTGTTCGGCGCGCCTTCGGCCAGCAGAGCCAGCACCTCCGCCTCGCGCGGCGACAAAGCCGGGCGGGGCTGGTTGTCGTCAGGCGTCTCTTCCTCGGCAGGCTCGTCATCGTGGAAATCGCCATGCGCGGCCTCCGACGGCGCCGCCCTGCCAACGCGATAGCCTGAGGCCGCCAACCGCGCTGCGGCGGCGATCAGCAGGCCATCTGCGGAGGCAGGCAGCACGGCCAGCACATTGTCTGCCACCTGCTCGCTGCCCGCACGCCGCGAAAGCAGGACGATTGGGGTGGCCGAACTGACGACCCAGCCTTCCAGGCCGGCCTCATCGGCGATGGCGACATCCGCCATTTGGCCGACGCCGCTTCCACCCAAGGCCGGCGCCAGATCGTCGCTCGCGGCCAGCGCATCGGCAAGTTGCTCGGCGCGCTGGGCATCGGCGAGCGCGACCAGCACCGTCAGCCGGTGAATTGCCGGCTCCGGTCTCGCGACTGCTTGTGCTGCGCTGTTTGCCATAGACCCTCTCAGCTCAGCGGCTTCTCGCCGATGGTGATCGAGACATCGCGCTCAGCGCCGCCGCTTGAAACACCGAGCGTAACGGTGGTGCCGGCGCTGTCCGGCCCGAGCTTGCGGATAAGCTCGCGCGGACCATGCACCGCCTCGCCGTTCCAGGCGACGATGATGTCGCCGACATGCAGGCCGGCGGCCTTGGCCGGGCCGTTATCGTCGAGGCTCATCACCATGGCGCCTTTCGTGTCGCCATTGCGGATCGGATGCAATCCGGCGCCGAGATAGCCGCGCGCGACATGACCCTTCTCGCGCAACGTCGCGACCGCGCGCTCGATCGTCTCATAGGGCATCACCAGCGCCCGCCGGCGCGGCCCGAACAAGAGCATGCCGATCACGCCGCCCTTGGCGTCGAGCACCGGCCCGCCCTCGAAGCGCCCGCCGGTGTTGATGGCAAGGTTGATGCGCCGGTCGATCGTGCCGCCGCGCATCGAGCGCCACGCCGGCCCGACCTCGCCGACCGTGCCGAGCACCGCAAGCGCGGCGCCGTCGCTGTTGCCGACCGCAATCGCGATATGGCCGGGCCGCACGGCGCCGGCCTGAGCCAGTTGCGGCAACCCGGCAGCGCCGGAAGCAGGCTTCAACAGGGCAACGCCCGTCGAAGGATCGCGTCCGACGAGCTCGGCCTTGACGGTTTCGCCGGAAGCCAGCGTCAATTCGATCTCCTCGCCGGCTTCGACCGCTTCCTCGGCGGTGACGAAATAGCCGTCGCGCCAATGGAAGGCGCTCGCGGTGCGGTGATGGTGCGTGACGAAACTCGCCAGCGCGGGGGCGGCGGTGGCCGCGACATCGGCGATCGCGTCGGAAAAGGCACTGAGGTTGAAGTCGCTCATAAGACTGTCTCCTGGGTTCGGTGACCCAGATATCGCTCGGTAACACCGCCGCGGGTACTCGCCTGACGGCTAGTCGCCGGCCGGACTGGCCATCTGGTCAGGTCGCGGCAATTGCGGCTGCTCCGCACATATAGTGCGTGTCGCCCAAAAGTGTTGCGCGGTTTTGGGGCAACGACACGCACCAAGGAAAAACATCATTCTACGAGGGAACACGCCGATGGCTTTCGCAGCCGAAAAACTTCCATCCGACGACACCTTGCTCGACGCCTATTCGGCCTCCGTTGCCGACGCCGTCGACCGCATTGGACCGGCCGTGTGCCGCATCGAGCGCATCGGCGCCGGCGGCCACGGCTCCGGCTTCGTCATCGCGCAGGACGGGCTGGTTGTCACCAACTTCCATGTCGTCGGCGACGCGCGCGCCGTGCGGGTGACCATGCCGGACGGTGCTTCGCGCGAAGGTCATGTGCTTGGCCGCGATCCCGACACCGACATCGCGCTCGTGCGCGCCGACGGCAGCTTCGCCGACATTGCGCCGCTCGGCGATTCCAAGCGCCTGCGCCGCGGCCAGATCGCAATTGCGATCGGCAATCCGCTCGGTTTCGAATGGACCGTCACCGCCGGCGTCGTCTCTGCGCTCGGCCGCTCGATGCGCGCCTCGACCGGCCGGCTGATCGACGACGTCATCCAGACCGATGCCGCGCTCAATCCCGGCAATTCGGGTGGACCGCTGGTGTCGTCAGCGGGCGAGGTGATCGGCGTCAACACTGCCATGATCCACGGCGCGCAAGGCATCGCCTTCGCGGTCGCATCCAATACCGCCAATTTCGTCATCTCGGAAATTATCCGCTTCGGCCGCGTGCGCCGCGCCTTCATCGGTGTCTCCGCCGACACGACCAACCTGCCGCGCCGGGCCGCGCTCTTGTCGCAGGTCACGACGAACACGGCGGTGCGCCTGCGCAGCGTCGAGAAGAACGGTCCCGCCGCCAAGGCCGGCCTGAAGGAAGGCGACATCATCGCCGCTATCGACGGACGGCCGGTCACCGGCGTCGACGACCTCGTGCGCATGCTCGACGCCGAGCGCATCGGCCGCGAGACGCTCTGCACGGTCGTGCGCCGCACCGGCGTCAGCCAGGTGACGGTGACGCCGGTGGCGCGGACGAGCTGAGATTGCCGCGCCGGTCTAACTCCCGGCTGCGCCCTCCGCATATTGCGCAAGGAACTCCTCGCTTGGCGGGATCGGCTTGATGACATCGATCAGCACGCCGTTGGGATCCCTGGTGATGAAATGGCGCTGGCCGAAGGGCTCGTCGCGCAAGCTGCGCAGGATCGGCAGGCCAGCGGCGACAATCCGCGCATAGACCGCGTCGGGATCGCGGACCTCGAAATTGATCAGCAGGCCCGACGTTCGCCCCCGCCCCTCTTGCGGGATCGTCTCATGGTCGCCCTGGACTATGCCAAGGTTGACGCGCCTGTCCTCACTGGAGCGCAGATGCACATACCAGTCGCTCTCGAAGAGCGGCTCGAACCGGAAATGCTCGACATAAAAATCCGCAGTGCCTGCGACATCATCCGTCATCAGCACCGGATAATAGCTTGTCGTCCTCATCTTTCCTTCTCCTCTCATCCAACATACAGTCTGTATGTAAATGCAAATAACATACAGGCTGCATGCATGCAACAAGAGTCCGGACGCCGCTCCAATCGCGACCGCACCGAGGCGACGCGCGCCGATCTGATCCGCGCGGCGCGAAAGCTGTTTACGGAAAAGTCCTATGCCGAGACCGGCACGCCGGAGATCGTCGCCGAGGCCGGCGTGACGCGCGGCGCGCTCTACCATCACTTCGCCGACAAGCAGGCGCTGTTCGCGGCGGTGGTCGAGCAGGAAGCAGCGGCCGTTGCGGCCGAGATCGACCAAGCCTCCCCGCCGTCGCTATCCGCGCGCGACGCGCTGATCGCAGGCTCGGACGCCTATCTCGAGGCAATGCAGGCGCCCGGCCGCACGCGGCTTCTGCTGCTCGACGGGCCGGCCGTGCTCGGGCGCGCGGCCATGGACGAGATCGACAACCGCCACGGCAACCGCTCGCTGCGCGAAGGCCTGGTCGCGGCGATGCGCGCGCAAGCAATGACCAGATTGCCGGTCGAGGCGTTGACCGTCCTGCTGGCGGCCGCCTTCGATCGGGCCGCTTTAGCCATCGAGGCCGGCGCGTCCGACGAGGATTACCGCGCGGTGATGATCGCGCTCATGGACGGCTTGTCTCCGGCTCCTCCTCCGTCCAAACGCCCGGCTCCATCTCGTTGAAGCAGCCGAGCTGCCGCTTGAACTCGTCGATCAGCCAGGATGCCGCCGGCTTGGGGCTGCGGTCGTTGCGGTGCATGGCGTACATCGGCGAACGGACTTCGCGGTAAGGCTCGAGATCGAGCTCGACCAGCCGTCCGCTGGCTAGGTCGTCGGCGATCAGCCAGCGCGGCAGGCCGCCCCAGCCAAGCCCCTCGCGCATCAGCGCGTGCTTGGTGCGCAGGTCCGTAAGCCGCCAAGTGCGATAGGCAAACACGCCATAGTCGCGGCCGCGCGTCCGCTCCGACTGGTCGGTGACGACAAGCTGGATGTACTCGCGCAGATCCTCGATCCCGACCGGCTTCGGCAGCTTCGCGAGCGGATGATCGGGTGCGGCAGCCGGCACCAGCGAGATGAAGCCGATGCGCAGCAGATTGACATCGGCATCGCCTTGCAGACCGCCGAAGCCGAGATCCGCCTGGCCGTTGACCACCTGGTCGACAATGAGGCCGAGCGAGCCGATATAAAGCCGCAGCATGACCGCCGGGAATTGCGCCTCGAAGGCTTTGAGCACGCGCACCAGCGCCGGTGAGGGCAGCGCCACGTCGACCGATATCGCCACTTCCGCTTCCAGCCCTTGCCGGTAGCCGTCGGCACGCGAACGGATGCGCTGCAGCACGCCGATCATGCGCCGCGCATCTTCCAGCATCGCCTTGCCGACGTCGGTCAGTTGCGGCTCGCGCACGCCTTCGCGTTCGAACAATTTCAGTCCGAGCTGCGCTTCGAGATTGGCGATGCCGTAGCTTACCACCGACTGCGCCCGGTTGAGCTTGCGGCCCGCGGCAGAGAAGCTGCCGGTATCGGCCACTGCCACCAGGATTTGGAGTTGATCTAGGGTTGGGTTTGGTTGCACGGCCATGCCATCCATTTTTTTGATGGATTGTATACATATTATGCCAGTTATCCTGATGGGACAGCAATCCCATATTTGGGCGGAAAGTTCAATCCAACCCCAAGGGGACACCGCCATGTCTATTCTTCTCGTCACCTCCAGCCCGCGCGGCGCCGCTTCGCACTCGACCCGCGTCGCCACCGATCTTGCCCACAAGCTCGCTGCCGCCGATCCGTCCAACACGCTCGTCGTGCGCGATCTCGTCGCCAACCCGCTGCCGCATATCGATCCTGACTACGCCACCGGCATCTACACGCCGGCCGAAGCACGCACGCCGCGCCAGGCCGAGGTCGTCGGCGTCTCCGACGCCGTGCTCGACGAGCTTTTCGCTGCCGACACCGTGATCCTCGCGACAGGTTTCATCAACTTCAACATCTCCTCGACGTTGAAGTCCTGGGTCGACCATGTCGCCCGCTCCGGCAAGACCTTTGCTTATGGCGAAGGCGGTCCGAAGGGCCTCGTCAACGGCAAGAAGGTCTATATCGTGCTCGCTTCCGGCGGCATCTATTCGGAAGGCGCCGCAGTGCAGATGGACCATGCCGTTCCCTATCTGCGCAGCGTGCTCGGCTTCCTCGGCATGACCGATATCGAAGTCATCCGCGTCGAAGGCGTCGGCATGGGCGCTGATGCCGTCACGGCGGCGCTTGCCAAGGCCACCGCCAAGGTCGACGCGATCGCCGCCGCCACGGCTGACCAGGTCGCCGCCGCGGCCTGACCGCCGATGCCGGAAATAAAAGAGGCAGGCGCCCGCCAGCGCCCGCCTCTTTTTTGCATTTTCGCCCCCTACGGCGGCGGCAGCACCACGGCTGGATGGCGGTCCTCGCGCAGGACCAGCCTCACGGCGCCGAGCGCGATCCGATATCCTGCTCTGCCGACAGCGATCCGCCCGCCGCCAGCGCAAACAGCTGGAACGACTTTTTCTTCCCCCTGGTCCTGACCACCTCCGACAATTTGAAGACACTGCCGCAAGGGTTGACCGTGTTCGTCGGCGAATTCACCACCGACTGGGGGGTGCTGTTCACCGGGCTGACACTGGCGGCACCTGCCGACTACCTGCTGTACATCGTGCTGTCGAAGCAGTTCATTTCCGGCATCACGCAAGGCGCGGTTAAATAGGCGCAGTCAAATAGGCGCAGTCCAACAACGAAGTCAGGACACCAAAAGTGGCGAACCAGAACAAGATCATCATCACCTGCGCGGTCACAGGCTCGATCCATACGCCGTCAATGTCGCCGCATTTGCCGGTGACGGCTGAGGAGATCGCCACTGCCGCCATCGAGGCTGCCGAAGCGGGTGCTGCGATCGTCCACCTTCACGCCCGCAACCCGGTCGACGGCCGCCCCGATCAGTCGACCGAGGCCTTCGCCCCGTTCCTGCAGGTCATCAAGCAGCGCTCCAACTGCGTGGTCAACATCACCACCGGGGGTGCGGCGACGATGAGCGTTGAGGAACGCGTCAGGCCGGCGAAGGTATTCGCGCCCGAAGTCGCGTCGCTCAACATGGGCTCGATGAATTTCGCGCTGTTCCCGATGCTGGAGCGCTTCAAGACATTCGAGCATGACTGGGAGCGGCCCTATCTGGAATCCTCCCGCGACCGCATCTTCCGCAACACCTTTGGCGACATCGAGCACATCTTGCGTACCTGCGCCGACAACGGGACGCGCTTCGAGATCGAATGCTACGACATCGGCCACCTCTACACGCTGGCGCATTTCGTCGAGCGCGGCCTGGTCAAGGCGCCGTTCTTCGTCCAGAGCGTGTTCGGCATCCTGGGCGGCATCGGCACTCACCCGGAAGACGTTGCCCATATGAAGCGCACCGCCGACCGCCTGTTCGGCAACGACTATCACTGGTCGGTGCTGGGCGCCGGCCGCCACCAACTACCGATCGCCACGCAGGCGATTGCGTTGGGCGGCAATGTGCGGGTCGGCCTGGAGGACTCGCTGTGGATCGGCAAGGGCAAGCTCGCCCGCTCCAGCGCCGAGCAGGTCACCAAGGTGCGCCAGATCATCGAAGGCCTCGGCGCCTCGATCGCCACACCCGACGAAGCGCGGCAGATCCTCCAGCTCAAGGGCGGCGACAAGGTCTCGTTCTGAGCGAGGAGAAGCTGGCGGGTGCAGCCGAAGTACTGCTTACCCGAACATCCGCTCGCCCTGCTCGTCGACGAGCTGGATGCCCTTCTTGATCGAAATGTCGACGGCGTCGTCCAGCCCGGCGAAACGGTCGGCGCGGATGAAGCGGTGCTCTTTCATCACACCGTCCACTTCCTTTGAGACGACGCCGCAGGTCTGGTATTGGCCCTCGGCCTTGTAGGGCGTGGCGCTGATCAGAAATCCTTTGTGCTCGACCTGCTTTGCCGGCTTGGCGGTGCCGGCCTCCGTTGCCTCACCGCCGCCGCCGAAAAGCTTCTTCAGAAAAGACATTTTCAAAACTCCCATTCACGCGGGCACCAAGGATTCGCGGCGCCCCTTGTTACGCAGGCTTTGCGTCAGCATGCGCGAATGCGCCGCCGTGTTCCAGCCCCTTGACGAAAACGCCGACCAGAAGCTCGATCTGATGCCAGATCTCTTCGGCCTGCCTGCTGTCCGAATTCGCCACATAGCCGCTGGTCACGATGCCATGCACGCTTGACCACAAGGTCCGGGCCGCAAGCGCGCGGCGGTCGTCGTCGAGGCCGAAATCGCCTGCCTTGAGCACGCCGGCGACGATGTCGAAGAGTGCGTCGAGCAGCGCGTCATAGGCGTCCGGGCCGGGCTGCGTCGCGCGGCGGCGGTTGAAGGCAAGCACCGCCGGCCAACTGCCGGGATGGGCCTCGACGAAGCGCACATAGGCCGCCGCCATCGCCAGGATGCGGTGCTGGACATCCGTCACCCCTTGCCTTTCGAGATCGGCCATCGCCGCCAGACCTGTCGCGCCGAGCCGGTCGAGCAGCCGCATGTTGACGGCGCGGTGCACCTCGTCGAGATCGGCAAAGAGGTTATAGACGGATCCGACGGAGATGCCGGCCTGCTCGGCAATGGTGCGCGCTTTCAGGTTGTCGGCGCCGCCCTCGTTGAGCAGCGCCTCGGCAATGGCGAGCACCTTCTCACTCATCTCTTCCTTGTCCAGCGCCATGCTTCTTTCTTGTCCTTATGTCCGAAGTCGGCAAGCCCGGCCCGGGATTCATTCCGTTGCTTGCATTTACCATGTCCGGCGCTTCATGAACAGCGTTCAAAATAACTCTTGAACAATGTTCATTTCCTGTTATGTTGAGCTTGTGAACAACGTTCACGAAAACAGGGAGAAGAAGACCATGCTTAGCCTGATCAAGACATTGCTGGACGGCGCCAGCGCGCGGGCCGAGGACAATCTGAAGGATCGTTTTGCGATCGACCTTCTGGCCCAGCGCATCCGCGACGCAGAGGCGGGCCTTGCCGCCGCCAAGCAGACGCTCGCCTCGCTGATCGTGCGCCAGCGCGCCGAGCAGACCAGCCTCGACCAGCTCGACCGCCGCATCGCCGATCTGGAAACCCGCACGCTCAGCGCGCTTTCCGCCAACAACCAGGCGCTTGCCGAAGGCGGCGCTTCCGCAATCGCCGAACTCGAGAACGAGCGCGAGGTCCGTCGCGCCACGGTCAAGAGCCTGGGCGACAAGACCTTGCGGATGCGTCTGTCCGTGGAACAGGCGCATCGCCGCATCATCGATCTCAATCAGGGCATGATCTCAGCCCGGGCGATCGATGCCGAACGCAAGGCGCAGTCGCGCCTCAACCGCTCGATCGGCCGCACCGCAAGCATTAACGAAGCGGAGGAATTGCTGGCCCGCATCAAGGACAGCTCCGACCCGTTCGAGGAGGCCGGCATCCTCGACGAGATCGACGGCGAGCTGCGCCACGAGGCGATCCGCGAACGTCTCGCCGAAGCAGGCCATGGACCGGCCACCAAGGTGCGCGCCCAGGATGTTCTGGCACGCCTCAAATCCCTGAACTGAACCCGCAATTTCCCGTGACAGATCAAATCCAAGGAATACGACGATGAACGGCAATCAGACATACATCCTGTTCAACACCATATCGGTGGGCGCTGCCTATTTCATGCTCGGCCTGTCGCTGTGGCTGGCTCCCGTCGACCTCTCGACCAAAGGTTACTGGGCGATGGGCGTGCTGCTGCTCACCGGCAGCCTGGT
The DNA here is from genome assembly GCF_020165215.1 of Mesorhizobium sp. CA15. Classification (NCBI taxonomy): domain Bacteria; kingdom Pseudomonadati; phylum Pseudomonadota; class Alphaproteobacteria; order Hyphomicrobiales; family Phyllobacteriaceae; genus Mesorhizobium; species Mesorhizobium sp. CA15. Next base: position 488,347 of record NZ_JAIUHQ010000002.1, read on the forward strand.
GAACCTGGTCAAGTACCGCACCGACGAGCGGATTGCGGCCGAGACCACTGCCAAGATCGAGAAGGCGCGCAACGAGAAGCTGATCAGCGAATATGTCGGCAAGGAATAATCCCCTGCCCTTGCCGATAGCTGACTGAATACAAAAGCCCGGACCGATCCGGGCTTTTGGGTTTCCCTATAAGAATGTCTTAGCGGCGCGCCAAGGCCTCGATCGCCTCGGCGGCGTCTTCCAGGATGCTGATCGCCGCGGCCTGCTTGTCCTCCGGCGCGTCGGCGATGTCGCCGAGCGCGGCGCGCAGCCGGTGTCGCAGCGCGCGGAACCGGTCACGCGTTTCGGAGCGGCCGCGGCGCCCCTCATCCTTGTCGTCGCCCCAGCCGAACCATTCGCGCGCCGCGGCCATCTTGCGGCTGAAACGCTCGAGATGGTCGAGCACGCTGTCGATCATCTCGCGGTTCTCGTCCAGATGCGCCTTGCCGGCCTCGGTGATCGAAAACACCTTCTTGTTGCCTTCGCTCGACGATACCGCGTAGCCCGCCTCCTCCAGGAAGGTCAGCGTCGGATAAACCACGCCCGGGCTCGGGCTGTAGATGCCGCTGGTGCGCTCTTCCAGAGCCTTGATGATGTCGTAGCCGTGGCGCGGCGCGTCGGCCAGCAGCGACAGCGTGATCAGCTTGAGATCGCCGTCGGCCAGCATGCGCCCGGCGCGGAACATGTCGCCCGGGCCGCCGCGTCCACCGCCCCTGCCGCCATGGCCGAACGGGCCGAAACCGCCGCCCCCTCTGCCACCAAATTTGCCGGCCATATGCATGAACATGCGCTCGCCAAAGTGGTTGTGTCTGTGCATGGATTGCTCCTTGAGCTATATCTTACGATACATCGTAAGTAAGGCGCGGCGCCTATTGAGTCAAGATATATCTTAAGATGTATCTTAGGCCGTTCCAAGATCGCGCATACGTCCTCATATGGCTGGGCCAGACCGCTACCAACGGCCCTTTCGTCGGTTCCAGCCGTAGAGCACGTCCGCAAAACGGTCATAGGCAAAGCGCGTCAACGGCAGCGCGATGGGGTTGCCGAACAAGCTCGCCAGCCATCCCTCGCCCGGCGTGATCCGCCAGACCGCGATCGCGACGTCGGCGCCGACCAGCAGCCGCCCGCTTGCGTCGGTCGCATGCAGGCGCCGGCGGATATCCTCCAGCGAGGCGCCGAAGGCGGAGAGCGCCTCAGGTTCGAAATTGATGTCGCGGAATTCGACCCGGCCCGCCTTGACGGCCTCGACCAGCCGCCGCTTCTGCCGGTTGATGCCGGCGTCGCACACCGGACAACGTGTGTTGTACCAGACTGTCAGCAACGGCTCGGGCATGGCGCGACTATCGGGAATGCGGCGCGGCTTCGCAACAGCCGCGCTGCGCCCGTTAGCCACTTTACCCGAGTGAGCTGATGATCTCGCGATAGGCGAATTCCGGAAACGCCTTCATCGTCCGCGTTTTGACATTGCCGCCCGACGACAACATCAGCGCGAAGCGGGCGAGCACCGCATCGTCCGGCGCTTCGACGATGGCGACCATGTCGCATTCGCCCATGGTCAGATAGAATGCCTTGAACGAACCGCCCATTTCCCCCAGCAGCTTCTTGGCGGCATCGAGCCGTTTCGGCGATTCCCGCACATTCTTGGCGCCGAGCTCAGTCCAGTTGATAAGCACGATGTACGTCGTCATGGCACACCTCCCATCGGAGCCAGATGGCCAGGGCATCCGGCCAACTGTCCGGAAATGCATTCGACGTTTCGACTATCCTCCCGGCAACCGTTCCAGACAAGAGTTGCAAGCGAAACCGGCAACGAAAAAGGGGCCGAAGCGCCCTTTCGATCCTTGCCCAGCGCTCGGCTCAGCTGCCCAAACGACAACGCTAGCTGTCGACGGTCCTGATCAGCCCCTCTTCGAGCAGGTCAATCTTATCCTTCAGAATGTATCTGTGGCCGAGGCCAACGGAATTCTCCGGAAGTCGCAGATACGTCGCGAGTTCTTCGTGGAGATCGAGCGGAGCTACGTACTCTTTGGCTCCATCCATCCCCAATATCTGAAGCAGACTGTCGGGCGCGGTGGATTTGCCGATCGTAGCCAGCAACGCGGCGGCATCTTCGAGCCGAGGACGCATATCCTCATCGTCAGGGTCGCTCATCTCCATGCCTGGGCAAGAATTGTAGCGAGACTGCAGAAAACCATCCTTCGCCGCCCAGAGGCGCAATTGTTCTTCGTCGTAGACGGTGATCGCGATGCCGACACAGGCCAGGTCACGCGTAAGGCTCTGGAGCAAAGGTTCGATCCAGCCAGGATCGAGCCCGTCCGTATATTGGTCCGAAAATGTGATCCAACCGCTCTCATCCGGCGCGGTGACGAAGGCATCGATTTTCTTCAATCTCAGCCAGTTGGCCAACGCCTCACGCGTTGGCCCCTCTATACTGATGTTTCCGTAGGTCGCCCCCATGCCGAACTCCGGAAAGCAGACTGCTTCAGCTGTCGAGGAAGCTTCTCAGCTTGCGCGACCTGCTCGGATGCTTGAGCTTGCGCAGCGCCTTGGCCTCGATCTGGCGGATACGCTCGCGCGTCACCGAGAACTGCTGGCCGACTTCTTCCAGCGTATGATCGGTGTTCATGCCGATGCCGAAGCGCATTCTGAGCACGCGCTCCTCGCGCGGCGTCAGCGAGGCAAGCACGCGCGTCGTCGTCTCGCGCAGGTTGGCCTGGATCGCCGCGTCGATCGGCAGGATCGCCATCTTGTCCTCGATGAAGTCGCCGAGATGCGAATCCTCCTCGTCGCCGACAGGCGTTTCGAGCGAGATCGGCTCTTTGGCGATCTTCAGCACCTTGCGCACTTTTTCCAGCGGCATGGCGAGCTTTTCCGCCAGTTCCTCCGGCGTCGGCTCGCGGCCGATCTCATGCAGCATCTGGCGCGAGGTGCGCACGATCTTGTTGATCGTCTCGATCATGTGCACCGGAATGCGGATGGTGCGCGCCTGGTCGGCGATCGAGCGGGTGATGGCCTGCCGGATCCACCAAGTGGCGTAGGTCGAGAACTTGTAGCCGCGACGGTACTCGAACTTGTCGACCGCCTTCATCAGGCCGATATTGCCTTCCTGGATGAGATCCAGGAACTGCAGGCCGCGGTTGGTGTATTTCTTGGCGATGGAGATGACCAGGCGAAGGTTCGCCTCGACCATTTCCTTCTTGGCGATCGCGGCCTCGCGCTCGCCCTTCTGCACCTGGTTCACGATCTTGCGGAATTCCAGGATCGAGATCGCCGTTTCGGTGGCGAGGTTCTGGATCTCGGCGCGCAGCTCCTTGATCGAGTCCTTCTCGTTCTTGGTGAACTCCTTCCAGCCGCGCGAGGTCAGGTTGGCGATCGAGCGCGTCCAGTTCGGATCGAGCTCCGAGCCCTGATACTCCCGCAGGAACTCCTCGCGGCGCACGCCATAGCTTTCGGCGAGGCGCAAAAGCTTGCCCTCGTTCTGCACCAGGCGCTTGTTGATGTCGTAGAGCTGCTCGACCAGCGCCTCGATACGCGCGGCGTTGAGCGACAGCGACTTCACCGCCTTGATCAGCTGGTCCTTCAGCTCCTTCAGGCGGCGGTCCTGGCTGGGCGACAGCGTGCCGGCCGCGGCCAGGCGGTTCTCGACCTGCTGGTCCTGGAGCTTGCGCAGCTTCTTGTAGGTATCGGCGATGACGTCGAGCGTCTCCATCACCTGTGGGCGCAGTTCCGCTTCCATCGCGGCCAGCGACAGGCTCGCCTCGTCCTCGTCGTCTTCCTCTTCCTCCAGCCCGCGCGTGTCGCCGCCGACATTGGTGATGTCGTCTTCCTCCTCGCGTGCCGCCGAACGGCCGCGCGGCTTCTCCTCGGGCTTGGGCGCTTCCTCGATGCGTTCGACGACGGGCGCCTGCTTGGCTTCGGGGCCGGCATAGGTCGCCTCGAGGTCGATGATCTCGCGCAGCAGGATCTTCGATTCGTTGAGCTCGTCGCGCCAGATGATGATGGCCTGGAACGTCAGCGGGCTTTCGCACAGCCCCGCGATCATCGTTTCGCGGCCGGCCTCGATGCGCTTGGCGATCGCAATTTCGCCCTCGCGCGATAGAAGCTCTACCGAGCCCATCTCGCGCAGATACATGCGCACCGGGTCGTCGGTGCGATCGGTCGGCTCTTTCTTGGTAATCGTGGCGGCGACAGCGGTGCCGGTCTGCTCGGCGAGCTCGTTGGCGTCTTCCTCGGCGTCGGCGGCCGGCTCGGCTTCCGCCTCCTCGCCCACCTCGTCGTCCTCGACGACGTTGATGCCCATGTCACTGAGCATCGCATTGATATCTTCGATGCGGTCCGGATCCGTCTCTTCCGAGGGAAGCACCGCGTTGAGCTCGTCGAGCGTGACATAGCCGCGTTTCTTCGCGGCCTTGATCATCTTCTTGACAGCATCGTCGGAAAGGTCGAGCAGGGGGCCATCAGTGGCGCCTTCGCGTTCGGTCTCGACCTCTTCCTTTTCCTTTGTCGCCATTCTTTGTCGTCTCCAAGCGGCCGAATATCGAGGCCGCGTAAACTGCCGTACCGGTTATGCTGGACGCGCTCGCGCGGGAACGCTTTTCACCGGCCCAGCAACCGTGTCATCTCTTTTGTTTTGTGCATGTCTCTGTCCCAAACCGGTTTCCACTTTTGGGCGACATGCATTAAGTCCAGATTAACCCTGATATCTGGAGCGGGCACTTTGCCTGTCCAGTCGCCACCGGTGCCTCACATCGCTCGAATTCCCGCCGATGCCGTGGCACGGTTAACGTTTCGAATCGTCCTGATTCCGCCAATCTGCCAGAAGGTCAAGCGCCTCTGGCATGATTCGCATGAAAAAAGCGAATCAATTACCCGACTTAGAGGCGTCGATTCGACGCGCCGCGCATTTCCACTTCACTTCCAATGGGTGGTGTTCGGCCTAAACGCGGCCAACCCTGCCCGACGAGACGCCGAATCCCTCGATCAGCGCTTCCGTTGCCTGCACATCGTTGAATTGCGCTTGAATCTCGACGAGATGCCGGAAGTTTTCATCCGAAGGGTCTGCATCGAGCGCCGCCTGCGCCTGTTTCAGCTCTCTATGTAATGTGCGGGCGCTGCGCTGCAAGTGCAGCGCCTGGTTGAAGGCGTCGCGGGCATCGTCAAGCGCCGCCGTTTCCAGCGCCGGCCATTGCCGCGCGCGCTTGATCAAATCGACAGCCCGCTCCCAGATGCCGCCGCAGCCGGCGCGCTCGATGGTGGCGATGACCGCGCCGCGCTCGTCGGCCGCCTCATGCGCCATGGCGTCGAGAATGGCCGCGTGCAGCTTGCGCAAATCCGAATTGGCGAGGTCGAGGAATTCGACATGCGCGAAATTCTCGTCGATCAGCGCCGGATGATTGACCAGCGCCACGATAATCGTCGCCTCGCGCACCGACATCCCCTCGCCGGCCCGCTTGACCAGCGCCGAGCGACCCAAGCTCTCGGTGATCGCGGCGCGCCCGCCGGCCGCCCCACCTTTCGCGAACTGCCCGCCGGGCACGGGCGTCTTGCCCTGCCCCGGCTTCCAATCCTGACGGCCTTGCCGAACATTCCGCTGGGCGCCAAAGAAGCTCCGCACCCGTTCGCGCATCACCTGTTGATATTCGTAGCGAACACTCTCGTCCCGGATACGGCTGGCGAGTTCACTCAGCCTTTTTCCCAGCTCGGCGCGTCGCTCTGGCGTCTCGAAGACACCGCCGGCGGTCTCCCGCATCCACAGAAGGTCGACAAGCGGTCGCGCCTCCGCCAGCACCACGCGGAACGCGTCCGGTCCCTCGGCCTTGACCAGGTCGTCGGGGTCCTTGCCTTCCGGCAGCAGCGCAAAACGTGCCGAGCGCCCGGCCTGCACGGAGGGGAGCGCGAGATCGGCCGCACGCCATGCCGCCTTCAGCCCGGCCTGGTCGCCGTCGAAGCACAGCACCGGCTCGGGCGCCATGCGCCACAGAAGCTCGAGCTGGTTTTCGGTCAGCGCAGTACCGAGCGGCGCCACGGCATTCTCGAAGCCTGCCTGCGCCAGCGCGATCACGTCCATATAGCCTTCGACGGCGATCACCGTGCCGCCTTTGGCCAACGCCTTGCGGGCGCGCGCGAAATTGTAGAGCACGTTGCCCTTGTGGAAGAGCTCCGTCTCCGGCGAATTCATGTATTTGGCGAGCGCGTCGGGCGCCAGCGCGCGCCCGCCGAAGGCGATGATCTTGCCGCGCGAATCCGGGATTGGAAACATGATGCGGTCGCGGAACCAGTCATAGGAGACCGGGATGTCGTCGCCGTGCCGCACCAGGCCGCAGGCCTCGATATCGGCCTTCGGCACGCCCTTGGCGGCAAGATGTTCCTTGAGCGCGTTGCGGCTGTCGGGCGCATAGCCCAGACGAAAGGATTGCTGCGTTGCCGGCGTCAGCCCGCGGTCGCGCAGATACGCGCGGGCTTTGGCGCCGTCGGCGCTCTGCAGCCGCTCCTGGAAGAAGGCGGTCGCCATTTCCATGACGTCGGTCAGGCTGGCGCGTTCCTTCTCGCGCCGCTCTTCCTGTTCGTCGCGCACCGGGATCGGCACGCCGGCCATCTCGGCGATCTTCTCGACGGCTTCGGGGAAGCTTAATCCGTCTAGCTCGGTGAGGAACTTGAAATGGTCGCCCGAAACCGAGCAGCCGAAGCAGTGATAGCGGCCCTTCTTGTCCTCGCAATGGAAGGACGGGCTCTTCTCGCCGTGGAAGGGACAGCAGGCCCAGTAGTCGCCGCGCGACGCGTTGGTCTTCTTCCTGTCCCATGCGACGCGCGTGCCGATGACCTGCGAAATCGGCACGCGGTCGCGTATCTCGTCGAGGAAGGCGGGCGGAAAGCGCATCGGGGAACTCGTTTGCCCTCCATATAATCAACCCGCCCGGGCACGGCGACCCCATCCGGCCCGTCGTACCCGCTTTTCACAGACGAAAAGAAGGCGGCCGGGCGGCCGCCTACCGGATTTCCGGATTGTCGCGGATTACTGGGCGGCGATCGCGCCGAAGACGATGCCGGAGAGGATGCTGACCAGCAAATACTCGTTGCCGACGCGGATCCATTCTTGGCCGGGACCAGGGCGGCGCAGGCCGTGGCGGTTCCAGTCGCGGACCGGCTGGTGACGGTTCCAGTCGGAATATCTTTGGCCGTTGCGCCAATGGCTGCGCCTTACCACCTTGTTCTTGACGATGACCCGCTTGTCGACATGCCTGCCGGGCTTCTGCCAGTCGACCTGGGTGTAGCTCGACTGCGGCGTGCCCGGCTGGACGAGCGGCGCGGCCTGGCCGGAGAAGGCCGAGGCGGCCAGCATCGAGGCGGTGACGGCGCAAAGTATGAGACGCTTCATGGTCGGTATTCCTTGTTGTCGATAGGCAGGGGAATAGCCGCCAATGGATGAACCGAAACTGAACACCAGAATTACAATTCTGCAATGTTTTCCAAGACTTGCACCGGCCGCTTGACCAACGCTTCGGATCACGCGGCCGAGCGTCGGGCGGTATGAGGCGAAGCGCTGCCGCCAGGCGCATGCAACCAATGCTTCCTGCAGTCATTTCCGACATGCGCCGTCGAGTCGAGACGATCATCGCATCAGAAAAATCTATTATTCGGCTAATTTTAACTGGTATATTTCGACTCGTTGAAATGACTAAGATTCGTACCCCTCTCCGCACCCCTGATGCCAGCTCGCGAGTTTGGCTGTGAGCGGCTCTGTCGTCCTCCTGCACCTTGCCGGCGCGGTGGCGCTGATGCTGTTCGCCACCCGCATGGTGAAGACGGGCGTCGAGCGCGCCTATGGCGACGTGCTGCGCCACCGGCTGCGCGCCACCATGCGCAATCCGGTCATGGCGGTGCTGGCCGGCTGCGGGCTGGCGATCGCGCTGCAGAGCTCGACCGCGGTGACGCTGCTGGTCGGCTCCTTCGCCGGCGCCGGCATCGTTTCGGGCGCCGCCGGGCAATTGGCAGTGCGCGGCGCCGAGATCGGTTCGGCGCTGGTGGCCAAGCTGCTCACCTTCGACCTGACGCTTTTGGTGCCGCTCTGCCTGATCGCCGGCACGGTCATGTTCATGGCCACCGAGCGGCGCGATTGGCGGCAGATAGGCCGTATCCTGATTGGCGTCGGCCTGCTGATCCTGTCGCTGGAGATGATCGGTCAGGCGTCGGAACCGCTGCGCAACAGCCAGTTGATGCCGCTGATCGTCAACTATTTCTCCGGCGACTATGTCACCGCTTACCTGCTCGCCGCGCTGGTTACCTGGCTGTTCCATTCCTCGATCGCCGCCGTGCTGCTCCTGGTGACGCTGGCCGGGCGCGGCTTTATCCCTCCCGAGCTCGGCATCGTGCTGGTGCTCGGCGTCAATCTCGGCTCCTCGATCATCGCGCCCCTGCTTACCCGCAATGCCGATCCGGGCGTCCGCGTCGTGCCGATCGGGAACCTTTTGATGCGCGGCATGGGCTCGCTGGTGATGCTGATCCTGTTCATGACGCTGAAGCCGCCCATCGGCTTCCTCGGCGCCACCGTTCCGGACCAGATCGTCAACGCCCACATCCTGTTCAATGTGATCATCCTGCTCGCCGGACTGCCACTCGCGGGCCTCGTCTACCGCGTCTCGGAGAAGATCGTTGCGCTCGGAGCCGTGCCGGAGCCGACCGCCACGCTGGATGTCGTCGAACTGTCGGCGCTCAATGAAAGCGCGTTGGACACGCCGAGCCAGGCGCTGGCCAATGCGACGCGCGAGGTGGTGCGGGTCTGCGAGACGGTCGAGATCATGTTGAAGCGCATCATCGAGCTTTATGAGGACGCCGACACCGACAAGATCAAGGCGCTGGCCGCGCTCGACGACCGCGTCGACAGGAAGCACGCGGCGATAAAACTCTATCTCGCCAAGATCACCAGGAACCCGCTGACCGAGGATGAGGCATTGCGGTGCCAGGAGCTGATCGGCGCCTGCGTCAAGCTGGAGCAGGTCGGCGACATCATCGTGCGCAACATGCTGGTGCATGTCAGGAAGAAGCTGGAGCGCGGCCTGGAATTCACACCGGAAGGCTGGCAGGAGCTCTGCGCCTTCCATTCCTCGGTGCTCGCCAATGCGCGGCTTGCCTTCAACGTGCTGGTCTCGCGCGATCCGGAAACCGCGCGCCAGCTGGTGCTGGAAAAGGATCTCTTGCGCGAACGCGAGAAGGAAACCAGCGCCAGCCATTTTCAGCGCCTGCGCGAAGGCACCGCCAAGAGCGTCGAGACGAGCTCGATCCACCTCGACACCATCCGCGACTTGAAGCAGATCAACTCGCTGCTCGCCTCGATCGCCTATCCGGTGCTTGAGGAGCGCGGCCTGCTCGGCGGTTCGCGGCTGAAGGCCAGCTGAGGCGATCGGGACCTGCCAAAAAATTAGTCTTTGCTCATCCTCGCTTCCGTCGGCTAAGGAACGCCAGTGGACCTGTTGGGAGGACGATCCGTCGATGGACACGCATTCGCGCAGCTTCGCCAAGGCGCTTTCATGGCGCGCCACCGGCACGATCGACACGATGATCATCTCCCTGGTGGTCACCGGCAGCATCAAGCTCGCCGCCACGATCGGGCTCACCGAGGTCGTCACCAAGTCGCTGCTTTACTACCTGCACGAACGGGCCTGGCTGAAGATCCCTTACGGGCGCAAAACGGCAGCGTAGCAGCAAGCGACAGGCCGGCTTTGATGCGTCCCGTCAAGAAAAGCTAAAGCGCCATCACCAATTTCTGCATTGCCGCGCCCGCGCAGGCATGGTTTGAGACGTGCATTCCTCGCCTATGTTTTGAACCATGCTGCCGCTGATTGCCCTTTTCCTTGCCGCCTTCGCCTTCGGCACCACCGAATTCGTCATCGCCGGCGTGCTGCCGGAGGTGGCGCAGGGCCTCGGCGTTTCGGTGCCGACCGCCGGCTATCTCGTCTCCGGTTATGCCTGCGGCATTGCCATCGGCGGCCCGCTGCTGGCTTTGGCCACCGGCAAGGTTTCGCGCAAGACGCTGCTGATTGGGCTCACGATCGCTTTCACCCTTGGCCAGGCGGCTTGCGCGCTCGCGCCCGATTTCACCTCGATGCTTCTGCTGCGTGTCGCGACTGCCGTGGCGCATGGCTGTTATTTCGGTGTCGCCATGGTGGTTGCGGTCAGCCTGGTGCGCGAGGACCAGCGCGGCCGGGCAGTCGCGGTCATTCTCTCGGGGCTGACGGTTTCCAATATCATTGGCGTGCCCGCCGGCACCGCGATCGGCAGCCTGTGGGGCTGGCGCGCGACCTTCTGGGTGATGGGCGCGCTGGGCCTCGTCGCGATCCTCGCCATGCTGGCGCTGCTGCCGCGCACGGCGGGCGCCGCCAACCGGCCAGCAGGGCTGGCGCGCGAAGTTCGCGTGCTCGGCCGCCAGCAGGTCTGGACCTCGCTGATCCTGATGCTGATGCTGATGATCGGCCAGTTTGCGCTGTTCACCTACATCACGCCGATGCTGCTCGAGGTCACGGGCCTCGACGAGGGCCTGATCCCCTTTGTGCTTTTGCTCAACGGCGTCGGCGCCACGATCGGCGTCCTGGTCGGCGGCAAGCTCGCCGACTGGAAGCTGATGCCGTCGCTGATCGTCATGCTTGCCCTGCAGGCGGTGACGCTTGGCGTCATCTATCTCGTCAGCCCCTATCCGTTGCCGATGGTCGCGGCAATCGTCATCTGGGGCGGTCTCAACTTCGCCATCGGCGCGCCGATCCAGACGCGCATCCTCGCCTGGACGGCCGATGCCTCCAACCTCGCCTCCTCGCTGATCCCGTCCGGCTTCAATGTCGGTATCGCGCTGGCTGCCTCGCTGGGCGCGGCGATGCTCAATGCCGGCCTGGGCTATCGCAGCCTGCCGCTGGCCGGCGTGCTCGCCATGCTGGTGGCGGTCGTGGTGGCTTTTGCCTCGCAGACCTGGGAATGGCGCAGCCGCGCGACGCCGCCGCTGCCGGCGGCCGCGGAATAATTTAATGCATGTCGCCCAGAAGTGTGCAGCGGTTCTGGGACAACGACATGCATCAGAACAAAGATTTAAAGCGCGTCGCCTGAATCCGTTTCAGCGCGACGCGCTTTAAAGATCGATCCGGAACCTCAGGCTCTCTGCGCCGCCATAGGCTGCAAGTTTGGCAAACCGCCCGACCAGCCTGCCGCCATTGGCAAGCACCACTTTGTGCGAGGCAGGATTGTCGAGATCACTGGTGATCTCGACATGGTCGAGCCCGACCGCTCTCGCCTCGTCCAGCATCAGCCGCAGCGCTTCGGTGGCGTAGCCGCGGTTGCGCTTCCACGGCACCACCGCATAGCCGATATGGCCAAGCACATGCGAGGGCAGCTCCGACGTGCCCTTCTGCCAGCGAAAGCCGATCGAGCCGGCGGCCTCGCCATCCCAGATCCAGCGCCGGAATCCAGGCAGCCGCGGGACCTCGGTGCCGTCGGGCAAAGCGATGGGCGGCCCTTTCGCTTCGGGGTCGTCAAGGCCGGCGAGAAATTCAACGGGATCTTTCTCGATCGCCTCGAGTTGCTCGCGCGTCGCCTCGAGGAGCCGCACATTGTCGGGCGACCAGCCGCGCTCGAGCGCCGCCTTGTAGGACGGCAAATGTTCAAGCGCGGGTTTGACGATTTCGATCATGCTTGGCTTCCCTGTCGAGCCGGCATAGAAGCGACACGGATCGCGCTTAAGTCCCCTGAAACCGGATTTCGCCCTTGTTCAGGAAACAGGCTTTGTCGAACAGCGACAGGTCGAGCGGGTTCGGCAGCCGGATATCGCCGATATCCGGGAACGCTTTCCGGGCGCAATCATATGACCTGTCGACCTGCGAGATGAAGATGAGCACCAGTCCCCGTTCCCGGGCAAACGATTTCAAGGCGCGGATCTGAACCATGAGTTCCGGATTCTCCCGCTTCTGGTCGAGCAGTTGCAGATAGTCGATGACCGCCAGCGTGCCGCGCGGCGCCGCCCGCAACGCCTCGATGATGTAGGCGGCGCTGATGGCGTCGGAATTGTCGAACTCGAACAGGCGGTTGAAATCGGCCGGGTCGACGCCGATGTCACGGAACCGATCGAGGATATCGGCATGCATGTATTCGAGGGTGAAGAATACGGCGCGACTGCCTTGCTTCATGGCTGCCACGGCAAGTTCGAGGCTCATCAGCGTCTTGCCCTGCCCCGGCCGCGCCGCCACGAGGACCATGTCGCCGGGGATCAGCCGCGCCAACAGGGCGCCGGCTGGCGCAGCCTCGGCGGCCTTGGCCGCAAGCAGGCTCCAACTGCCGAAGCCTTGCTTGGCGGCAACGCGGTCGAGCGCCTGGTGGAGGGGCACATTTTCGCTGCGGGACAGAAGCCTCGCCTGGCGCTTCAGATGATAGACGGGTGCGGAAAACCGCATCGAAAAACCTCCTGCCGCGAGCAGTCTTGACAACCCCTCCTTATGCCTGGCGCTCGAACAGTTGGTTCGGTGATAAACTGCCCTGCATGAACGATGCTTCCCGACGGAGGGAGGAGGCGTGGGCGCGCCGGAATCAGATCATAGCTCAATCGAAGCGGGCCGAAAATCCGACCTCCCAAAAAGGCGTCGCTAAACTAGAAGTGTTTCGCCGATGCGTGCGAGACCTTCTATAATCGTCCATGCTGATTCACAGGTACGAGACATTTCGACGGGAGGGGCAAGAGGGTGCGGTTGAGATCTGTTCCGCGGGGCGCGGCCATCTTCTGCCTTGTCGCCATCCTGGCCGCCCTGACGGCATCGGTCAGCTCTTTTGCGGCCTTGCGGCCGTCGACCGTTCCCGACTGGCTGCAGCGCCATGTCGGCGACGGCGAAGGCCAGATCTCGCAGGTCGTGCTGGAGCGGGCGCGCGCGCTCTACCAGAAGAAGATCAGCGAAGGTTCGGTCAGCAACCCCTGCTACTTCGCCATGGATGCCACGCGTCCCGCGGATTTGGGCAACAGCGTGCCTGGCCAGCGCTACTACATCATTTGTGAAAGCAAGCAGCTCTTCCGCGCGGTTTCCTCGGGCCATGGCGGCGGACGCAACCTGAAAGGCGTTGCCGATTTCTCCAACGGCAGGCGCTGCGCCAAGAATTTCGGCAACGCCATGGACTCGGCGCTGACGGCCGGCGGCGCCTATATGACGGCCGAGACCAAGACGTCCTTCAAGGGCTACTATCGTGTCGGCGCGCAGAACGCGGTGTTCATGCGCAGCTTCATCCAGTTCGACGGCGAAGGCGAGGCGGCGAACGCCAGGCAGCGCGTGATCGGCGGCCATCCGGCCGCGATCTTGAAGGGCCTGTGCATGCGCAAGAGCCCGCAAAGCTCCTATGCCGACCATGACGGCCTGGTTCCGTTCGGCAAGCTGGTGAACTATGCCGGCGGCCGCAGCAATGGCTGCACCAGTTGGTCGCCCGCCGACGCCGAGCAGATCATCCCCCTCGTGAAGAACAACCCGACGACGCTCTACATCTATCCGGAATCACGCGACATCGCCGCTGTCGCCCGGGCCAAGGCTGCCGGCCAGGCGCTCTCAAATGCGGGCACCTATTGGAACGCGTCCTGCCTGAAGGAGATCGGCACTCCCAAATTCTGGCCGAAGAAGATGCTGGAGCCGATCATCGCCCAGTACAAGAAGGATCATCCGGCGCCACCGCCGCAGCCGGTGCCGATCTGCAAGGACTGACACCGTCGTCTATTGCAGCAACCCCTTGATGATGGCGCTCGCCTTGGCGAAGTCCATCTGGCCGGCATATTTCTGCTTCAGCGCGCCGATCACCTTGCCCATGTCCTTCTGGCTGGCCGCGCCCGTCGCCGCGATCGCCTCGCGCGCCACAGCCTGGATCGCCGCGTCGTCGAGCTGCGTCGGCAGGAACTCGCGGATGATCGCCATCTCGCCGCGCTCCTGCGCCGCCAGCTCCGGCCGCTTGCCATCCTCGAAGGCCTTGGCCGATTCCTCGCGCTGCTTCACCATCTTGGCGAGGATCTGAAGGATCTCCTCCTCGCTCGCCGGCGGCTTTCCGGCGCCGCGATTCGCGATGTCGCGGTCGTGGATGGCGGCCTGGATCAGCCGCAGTGTCGGCAGGCGGTGCTTGTCCTGCGCCTTCATCGCGCTCTTCATGGATTCGGCGATTTTCTCGCGCATCGTGCTTCTCCTTCGAATGCGGCGGACAATAGCTTTGCCGAACGGCCAACGCAAATCCCGCCAAGCCACTGATATTGCTGAATGAAAGCAAATCGGCCGTGGTCTGGGGGCGCCGCATTGACCGCTCCGGCGCGTTCGCCTATGTACTCGGTCCTGCATGAGACAATGAGTTGACGCGTGGGAGCCGGGCAATCCAGCTTCGCGCCTTGCTGCGCAAATGGTCCTCCCGACCGACTGCCGCGCCTGACAGGAGTGCCGCCATGGCCACGACCACCGCCCCGTGGGCAACCGAAAAGCCGACCGCCCTTCTGGTGCTCGCCGACGGCACGGTGATCGAAGGCCGCGGCCTTGGCGCCACGGGATCGGCGGTTGCGGAAGTGTGCTTCAACACCGCGCTGACCGGTTATGAAGAAATCCTCACCGATCCGTCTTACGCCGGCCAGATCGTCACCTTCACCTTCCCGCATATCGGCAATGTCGGCACCAATGACGAGGACATCGAGGATTTGCATCCAGCCGCCCGCGCCGGCGCTGTCGGCGCCATCTTCAAGGCCAACGTCACCGACCCGTCCAACTATCGCGCCGCCGGCCATCTCGACCAGTGGCTGAAGCGGCGCGGCATCGTCGCGCTGTCCGGCATCGATACCCGCGCGCTGACTGTGCTGATCCGCGAAAAGGGCATGCCCAATGCTGTCATCGCGCATGCGCCCGACGGCGTCTTCGACATCGAGGACCTGAAGCGGCAGGCCGCGGCCTGGTCGGGTCTGATCGGCCTCGATCTCGCCAAGGAGGTCACGTCGGGCCAGTCTTCGGTCTGGCGCGAGACGCCCTGGATCTGGAACGAAGGTTATGGCGAGCGGAGCGAGCCTTCCATGCACGTCGTGGCCGTCGACTATGGCGTCAAGCGCAACATCCTGCGCCTGCTTGCGGGTCTCGGCGCCAAGGTCACCGTCGTGCCGGCCAAGACCGGTGCCGAGGAGATCATGGCCATGCAGCCGGACGGCATCTTCCTGTCGAACGGCCCCGGCGATCCGGAAGCGACCGGCGAATATGCCGTGCCGGTGATCCAGGATCTCTTGAAGACCGACATCCCGGTGTTCGGCATCTGCCTCGGCCATCAGATGCTGGCGCTGGCGCTCGGCGGCCGGACCGAGAAGATGCACCAGGGCCACCACGGCGCCAACCATCCGGTCAAGGACCACACCACCGGCAAGGTCGAGATCGTCTCGATGAACCACGGTTTCGCCGTCGACGCGGACTCTCTGCCCGAAGGCGTCGAGGAAACCCATGTCTCGCTCTTCGACGGCTCGAATTGCGGCATCGCCCTGACCGGCCGTCCAGTGTTCTCGGTTCAGCATCATCCCGAGGCCTCGCCCGGCCCGCAGGATTCGCATTACCTGTTCCGTCGCTTCGTCAATCTGATCCGCGAACGCCGCGGCGAGGAAGCGCTGGCCGAACGCGCCTAGCTCAAGCAGCCGGCCTAAGCAGCGTCCGTCACCACCGGCTCCTTCGTGTGCATGCGCTCGACTTCCTTCGGCGTCGGCTTGGCCACCTTCGTCACGAAGACGATCACCGCCAGCGTCAGGAAAATTGCGCCGAGCACATAGGGAGCGCCGCCGAACACGACCGGCGCCGCCGGGCCCGTGAACCAGGAAAATATCGCGGTGTAGAGCAGCGGCGTGATGATCGAGGTGATCGAGAAGATCGAGGTCATCGCGCCCTGCAATTCGCCCTGCGCCGAGGGCGGCACCTTGGCGGCGGCGAGGCTTCTGAGCGGCGGATCGGCCAGCGCCTCCAGGCAGCCGGCCACGATGACCGCATAGATCATCCAGCCTTGCGTCGAAAACGCATAGCCGAAGGCGCTGAGCGCGGTGAAGGTCAGGCCGATCGCCGCCGTCCTCCACTCGCCGAGCTTGGGAATGATCCGCGGCAGCACCGTCGCCATGATGATCG
This sequence comes from Mesorhizobium sp. CA15, assembly GCF_020165215.1. Classification (NCBI taxonomy): domain Bacteria; kingdom Pseudomonadati; phylum Pseudomonadota; class Alphaproteobacteria; order Hyphomicrobiales; family Phyllobacteriaceae; genus Mesorhizobium; species Mesorhizobium sp. CA15. The sequence goes on from NZ_JAIUHQ010000002.1 coordinate 504,496, forward strand.
CCCCGCACAGGCCGAAGGCGCCGAGCGAGAAGCCGATCTGCTGCTGGTTCCAGCCATAGCGGTAGTTTGAAACGAACGCCCAGACCGCCGGATACATCATATGGCCGAGCGTCATCAGGAAGAACACCAGCCCGATCCAGCCGATGCCGGGATAATTGCGCATCTGCATGAGCGTGCCGACCGGATTGGCACGCTTCCATTCGAAACGGCGACGATGCTTTTCGTCCAGCGTCTCCGGTAGCAGGAACATCGCGATCAGGAAATTCACGAAGGCAAGCGCGGCCGCGAAATAGAACGGCACGCGCGGCCCGAACGTGCCGAGCAGACCGCCCAGCACCGGGCCGATGACGAAGCCGACGCCGAAGGCGATGCCGAGTAGGCCGAAATTCTTCGCCCGGTTCTCGTCGTTTGAGATGTCGGCGATGAAGGCGGATGTCGTCGAATAGCTGGCGCCGGAAACACCGGCGAGCACGCGGCCGATGAACAGCATCGGATAGGACCAGGCGATGGCGCAGATCAGGTTGTCGATGGAAAAAGTCAGCACCGAGGCAAGCAGGATCGGCCGCCGGCCGAAGCGGTCGCTCAAGCCGCCCATGATCGGCGCGAAGACGAACTGCATCGCCGCATAGACGAAGAACAGCCAGCCGCCCTCGATCGCGGCCTGGCTGACGCTGACGCCGCTCAGTTCCTCCAGATAGGCCGGCAGCACAGGCATGATGATGCCGAAGCCGATGATGTCGAGCAGCAGCGTGGTGAAAACGAGCGCAAGGCCCCGCCTGGCGGTTTTGGGGTCGATCATGATGATAATCTCCTCAGGCCGCCCGGGGCAAAGGCGGGAGGCATCTTATAGGCGACGTCGCCGACAGGAACAATACGCGAACGAAGGCAATTGCCTCATCCTGACATCACTTGCCAGCCGCGTTGATCGCCGATCCTAGCCGCCAAAGAAGCGGCAGGGCCGCGTCAGATCGGACCGCCCATCGTGTTGCAGTCGGACAGCTTGCCGCTCTTTATGCCGCGCGCCAGCCACGTCTGCCGCTGCTGCGAGGTGCCGTGGTTGAAGCTTTCCGGCACGACATAGCCCTGCATCCTCTTCTGCAGCGTGTCGTCGCCGATCTGCTTGGCCGCGTTCAGCGCGCTTTCGATATCGCCCTGCTCCAGGATGCCCTTCTGCTGCGTGTAATGTGCCCAGACACCAGCAAAGCAATCGGCCTGAAGCTCGACGCGCACCGACAGCTGGTTGGCGTCGGCCTCGCTCATGCCTTGCCGCATCTGGTTGAACTTGCCCATGATACCGGTGAGGTTCTGCACATGGTGGCCGACCTCATGCGCCACCACATAGGCACGGGCGAATTCGCCGGACGCGCCGAACTGCTGGTCGAGCTGCTGGAAGAAGGTCATGTCGAGATAGACCTTGCGATCGCCTGGGCAGTAGAACGGCCCGGCCGCCGCCGAGGCGAAACCACAGGCCGAACGGACCTGGCCACTGAACAGCACCAGCTTGGGATCCTGGTAGGTCAGCCCTTCGGACTTGAAAATGCCGGTCCAGGTGTCCTCGGTATCGGCAAGCACGGTCGCGACGAACTGCTTCATCTCGTCATTGGCGGGGGCGTTGCCATTGTCCTGTGTGTCGGAGATCTGGCCGCCGTCTCCCGGCACCAGGCCGCCGCTGCCGTCACCCAGGATCTGCGATGGATCGAAGCCGAAATACCATCCCGCGAGCACGACAAGGATAACCAGGATGATGCTGCCGCCGCCACCGGTACGGCCGCCGAGGGGGATGCGGAACTGGCCACCGCCGCCCAATCCGCCGCCAGGCCCGCCGCCGCTGTCGCTGCGTTCGTCTTCGATGTTGTCGCTCTGACGACGGCCTCTCCAAAGCATGGCAACTCCTCGCGACAGGAATGTCCTGGAGGGACCGGCATGCCACCGCCCCCCTGCAGACAATTATCGCAACGAATACGTCAAGTCAGTATTTTTCGCGAGGTCGAAACCGACACTTTGCGTCCTGCAGCGCTATTCTCGTATCGAGCCCGAGCTCAACGAGCGGAGGTCATCGCCCGGCGGAAAGCTTCCAGCGTTTCGGCGCTGACATGGTGCTCGATGCCCTCGGCGTCGATGCGCGCCGTCTCGGCGCTGACGCCGAGAGAGCGCAGGAAGGCCTCGACCGTCTGGTGGCGGATGCGGCTTTCCTCGGCGACCCTGCGGCCGGCCTCGGTCAGGAACACACCCCGATAGGGCTTTCGCGACACCAGCCCGTCGGCGCACAGCCTGGTCAGCATCTTTGCCACCGTCGGCTGCGCGACGCCGAGCCTTGCCGCGATATCCACCTGCCGCGCCTCATTGCCGTCCTCGATCAGGTCGGCGATCAGCTCGACATAGTCTTCGACCAGCGCGCTACGGCGCGCCTCGCGCGTCTGCCGGAAACCCGCCGAATGGATTTCGGCATCGGGAAGCGGCTCTTCGCGTCGAACCGGTTTGTTCCTCAGCGCCAATCCGCGCTCCTCCTTGAATCGGGACCGCATCCATAGCACGAACCCCTGATGGTCCGGCCGTTTATTTGCATTCCCGCTCATGCGCAACCGGCGTTTGCGGCAGCCCCGCCGCCAGCCTTGTCTCGGTTCATCACGAAAGCACGATCAATGAAATATAGCATATTGCATAATGTTGAGCCATGGCGTAGATAAGAGGCACGTTCGACAATTCCAGCGGAAATCCCATGTCCGATGCCGATGCAGCAACCGTAGCCCGACCCGCATGGCGATTCGACAGGCCCGACGACGAGCAGCCGAGCCTGCGCGAGGTGAACGCCTCGATCGCGGTGCCGCGGACCGGCGTCTGGTTCCGCCGCCTGTTCGCCTTCATGGGGCCGGGCTACATGGTCTCGGTCGGCTATATGGACCCAGGCAACTGGGCGACCGACCTCGCCGGTGGCGCCCAGTTCGGCTATACGCTGCTTTTCATCATCATGCTGTCGAACCTGATGGCGATCCTGCTGCAGGCGCTTGCCGCGCGTCTCGGCATCGCCACCGGCCGCGACCTCGCCCAGGCCTGCCGCGCCTATTATCCGCGCCCGGTCAACCTGCTGCTCTGGATCGCCTGCGAACTGGCCATCATCGCCTGCGACCTGGCCGAGGTGATCGGCACGGCGATCGCCCTGCAGCTTCTGTTCGGCATCCCGCTGATCGGCGGCGCCATGCTGACCGCGCTCGATGCTTTCCTTGTGCTGCTGCTGATGAACAAGGGCTTCCGCTATCTCGAGGCCTTCGTCGTCGCGCTGCTGATCATCATCTTCGGCTGCTTTGCCATCCAGATCTTCGTCGCCGCGCCGCCGGCCGGCACGATCCTGCATTCGATGTTCGTGCCGTCGCCGGAGATCGTCACCAATCCGGCGATGCTCTACATCGCCATCGGCATCATCGGCGCGACAGTCATGCCGCATAATCTCTATCTGCATTCCTCGATCGTGCAGACCCGCGCCTATGAGCGCACCGATGCCGGCAAGCGCGACGCCATCAAATGGGCGACGACGGATTCGACCATCGCGCTGATCCTGGCGCTGTTCGTCAATGCGTCGATCCTGATCGTCGCGGCGGTCGCCTTCCACGATACCGGCCATCACCACGTCGCCGAGATCGGCCAGGCCTTCGAGCTGCTCTCGCCGCTGCTCGGCCTGGGCATCGCCTCGATCCTGTTCGCCGTCGCGCTGCTTGCCTCCGGCCTCAACTCGACTGTCACCGCGACGCTCGCCGGCCAGATCGTGATGGAAGGCTTCCTGCGCCTGCGCATCCCGCAATGGGCGCGGCGCCTGGTAACGCGCGGCATTGCCATCGTCCCCGTGGTGGTCGTCACGGCACTCTATGGCGAGAAGGGAACGGCCGAGTTGCTTGTGTTCAGCCAGGTGATCCTGTCGATGCAGCTGCCCTTCGCGGTGGTGCCGCTGGTGCAGTTCGTGTCGGACAAGAAGAAGATGGGCAATTTCGCCATACCGCGCGGCGTTGCAGCGTTGGCCTGGGTGGTTGCCGCCGTCATCCTCGTTCTCAACTTCAAGCTCCTCTACGACACCCTCGCCGGCTGACCGCGACATTCGCGCCGGCCGCGCTATCTTCGCGCCATGGCCAAACCGGACGAAGCCCGCAGATTCTACGCCAGGCTGATGGCTGCGCACGCCCGGTCGGCCGATCCACGCATCGAGGAGGTGTTCGCCGCGGTGCCGCGCGAGGCCTTCCTGGGTCCGGGGCCATGGACCGTCTTTGCCGGCGAAGGCCGGTTCCAGACGCCAAGCGCCGATCCTGGCTATATCTACCAGAATGTGCTCGTCGTGCTCGATGCCGACAAGGGCATCAACAATGGCGAGCCGATGCTGTACGCGATGTGGCTCGGCAAGGTCGAGCCGAAGCCGGGCGAGCACGTTACCCATATCGGCGCCGGCACAGGCTATTACACGGCGCTGCTGGCGAGGCTGGTCGAGCCGGGCGGCGGCGTCACCGCCTTCGAGATCGAAGCCGATCTTGCCGCGCGCGCCAAGGCGAACCTCGCCCGGTACCGCAACATCGAGGTGATCCACGGCGACGCCGTCGCCAACCCTTTGCCGCCCTCCGACATCGTCTATGTCAATGCCGGCGTCGTCGCGCCGCCCGCCGCGTGGCTGAAAGCGCTGAAGCCCGGCGGCCGCATGATCTTTCCGTGGCGTCCCTCCGAAACCGTCGGCCTCGCGGTGGTCGTAATGCGCCTGGAAAACGGCTTTGCCTGCCGGCCTTTCATGGGCTCCTGGTTCATCCCTTGCGTCGGCGCCTCCACTGCCGAGCCGGGCGCGAAAATACCGACACGTGAGCGCGCCGCGCGCACGCGCTCGATCTGGCTGAGGGAAGACAAGGCGCCGGACCGGACGGCAACCGCCGTCTTCGGAGAGGTCTGGTTCTCGTCACGCGCCATTCGCGTCGACGACACGCGCTAGAAATTCGCGGGGCTGTGTCGGAGATCAGCCTTGCCGTTCGTCCTTGGAGCAATTCCAGGAAAAGTGCGAAGCGGTTTTCCCTCAGGAATGCGTCGAATGCTTTAGGCAGAAATCCGGCCGCGACGGCGCGGATCGTGAAAGGGAGAAGACAGAATGCGCAAGATCATCGCCGCCACATTCGTTAGCCTCGACGGCGTCATGCAGGCGCCGGGCGGGCCGGAAGAGGATCCGGTCGGCGGCTTCAAATTCGGCGGCTGGACCTTCCATTATTTTGACGAGGTGGCAGGCGCGGCCATGGAGGAAATGTTCTCCAAGCCGTTCGACTTGCTGCTCGGCCGCAGAACCTACGATATCTTCGCCGCGTACTGGCCGTATCAGAACGATCCGATCGCGGCTGTCTTCAACCCCGCGGTCAAATATGTGGCGACGCACCGGCCGGATACGCTGACCTGGCAGAACACGCAGTCGCTCGGACCGGATATCGTTGCAAGGCTCAAGGAGCTCAAGCAGGAAGATAGACCCGACCTGCTCATCCAGGGATCGGGCAATCTGATCCAGACCCTGCTCGCCAACGGGCTGATCGACGAGATCCGGCTGATGACCTTCCCGCTGCTGCTGGGCAAGGGTAAGCGGCTGTTCGGCGACAACGCGATGCCTGCGGCCTTCAAGCTCGTCAAATCGCAGGCTTCCACCACCGGCGTCATCATGGCGACCTATGAGCGCGGAGGCGAAATCCGTACGGGCTCGTTTGCCCAGCAGGAGCCTTCGGAAGCCGAGCTCGAACGGCGCAAAAATTGGAAGTAGCACAAGGCTGTCGCGCGGCGGGCAGACCCGCCGCGCATTGCCTCTCTTTCGAACGACGATTGAACGGTCAGGAGCCGCCAATGATGCCCACGATCGCCGCCTTTGAACGATCGCCCGATGGCGGCAGGGGGCTCGCGCGCGACATGCACGTGCGCTGGGCGCTCGAGGAAGTCGGCCAGCCCTATGATGTTCGCCTCGTTTCGTTCGATGCGATGAAGCAACGCGCGCATCTTGCGATCAATCCCTTCGGCAGTATCCCGACCTATGAAGAAGGCGATCTCGCCCTGTTCGAGTCAGGCGCGATCGTCCTCCACATCGCGGTGCGTCACGCGGGCCTGTTGCCCGATGATGCGAACGCCCGGGCGCGCGCGGTCGCCTGGATATTCGCCGCGTACAGCACAGTGGAGCCGCCGATCCTCGACCGCGCGACGGCCGTGATCATGGAGCGCGACGCGAGGTGGCACGACGAGCGTCTGCCCCTGGTCGACGACCGCATCCGCAAGCGGCTGGCCCAGCTCTCCCGCCATCTCGGCGATAGTGATTGGCTCGATGGCGCCTTCAGCGCCGGCGACCTTGTCATGGTGGGCGTGCTGCGCCGGCTGCAGAGATCGGGACTGCTGAACGAATTCCCGAACGTTGCCGCCTATGTCGCCCGCGGCGAGGCGCGGCCGGCCTTCAAGCGCGCTTTCGACGCGCAATTGGCGGTCGCCATGGCAGCGAAAGGCTGACGCCGCGTCACGCCGCCTGCCGATAGCGGGAAAGACCTTCGCGGATATGGCTGGCAAAAGCCTTCGCGGCCGGCGCGGCGGCATGTTTCGGCAGATGCAGGTTGACGGAGAAATTCGGCAGCGCCGGAAGGCCGGCGTCTGACAATATGTCGAGATCGGCCGGAACCGTCGAAACAAGCCACGCAGTCACCGCGAGGTCCGAGCGCACCGTCGCTGTCGTGGCATCGATGTTGCCGTTCTCGAACACTGTGCGCCAGTCGAGCCCGTGTTCGCCAAGTGCGGCCAGCACCGCCGGTCGGAAGGCGCAGGTGTCGGCGACGATCGAAACCGGCAGCGGCCGCTTCAGGCGTGCCGTCCCGCCTCTGGCGCCGACCCAGACCAACCGGTCGACGAGCAGGCATTCGCCAAGGGTCGGGCCGACGCGCTCCTCGATGACGGCAAGGTCGATGGTGCCCGCCGCCAGGGCCGCCGCGAGTTCCGGCGAGGACGCGCAGATCAGCGAAATCTCCACCTGCGGATAGGCTTCCGCATAGGCCTTCAGCACGGGCGCGAGCAGCGTGCCGACAAGGTCGTAAGGTACGCCGATCCGCACCTGCCCGGCAACCGCCCTTCCCCTGATCTCGGCAAGGATCTCGTCATTGAGCTGCAGCAGGCGGCGGGCCTTGTCGAGCAGCCGCTCGCCCAACCGCGTCAGCCTCAGGCCGCGGCGGTCGCGCTCGAACAGGCGCTGGCCGAGCACCTCCTCCAGCCGCTTGATCTGCTGGCTGACGGCGCCTTGCGTCAGGTGAAGCGCATTGGCGGCCGCCGTCATGCTGGCCTTGTCGGCGGTGGTGACGAAGGTGCGGACAAGGGTCGTGTCGAGATCGCGGATCATGCCCGATATTATAATCGCTAATGCAAACCATACCAAACATTGCATTTACTGATGCTGCCAAGCGCCTAAGTATGTCTGCTCCCCGATTGGGAGGCCCGCATGTCAGACACCATCATCCCCCTGGTCCTGTTCGCGCTGATCTCGACCTCGACGCCCGGCATCGCCACGACGTTGTCGACCGCGTCGGGCGCACAATTCGGCTTTCGCCGTTCGGTGCCGCTGATGGCCGGCAGCGCCGCGGGGCTGGCTACCGTGGCCGCCGCGGGCGCGGCAGGCCTGGCTGGACTTCTGGCCGCCATTCCATCCCTGCAGCTTGCCATGAAAATTGCAGGTTCTCTCTATCTGATCTGGCTGGCGATCAAGATCGGCCGCAGCGGCCCGCCCAACCTCGACATCAGCATGGCCAGGCCGAACAGCTTTTTCGGCGGCGCCGGCATCCAGTGGATGAATCCGAAAGGCTGGGCGATGGGGCTCGGCGCCGCCGCATCCTTCGCGGCACTGGCGGATGGTCCGTTGCAGCTTGCGCTGCTGCTGGGCGCCGTGTTCGGGCTGACCGCAGCCTTTTCGCTGTCGCTGTGGTGCGTGGCGGGAACCCTGCTTGCCCGTCTGCTCAAGACGGAGCGCCAGTGGCGCGCGCTCAACATCGTGCTCGGCCTTTTGCTGGCCGCCTCGATCCTGCAGATGTGGCGGCCGGTGTAGCGCTGTTCCTCTCCCCCACTCCGTGGGGGCGAGGAACCTAGTTCTCAGACGGCGTAGCGCGCCGCCGGCTTGCCGGAGAACAGACTCCCGAAGAACTGGTCCCGGGCACCGAGATAGGCATCCAGCCCAGCCGCATCGGCAAGGCCGGGCGCGGTGACGGTCTCGCCCTGAGCGAACCCGGCAAGCGCCGCGTCGACCAGATCGTCGGCGCTCATGATCCAGTCCGGATTGATCCCGTCAAGGCTGATTCCGGAGACGTCCCACAACTCGGTGCGGACCGGTCCGGGCACGACGGACTGGACTTTCACATTGGTGCCGGCGACTTCCTTCTGCAGCGCCTCGGTGAAGTTGGCGACATAGGCCTTGGTGCCGCTGTAGATGCCGCCGACGGCGATGCCATAGGCAACGACGGAGGCGATGTTGATGATCCCGCCGCGATTGCGCGCCAGCAGGCCGGGCAGCACCGCGCGGGTCAGCCGGGTCAGCGCCACGACATTGACCTTGATCATGCGCTCGGCCGCGTCGGCGTCGGCGTCGGCGATCGTCTCCAGGCCACCCACGCCGGCATTGTTGACCAACAGCGTCACGCTGTCATCCGCCGCCACCGCCTGCTCGACGCGGCGCAAATCGGCATCGACCGCAACGTCGGCGATGATCGTCTCGACCTTGCGGCCATAGGCATAGGCCAGCTTGTCCGCCAACTCCCGCAGCCGGTCGGCGCGCCGCGCCACCAGCACCAGATCGTATCCCTGCCCTGCCAGCCGGTCTGCATAGACCGCGCCTATGCCCGACGAGGCGCCAGTGATGACGGCCGTGCCCTTATTGTCCTTCGTGCTCATTGTCCTGTTCCTTTGTTTGCTTCGCTTGGCCCAGCGCCGACCATCCGATCATCTGCCGGGCTTCTGATCCAACTTAGTGGCATATGCCACTTTCGGCGAAGTAGGTATATGCCACTATCTTGTCAACGGCGGCGGCGAAAACTATTTCTGCGGCAGGCTGGCGCGTCGACGCGCCGGCGAGGAGTGATCATGACCGAAGCTCACAAGCCCGGATTCAGCGACTGCAACAACGCCACGCTGCGCCGTGCCGCGCGCAGTCTCGGCCGCTTCTACGACGACGCGCTGGCGCCTTCGGGCCTGAAGAGCACGCAGTTCGGGCTGCTCTTTCAGATCCACATCAGCGACGAGCCGGCGATGGGCACCATCGCCGAAGCGCTGATCATGGATCTGTCCGCGCTCGGCCACACGCTGAAGCCGCTGATCCGCGACGGCTATGTCCAGACCTTCCCCGACAAGGACGACCGCCGCGTCAAGCGCGTGCGGCTGACGCCGCGAGGACAGGCCAAGCTCGACGAGGCGCTCAAGCTGTGGAGCGTCGCGCAGCGGCAGTTCGAGAAAAAGGTTGGTGCGGAGCAGGCGGCAAAGCTGCGTGCGGCGCTGGACGCGGTGGCCGATCTCGATCTGGAAATGCCGACGGTCGCTCCTTCGCTCTGAAGAAGCAGCCGCCGATCAGGCTTTGAACAGTTACTCGGCCGGCATCGCCACGGGGCGGGCCAACATCCGGCCGGCAAGCACGACGCCCAGCCCGACGATCGGGAACACCGCGGCAATCAGGCCGAGATCGGCCGGGGCGCCGAAGCGCAGCACTGCGGCGCCAACCACCGCGCCCAGCGCGACGCCCAGATAGAGCGCCGAGGCGTTGAGCGACAGCACGATGGGCGCGGCATCCGGCGCCAGCTTAATGATGCGGCTCGCCTGCGCCGGCGGAAAAGCCCAGCCGACGATGCCCCACGGCACCATCATACCCATCAGCGCCGGCCCGGCGATATGATGCGGCAGGAAGGTCGGGATCACCGAGAAGGTGGCGAGCATTGCGGCGGAGAGCGCCAGCGACCAGGCGACGGTTCGGGTGGCGCCGAAGCGGTCGGCGGCCTGCCCGCCGGCGATGTTGCCGATGACGGCGCCGACGCCGAAGGCGAGCAGCATGCCCGGCAGCGCGATCGGAGAGAGCCCCCCGCCTTCTATGGCCAAGGGCGCGATGAAGGCAAAGACCGTGAAGGCTCCGATCAGCGCCAGCACCGTGGTCAGCAGGATCGGCATCACGCCGGGCCGCACTGCCGCCGCCAGCCGCGCCCTCAGCGGCAGCTTGGTGCCGACGATGCCGCGCGGCAACCGGTACCACAGGATCGCACCGGCCAGCGCGCCGAGCCCGGCAATGGCGAAGAAAGTGCCGCGCCAGCCGGCAATGGCCGCGACCAGCGCGCCGAGCGGCGCGCCGACGGCAACCGCCACAGTGGTGCCGCCGACGACGACGGCGATGGCGCGCGCCCGGTGGTGGTCGTCGACCAGTGCCACTGCCGTGCCTTGCGCGGTCGCCGCGAACAGGCCGGACGACAGCGCCATGACGATGCGGGCGATCAAAAGCACCTCGAAGGAGGAACTGAGCGCGGCAGCAACATTGCCAAGGACGAAGAACACCAGCGTCCACAAGATGACGCGCCGCCGGTCCCATTCCCCGGTCAGCGTCGCCAGCACCGGCGCGCCGAACGCATAGGCGAGCGCGAAGGCGGTGATCAGCGAGCCGGCGAGCGGCACCGATATGCCGGCGTCAGTGGCGATGTCGGGAAGAAGGCTGGAGATGACGAAGCCTTCGGTCGAGATCGCGAACGATCCGAGCGCAAGCCAGAAGATCCGCTTGTCCATGGGGAAATATCCTTAGTTCAAAGGTTATTGAACAATTGGACATAACAGGGCATGATGTCAACCGAGCCGGGAGAAAATAGCTGAACCCTGCTGACAGCCCTGTGTCAGGACGGGCCGAAAGGAAGAGGCTATGTCTGTCGGCAGAAAAGGAAGCCGCGTTGAAGTTCGTGCCGTTTGTGCTTAATTCTGGGCCATGAGCCTGCCCCATCCAACCGCCGACCAGATCAGCCTGCCGATCGTGCTCGCCGTGCTCGGCGACCCGACCCGGCTTGCCATTGTCCGCTATCTGGCTCGCAAGGAAGGCGTGCCGATGAACTGCAGCAAGTTCCTCGACCTCGCCTCCAAGACCAATCTCAGCTACCACCTCGCCAAGCTGCGCGAGGCGGGCGTCACCCGCAGCGAGGCGGCAGGCACCAGCCGGCTTATAACGCTGCGCCGCGACGACCTCGACAAGCGCTTTCCCGGCCTGCTCGACAGCGTGATCGCCGCGGCTGACGGCGACACGGATCTGCCGGCGGTCGGCACGTCCGAGATGGAACTCGAGGCCTGATTGCGGCGCTGACGAAATTGCTTGTCATGGAGCTCTCATGCGCCTCGCCGTAGTGGCCGACATCCACGGCAACGTGCTCGCCTTGGACGCTGTGCTCGACGATCTGAACCAGCGAGGCGGCGCCGACATCATCGTCAATCTCGGCGACTGCGTGTCTGGCCCGCTCTGGCCGCGGCAGACGATGGAACGGCTGCAGGCGCTCAATCTGCCGACGGTGCGCGGCAATCACGACCGCCGCGTCGCCCAGGACGTGGCCGATGAAGCCATGTGGCCGTCCGACCGCTACGCCCAGGAGCGGTTGACCGCGCCGCAGCGCGCGGCGTTGCTCGCCCTGCCGCTCACATTGGAGATCGTGCCCGGCGTCATAGCCTTCCACGCCCGGCCGGACCATGACGAAAAATATCTTTCCGACGCCATTGTCGACGGCCAGTTGGTGCGCGCGCCGCTCGCCGCGATCAGGCGCCGGCTGAAGCCGCTCGATCCGGCCTGCCGCCTCGTGCTGTGCGGCCACAGCCATCGCAACGAGCTGATCCGCATCCCCGACGGTCCGGTCATCTTCAACCCCGGCAGCGTCGGCTGCCCCGCCTATGACGATGACACGCCGCCGGCGCATGTCTCCGAGCAAGGCTCGCCGCATGCCCGCTACGGCATCGTCGAGCTGGACGTGCCCGGCCGCGCCGACCGCTTCGAGGCGATCGCTGTGGACTACGATCATGAAGCCGCCGCAAAGCAGGCCGAACAGGCGGGACGGCCGGAATGGGCACACGCGCTGCGGACCGGATTTATGAGGATTGAGCGGAGTTCATATCCCGATCGAGCGGAGCCTATGCATGAAGCGCAGGGTTAGGCTCCCATCCACGCTGCTCTTCGTCGCTCCATTGCTGGCGGCGGCCCTGCCGGCCATAGCCCAGGATGCGCCGGGACCGATCGTTTCGATTATCGGCGGCCTGGCGCCCGACGATCTCCTCAACATCCGCGTCACCGCTTCGCCGAGTGGAAAGGTGGCGGCGCGGCTGCCCAACGGCACGGCCGTCAAGAATTTCGGCTGCAACGTCGTCAACGGCTATCCCTGGTGCAAGGTCGAGGATACGCAGGACGCGCATATCGTCGGTTGGGCGCCCGCCCGCTATCTCAGCCCCAACAACCCTGCGCCGGCGCCTGAAGATGCCGCCGCGCCGGCGACGGATGCAAACCTGCCACGGGAAGCCAACGCGCCCGAGTCTTCCGAAGAACCGCAGCCGGACATTGCGGCGCGCCTGGGCCGCAGCGAGCCAGCCGCTCCGCCAACGGCAATCGATATCAGCGCAATCGCCATGCGGGATGCCTACGCCCTCGCCTTCGCGGCTTCGGCAACCTCTCAGGCCGATGCCCCTGCCCCCGATGCCGCCGGTGGCATCCCCTGCGCCCGCCATGTCGGCCAGCCGATGACCCGCTGTGAAATCAGTGTAGCGCATGAGGGCGGCGACAGCGTCGTGACCGTGACCTGGCCGGACGGCGGTACCCGCCTCATCAATTTCCGCGACGGCAAGCCCGCCGGCTCCGACTCCTCCGACGAATTCCGCTTCACCCGCGAAGGCAGCCTCAACCTGATCCGCATCGGCGTTTCCGAGCGCTTCGAGATCACCGACGCGCTGGCCTTGGGTACTGATACAGGCGAATAAGGCAGTAGGGCAGTAAGGCAATAGGGAAGAGATGCCCCTACTGCCCTACTGCCCTACTGCCCTACTGCCCTACTGCCCTACTGCCCTACTGCCCTACTGCCCTACTGCCCTACTCCCCTATTCCCTCATTTTCGGGGTTACATCCGCCAAAACTCTTCCCTATAAGGCCCTCCTAGCCTGATACCAGAATCGCAAGAACAACCGGCCGGGTCCTTCCCGCCCGGTTTTTCGTGCAAGCTGCTCGCCGAACGGAACCCGTAGACATGCCAAGACGCACCGACATCAAGTCGATCCTGATCATCGGGGCCGGCCCCATCGTCATCGGCCAGGCGTGCGAGTTCGACTATTCCGGCACCCAGGCTTGCAAGGCGCTGAAGGAAGAGGGCTTCCGCGTCATCCTGGTCAACTCCAATCCGGCCACCATCATGACCGATCCGGAGCTGGCCGACGCCACCTATATCGAGCCGATCACGCCCGAAGTGGTGGCCAAGATCATCGCCAAGGAGCGGCCGGATGCGCTGCTGCCGACCATGGGCGGCCAGACCGCGCTCAACACCGCGCTGTCGCTGCGCCGCATGGGCGTGCTCGAGCGCTATCAAGTGGAGATGATCGGCGCCGACGCGGCCGCCATCGACAAGGCCGAGGACCGCGCGCTGTTCCGCGAGGCGATGAGCAAGATCGGGCTGGAGACGCCGAAGTCGATGCTGGCCAACGCCACCGACGTCAAGAACGCCGACCGCAAGACGCATGAGGCCGAGCGCGCTGCGCTGAAGGCCGAACATCCCGAAAACCTCGACGCCGCGCTCGATGCGCTGGAAACCCGCTGGAACCTCGGCGAAGGCGACCGCAAGCAGCGCTATATCAGCCACGCCATGGCGATCGCCGCCCAGGCGCTCGACCATGTCGGCCTGCCGGCCATCATCCGCCCCTCCTTCACCATGGGCGGCACCGGCGGCGGCATCGCCTACAACCGCGCCGAATTCTACGACATCGTCCAGTCCGGTCTCGATGCCTCGCCCACCACCGAGGTGCTGATCGAAGAGAGCGTGCTCGGCTGGAAGGAGTATGAGATGGAGGTCGTCCGCGACAAGGCGGACAATTGCATCATCATCTGCTCGATCGAGAACCTCGATCCGATGGGCGTGCACACCGGCGATTCCATCACCGTCGCGCCGGCTCTGACGCTGACCGACAAGGAATACCAGATGATGCGCAACGCCTCGATCGCGGTGCTGCGCGAGATCGGCGTCGAGACCGGCGGCTCCAACGTGCAGTTCGCCGTCAACCCGGCCGACGGCCGCCTGGTGGTCATCGAGATGAACCCGCGCGTCTCGCGCTCCTCCGCGCTTGCCTCGAAGGCCACCGGCTTCCCGATCGCCAAGGTCGCGGCGAAGCTTGCCGTCGGCTACACGCTGGACGAGCTGGAGAACGACATCACCGGCGGCGCGACGCCGGCCTCGTTCGAGCCGACCATCGATTACGTAGTGACGAAGATACCGCGCTTCGCCTTCGAGAAATTCCCGGGCGCCGAGCCGGTGCTGACCACCGCCATGAAGTCGGTGGGCGAAGTGATGGCCATCGGCCGCACCTTCCAGGAATCGCTGCAGAAGGCTTTGCGCGGACTGGAAACCGGTCTCACCGGATTGGATGAGATCGAGATTCCGGGCCTTGGCCACGGGAGCACCGCCGCGAGCCACGCCGACGACCGCAACGCGATCCGCGCCGCGCTCGGCACGCCGACGCCGGACCGGCTGCGCATGGTGGCGCAGGCGATCCGCATGGGCACCTCGCTGGAAGACGTGCACGCCATGTGCAAGATCGACCCGTGGTTCCTCGAGCAGATCGCCGGCATCATCGCCATGGAGGAACGCGTCCGCGAGCACGGCCTGCCGCAGGATGCCGTCAATCTGCGCATGCTGAAGGCGATGGGTTTTTCCGACGCCCGCCTCGCCTCGCTGACGAAGACCGACGCGGAAGCGATTCAGAAGGCTCGAGAAAAGCTCGACGTTCATCCGGTCTACAAGCGCATCGACACCTGCGCGGCCGAATTCGCCTCGCCGACCGCCTATATGTACTCGACCTATGAAGTGCCCTTCGTCGGCGAGCCCGCCAACGAGGCGCGCGTGTCGTCGCGCAAGAAGGTCGTCATCCTCGGCGGCGGCCCGAACCGCATCGGCCAGGGCATCGAGTTCGACTATTGCTGCTGCCATGCCGCCTTCGCGCTGCGCGACGCCGGCTATGAAGCGATCATGGTCAACTGCAACCCGGAGACGGTCTCGACCGACTACGACACTTCCGACCGCCTCTATTTCGATCCGCTGACGGCGGAGGACGTGCTGGAAATCCTGCGCGCCGAGCAGGCGTCCGGCGAGCTGGTCGGCGTCATCGTCCAGTTCGGCGGCCAGACGCCGCTGAAGCTGGCCGACGCGCTGGAGAAGGCCGGCATACCGATCCTCGGCACTTCGCCCGACATGATCGACCTGGCGGAGGACCGCGACCGCTTCCAGAAGCTCTTGCACAAGCTGAACCTCAGCCAGCCGAAGAACGGCATCGCCTATTCGGTCGAGCAGGCGCGCCTCGTCGCCGGCGAGCTAGGCTTCCCGCTGGTGGTGCGCCCCTCCTATGTGCTCGGCGGCCGCGCCATGCAGATCATCCACGACGAGGGCATGCTGCAGACCTACCTGCTCGACACCGTGCCCGGCCTTGTGCCGGAGGACATCAAGCAGAAATATCCCAACGACAAGACCGGCCAGATCAACACGCTGCTCGGCAAGAACCCGCTGCTGTTCGACACCTATCTGTCGGGCGCCATCGAAGTCGATGTCGATTGCCTGTGCGACGGCAAGGATACTTTCGTCTCCGGCATTCTGGAGCACATTGAGGAGGCCGGCATCCATTCGGGCGATAGCGCCTGCTCGCTCCCCGTTCACTCGCTGCCCTCCGACCTCGTCGACGAGCTGGAGCGCCAGACGGCGGCCCTGGCCCGCGCGCTCAATGTCGGCGGCCTGATGAATGTGCAGTATGCGATCAAGGACGGCACGGTCTATGTGCTGGAGGTCAACCCCCGCGCCTCGCGCACCGTGCCCTTCGTCGCCAAGACCATCGGGCGTCCGATCGCCAAGATCGCGGCTCGCATCATGGCTGGCGAGACGCTGGAAAACGCCTTCGCCCATTACGGCGCCATGCCCGACGCGCGCAACCCGGGCCACATCGCGGTCAAGGAAGCCGTCTTTCCCTTCGCCCGTTTCCCCGGCGTCGACATATTGCTCGGCCCGGAGATGCGCTCGACCGGCGAGGTCATGGGCCTCGACCGCGACTTTGCGCTGGCCTTCGCCAAGAGCCAGCTTGGCGCCAATGTCGACCTGCCGCGCTCCGGCACGCTGTTCGTCTCGGTGCGCGACGAGGACAAGGCCGGCATCCTGCCGGCGGTCAAACGCCTCGCCGGCCAAGGTTTCAAGGTCCTCGCCACCTCCGGCACCGCCCGCTTCCTCGCCGAGAACGGCGTGACGGCCGAGAAGATCAACAAGGTGCTCGAAGGCCGCCCCCACATCGAGGACGCCATCCGCAACCGCCAGGTCCAGATCGTCTTCAACACCACCGACGGCCAAAAGGCGGTGTCGGACTCGAAGTCGCTAAGGCGCGCGACGCTGATGCAGAAGGTGCCGTATTACACGACGCTGTCTGGGGCTGCGGCTGTGGCGGAAGCGATTGCGGCGCTAAGGGCGGGGAACTTGGAGGTGAGACCGCTGCAGGAGTATTTTGGGTGAGAGCCGATTTACGCCTTCTTTAAAATCTTCCGCCACGCGGACGCGTTGCCCTTCTTTTCCGGCACTTGCTCGATTAGCCCTCTGTCACGAAGTCTGTAGAATACTTCCTTCATTTGGTTCTCCGACCGGATACCAGTCAACTCTCTGGCAACAGAGTTACGAATTTCATTGTGATTCTCCAAATACTTCAAAACAGCCTCTTCCGGCGTAGCCAATGGCTTGTGCCCTATCGTCACTTTCAGGTAATTCCCCATTTCTTCGAATATAGGTGGCTGTAGGCGCCATTCTTTCATCTTATCAAAGGCCGTATTCAATCCCTCACCCAAATCCTGATTAGGTGCATCCTTGTACCGTCTGAGACCTTTGACGATCTTTGGATTACGACTGTCTCGAACATCGAGAATATTATGTATAGTGACATTCCCGGGCAATTTTCCGGGACTCAATATTTCAATTCTATTTTGAAATATAATTATCTGTATGTCATCTGATATCGAGTAATCCCGGTGTATCATTGCATTGACGACAATCTCCCATATCGCCTCCGGCGGGTATGATACCTTGGTAAGGCCCTCTGGGGTAAGAACGCTAATATCAGACATTATCTCAGTAATGCGCTTTATCGACGTATGTATCTGGTGATAGAGAGGGCCACCAATAGTCTCATTGATTTTTAAATGATGGCGCTCCGGTTTTTCCTCCTTTGTATCGTAAAAAACGATTCGCGTCTCGCAACGTGTCGGAAATACCCCTTGCGGATTGTCTGCATACAAGAGCACCCCAGCTGCAAGCGGCGCCCAATCATCTTGAGATATGAACCCTTCGTTTACGGCATATGAAAGCGAATTTGGAATTATCTTAGCTTCATCAATAAATCTTTTCATCTCGTTGGATTCAACGACGGTTTCCGGCCTAAGTGAATCTATCTTCCTGTTCTCATACGATTGCGCGCCCTTAGAAAACGCCAACTGCGTAATCTTCTGAGCGTCTCTCAGAGGTAAGCTTTGGGCGCCCATGCGAACATAGACCGTTTTATCAGCGGTCATGCAAACTTCACGGCTCTTATCAACGAAGAGCCTTAGTATATAGCCGTTGTAGTCATTTGATTTAAGAAATTCATAACGAAATCCGACTGACGGACTGAGTTCAACTACGCTCTGAATGAGCTGATTAAACTCTTCCGGATCAGTTGCCCCATCCCACCTGTTAGCCGGATTTGCGTCTTCCTTGTCGTCTTTAATTCCAACAACGAGCTCTCCCCCGTCAGCGTTTGCAAAAGCGACGACGATTTTCTGAACCCCCTTCCCGGAGATGCTTTTCCCCTTTCTATCAAAAAACTGATCTTCAACCGTAGAGGCCAACTTCAAAGCATCTTCGCTTGATATTTCTGGAATCGCTGTCGCCATTGTGCGCCCTAAGACCTTCAGTCATTGTTCGATGAGCGAAGCCATCTTCGCTTCGTACATCGAATTCGGGCAGCTTATACGCAACATGCGCTCCCCGCTCTCACCGAGATTTGAGAATGACTTTATTTTGAAAACAAGCGGAAATTAAACCTAATCGAAGAAACGTATGTCAGGTCTCTCAAATGCTTCTCGCTACACGCCACATCCGCCCGACCTATGAGACACCTCACGCCACCGCCACGCACTCAACTTCGATATCGAACTCCATCGGCCAAGACGCCACCGGCACGAAACTCCGCGCCGGCGGGTTGACCGCAAAATACTTCGCGTAAACCCGGTTGATGGCGTTGTAGAAGCCGGAATTGACGGCGTAGATGCGCACCATCACCACCTTGTCCAGCGAGGTGCCGGCCGCTTCCAGGCAGTGCTTCAACGCCTTCAGCGACGCCTCCGTCTGGGTCTCGATGTCGCCGCGCACCATCTCGCCAGTCGCCATGTCGACCGGCGGCGTCGCCGAGATGAACACGAAGCCGTTGGCCCGCACCGCTGTCGAGCACGGCAGGCCGAGCGAGCGCACTTTTGCCGACATCACGGGGACTTCGATGACTTCCTTGTCCATGGCGGTCCTCCCTTTGTTGGGCGCGAGCTTGTCGCGGCAGCGAGGGAACGTCAGCCTTCCCTTCCCCCCTTGTGGGGGAAGGTGGATCGGCGCGTAGCGCCGAGACGGATGAGGGGTGTTCCAGCCTGGCAAAACGGCTCGTCCAACCGTGACCGCATGGCTTATTGCCAGCGTCTCACTCCGCTGGAGCACCCCTCATCCGGCCGCTTCGCGGCCACCTTCTCCCACAAGGGGAGAAGGCAAGGGCGCCCCTCACTGATGCGCCACCGCCAGTTCCTTCACGTGCTTCTCGTGCATCTTCAGCACCGGCAGCGTCTTCTTGGCGAATTCCTTCATCGCCGGGTCGTCGCCGGAATTGGCGTAGGTGGAAAACAGCGCCACCGCATCCTTATGCTCGTCGGCCTGCATCTTGATGTATTTGGCGTCGAATTCCTTGCCGCTCGCGGCCTTCAAGTCGTCGAGCAGCTGCTGCTCCTTCGGCTGCAGCGCCGGGCCGGCCGGCTTGATCGACGCCGTGGTCTGGCCTTGGCTGAGCGCTGTCTTGAAGTCCTCGCCGGCCTTGCTGTGATCCTTGATCATCTGCGCGGCGAAAGCCTTGACGTCGGCCGACGCCGATTTCTCTTGCGCCAGCTTGCTCGACTCGATTTCGAACATATTGGCATTCGGCACCGTCGTGACGAAGGTTTGGGTGTCGAGCTTGTTCTCGGTCACCATCGGTCCGACGGCATCTGAATTGTTCGACTGGGCGAACGCGGCGGGCGCGCCGGCAAGAAGCGCGACGGCGACCAGGGGCAGCAGCGTTTTCATCTCGATCTCCGATCCGAAACAGCCCCTCCGCCTTCCCCAACGCGGCACCGGCCCCAGGGTTGCCTAAGAGGTTGCCTCGAAAAGAAGCGCGCGGGCCGGGGGCCCGCGTCGCCATCAATGGCAGTGCGCGCCGAGGGCGTGCCCGGCATATTGCAGCTGCTCATGCCAGTTCGGCCGGCCTTCGGGCGTGAAATCCATCAGGTTCCACAGGATCTCGCAGGTGCCGATGCCGCGCGGGTCCTGGCCTGGCTCTGCCGGTGCGAAATCGAGTTCCGACGACCAGAAATGCCGGATGCCGTCACCATCACGGTGGAACACCGAAAGCAGCGGTATTTGCGCGCCCTCGGCGGTTTCGGAATTGTAGTCGCGCTTGAAAGCGTTGCCGGCCGACGAGACGAGCCGCATGTTTCGCCAGCCGCGGTCGCGGCCAAGCGCTACCAGATTGTCGAGCGCGGTCTTCGCCACCACGGCGAAGTTGAAGCCCGCCGCTTCGAGATGGCCGATCGCGCCGTCGAACTGGTCGAGCAGCGCCGTGCAGGAGGGGCATGGCTGGTCCTGCCGGGCAAGCTTCGCCGTCTCGCCGCCTTTCGCCACCTCGCGCGTCTCCTGCGGGTGACGCGGGAACATCATCTGATAGAGGATCAGCGTATCCTTGCGCGGCGCGAACAGGTCCGACAGCTTGACTTTCGCCGGCTGGCCCTGGTCGTCCAGGGCGTCGAACACATAGTCCTGCGGCACCAAACCGCCCGGCGGCAAGGCGCGCCTTGCCTCCGCCACCGCTTCCATGGCGCGGCGCAGCTCGATTTCCTTGCGCAGCAGTTTTTCGCGCGCAGTGCGATATTTGGCGGATTCATTGGGAAAAGTGATCATGATCTTCTCCTGGCGCCGGCGTCCCGGCGCGGGTTGCTCTACGATCCAAGGACGGCCCGCCGCGACCTGATCCGACATTTCGGCGCACGCTTTCCCTTCATTTTTCGCGTCGCATCTAGCCTTTGACGCCGCCAGCCGTGAGACCCGAGACAATCCTGCGCTGGAAGACGAGCACCAGCACCACCAGCGGCACGGTGACGATCACCGAGGCGGCCATGATGTTGCCCCACGGAATCTCGAACTGCGAGTTGCCTGACAGAAGCGCGATCGCCACCGGCACGGTGCGCTGCATGTTGGTGGAGGTGAAGGTGAGCGCGAACAGGAACTCGTTCCAGGCGCTGATGAAGGCAAGCAGCCCGGTAGTGGCGAGCGCCGGCCACATCAACGGCAGGAAGATGCGCGTGAGAATGATCCACGGCCCGGCGCCGTCGATGATCGCCGCCTCCTCGATCTCGACCGGCAGGTCGCGCACGAAAGTGGTGAGCACCCAGACCGTGAACGGCAGCGTGAAGATCATGTAGGACAGGATCAGCGCCAAGAGCGAATTGTAGAGATGCAGCGCCCGGATGATCTCGAACAGCCCGGCAAGTGCCGCGACCTGCGGAAACATCGACACCGACAGGATGGCCAGCATCAGCGCCGAGCGCCCGCGGAAACGAATGCGCGCCAGCGCATAGGCCGCGGTGACGCCGAGCAGCAGCGAGACCGCGACGACCGCGCCGGAGACGATCAGCGAATTGACGAGATTGCGCAGGAAGGGACCTTCGGTCAGCACGTTGCGGTAATTGGCAAGGCTGAACGATTGCGGCCACAGCCCTGCCTGGAACAGCTCTGTTCCCGATTTCAGGCTGGTGACGATTGCGTAGTAGAACGGAAACACCGCGACGAAGACGATCGCCAGGAGCAGCAGGTAGAAGCCGGCGCGCTTCAGCATCTTCATGTCAGCGCCGTCCGTCGAAACTCAGCCGGCCGATGCGGATATAGGCGATGGTGAGCAGGCCGATGATCAGGAAAAGCAGCGTCGAGGCGGCCGAGCCATAGGCGAACTTGTCGAACTCGAACAGGTTCTCGCGCGCGAAGATCGACATTGACTTGGTCTGCACATTGTTCGGCGTCAGCACATAGATCAGGTCGAAGATGCGCAGCGCGTCGAGCGCGCGGAAGATCACCGCCACCATCACCGCCGGCCGGATCAGCGGCAAGGTCACCCGCCAGAAGATCTGCCACGGGTTCGCGCCATCGAGCTTGGCCACCTCGAGAATCTCGCGCGGCAGCATCTGCAGGGCCGCCAGGATCAGCAGCGCCATGAACGGCGTCGTCTTCCAGATGTCGACGATCAGCACGGCGATCATCGCGGTATCGGCATTGGCGGTCCAGGCGATCTTGGTGTCGATCAGGCCGAGATTGAGAAGCGCGACATTGATGATGCCGAACTGGTCGTTGAGCATCCACTGCCACATCTTGGCCGAGACGATGGTCGGGATCGCCCAGGGAATGAGGATGGCGGCCCGCACGATGCCGCGTCCCGGGAATTCGGTGTTGAGCGCAAGCGCCACGATCATGCCCAGCACCGTCTCGCAGGCCACCGAAACCACGGCAAAGCGCACCGTGTTCCACACCGCGCGCCACCAGACCGGATCGACGAGCAGCCCGTCATAGAGCAGGCGGCCGCTCGGCAGGCGCAGCACCGAAAAATAATTGCCGAAGCCCACCCATTGCCGCGCGTCGAGGTCCGCCAGCGAAGCATCGGTGAAACCGTAATAGACCGTGCGCAGGAACGGCCAGCCGGCGACGGCGGCGAGCACGAGAAGCATCGGCGCGAGGAACAGCCAGGCCGTGCGCACGCGTCGGCGCATCAGCGGCGATCGCCTTGCCGCGCTCACCAGCCCTTGCCTTTCAGCCTGGTCAGCCTCGCCCCGAGATCGGCCAGATTCTCGGCGGCGGCGCCCTGGCCGGAGATCGTGTCGTGCACGGCAGTCCAGAACTGGCTGGATGCCTCGTTGTACTTGATCCTGGCGGTTGCCGACGGCCTTGGCTGCGCGTTGAGAAAAATCTCTTTCCAGCGCGGCACGATCGGCTGCTGACGGGCGATGTCGGGGTCGTCATAGAGGGCCGGAATGGTCGGCAGGTTGGACGTTCTCAGCGTCCGGTATTTCTGCATCTCGCGCGACGCGATGAACTTGATCAGCTCGATCGCCTTGTCTGGATGTTTCGAATATCTGGAGACGGCAAGGTTCCAACCGCCCAGCGTGGCGACCGGCCGCCCGCCTTCGCCGGCCGGCAGCGGCGCCACGTCGAACTTGCCCTTGATCGGCGAATTCTCGCTGTTGCCGAGCGCATAGGCATAGGGCCAGTTGCGCATGAAGACGGCATTGCCGGTCTGCCAGACCCCGCGCGTTTCTTCCTCCTGATAGGCGAGCACGCCCGGCGGCGCTATCGTGCCGATCCAGCCCTTGACCATGTCGAGCGCCGCGGCCGCCTTTGGATTGTCGATGGAGATTTCACCGTCCGGCTCGATGATCCGACCGCCGCCATTCGACATCACCCATTCGAGCGCATTGCAGGTCAGACCCTCATAGGCGTTGCCCTGGAAGACGAAGCCCCAGATGTCCTTGTTGCCGGCCGCCCGCTCCTTGTTCATCACGAGCTTCGCGGTATCGGCGAGCTCCTTCCAGGTGGTCGGAACCTTGCCGCCGTATTTGTCGAGCAGATCCTTGCGGTAATAGAGCGCCGGCGCGTCGGTGAAGATCGGCAGCGCGACCAGCCTGCCGTTGACCGTCTGCGATTGGATGATCGACGGGAAATGCTCACCCACCACATCCCTTGTCGCCTCGGTCAGGTCGACCAGCTGGCTGGCAAGCTGCGGGGCCCAGATCACGTCGGTCTGGTAGACGTCGATATCGCTGCTGCCGGCGGCGAGCCAGAGCCGGTACTGGCCGAACTGGTCGGTGGTCGAGGGCGGAATGACGACGATATTGACCTTGTTGCCGCTCTTCTTTTCGTAACGATCGAGTATCTCGCGCAGCACCTTGATGCCCTTGCCGGTATCACCCGACACGATCGACAGTTCCACGGCTCGCGCTTGAACAGCGCCGAGCAGGATGCCGGCGGCCAGGAATGCTGAAGCGAGCTTCACGGGATTGCGGACCTCCCTGCGCGACCGGCGACGCACAGGTCGCGGCTCATCAAGGCCCCCGCGTTGAATGCGCGACGCCGCTTAGGGTTCCCGCGTTGTGCGTGGCCGACCGGGCCAGCAGGTCGGTGAAGCCGATCCCGGTTGGCTCGACCGCGTCGGCGGCCCGTTCCGTCCGCCTCGCTTCACGCAAAGCGGACGGGCTCCGAAACCCCCGCCCCGGAGCCCGCCTGGGAGTGGCTGACGCATGCCGGCACAGCCTCCTCCGACGCCTTGCCCGCGTCGATCCGCCGATCGGCCGCCCGGCACGACGACGAATTAGCATGCCCTAACGTCAGCCTATGTGAAGGAGTTCACAATGTCCGGGCGCAGGCGATTGCAACGCCGCGCCGGGAGCCTCCAATACGGGCCGCCGCGCTTTGCGCGTCAGCCTTCCCAGTCGACCGGGATCATGCCGAGCCGCTCGTAGAGCCTGAAGGCCGCGGTGTTCTTCACAATATTGGTCTTGAGATCGACATGGGTCGCCCCGCGCTCGCGAAAGGTCAGGAACACCTGCCGCATCAGCGCCTCGCCGAGGCCCTGCCGTCTCGATTCCGGATGGACGGCGAGATCCTTGACGAAACCGGATGTCCAGCAGAGCGCCGCGCCCGCCAGCAGCCCCTTGCCGTCGATCGCCAGAAAACAGAGAGCGGGATCGAACTCCGCATCGCCGGCAATGCGCGGCCACCACTCGTCGAACGGCCCGTCGGCGCCGTCATCGAACACCTCTTCCAGCAGCGCGTGCAAGGCTGGCGCATCCTGGTGCTCGAACGCGCGCATGACGAAGCCCTGCGGCCAGTGCGGCGCGGTGAGTGTATCGTCGAGCAGCTTGCGCAGGCGGATGTCGTTGGCAGCCGGCGGGCGGCGCGTTGTGTTTTCATGCATGGCGCTGTCTCGAAACGCCGCGCGGGACCGTCCGCTCAGGCGTCGGGTGGCAGGCGATGCCGCTTGCGGTCGGAGCCAAGCCCCGTCGCCTCGAGCAGGCCCTTGCGCTTGGCGTCGTAGTAGTAACCGGTCTGGTAGAGCGTGTCGGCCCGCTTGGCGTTGCCGCCCGAAACCAGCCAGGCGCCGCGCAGATATTTCACCGCGTATTTGAGGTTGGTCTCGGCGTCGAACAGGCCGGTCGCCGGTCCGTCATAGCCCATGCCGCGCGCCGTCGCGTGCTTGATCTGCATCAGCCCCCAATGGCCATGATTGTAGGCTTTCGGGTTGAAGGTGCTCTCGCGGTTGACGACATGGCGCACCAGCTCGACCGGCACTTCATAGATCGCCGAATATTTCTCGATCAACCGCTCGATCTCGCCGCGCGGGCCGCTGGCGTGCTGCTCGGGCTGGCCGGGTGCCGCCAGCAGCGCCGGGTTGTCCGGCGCCACATAAGCAACCTGTTGGACGCCCGGCATCGGGGCGACTTTCGCCGACTGGCCGGTGACCGGCATGGCCATGCCCGCGGTCGTATAGACCGCCGCTCGGCTGATCGACGCCGCTCGGCTGATGGATCCTGGGCCGGTCGGCGAGCCGCCGGCCGTCAGCACCGGCGGCGGCGGAAACTGGCCGGCCATCGGCGTCGCGCCGGCGAAAGCCGCAGGCTGAGCCAGCGCCGCGGCGGGCGCGCCGGGCTGGACAGGCGGCGGCAACAGCGCGCTTTGCGTGGCGGGCGCGCTTTGCGTCGCGGGCGCGCCTTGCGTCGCGGTCGCGCCTGGCGTGGTCGCCATGGCGACGGCATCGCCAGCCAGCGCCGCGGTCTGCACCTGCGCGAGACCCGAAGGTTCCGGCAGCACGGCCACCGTTTCGGGCAGCGCGAGCGTCGGCATATCATCCGCGACAGCAGGCGTCGAGGCTTCCGCAAGCGCGGGCGCGGCCTTCATCTGCGAGGTCGAGGTACAGCCGCTGAGACCAGCAGCGGCTACGAGCACGCTGAGCGCGGTGAATATGATTTTAGCTGGCAAGCCGTGCGGGTCCGGTTTGTCGGTTGTTAAGGAGTCCTTACACCAGCGATTCACACCCGGCAATCGGGGCTACCCGGCGGTTTTCGGGTGGCGACAACAGGGCCGAAGTGCCATATTGTTCTGGATATGTACTCGTTTTTCGCTGTTTTGCCGAAGGAATACGCCATGAAACCCACATCCCAGATCACGGCCGGCCACGCAGTGTTAGAAACCGTGATCGGCTTCATGGGCATTGCCTGGAGCGAGAAGGGCCTGATCCGGCTTTGCCTGCCGGAGCGCAGCCGCGAAGCGGTCGAGCGCCGGCTGCTTCGCCACCCCGGCGTCTCAGCCTCGACAGACCAGCCGTCCTGGGTGGTCGATCTGATCGCCAAGATCAAGGCCTATGCGGCCGGCGAGGACGTCGACTTCTCCGGCGTGCCGGTCGACCTTGACGGCGTCGACGATTTCCGCCTCGCCATCTACGACGCGGCGCGCAAGCTCGGCTTCGGCGAGACCACCACCTATGGCGAACTGGCCAAGCGCGCCGGCCATGCGGGCCTTCCGCGCGAAACGGGCGCGGCGCTCGGCGCCAATCCGGTGCCGCTGGTCATTCCGTGCCATCGCATCCTGGCGGCCGGCGGCAAGATCGGCGGCTTCTCCGCTCCGGGCGGCTCGGCCACCAAGGAAAGGATGCTGGCCATGGAAGGCGTTCGCGTCGGCCCGCCGCCGGCGGCGCAGGCCTCGTTCGGTTTCTAAGGCGCTGCGTATCAGTCCTGCAGGAACCGGCGGCGGAAACGCCGCTCGAAATCCGGACGCTTGCAGACATAGACCATGCAGGACCGGGTGTCGGCGCTCGGCACGTAGGCGCGTGCCCTCACTTCGCCCGCGTTGCAGAAACGCTCGTCGCGCACATAGCGGTCGTAGAGCGGCAGCCCCGGCACGCGCGTCGACTGGTAGCGCAGGATGACGGCGCCCTGTCTGGCGATCGTCGCCTGCACCCGGTCGCAGCTCATGCGCGTCGGATCGTAGCGCGTCACCGCCTGCGCTTCCGCGGCCAGCAGCAGGAAGCAGGCGGCAAGCAGAATGGTCTTCATGGCTTCTCTCCTCGGAAGGGCAAGCATCCCATCCCTTCACAACGCGGCACTGCTGTCAAAACTTCCATGCTTGTATTCCGCTCGATCCGGGATGCGGGGCAGCGTCCAGGCAACCCGTCTTGTTTTCTTGCTCAAACTGTCCTATATCCGCAGCATTGAATTTGGCCGATCGATCGGGCCGCGATCTTCGCGTTTGCTGACGTCTATCTCCAAAATTTCGATACCGCCGGCCGGACGTTGGTCCGGTCAAACAAAAGCAAATGTGAAGGGCATTCTATATGGCAACTGGTACGGTCAAGTGGTTCAACGCCACCAAGGGCTACGGCTTCATCCAGCCTGACAATGGCGGCGCGGACGTTTTCGTCCACATCTCCGCTGTCGAGCGCGCTGGCATGACGAGCCTGGCTGAAGGCCAGAAAATCAACTTCGAGATCGAGCAGGACCGCCGCACCGGCAAGTCCGCTGCTGGCTCTCTTAGCAAGGCAGCCTGATTTGGCTTAAGCATTTTGCGGCAGGCTTTACGGCCAGCGGCGCAAAATGCGACTAAGTAAGGCGCGCACCGGGCGAAGGTTCGGGGCGCGCGGCAAGTCACGGATGTACTGACGGTCGCGCGAGAAGCGCGCCGGAGCGAAAAGACCCGACAAGCTGGAACAGCAGATAGCTGCCGGCCCGGACCAGACGCTCCCGATCAGGCTACCGGCAGAGGAAGGCGGGCATTGCCCGCCTTTTTTGTTGCCTGGATTTTGGCGAGTTGCCTCCTTCTCCCCGTTCACGGGGAGAAGTGCCCGGCAGGGCGAAGAAGGGTAGCGCCAACGTTTCAGGACTGTCATTTTGGCTGACATAGTAAGGCCGGCACAGCCCCTCATCTGGCTGCCGCCATCTTCTCCCCGTGAACGGGGAGAAGGAAGCTGTCCCCAGCCTTTCGCCGATCGCCGGCGCTGCCTTAAGGCACCCACTCGATCGGCACATGTCCCTTATCCGCCTCGACGCGCTTCAACCAGGCGGCGACCGCCGGATAGGCGTCGACCTGGAAGCCGCCCATCCCGGCGGTGTGGGTATAAGCGTATAAGGCGATGTCGGCGACGCTATAGGCGTTGCCCGCGAAGAATTCGTTCCGCTCCAGATGCTGGTTCATCACGCCGAGCGCCTTGTTGCCGCGCTCCAGCGTCTGCGCCAATCGTTCAGGCGTGGCGTCCTTCGCCCGTTCCGGAAAAGTCAAAAGCGCCTTGCGCACCGCGATATAGGGCTCGTGGCTGTATTGCTCGAAGAACAGCCATTGGTAAGCCAGCGCGCGTTCATACTTGTCAGTCGGCAGGAAGCGCGTGCCTTCGGCAAGATAGAGCAGGATGGCGTTGCTCTCGGCGATACGCCTGCCGTCGTCGAGCTCGAGCATCGGCACCATCGCGTTCGGATTCTTGGCGACGTAGTCTGGTTTGCGCGTCTCGCCGGTATGCGAGCTCACCTCGACCCGGGTGAAAGGAATGCCGAGCTTGGCCATCAACAGCCGCGGCTTGTAGCAATTGCCGCTGTCGGCCATGTCGTAAAGGATCATCGCACATACCTCGCGCGTCGCCTGAAGCTCATTTCAGCACGGCTCTAACGCGCCCAGGCGAGACCATCCAGTGATTTGTTTTCAAGAAGAACCATCAGCGACGCTGATATTTTTTTCGCGTCTGCATTAGCGATGCTGATGCGCCTTTTGGATCGAGCATCAGCGATGCTGATGCAGGGGCACGACCTTGTTGCCGGCGTCGATGAGAGCGTCGATGGAAAGCGGTTCTTCCTTGAAGACCGTGCCGGCGAGCGCCGGGCGGGCGAGATGGAAGCCTTGCAGCAGGTCGACGCCGCCCTCGAGCGCGACGCGCAAGTGCTGT
Organism: Mesorhizobium sp. CA15; assembly: GCF_020165215.1. Taxonomy (NCBI): domain Bacteria; kingdom Pseudomonadati; phylum Pseudomonadota; class Alphaproteobacteria; order Hyphomicrobiales; family Phyllobacteriaceae; genus Mesorhizobium; species Mesorhizobium sp. CA15. The sequence continues at coordinate 533,005 of NZ_JAIUHQ010000002.1, forward strand.
GCATTCTCGATGCCCTCGACCAGCACTTTGGCGCCGCGCTCGTGCAGCATCGCCACCAACGGCCGAAAGAAGCGTTCGGCGGCGGCATGGCGGCAGAGCTCGCCAAACCAGGCGCCATCGATCTTGACGATGTCGGGTGCAAGCAGATCGATGCGCGCTTCCGTCGAATGCCCCGTACCGAAATCGTCGATGGCGATGCGGATGCCGTCGCGCCGCATTTCGCGCACCAGGCTGGCAAGAACCTGGTCGTCGGCTGCCTGTTCGGTGATCTCGCAGACCAGCAGGCTGGGCTCGAGCTCCAGATCGCCGAGATGCCTGGTCATCAGCCGGATCTCGGCGAGCGCCCGTCCGAGATGGTCGTTGATGGTCGGATTATAGTTGAAGAACAGCGTCAATCCCTCGACGCCGATGTTGCGGTAATTGCCGAGATGCAGCATCCGGCACATCGTTTCGACAAACAGGAGGTCGGACGCGGGAATGCTGCCGAAGAAGACCGAAGCGGCTACCGGCTGCGCGACGCGGCGCGGCTCGATCAGCCCCTCGACGGCGACGGCTCTGAGCACCCTGCCCTCCGGCGCGAAGATCGGCTGATAGGCGCTCCACAGCCGGTACTCGCCATAGACGCCGAACTGGAGGCCGATCTCGTCGGCGAAGATCGCCTCGGCGACGTTGCGCCGCCTGTCTGATTGTCCGCTCATGGCGCGACCTTGCGCCCGAACACCCTTGCCGGCCGTCCGTGCAGCGTTGGGGCCGCCGGGCTTGCGGCGGCCTGTGCCTTGCTGTCTTCGCTCGAAGGCTGCTGCGCGCCCTTGCCGAAGACGCGAAAGCTGGTGGGGGCAAGTTCCGGCCGGGCAAGCACGTAGCCCTGCACCATGGAGGCGCCGGACCTCTCGGCGAGCTCCAACTGCCAGCCTTCCTCGATACCTTCGAAGACGGTGCGGATGCCCTGGTTCTCGAAACTTTGCACCATCGCCGTCAGCAAGGCGAAGCCGGCGCCGGACTCCATCAGATGGGTGATCCAATTCGCATCGAATTTGACGATGTCTGGCTTGAGTTCCTTGATCCGATTGATGTCGGAATCATCGGCGCCATAGTCGTCCACCGCGATACTGAAGCCATTGGCCCTCAGCGCCTCGACGAAGCCGTAGAGCGCTTCCTGCGAAGCCGATTTCTGCTCGGTGACCTCGCAGACGATGCGGCGCGGATCGATGCCGGCTTCGTGCAGCACCAGCCGCATGTCGCGCAGGGCCTTGTCGGCGATGTGACGATCGGTGAAGACCGACGGGTCGAAATTGACGAAGATAGAGGCCTCGTGCGGCAGGCAGGCGCCGGCGTTCAGAAGATGCAGCGTGCGCGTCAGCGCCTCGATATGCAGCCGGTCGGCCGCCGGGCAGGTGCCGAAAAATGTCCCCGGCGACTGCGGCTCGCCATCGCGGAACGGCCGGATCAGCCCTTCGAAAGCGACGACCGAGAGCTTGCCCTGCTTGAAGGCGAAAATCGGCTGGAACGCGCTCTGCAACGTATAGATGCCCCAGACACCGGTCGAGGTGCCGTCATCATGACGGATGATGTGGGCGAGCCCGATGCTGCGCGACAAGGTTTCTCGCTCCGCGAATAGTCGCAATCCGATCTGCGATCCTGCCAGCCAAGGGTTTACCGGCCGTTGATGAATTTAGCGTTGCCGCTCACGCAGGCTGACTTTGGTCACGCCTCCTTGACCTCTGGCTCATCGCACAATGCTTGCGCTCCGCGCCATGATGCGACATGAGAAGCGCCGCGGCCGCTCCTGGCCGCTCTTCCTAGGAGACATTTCGTCATGGCCTTTCTCGCCGACGCCCTTTCCCGCGTTAAGCCTTCCGCGACCATCGCGGTGACGCAGAAAGCGCGCGAGCTGAAAAATGCCGGCCGTGACGTGATCGGCCTCGGCGCCGGCGAGCCGGACTTCGATACGCCCGACAACATCAAGAATGCGGCGATCGAGGCGATCCGCCGCGGCGAGACCAAATATCCGCCGGTTTCCGGCATCGTGCCGCTGCGCGAGGCGATCGCGAAAAAATTCAAGCGCGAGAACAATCTCGACTACAGGCCGGAGCAGACCATCGTCGGCACCGGCGGCAAGCAGATCCTGTTCAACGCCTTCATGGCGACGCTGAACCCGGGCGACGAGGTCATCATCCCGCGCCCCTACTGGGTGAGCTATCCCGAAATGGTGGCGATCTGCGGCGGCACGTCGGTGTTCGCCGACACCTCGATCGACAACGGCTTCAAGCTGACGGCGGAAGTGCTGGAAAAGGCGATCACGCCGAAGACCAAATGGCTGTTGATGAACTCGCCGTCGAACCCGTCGGGCGCCGCCTACACGGAGGCCGAGCTGCGGGCGCTGGCCGACGTGCTGCTCAGGCATCCGCATGTCTGGACCTTGACCGACGACATGTATGAGCACCTGACCTATGGCGATTTCGTCTTCAAGACCATCGCCGAGGTCGAGCCGAACCTCTATGAGCGCACGCTGACCATGAACGGCGTATCGAAAGCCTATGCCATGACCGGCTGGCGCATCGGCTATGCCGCCGGCCCGGTGCCGCTGATCAAGGCGATGGACATGATCCAGGGCCAGCAGACCTCGGGCGCCTGCACCATCGCGCAATGGGCTTCGGTCGAGGCGCTCAACGGACCGCAGGATTTCATCGCCAGGAACAAGGCGATCTTCCAGGGCCGGCGCGACCTTGTGGTCTCGATGCTCAACCAGGCGCGCGGCATCTCCTGCCCGTCGCCGGAAGGCGCCTTCTACGTCTACCCGTCCTGCGCCCAGCTGATCGGCAAGAAGACCAAGACGGGCAAGGCGATCGACAATGACGAGACCTTCTGCTCCGAACTGCTGGAGGCCGAAGGTGTCGCGGTGGTGTTCGGCTCGGCCTTCGGCCTCGGACCGAACTTCCGCATCTCCTACGCCACGTCGGACGCCTTGCTGGAAGAAGCCTGCACGCGCATCCAGCGCTTTACCGCGTCGCTGACCTGATCGGCCGCCCGGCCGGCCAGCAAGAAAAACCCGGCGCCGCGCCGGGTTTTTCTTGGACGCCGATCAGCTGCCATATTGCTCGTCGGAAACCTGCTCCAGCCAGTCGGCGTGGACGCCGTCCAGCGCCTCCTGCATGGCGATGTGTGTCATGGCGGTTTTCCGGCCGGCGCCATGCCAGTGCTTTTCGCCCGGCGCGAAGGAAACGACATCCCCTGCCCTGATCTCCTGCACGGGGCCGCCCCAGCTTTGCGCCAGGCCGGCGCCGGCGGTGACATAGAGCGTCTGTCCAAGCGGATGCGTGTGCCAATGGGTGCGCGCGCCGGGCTCGAAGCTGACCAGCGTCGCCCTCAGCCGCGCCGGCGCCTCTTTCTCGATGATCGGCGTCTGCAGCACCCGCCCGGTGAAATATGTCTCCGGCGCGATGATCGTCGGCACGCTGCCGCACGCAATGAGCTTCATCGTTCAGATCCTCTCGAACAAAGCGCCCCGCCCGGCGTCTCACGCGGTAGTTTCACCTCGTCGGGAGACCGTTGCAACTGGCTTTGAGCCGTTGCCGGGCGGCAACCTCGATTTCTCATTCGCGCAGCGGGCGGATTGCAGCATTAGAATGTCAGAGAACTGTCACAAACAGTTGCTTTTTAACCATAAAATCGCGATCTCCACTCAGCGGCAAAGGAATAGATCCAGGCAGCGGCCAAGCTCAGCGTTTCTTAACGGCTGAGGTCCTAGCCATGTCGCGTGCTGTGGGGGCGCGGACATGAGTATCTTGGCGACAATCAAAGATCACAGCGGCCGTATCTATCGCGGCATCCAGGCGTTGCTCGTGATGAGCATCGCCGCCACCGGGCTTGCGGCTTTCGCGCTGACGGAGAACGCCCCCCGCGCCGGCGCGCTCGCGGTGTCGGTGACTTCGACCTTAATGGCGCTTCTGGTGTTGATGTATATGCGCTCGAACGTCGTCCAGCGCCTGCAATCGGCGGCGGACGCCGAGGCCGAGAAGCATCGCTTTCTCACTGTCGATGCCATGACAGGCGCCATGACCCGGCGCTACTTCATCGAAGCGTTGGGTGATTGGCTGAGCGGCTCGCGCAATCGCCGCCAGGCAAGCCTGCTTTTGATCGACCTCGATCATTTCAAGCAGCTCAACGACACGTTCGGCCACCAGTTCGGCGATCTGGCACTGGCGCATCTGGTCGCGGAAGCGCAGCGCATCTTCGAGGACGGCGTCATCGGCCGGCTCGGCGGCGACGAGTTCGGCATCATGGTTCCGCATGGCGACGTCGCCAGTATCGGCAACGACGCCCGCCGGCTGCTGCATGCGATGCGGGCCGGCAAGAGACATGAAGGCAAGATCATTCCCCTGTCGATCTCGGTGGGCGTCGCGCTCGCGCCGTTGCACGCTTCGAACGGCACTGAATTGATGCTGCTGGCCGATCTCGCGCTCTACGAGAGCAAGGCGGGCGGCCGCGGCCGCGTCACCGTTTTCGACGAGGAGATGCTGTCTGACAAACGCTATCGCCGGCTGGTGGAACGCGAGCTGCGCGCCGCGATCTATCTCGGCGAATTGGAACTGCACTACCAGCCGATCGTCGACCCCGACGGCTCGGTCGACGCACTGGAAGGATTGATCCGCTGGCGTCATCCCGTGCGCAGCTTGATCTCGCCGTCGGAATTCATCCCGATCGCCGAGCGTTCGACGCTGATCGACATGATCGGCGAATGGGTCTTCAAGCGGGCCTGCGCCGATATCGGGCATTTTCCCGGACGGCGCATCTCGATCAACGTCTCCGGCGAGCAGCTGAAGCGCGACGAGATCGTGACGATGTGCGACCGGGTCCTGCGCGAGACCGGCCGGTCCGCGTCGCAGTTCATCATCGAGATCACTGAGACGGTAGCGACGGCCGCGACGCCCGAGGTTCTCAGGCGCCTCGAGGCACTGCGCGGCCTCGGCTTCCACATCGCCCTCGACGACTTCGGCACCGGCCATTGCGGCTTCAACTACCTGAAGTCGCTGCCCATCGACAGCGTCAAGATCGATCGCTCCTACATCCGCAGCCTCGCCCACGACCAGGTGGCGCAGATCTTCGTGTCTGCACTTGCCCAGATCGCCCGCATCCAGGACATCGCCATCGTCGCGGAAGGCGTCGAAACCGCGGAGGAATTCGCGCTTGCCCGGACGGCCGGCTGCAGCCGCTTCCAGGGCTACTTCTTCGGCAGGCCGGCGCCGCGCGACAAGGCAAGCGCGTTATTGTGCCGCCGCCCGCGAACCGCTCGCCCTCACAGCCTGACAAGCAAAAATGGCGGCCTGCTGAACCCAAGCCGGCGAACGTCCTATTTTTCTTGCCCTCCGACAAACCTGTGTGACGATGGTTTTGGGAAGAGGTGAATCCCTGAAAAATGCCGGTCGTGACGCGATCGGCCTCGGCGCCGGCGAGCCGGACTTCGATACGCCCGACAACATCAAGAACGCGGCGATCGAGGCGATCCGCCGCGGCGAGACCAAATATCCGCCGGTTTCCGGCATCGTGCCGCTGCGCGAGGCGATCGCGAAAAATTCAAGCGCGAGAACAATCTCGATTACCGGCCGGAGCAGACCATCGTCGGCACTGGCGGCAAGCAGATCCTGTTCAACGCCTTCATGGCGACGCTGAACCCGGGCGACGAGGTCGTCATCCCGCGCCCCTACTTGGTGAGCTATCCCGAAATGGTGGCGATCTGCGGCGGCATCGGGCAATCCTTCCATTGGGGAGAACCCCTGCCCTGTGTCGGCTACCACCCCAGCCGCGGCCAGAACAGGCCGGCTCGACCGCGATAGGCCTGGTAATCGCCCGCCAATGGCGTACGCGAAAACTTCTTTTCTTCGCCCAGCGCCGCAACCACATAGAGGACGGCGATCCCAGCGACCGGCACCACCGCCCAGATCGACCAGGTCGCGATCCCCCATCCAATCCAGAAGATGATGTATGACGAGTAAAAAGGGTGGCGGATGTAGCGGTAGGGGCCACCGGTCAGCAGGCTGTGCGGATTATCGGGCGCGAAGGCGAAGTGCAGCCGCGCCTTCCGCGAGGTAACGATCGCCCACCAGAAGAGGGCAGAGCTTGCCAGTTCGACGGCGAGCCCGGCGAGCTTTGCCGGAACCGGCTGCGATTGGATCCACAGGATGGCGAGAAAGAAAAAAGTCGTAGCAATCACCGCTGCCGAAATCACCATGGCGCCTGGAAACATGGCCTGCAATTGGAAATGCGCCCGCATCGACCAGACATATTGGCCAATGGTCGCGATGCTGCAAATCGAGACAAGAAGATCGAGGAGTGGTTCCATCGTAGGGGTTTCCGCCGGTGCTGCCATCCAGCCGGTAGCCACGCCGGCCGCTTATTTCCAGGAACCCTCTCTTAACCACATGCTTAAAGAAGATATAGAGCCCCGGATGCGATGTTGGCCGCCAGCCACATCCGAGGATCTAATCCAGCATGAGCGTCACTGACCGCACAATCCGTACGCCGCAGGCCGATTTGCGCCTCAGCCAGTCGTCTGGTTCCGGCCTGCCCATCGTCATGATCCACGGCTCGGGCAGTTCGCGCGCCGTCTTTGCCCGTCAGTTCGACAGTCCGCTCGCCGATGCCCACCGGCTGATCGCTTTCGACCTTCCCGGCCATGGCGACTCCTCCGATGCTCGCGACCCGGCCGCAACCTATACGATCACCGGCCTCGCCCAGACCACAGCCCGCCTTCTCGATGCCCTCAACATCGGCCACGCCATCATCTTCGGCTGGTCGCTTGGCGGCCATGTAGCGATTGAACTTGCCAGCTTCCATCACGCGGTGAACGGTCTGGTGTTGACCGGGGCGCCGCCGGTGTCGAGGGGGCCGCTCGGCATGCTGCGTGGCTTTCATGCCAACTGGGACATGCTGCTCACCTCCAAGAAAGTTTACTCCGAACGCGACATCGAGCGCTTTGAGGCGTTTTGCTTCGGCGGCAGCGCAAGTCCGTCTTTCCGCGAGGCCATAAGGCGCACCGACGGCAGGCTGCGCTCGGGCGTGGCGTTCGGCATGTTTGCCGGCAAGGGCGCCGACCAGAAGCAGGTGGTCGAGAATGCCCCCTTCCCGGTCGCGGTGATCAATGGAGAGCATGACCCGCTTGTGCGGCTGAGCTACTTCGAGACAGTGGCCTACGCCTCGCTGTGGGAACGGTGCCATGTCATATCCGGCGCCGGCCATGCACCTTTCTGGGAAAAGCCGGACCTGTTCAATCCGCTGCTGTCACGCTTTGCCGAGAAGGTAGTGAAGCAGAGCGCAGTCATGCCGGTGCGCCGAACCGAGGCCGGCTGAGCCTTTATCGACATCTTCCGATTCCGGCTTCTGAACCACCACCATCGATGGGTGGCGCGGCGGCCCAATTGGCAGGTGCCGGCTTGGCTTTTAGCGGCTGCGGTCTTGCCCTCACGGGCTGACAAACAGGAAATCGCGACCTGACGAAACCCAAGCCGGCGAACGTCCTATTTTTCTTGCCCTCCCGACAAACCCGTGTGACGATGGTTTTGGGAAGAGGTGAAAACCCGCCCGCGACGGCCGAACAGGCCGGCCGCCGCTCTGCACAGGGTGCGATCGGACGCAAACCGGTTTCCACTTTTGCTGATCGCTCCTTGGGAAACGCCTGAGTGGAGGTTCAGCCATGGGTACTCGCGCCGGAGGACGACGCACGGGACCGAAATGCATTGCCATAGTCGGTCCCTTCGCAAGCGGTAAGACGACACTTCTCGAAGCCATCCTCGCCCGCACGGGCGCCATCCCTCGCCAGAACCCCGTTTCGTCGGGCAACACCGTTTCCGATCATTCGCCCGAAGCCCGCGCTCACGGCATGAGCGTCGAGGCGACCTTCGCCACTACTGATTTCATGGGCGAGCAGATCACATTCGTCGACTGCCCCGGCTCCATCGAATTCGCCTTCGAGGCCGAACCCGTGCTTGCCGCTTGCGACCTCGCGGTCGTCGTCGCCGAGGCCGATGAGAAGAAGATCCCGGCGCTGCAGCTCATCATGCGCAAGCTCGACGATCTCGCCATTCCGCGCATCCTGTTCCTCAACAAGGTCGACAAGGCGGTCGCGGGCGTGCGCGAGACGCTGAAGATGCTGCAGCCGGCAAGCACGGTACCGTTGCTGCTGCGCCAGATTCCGGTGCGCAAGGACGGCATCGTCATCGGCTCGATCGATCTGGCGCTGGAACGCGCCTACATCTATCGCGAATACGCCGAGAGCCAGGTTGCCGAGATCCCGAACGACGACAAGGCGCGCGAGCTGGAAGCCCGTTTCTCCATGCTGGAGACGCTCGCCGATCATGACGATCACCTGATGGAGCAGTTGCTGGAGGAGATCGAGCCGCCGAAGGACGCTATCTTCGACGATCTCTCGGCCGATCTGCGCGCCGGCGCGGTGACACCAGTGCTGATCGGCACGGCCGAGAAGGGCAACGGCGTGCTGCGCCTGTTGAAAGCCATCCGCCATGACGCGCCGGATGTCGAGGCGACGAGGAAGCGCCTTGGCGCGCCGGACGGCCAGACGGTGGTGCAGGTGATGAAGACCATTCACACCGCGCATGGCGGCAAGCTTTCGGTGTCGCGCGTGCTCTCGGGCCAACTGGCCGACGCAGCCGAGCTCTTCCTTTCCAACGGCGACACGGCGAAGGTTTCCGGCATCTACAGGATGCTCGGCAAAGACCAGTCGAAGCTGACATCCGCCAAGGCGGGCGACACGGTTGCGCTCGGCAAGCTCGACAACGTCAAGACCGGCCAGACGCTGAGCTCGGCCAAGGGCGGCATCCGGCCATTGGTCACGCTGGAGCCGCCGCAGCCGGTCTTCGCCTTCGCGCTTCGCCCCAAGGAGCGCAAGGACGAGGTCAAGATGTCGGCGGCGATCCAGCGGCTTGCCGAAGAAGATCCATCGCTCAGCCTGCGCCACAACCAGGACTCCGCCGAAACCGTCCTGTCGGGTCACGGCGAGATGCATCTGCGCGTGGTGCGCGAGCGCCTCGAAGGCAAGAACCAGATCCCGATCGAGGGCCATGCCCCGGCGGTGCCTTACCGGGAGACGATCCGCAAATCGGCGCAACAGCGTGGCCGCCACAAGAAGCAGTCCGGCGGCCACGGCCAGTTCGGCGACGTGGTGATCGAGATCAAGCCGCTGCCGCGCGGGTCCGGCTTCCAGTTCTCCGACACCATCACCGGCGGCGTGGTGCCGAAAACCTATATCCAATCGGTGGAGACCGGCATTCGCGACTATCTGAAGACAGGCCCGCTCGGCTTTCCGGTCGTCGATGTCGCCGTCAATCTGTCGGATGGTTCCTACCACGCGGTCGATTCCTCCGACATGGCCTTCCAGATGGCGGCGAAGCTGGCGATGAAAGAAGGCATGGCCGCCTGTTCGCCGGTCCTGCTTGAGCCGATCATGAAGGTCGAGATCGTCACGCCCTCCGACGCGACCTCCAAGATCATCGCTCTGATCCCGCAGCGGCGCGGCCAGATCCTCGGCTATGATGCAAGGCCCGATTGGCCCGGCTGGGACGTCGTCGAGGCGACCATGCCGCAGGCCGAAATCGGCGATCTGATCATCGAGCTGCGCTCGGCGACCGCCGGCGTCGCCAGCTACAAGGCCACTTTCGATCACATGGCCGAGCTCACCGGCCGGCTGGCCGACGAAGCGATGAACGCCAACGGTAAAGCGGCCTAGAGCAATTCCGAGAAAAGTGTGAGCGGTTTTCCGACCGGAATTGCGTAAGAACAAGGAGATAGTGCGGCTCGCCGTCTCCGTGAAACGGTGAAACGCACGAGCCTGCTGGCAGGCTTCTGTTGGAGATATGAAAGCGGCGTCCGGATGATCCGGACGCCGTTCCTATTGCGGACCGTTCTCCTGGGAGGCAACAGCTGGTCCGCCGCATCCGTAAAAAGGTTCGGACGCGGTGCTTGCCTGAGCCCGGTCTTTCGAGTGATGCCCCCATCTCCCGAACCGACCAACCGCGTCCTATCGTCTACTTAACCGATAGAGTGGGTGTGCGACATGTTACCCGATGTTACATGTCACTGTTACGCGGTGGATTCAGTCGTTTTCTTGCCGGCTCGAAGGCATGCGGGCAACAAAAAAGCCGGATCAATAAAGATCCGGCTGAGTTTGATTGGAAGTGCCGATTAAGGCTAACCTCCAGAGGGGAACACTCGAGGGCGCTAATGGGAGGAGAACGCGCCCCGGAGATGTGACTATATATGTGCTCATCATGCCCAAGAAACAAGCATCTATTTTGCAACACACGCATGCAAAAAGACGCAGGCTGTGGTCCAACCTGTTCCTCGAAGCCATAGGACCAGAAAAGTCGCCGATTCCGACGCGTTTCCGGCGCTAAAGCGACTGCTTAAAAGCAAACCGAGCCGATTTTGCTCAGAAATATGCGAGTCGGCGAAATGATGTCGATTTCGGCAGGCCGAGTTTATTTTTACGGCAGGAGGCCGATGATGCGAACTTTTTCAGCAATCGCCGGCAGCGCGCTGTTCCTGGTCGCAGCGCCGGGCGTCGTCGCCGGCTTGGCGCCGTGGCTGCTGACCGACCATTATCGCAAACCTCTGTCGGCCCTGCCGGGCTTCGTGGCTGTGGGCTCGATTCTTGTGATCGGAGCGGCCGCCATCCTGCTTCATGCCTTCGCCCGCTTTGCCCTCGAGGGCCTGGGCACGCCCGCTCCCGTGGCGCCGACCGAGAAACTGGTCGTCGGCGGCGTCTACCGCCATGTGCGCAATCCCATGTATGTGGCGGTGTTGTCGATCATCCTCGGCCAGGCGCTGATCTTTTCGAGTTGGGCGGTGCTGGCCTACGGCCTCATCGCCGCGGCGGCGATGATCTCCTTCGTCAAGCTCTATGAAGAGCCGACGCTCGCCAACCGCTATGGCGAAGAATACGAGGTCTACCGCCGCGCCGTGCCCGGCTGGCTGCCGCGCCTGAAACCCTGGCGCGGATAAGCCGCCCTTTCCGAGAGGGGTGCCGATATTCAGGTCAGGCCGAGTCGAGAACGGTAGGCTCCGAGAACCGGAACGGAGCGTACTTCAGTACGTGAGTACCGGAAGCGCAGGAGCCTGCCGTTCGCAGGCCGGCCTCACCTGAATATTCAGTAAGACCAGCTGCGCGCCTTGGCGATGATAAAGTCGCGAAACACATGCAGCTTCGCCTGGTTCTTCATCGCGTCGGGATAGGCGAAATAGGTGTCGAAGGACGGCACCTCGGTCTCCGGCAGCAGCTGCACCAGATTCGTGTCCTTGTTGATCACGTAGTCCGGCAGCATGGCGATGCCGGCGCCGCCCTGCACTGCCCGCTTGATCGACAGGATGTCGTTGATCTGCAGCGTCGGCACCCGCTGCCCGCCCTCGAAATCGCCGACCGTCTCCAGCCAGTTCAGCTCCGACAGATGCGAGGGCACCGGCAGGCCGAAAGTGACGATGCGGTGGTTCCTGAGCTCGGCGATCGAGGCCGGCCTGCCGAACTTGGCGATATAGGACGGCGCCGCATAGAGGTGGAAATGCACCGTGAACAGCCGGCGCTGGATAAGGTCAGGCTGCTGTGGCTGGCGCAGCCGGATCGCGCAATCGGCCTGGCGCATGGTGAGATCGAGCTCCTCATTGGCCAGGATCAGCTGCAGGCTGATCTCGGGATAGAGCTCAATGAATTCCTGCACGCGCTCGGTCAGCCAGCCGGCGCCCAGGCCGACCGTGGTCGTCACCCTGAGCACGCCCGACGGCCGATCCTTGGTTTCGGTCAGCCGCGTCTTGATGGTTTCCAGCTTCATCAGCACGTCATGCGCCGTGCGGAACAGCATCTCGCCCTGCTCGGTCAGCACCAGGCCGCGCGCATGGCGGTGGAACAGTGCGACGCCGACGTCATGCTCCAGCGCGCTGACCTGCCGCGAAATGGCCGATTGCGACAGATGCAGCGTCTCAGCGGCATGGGTGAACGACCCAGCCTCCGCCGCTGCGTGAAATACGCGTAGCTTGTCCCAGTCCAGCGCCATGATTCCCCTCGCGTTGCCTTTGGCGTCTGAATGAAAAATCAGGCTTTTAAACGGCTCTTTCAGCCGATTGTCATTCCGCCGCTTCGCGGTGAACCTCGATGCCCGCCAGATATTTTTCCGCCTCGAGCGCCGCCATGCAGCCAAGCCCGGCCGCCGTCACCGCCTGGCGGTAGACGTCGTCGGTGACGTCGCCCGCGGCGAACACGCCGGGCACGTCGGTGCGGGTGGAATCGGGCGCCGTCCACAGATAGCCGTTCGGCTTCTGCTTCAGCTTGCCCGCGAAGAGCTCGACCGCCGGCGCATGGCCGATGGCGACGAACACGCCGTCGACCGGCAGCTTCGATTCCTGGCCGGTTACCACGTTGCGCAGCGTCAGGCCCTCGACCGAGGGCGGCAGCGGCGCCTTGCCCGGCCGTCCGGTGATCTCGTCGACGACCGTGTCCCATATGACGCGGACATTGTCCTTCTTGAGCAGTCGCTCGCGCAGGATGCGCTCGGCGCGGAAATCGCCGCGCCGGTGGATGACGGTGACGCTCTTGGCGAGGTTCGACAGATAGAGCGCCTCCTCGACCGCCGAATTGCCGCCGCCCACCACCGCGACGTCCTTGCCGCGATAGAAGAAGCCGTCGCAGGTGGCGCAGGCCGAAACGCCGAACCCCATGAAGGTCTGCTCCGACGGGATGCCCAGCCACTTCGCCTGCGCGCCCGTGGCGATGATCAGCGCGTCCGCGGTGTAGACGGTGCCGGAATCGCCTGTGGCGCGGAACGGCCGCACATTGAGATCGACCTCGGTGATGATGTCGTTGATGATGTCGGTGCCGACATGCTCGGCCTGCTTGAGCATCTGCTCCATCAGCCACGGACCCTGGATCGGATCGGCGAAGCCCGGATAGTTTTCCACGTCGGTGGTGATCATCAATTGGCCGCCCTGCTGCAGGCCGGCGACCAGCATCGGCTTCAGCATGGCGCGCGCGGCATAGATCGCCGCCGTGTAGCCGGCCGGGCCGGAACCGATGATGAGAACGGGCGCATGTTTGGTGTTCATGAAAAAGTCCCCTGCGGCGCGAAGCCGTGGTTTGTCGCGGGTAATGTAAGTGTTGCCCGTGAGACCAGCAAGGCAAGTTGGCTTTCGTCCCCGGAAAGCTTCGTTCTTCGCATATCGGGCATATCGCCGCCCCTCACCGATGCATGTCGTCCGGAGGTATGCGCGGCTCTGGCATCACCCCATGCATCAAAAGAAGGAGAAAATCATCGTAAAGGGATGGCCTCTCAGGCGAAACCAAATTACAAAATCGCGAAAGATTCTTGCGCGAAAGCGTCCATGCCGCTCAAAGCCGACCTCGATGCCATCGACTGGAAGATCCTGCGCGAACTGCAGGGCGACGGCCGCATGACCAATGTCGAACTGTCCAACCGGGTCGGCATCTCGGCGCCGCCCTGCCTGCGCCGCGTCAGGCGGCTGGAAGAGGCCGGCATCATCCGCGGCTACCGCGCCCTCCTGAATGCGCCGGCGCTCGGCATGGATGTCGTCGCCTTCTGCCTGATTGGCCTGCATCATCAGGCCGATGCCGAGCTGAAGACCTTCGCCGAGCGCACGCGCGGCTGGCCGATCGTGCGCGACGCCTGGATGGTTTCGGGCGAATCCGATTTCCTGCTGCATTGCGTGGCGAGCGACCTCGGCACCTTTCAGACCTTCGTCATCGAGGAACTGGCTTCGGCCCCGAATGTGGACACCGTGCGTACCGCCTTGACCATCCGCCGCGTCAAGGATGAAGGGCTGGTGGCTTTTCCAACTTAATGTGCCGGCTTCCAGAAATTCGCCCGCGCGAACAAGGCCTTAGCACCGGGTTTTGAATCAATCCGCGATCAGAGCGACCGTATCGCGGCAAGCAGTCCCTCAAGGTCCGTGGCGTCGCGGAACCGCGAAACCGAAAACCCGCCTATCATCGAGGCTTCGCCGTCGACGAGCCAGCCACGTATGAGGCCGGCGCGCCGACCAGCTTCCATGTCGGCCGGCTTGTCGCCGACGATCAGCGATCGCTTTAGGTCGAGGCCGAGGCGGCGGCCCGCCTCCAGCAGCATGCCCGGATTGGGCTTGCGCATCGGATGATCGGCAACCGCCAACGCGCCCCTGCCGGCTTCGTGGTAGGCGCAGGCAAGCACCATGTCGACGAAGGCATTTTTCTCAGCCAGCAGCTCGAGCACACGCCCATTGACCCGCGCGAACGCGTCCCAGCCGAAATAGCCCCGCGCGATGCCGGACTGGTTGGTGATGACAACGACCGGAATGCTGCGCTCGTTCGCGGCCTCGATGACCGGCGCGATGCCGTCGCGCAGCACCATGGTCGCCGGAACGTCTGGATAGCCGGTATCGACATTGATGGTGCCGTCGCGATCGAGGAACAGCGCCGGCGGGCCGGCCGGAAACGTCCTGTCACCGACCTGCTCGACCCAAAGGCCCGGCCCGGCCAGTGGAAAGCCGTCGCTCTCAGCCATTGCTGAGGCGCGCTTCGACAGCCTCGCACAGATGGTGATAGAGGCACAAATGCCCCTGCTGAATGATCGGCGTCGAGGTCGACGGCACGTTGAGCAGGATATCGGTCAGCGGCTTGAGCTTGCCGCCGGTCTCGCCGGTCAGGCTGATCACCGTCATGTCCATCGCCCGCGCCTGCTCGGCGGCGGCAAGGATGCTTGGCGAATTGCCGCTGGTGGAAATGGCGAGCAGCACCGCGCCTTCCGATCCATGCGCCTCGACCTGGCGCGAGAACACGGTGTCGAAGCCGTAATCATTGCCCCAGGCGGTCAGCACCGCGGCGTTGGCCGGCAGCGCGATGACGTTGTAGGCCTTGCGCTCCTTCAGGAAGCGGCCGACCAGCTCGCCGGCGATGTGGATGGCATCGCTGGCCGAGCCGCCATTGCCGCAGATCAGCAGCGCCTTGCCTTGCGACAGCGCCGTCACCACGGTGCTCACCGCGCGTTCCATCTCGTCGGTGAGGTCGCGCTCGACCATCGCCGATATCGCCGCCGCGGAGCGGACCAGGTAGTCGTTCAAATCTGACATGAGATCCTCAGTTTGCGGCACGCAGCTTGCCGATCGTGTTCGTCGTGCTCTTGCCGGCGACAAGGTCGACCAGCACCACGCGCCCGCCCGCCTTCTGCACCACGTCGGCGCCGACCACGGTCTCGATCGTGTAATCCGCGCCCTTGACCAGTATGTCCGGCAAAAGCGCCTCGACGAGCTTCAGCGGCGTGTCTTCTTCGAAGACGACGACGGCATCGACCGAGGCAAGTGCTGCCAGCACGCAGGCGCGGTCATGCTGGTTATTGACGGGCCGCCCAGGCCCTTTCAGCCGGTGCACCGAGGCGTCGCTGTTGAGGCCGAGCACCAGCCGGTCGCACTGGCTGCGCGCGGCATGCAGCAGGCTGACATGGCCGGCATGCAGTATGTCGAAGCAGCCATTGGTGAAGCCGACAGTCAGGCCCTCTTCCTTCCAGGCAGCGACCATCCTGGCCGCGGCATTGGCGTCGAGAATGGCATCGGTATGAGCCGTCGGCCCGTGCGAGCGGAACAGCGCGCCGGATAGTTCCTCGACGTTGAGCCGCGCCGTGCCGCGCTTGCCGACCACGACACCGCCGGCCGCGTTGGCGATGACCGCCGCATGCACCCGGTCGGCGCCGGCGGCGAGCGACAGCGCGAAACTCGCGATGACCGTGTCGCCGGCACCGGAGACGTCGAAGACTTCGCGCGCCTGGGTCGAGATGTGGCGGGCGTCCTCGGCGGAGACCACGCTCATGCCCTTCTCGCTGCGCGTGGCGACGATGAACTCGAAATCATGCGTGGCGATCAGGTCGCGCGCCGCCGCCACGATCTCGTCATCGCCGAAGACCTTGCGCCCGACCGCCTCGCCAAGCTCCTTGCGGTTCGGCGTCACAGCCGTGGCGCCGGCATAGCGCGCATAGTCGCGTCCCTTCGGATCGACCAGCACCGGCTTGCCGGCATCTCGGCAGATCGCGATCAGCTCGCCGGCGACGCCGTCGAGCAGGATGCCCTTGCCGTAATCGGAGAGGATGACGATGTCGGCGCGGCCAAGCGCCGCCTGGAAATGATCGATGAGCTTCGCCCGCTCGGCCCCGGTGAGCGGCTTGATCTCTTCCTCGTCGAACCGCAGCACCTGCTGGTTGAGCGCGCTGAAGCGGCTTTTCGACGAGGTCATGCGGTCCTGGCGCTGTAGGAGCCCGTCGGTATCGACGCCGATCTCGCTGAGCATGCGCATCAGATTGTCGCCGGCCTGGTCGGCACCGATCACCGAGACGGGAATGGCGGCCGCGCCCAACGAAACGATGTTGGAGACGACATTGCCGGCGCCGCCGATGTTCAACGCCTCGCCCTTTCCATGCAGCACGGGAATGGGAGCTTCCGGCGAGATGCGCTCGATCACCCCGCTGACGAAACGGTCCAGGATGAAATCGCCCACCACCAGCACGGTGACGTCGCCGAACCGGGCGATGGTGCGATGCAAAGGTTCCGGAGAAGGCAGATGGTGCTTGATCATCTCGCTCGAGCTATGCCTGAAGACGGCCGGACTTGATTAGATTTCAGCGCCGGAATTGTGGCGCGGGCTGTTCAAAGCGATGCCGATATACCGCAATTCGGGCGAGCGCAACGGCAGCCCGGCGCGGACCTTAGCCGGAGCCGGGTTGGCAATCAGCTCCTCTGCAGGGCGACGTGGACGCCGAGGCCGACCAGCACGGCGCCGCCCGCGCGCTGCATCAGGCGCTGCGCGCGTCCCGAGCGCCGCAGCCGGGCGATCATCGCGCCGGCAAGGAATACGCACATGACGTCGGCAGAGGAGAACATCAGGTTGACGATGGTTCCAAGCACGACGAACTGCAGCCAGACCGGAAACGCCGCCGAAGCATCGATGAATTGCGGCAGGAACGCCATGAAGAAGATCGCCGTTTTCGGATTGAGCACCTCGACGGTGATGCTTTCGAAAAAGGCGCGGCGGGCCGATTTCCGCTCGATGGCGGGCAAAGCCATATCGCCGTCCGCCCGTTTGCGGAACATAGCAACGCCGAGCCAGACCAGATAAAGCGCGCCGATCAGCTTGACCGCCAAATAGAGCGGCGGCACCGCGTGAAACAGAACGGACAGGCCTGCGGCGGCCGCGAAGACATGCACATAGCCGCCGAGATGGATGCCGAGTGCCGCCGTCAGCCCAGACCAGCGCCCGCGCGCCATCGTCTGCGCAGCGGCGTAGAGCATGGCAGGACCGGGAATGTAGGCGAAGATCGCGGTGGTGGCGAAAAACGCGATGAGCAGTTCGGTCGACGACATTTTTTGTCCTCTTGTCGGCAAAGCGTAGAGATCACGCCGAACAGACGTCTGGTTCAGTTCTTTGCGCTGGCCTGCGTCTCAGGAATCCCGCAAATTGGAAAACCCGAACGCTGCCACGAGCCGTTCGAAAGTTGGCGTATCCTGCCTTTCGCCGAATGGCCGGATAAGTTGCCAGATGTCCTCGCTATAGAGGAGCAGCATTTCTTCCGTAGCTGCAACGACCTCTATATCCCCCGGAGCCACGTAGAAAGAGATGCCCTGAATACCGTCGGGAGAAAGCGGCGCGTAATGGACTCGAAATTCGCCGGTGCTAATTTGAATGCCATTCGTGGACGTCCCTTCGTAGGGCTCAACAATTCGGCAAATGCGTCCGATAGATGACTGGCGCGCCTCTTCGAACGGCTTTCCGCGGTTTTCGTTCGGCAGAGACGAAACCCTTACGTAGGAGCCGACAAACACCGCAGTGCCTTGCCTATCGGTTGGCGTCGTCTCGGAAGAATCTCCTGTCATTCATCTGTCCTTGCTGCTGTCGGTCCGGCCTGCTTTGTCGACAGCCCACCCTGCCTCCCTTATAAGGGCCGGAATCGGCAAGGCAAACCGGAGGCCATCATGATCATCGTCACGGGCGGCGCCGGCATGATCGGCTCCAACATCGTCGCCGCTCTCAATGCCGAGGGCCACGACGACATCGTCGTCGTCGACGATCTCACCGACGGCCACAAGATCGCCAACCTTGCCGACCTGCGCATCGCCGACTATCTCGACAAGGACGAATTTCTCGCCCGGCTCGATGACGGCGCACTCGGCCGCATCGAGGCTGTCTTCCATCAAGGCGCCTGCTCGACCACCACCGAGTGGAACGGCAAGTTCATGATGGAGGTGAACTACGCCTATTCGAAGCGGCTGCTGCATGCCTGCCTGAAGCTGCGCGTGCCTTTCCTCTATGCGTCGTCGGCTTCGGTCTATGGCGGCGGCAGCGAGTTTGGCGAGGAGCCGGACTTCGAGCGGCCGCTCAACGTCTATGCCTATTCGAAGAAGTTGTTCGACGACTACGTCCGCCGCAACGTCTTCGATACCGATCATTCGCAAGTGGCGGGCCTGCGCTACTTCAATGTCTATGGGCCGCGCGAGGCGCACAAGGGCGCCATGGCCTCGGTCGCCTTCCATCTGTTCCACCAGGTCGAGCGTGGCGAAAACCCGAAGCTGTTCGGCGCCTATGGCGACTTCGGACCCGGCGAGCAGAGCCGCGACTTCATCCATGTCGGCGATGTGGCCGACGTCAATCTTTGGCTCTGGAAGCGCGGCGCGAGCGGCATCTTCAACTGCGGCACCGGCCGCGCCCAGCCGTTCCGGGCGATCGCCGAGACGGTGATCGACACGCTGGGCAAGGGCGAGATTGAATTCATCCCCTTCCCCGACCATCTCAAGGGCAGCTACCAGAGTTTCACGCAGGCTGATATGTCCCGCTTGCGCGCGGCCGGCTACAATGGCCAATTCCGCACAGTCGAAACCGGCGTCAGGGACTATGTCGAATGGCTGAAGGCCCAACGATCCTCGTGATCGGCCCACGCTGGGTGGGCGACATGGTCATGGCGCAGTGCCTGTTTGCGGCGCTGAAGGAAAAACATCCGAATGCGGCCATCGACGTGCTGGCGCCGGCCTGGGCTGCCCCGCTGGTCAAGCGCATGCCCGAGATACGCAGCCAGATCGACTTTCCTTTGATGCCGGGAGCGCTCGAGTTCCGCAGCCGCAGGCGCTTCGGCCGCCTGCTGCGCGGCCGCTACGACATGGCCTATGTGCTGCCGGGGAGCTGGAAATCGGCGCTGATCCCGTTCTTCGCCCGCATCCCACATCGCGTCGGCAATCTGCGTGAGATGCGCTACGGCCTGCTGACGGATGTCGTACCCCTGCCCGAGGCGCTGAAACGGCGCACCGCACGCGCCTATTTCGGCCTCGCGCGCGGCGGCACTTTTCGCGCGCCGCGTCTTACCGTCGACAAGGCCAACCAGGCCGATCTGCTGGTGCGCTTCGGGCTGACCGGGAAAAAATTTGTGGCGCTCATACCCGGCGCCGAATTCGGCCCGGCAAAACGCTGGCCGAGCGATCGCTATGCCGGGCTGGCCCGGGACATGATGGCCAAGGGCTTGGGCGTCGCGCTGCTCGGCTCGAAGAACGATGCCGACGTGACCGGCGAGATTGCAGCCCTTGCGCCGGGCGCCGTCGACCTTGCCGGCAAGACACGCCTCGAGGACGCCATCGACCTGATCGCCGCGGCGAAGCTTGCGGTCTCGAATGACAGCGGGCTGATGCATGTCGCCGCCGCCGTCGGCACGCCGATCGTTGCCGTCTATGGTTCGACCTCGCCGGATAACACGCCGCCTCTCAGCGAGCGCTCCGAGCTGATCTGGCTGCATCTGTCCTGCTCGCCTTGCCACAAGAAGGTCTGCCCGCTCGGCCATCTCAACTGCCTGAACACGCTCGACGTCGCGCGCGTCACCGCCGCGGCCGACCGCTTGCTCAAGGTTCCGGCAGCGGCATGAAAGTGCTGATCGTCAAGACATCGTCGATGGGCGATGTCATCCACACTTTTCCCGCCGTCGAGGACGCGGTACGCCATCGTCCTGATGTCAGTTTCGATTGGTGCGTGGAGGAGCCGTTTGCCGGTATCGTGGCTCTGCATCCGGCGATCGGCACCATTCACAAGGTGGCGGTCCGGCGCTGGCGCAAGCGGCTTCTCGACGGAGCCACGTGGCGCGAGATGACCGGACTGCGCGGAGCGCTCCGCGCCTCCCGCTACGATCTGGTCATCGATGCGCAGGGCTTATTGAAATCGGCCCTGGTCGCGATCCAGACCGGCGCGCCGATTGCTGGCTTCGATCGGGCAAGCGCCCGCGAGCCGTCGGCGACGCTGTTTTATCGACACAGATATGCGGTGCCGCGCGACCTGCACGCCATCGAGCGCACCAGACGGCTGTTCGGGCTGGCGCTTGGCTATCAGCCCGACCTGTCGACGCTTCGCTCAGGCATCGTGCCGCCGGCGGGCAACCTGCCTGGCATCGACGGGCAGACCGCCTTCCTGCTGCACGGCACCAGCCGCGAGGACAAGAAATGGCCGATCGAGGATTGGATCGAAACCGCGCGCCGACTGACCGACCGGCAGTTCACACCAGTGGTCACTTGGTCGAATGAGGCGGAAAAGAATGTGGCGGAAGCCGTTGCCAGTGCGGTGCCAGGGACGGTGCTGGTTGCGAAATCGCCGCTCGCCGAGATCGCCGCGATCCTGGGCCATTCGACGCTCGTCATCGGCGCCGACACCGGCCTCACCCACCTCGCCAGCGCCTTCGGCCTGCCGACGGTCGCTGTCTTCCTGGCGACGGAACCGGGCCTCACCGGCCCGCGCGGGAAGTTTGCATCGACCTTGCTTGCGCCAGCCGGCGGCAGAGTGACGCCGGCTGAGGTGATGGTGGAGGCTGAGCGGCTGCTGGCGCTCAGTTCAAAGGCGCCAGCGTGAGGACCTTTTCAGAATTCGCTCTGGCGAGTCGAATGGCGTAGTTTTCGAGAACCGGAGCGGAGCGTACTTAAAGTACGTGAGCACCGGAAGCGCAGAAAACTACGCTAGTCGGCCGCCAGAGTAGAATTATCAAAAGGTCCTCAGATAAACTGCACCTGGACGATCTCGTACCCTCGCGCGCCGCCCGGAGCATTGACCTCGATGGCATCGCCGACTTCCTTGCCGATCAGCGCACGCGCGATCGGCGATGAAATCGAGATGCGGCCCGACTTCACGTCCGCTTCCTGGTCGCCGACGATCTGATAGGTTTTCTTTTCCTCGGTATCCTCGTCGACGAGCACGACGGTCGCGCCGAACTTGACCTTGTCGCCGCTGAGCTTGGAGACGTCGATGACCTCGGCGCGCGCGATCAGATCCTCGAGCTCGTTGATGCGGCCTTCATTGAGGCTCTGCGACTCTTTCGCCGCGTGATACTCGGCATTTTCGGACAGGTCGCCATGCGAGCGCGCTTCGGAAATCGCCTCGATGATGCGAGGCCGCTCCTCCTGCTGGCGCCAGCGAAGTTCTTCCTTCAATGACGCAAACCCCTCGCCTGTCATCGGGACCTTGATCATAGCCTGACCTTTCTGCCGCCACCCCCGTTTTCGGGAGGGACCTTGTCAATAGGTACAAAAAGAAAACGGTCCGGCAGCCTCGGGCTAACGGAACCGTCTCACCACAATTTTCCTGAATATAGCGATCTTTGCGCGATTTTCACGCCAAAAATTGAAGTTCGGCAAAATGATCACCGCTTTCGCGGGTCCGGGCTGACGGCGAGCAATAAAAAACCGGCTGCGATTGCCCGCAGCCGGTTCGAGAGGCTTCGAGCCCTGTTCAGCTCCTCAGGAAATGATCGATCTGCTCGGACAGCATGCCGTATTCGCGCGAGCCCTTGCCGGTACGCTTTTCGATTTCCTGGAGCTGCTGCTGCGCGCCGGCGAGATCGCCGATCTGCAGATGCGCTTCGCCGAGATATTCGCGCACCAGCGTGTAATTCGGGTCGATCCGCAGCGCTTCCTCGTAATAGCCGAGGCCGACCGTGACGCGGCCCGAATGACGATGCGAATAGCCGAGATAATTGAGGATTCGCGGATCCTGCTTGTTGGCGGCGAGCGTCAGCACCGAAATCGCTTCGTCATAGCGTCCGGCCATCGCCAGATCGTGACCGGCCTCGTAGATGCTGTCGTCGTCCAGCATGCCATATTGCGGCTTTACGCATTTGTTCTTCTTCTTGTCCCAGACCTCGCCCTTCTTGCAGGTGGTGGTCGTCTGGCCACCGCTGCCGCCTTCACCAGCCGCAAAAGCCGGCGCAACGAACAGCGGCAGCGCCGCAATAGCCATGACCTGAACAAGCAAACGTCTGCGCATCGAAGCCTCCGTGAGTGTGACAATGCCAGATTAACGCCGCCTTGGCGCGGTTTCATCCCGAAATGCGGGCGACTACCGAACTATTTTGAACGGGCCGGACAGAAGCCGATAGCTGCGGACGTGACGCGCGCTTTAATTCCGCTATCATCGGACCAAGCGCATCACGTGGAGAAGGACCGTGCAGCAGCGCCTCGAGAAGGAGTGGGAACTTTCGATCGATCCGGACACGGTGCGCCTGTTCATCCTCAAGGCGAAGGCGCTGAGTGCTGCCGTCAACGAGGACTATGATGACGGCGCTGAGCACGAGGTCGAGTTCGACGGCGACACACATGACAGCCACCATCATGACGGCCTTGTCGAGGAAGCCTCGGAAGACCTGACCGGGGAAGAATTGCGCGAGCTGATCAACGATCTCAATATCGACGAAGCGGCCGAGCTCATCGCGCTCGCCTGGGTCGGCCGCGGTGACTATGAGGCATCCGAATGGACGGACGCGGTGGCCGCCGCCAGGGAGCGCCCCAGGAAGCGCGCGGCCAAATATCTGCTCGGGCTGCCGATGCTTGCCGACTGGCTGGAGGAAGGCCTTGAAGCCATCGGCGCGTAACGCGCCGGTAACCGATTGTGATCGGCAAGGCAGTCGATACAGGCAACTTCGCACCGCGACCGCCGTTTCCGGGCGATGGCAACGCTGAGCCTTTCACGACTTTGCAGATTGGCGCTGCCTGTGGCGGCTGCGATGTTGCTGGTTACGCCGGCCATAGCCAAGCATCATCATCGGCATAAAAGACATCTGCCGCCGGCCAGCCAGAGCGCCGCTCCGGCTCCGGAAACGCCGCCGGCGACCCCGGTTCCAGGATCGCGTCCGCAGGACCTGGAGAACGGCACTGAGAAGTCCGGGCAAGGCAAGCCGCGCGCGGACGGCAGCGACGACTTCCTCAACCAGCAGAAATCGCATCCGAAATGGGACGCCCGTCCGCCGCGCTCGAAGAGCGCTCAATCCGCGCCGCGGACGGAAGCCGAGCCGCAGACGCCGGATGTTGTGCCGACGCCCCCGCAGAAGCCCACCGAACTGGAGCCGGAGCCGCCGGAAACCGCGCCGCAGCCAGCGCAGAAACCCGAACCGCCGGGCGAGGAAAAGATGCTTCCCGATCCGCGCTCGGCCGACATGCCGGCCGAAACGATGCCGGCGGAAGAAACCGCGTGCCGCGAGCGGCTGAAGGCTCTGGGCGTCGAGTTCGAGGAGCACAAGGCCGAGCACGATGCGGAAATCGGCTGCTCGATCCCCTATCCGATAATTCTGAAAACGCTCGGCAAGTCGATCGGCATCAGTCCCGGCACCGAGCTCAACTGCCAGATGGCCGAGGCGGCGGCGCGCTTCATGGCCGAAATCGTCCAGCCCACGGCAAAGGCCGAGCTCGGCGCCGATTTGAAATCGATCGACCAGGGCTCGGCCTTTGTCTGCCGGCCGCGCAACGGCACCCGCAAACTGTCCGAACACGCCTTCGGCAACGCGCTCGACATCGCCAGCTTCACCTTGTCGGACGGGAGGAAGATCGAGGTCGGGCCGACGCCGCCGGAGAAGGACGCAAAATTCCTCGACGCGGTGCGCAAGGCTGCCTGCGGGCCGTTCAAGACGGTGCTCGGACCAGGCGCCGATCCCGACCACGCGCTGCATTTCCATCTGGACCTGGAACCGCGCCGCCACGGCGGAACCTTCTGCCAATAGGTGAATTCCGGAAGTCTTGCCCGCAGCAAGCCAAGAACAGCGCCGCAATTCCGCCCCATGCGTGAATGCCGGCGCTGATCTTTCCTTTACTGTTGGCGTTTAACCTTGTGCCATTCGGGGACAAGGACGCCTTTCAATGGCTCGAAGACTTGGCGCTATGCTGGCAGCGGCGCAACGGAGCAAGCGTGCGCGCATCACGGTCGCCGGGCTGGCCGCGGGCGTCGCCATGGCGGCGATATCGGCCTGCACGACCGGTGACGTCTTTGCACTGCAGCCGGCCGTCGATGTCGGCAGCCAGACGGCAGCCGTGCCGCAGCCCGATGCGCCGCAATATTCCGGAATGCAGCGTCTTGTTCCGTCCAACCCCTATATGACGCAGGTCGCCTATCCGCGCATGGACGAGCCGATGTCGCCTCTCGAGCAGATGCCGGCCAGCGAAATCGACTGCCGCAACGAGCTGAAGCGGATGGGAGTCGTCTATCAGGACGTCCAGCCGATCCATGAGGGCCAGTGCGGCATTGATTATCCGGTAAAAGTCTCGGCCATCGGCAATGTCGCCATGACGCCCGCGGCGACGCTGACCTGCAACATGGCCGCAACCTTTGCCGCATGGACGAAGAACGAGCTGCAGCCGGCCGCCCGCTGGCGCTATTTCTCCGGCGTCAAGGCGATCCACCAAGGCTCCAGCTATTCCTGCCGCAACATCGCCGGCGAAGGCGTGCTGTCCGAGCACGGCAAGGGCAACGCCCTCGACGTCATGAGCATCGAGCTCAACAATGGCGACGACATCGACGTCCGCAAGCCCGGCCTGTTCGCCTTCCGCACGCGCGGCTTCCTCAACAATGTGCGCGCCGACGGCTGCGAGTATTTCACCACGGTGCTCGGCCCAGGCTACAATTACGACCACCGCAACCATTTCCATTTCGACATCAAGAACCGCAAAAGCGGTTACCGCGCCTGCCGCTAGTCTAGATTAGCATTGGGCTTCGGTGGCAGCGATGATCTGCCGGGCGACCAGATCCTGGATACGCCAGAGATTTCTGTCGCGGATCCCGCTTTCCTCCAGCTTGGCGACCGTCCGGAAAAGATATTGCGCCGAGGAGCCCCAATGCCCGGCGGCGCGCGCCAACGTGTGCGCAACCTGCTCCAACGCCAGCCTGCCGGCATAAGCCCTGCCCTCGGGCGCCGCGACAAAAGCCAGCGCACGCAATGGCCCGTCCCTGGTCCGGAGCTTGATCCAGCATGGCACGTTGGTCGGCGGGTTCGCATCTATTTCGCGACGAAGCAGTTGGACGATCTGCCCCTGATGGTCCTCCGCCGGCAGCCGATAGGCGATGCCGTTGCAGCTGCCTCCCCGGTCGAGCGCCAGCATCAACGCCGGCAATTCACGCGTTCCGCGCCAGCGTGTCAGCTTCAGGCAAAATGAACGGTGCCAACCCAGTGCCGTCGCCTGACGCTGCTCTTCATAGATGAACTCTGGATTCCAGATCAGCGAGCCATAGGCAAAGACCCAAAGCGTCTCAGGCCGATATTGCGCAAGCAGCTGTTCGGCCAGACCGTCAAATTCAGCGTCGCTATGCTCGCTTGTTCCGGGCTCGGGACCTGGATCCGGCTCCATGCGCTCGACCCTCGCGACAAGCTCGGCAGTCAGCGCCATTTTCCCGCGGCCTGTCTTTGTCGGTTCCATTTCGCTGCGATGGTAGACGGTCTCCAGATCGCTGGCCATTGATTTCCCGTGATTGTCGCGCAACACATGCCACACGGGATCGAGCGGCGTTCATGAGCCACAGAAGTTTGAGACGACGCGCGGTGATCTGGATCGCGGCTTTCAGCGCCTTCTACGTGATGCTCGCCTATCTCGCCGCGCCGGAATTCTGGACCTGGCGGGAGCGCGGCTTCCGCACCCAGCCCTTCGAGATGGTGACGCATACGCCGCAGGGCATTCCCGGCGACCCGATCAATGTCGGCCTGATCGGCACCGAGAAGGAAATCGTCCACGCCTTCGCCGTCGCCGGCTGGGATACGGCCGATGCCGTGACGCTGCGGACCGCGATCGACATCGGCGAAAGCGTCTTGTTTTCCCGCCCCTACCCCGATGCGCCGATGAGCCGCCTTCTGTTCGAGGGCCGAGCCCAGGACCTGGCCTTCGAGAAGCCGGTCGGCGACAGCGCCGACCGTCGCCACCACGTCCGCTTCTGGCAGACGGACACGGTGGGCGACGACGGCCGCCCGCACTGGCTGGGCGCCGCGAGCTTCGACCGCGGCGTCGGCCTCAGCCACGATACCGGCGCCGTCACCCACCATATCGGCCCCGACATCGACGCGGAGCGCGACTTCCTGATCGGCGATCTGAAGGCCGCCGACCTGCTGGCCTCCACCAGCGAGATACCCGGGATCGGTGCCACCAAGGCCGGACGCAATGGCGGCGGCGATCCCTATTTCACCGACGGCATGGCCATTATCGGCGTTCTGAAGACGCAGCAGTGACGGCGCACTGTCACGCGCGCGCTGACGCCGAAGGTGCGCGTCGTGGTCGACGCGTTTGTCGGGCATTTTTCGGCGCCGCTTTGGGATGCCGCCTGAACAGCGCGCCTGTCATGTTCCAAAAATACCCGCGGGCTATTTTCGAACGCACTGCAGCAATGCTATTGACCGCCCATGCTATATGTTGAAATCGCCGTCGTGGCCGTCCTCATTCTGGTGAACGGCCTCTTGTCGATGTCGGAGCTAGCCATCGTCTCGTCGCGGCCCGCCCGCCTCAAGGCGATGATCGACCGCAACGTCAGGGGCGCCGGCCGCGCGCTGGCGCTCGGCTCTAACCCCGGCAAGTTCCTGTCCTCGGTGCAGATCGGCATCACCCTGGTCGGCGTTCTCTCCGGCGCCTTTTCGGGCGCCACGCTCGGCGAAAGGCTGGCGCAATATCTGGCGTCGACCGGCATCCGCGAAAACATCGCCGATCCTGTCGGCGTCGGCATCGTCGTCGCTTTGATCACCTATGCCTCGCTCATCGTCGGCGAGCTGGTGCCGAAGCAGATCGCGCTCAAGGATCCGGAGCGCGTCGCCGTCAGAGCCGCGCCGGCAATGACCATCCTCGCCACCTTCTCTGCGCCGCTGGTCTTCCTGCTCGACCTCTCGGGCCGAGCCGTGCTGTGGCTGCTTGGGCAGGCCGGCGAGACCGAAGAGAAGGTCACCGACGAGGAGATCAAGATGCTGGTCGCCGAGGCCGAGCATCACGGCACCATCGAATCCGATGAGCGACGCATGATCGCAGGCGTCATGCGCCTCGGCGACCGCGCCGTGCGCGCCGTCATGACGCCGCGCACCGAGGTCGACTGGCTGAACCTGCAGTCAGACGACACGGCGGTCAAAAAACTTCTGATGGATACCCAGCACTCGCGGCTGCCCGTCGGCGACGGCAATGTCGACGCCATGGTCGGCGTCATCCAGACGCGCGACGTGCTGGCCGCCCTTCTGGCCGGCAGGGTGCTGGATCCGCGCCAGCATGTGCGCGCCGCCCCCATCGTGCATGATCAGGCCGACGCGCTCGATGTCCTGCAGAAGCTGAGGGAATCGGACGTGCCGATGGCCCTCGTTCACGACGAATATGGCCATTTCGAAGGCATCGTCACCCCGGCCGACATCCTCGAAGCCATCACCGGCGTGTTCCGCTCCGACCTCGAAGCCGGCGAGGAGGAAAACGCCGTCAAGCGCGAGGACGGCTCCTGGCTGCTCGCCGGCTATATGCAGGCCGACGAGATGGCCGAGGTGCTTGGCATCGACCTTCCCGAAAACCGCGACTACGAAACCGTCGCCGGCTATGTGCTGTCGCATCTGCATCATCTGCCGACCACCGGCGAATGCGTCGACGCGCAAGGCTGGCGTTTCGAGGTGGTCGACCTCGACGGCCGCCGCATCGACAAGCTGATCGCCACCCGCCTGCCCGACGGCCACCGCCCGGTGGCGCGCTGAGGACGAAATTTATGTGGTAACCAACTCGCCGTCAGCTTTGCGGCGGGAGGTGCCCAGTCTGCTTTTCGGCAGGCCCACCAACAAGCTGCCGCCCCCGACCGTACAGGGTCGCCGCATAGAGAAGGCGCAGATAGCGTTTCGATCATTCCGTCTCATCCGCCGATATAGGCTGCCAATTCGTCAGGGGTTCCCTTGGGAAAGGCCTGCTTCAAATAGTCGAGGAACGCCGATACGCGGACGCTGAGCAAGCGTCGGGACGGATAGAGCGTCCATAGGGCGATGTCCGGGCCGTCGACATCGCCCCAATGCACCAGCGTTCCAGCAGCCAGATCGTGACTTACGAGCGAGATCGGCAAACGTCCGGCGCCGACGCCCGCCCGGACGGCATCGCGGAACATCAGGAGCGACGAAAGGCGAAGGACTGGCTCAATCGCGATGCGTGATCGTCCGGTCGGCGTCACGATGTCCCAGGCGGCAACGCGCTCGCCGGATTCCCGCACGACGGCCGGAACGGCGAGATCGTCGGTCGGTCTGGCGAGGCCCGGACTCGCGACCACCACCAGCCGGTCGCGCAGGAACACCCGTCCGACAAGACTTTCATCGGGCTCAGGATTGACCCGGATCACCAGATCGTACCCCTCCTCGATCATATCGACGGCCCGGTCTTCCGTCGTGACCTCGAGCCGGATTTCCGGATATTTCAGCGCGAACCCGGCGGCCAGCTTCCCCATCGCAGTTTGGGAGAAGAGCAGCGGTGCGCTGATCCGCAGCCTGCCCCGCGGCGTGTGTCCGCCCGAAGCGATCGCCGTCGCGGTTTCGTCCAGTTCGGTCAGCAACGCTCCCGTCCGCTCGAAGAGCGCCCGTCCTTCCTCGGTGAGCTTCAGCGCGCGCGCCCCGCGCTCGAACAGACGCAAGTCGAGGGCGGCCTCCAGTTCCGCGACCCGGCGAGACAGGGTCGCCTTCGGGCGCCCCGCGGCGCGCGCCGCCCTTCCAAACCCTCCGTGCCGGGCAACCAGATTGAAATCAGCGAGGGCGAGAAGGTCCATCTGTTCCAACATTGAGACGCTGTGTCCAAATATAGCGCCTATCGGTTCGAATGTGGATCACTCATTTACGGGATGTCTTTTGACCCAAACCCGGAGTGAACCCCATGACCATTCTCGTTACCGGCGCGACCGGCAATGTCGGCAGCCAAGTCGTCAACCAACTCGTCAAGCGCGGCGCCGATGTCCGTGCGCTTGTCCGCGACCCTTCGAAGGCGAACTTCCCTGCGAGCGTCGCCGTGGTGCAGGGCGAACTGATCGACGTCGATTCTCTGCGCAGCGCCTTCTCGGGCGTTTCCACCCTATTTCTGCTCAATGCCGTGGTGCCCGACGAATTCACCCAGGCGCTGATCGCGCTCAACTTGGCCCGCGAGGCAGGCATCGAACGCATCGTCTACCTGTCGGTGATCCACGGTGAGCTTTACGCGAACGTGCCGCACTTCGCCGGCAAGCTCGCGGTCGAGCGGATGATCGAGCAGATGGGCCTCAACGCCACCATCCTTCGTCCGGCCTATTTCATGAACAACGAGTTCATGATCAAGGACGTGATCCTCAGCTATGGCGTCTATCCGATGCCGATCGGCAGCAAAGGCTTGGCAATGGTCGACGCGCGCGACATAGCCGAGGTCGCGGCGATCGAGTTGCTTCGCCGCGAGCAGGCCGAAATTGCCCTCCCGCTCGACCGGATCAACCTCGTCGGTCCCGACACCCTGACCGGCACGGATGTCGCCGGCATCTGGACCGAGGTCCTGGGCCGCCAGATCGCCTATCCCGGCGAAGACCTGGCAGGCTTCGAACAGAACCTGCGGCAGTTCATGCCGGGTTGGATGGCATTCGACATGCGCCTGATGGGCGAGCGCTTCATCAGTGAGGGCATGATTCCCGACGCTGGCGACGTCGACCGCCTGACCAAGCTGCTGGGCCGTCCGCTGCGCACTTATCGCGACTTCGCCGCAGAAATCGCCGCCGCGGCCTGACGCCGGCGGCAGCCTGCCACCCCAACATCAATCCCAAGGATACGATTATGATCTACTCAACCGCCACCGTCCCGGTGAACCCGGAAGGCGCGACCAGGCTGACCCGTGCGCAAGCCTGGGCTGGCCTGGAGCTCAAGGCTCGCGACGCCCGCGAATTCCTGCCGCCAGACCTCTGCACCCGCTGCGATGTCGTGGAGGAAAGCGCGACGTATTTCGTGCGCGAAGCGACCATTGCGGGTGCAGATCTGCGCGAGATCATCACGCTTGAACCGCAGAGCAAAGTCACATTCCTCCAGGCCGCCGGGCCGCGCGAGGGCGCGATCGTCAACGAACTGTTCGAGGGCGCCGACGGCACGCTCCATCTGCGCTTCTACTGCTATCTCGGCCTGCGCGGCAAAGAGCCGAACGGCCCCGAGGAGCAGGCCGAGCAGGCGCAGTTCGACGGCGACCAGGGCTACAAGGCTGCCCTGCTGTCCACACTGAAGCGCACCCGCGAGCTGCTCATGGAGGGCCGGCTCTGACCATTACTCATGAACATCAACCCGGGACCTTCTCTCGTCCACGGCGCAAGGCAGACAAGTCTCACGATCGGCCTCTGGGAATTTGTTCTGCCGTCAAGGCACTAACACGGGCTTGCCGGTGCGGCGCAAACGCCGCCCCACGTCCTTAGGAGGATATTCGAAAAGCCACTCAGGCAGCCTGGGCTTCGTCGGCGAACACGTCTACCTTGCGCGCCGCACGGCCTGCTAGACGTAGACTCATTGCTGCGTAGCCAGATGCGGATTGAGACGAGTTTGAGGGCGGCGAGACAGCCAGCTCGTCGTATCGGGTGACAATACGGCGGAACTGCTTGGCAGGTCATATGGGCTCATGCTGAGCCTGAATCAGATTCAGCCGCGATATGAAAGTCTCGGTCGGAAACGACCCATTGCGAACCTACGCCCAAGAAGGATATGTTGCCGCGGCGCGCGCAGGCATCCCGCTTCATCATCGCGCATGTTCCATGAAAGCAAAGAATAGATTCGACTCGCTCATGCACGCGGTCTGTGTTGGTCATGGCTATTGTGGAGGAAGGCACGGCGACAAGTTCATGCATGTCACCGATTTTATTCCTCAATCCGGCGATGTTACAGCGGATCAATTCGTGGAATGGGTATTTCTAGCTGAATATGAGAATGAGAGTGAGCGAATGTCTCCCAGATGGGATCGGCATCGCCAGAGGATACGAGGCTATTTTGTTGAGCACATGGGATCAGACGTCGTCGATGCCAGCCAACTAAAATGGGGCGTGGAGGGCTAAGCCAACCCTTTACTCTGCTTCCCACTCATCTCGGTCATACCACATTTATGAGTTCACGACCTAGGATGAACTTCCAGCTTTGGCCGACGTTCACCTGAATGGTCACGAACGTCTTCGTCTTTGGCACCTTGAAAAGAGGGTTTCCCCTGCACGAGCAGGGGTTTGAACGGGGCTGCGTTTCTTGGCAATTGTCGGACGCGTGAGCGGTTTCCAATGCTGATTGCTGGACCTCGCTTCGCTCCGATGATGTTCAACGAACCGGGTGTCGGGTTCCAGGTCGCCGGCGAACTCTACGAGGTCGATGATCGCACCCTCTCGCGCCTCCATGCCATCGTATCCGTGGGCGCGCCCGGCAGTTTGCGCCGATCGAGGTTGAGGCTCTCGAGGGACCGTCGCCCGTAGCGCAGGTCTATATGAAATCCCGGCTTCTCGCAGATCCCGTGCATTCGGGATATCTCGCCTGTTACAATGACCGGCGCTTCGTTCTTCCTGGGAGAACGTAGCGGCTTCGCCCGCCTCCGGACGTTTTGTATTTTCGGTTCAAGAAACGGTTGGCCTGCCACCGCTGGAGCTTTCCCATCCGGCGGCAGCGATCGTGATCAGAGCGGCGCCGAGCAGCAACGTCCTGCGCCGTTTCCTGACGACTCGAGGCCAGTTAGCTTGGCTATTCTCGGAAAAAGGTGTCGAGGCTGATGCCGAAGGCGCGCCAGGTTCCTACCTGTTTGCGGGAAGCGGTTTCGCCCTCCTTGCCGGTGATGGTGCTGCCTGCCACTGTCAGCCACATCGTCTCCAGCTTGCCGTGCCGCAAAATGCCGGTGTAGCTCACGGCGGCAGGGCCGGCCGTACCCTCGCCGGCGGCCGTTACTCCAATCACGTCGCCATGCGCGATGCCGGATATCGGCACGGTCTGTCCATAGAAGCTGCTGTCTTCGAGCGCCGTGCGAAACGTGCCTTCAATCCGGCTGCCGTCCTCGCCGGTGATGTCGAGGACGGACCCATACTGATTGCGCCATCTGCCAAGCCAAGGCATCCCGCTCCTCCACGACTGTGCTGTCTTCGTCTTCGGTGGATTCGCGGCTGCATCTAACGCGCCGTTCCGAGCGGTCAACAGCGCCACGGCCAAAGGGATCAGCCTGGGATCCAGGCAAGACAGACAGCTCCGCAAATGGAAAGGGGCAGCGCTGGCGCCGCCCCTTTCCCACTGGGAGGACAGTGTCGATCGACCGCTCAGGCGGCCTGGGCTTCGCCGGCGATCGCGTCGGCGGCGCGGGCCGCTTTCAGCACCCTTGCCCACCAGGCGACGTCGTTGACCAGCGCGGCGGCCGACTGGTTCAGGTGCTCGAGATCCTCGAGCTTCTTCTCGCCCTGGCGAACCGCAAGGAAATCGCCCCAGGCGATGTGCACCGCCGACTTGACCGGCGCCATCTGCAGCTCGACGGCGATCAGGCGAAGGTGCTCGATCGCGCGCGAGCCGCCGACGCTGCCATAGCCGACGAAGCCTGCCGGCTTCTTGTTCCACTCATTGGCGGCGTAATCGATGGCGTTCTTCAGCACAGCGGTCGGGGCGTGATTGTATTCGGCGGCGGTGAAGATGAAGCCGTCGAACTCGGCGACCTTCTTCTGCCAGCGCTGCGCCACTTCGTTCTGCGACGGCGCCCAGGCGGAGGAAGCGACCTCGTCGAAGAAAGGCAGCGGCCAGTCGCGCAGATCGACGATCTCGACATCGATATCGGCGTGCGACTTGGCGATCTTGGCGATCCACTGCGTCGGCACGTCGGCGAAGCGGGCGGCGCGCGTCGAACCGACGACAATGGCGATTTTGGGCTTGGACATAAGGGGCTCTCCTTGCGGGAATTTCTGGTATCGTTTGGATACCGGCGCTATATGTGATACTGACAAATCGGCGCGCAAGGAGGCACTTCTTTGTTACTGAGGCACCCGCACAACACCGAGGACTGCCGGGCCGTGTCGGAAATCCTGCAACGGGTCGGCGACAAATGGACGGTGCTCGTGGTCGGCAAGCTCGGCGGCGGACCAATGCGCTTCAACGAATTGCGCGCCGCCGTTGGCGGAATTTCGCAAAAGATGCTGACCACCACCTTACGCGGTTTGGAGCGTGACGGCTTCGTCACGCGCAAAGTGTTTCCGACCATTCCGCCACGTGTCGATTACGAGCTCACCCAACTCGGTCACGAGCTGCTCGTGCCGGTCGGCGCGCTCGGCGAATGGGCGCGCAAGAACACCAACCGGGTCCGCGAAGCACGCGCGAAATTTGACGGCCTAGAGGCCTGAAGCCATTGCAATGCAAGGGTTTTTAGCCTGCCGATGAAATCGTGGGCCTCAGCGCCGGTCGCATCGCGCTTTCGGTTTTGATCAGAGCCTCCGCGGTTCCGCCGCCGGCGTCGCCGGGCAGCTGCTTCGCCAAGGACACCCCGCCTTTAGCCGCCACCGATCAGACGCTTGGGGCAGTGCTGTCGCAGCACGCCGTCGAGCAGCTCTTGAATTGGGCGGCCATCTTGCCGACCGCCGTCCGATCCCGCATGCAGGCGACGTGTGGAAGACCTGTGCTGACTTCCATGTAGGCCGTTACGCCGAGCAGGCAGACCAAAGCAACAAGGGCTGCCACGAGCCAGCCGTTCAGCATATGTTGACGCATTGTCTTTCCCCCTGCGCCTACAAGGTGGGGCGTGAAGGCAACCATTGGATGTCGCGAAGCAAATCTCCCGCGCAGGCGTTGTTACAGAGCGGCAAGTCTGGGGAGAATCAGTATCCCGCCGGAGCGTCAGCTCTCGGCCGGAACCGGCTTCGGCTTGCCTTCGCCGTCGAGCGCCACCATGACGAAATCGGCATGGGTGACCTTCTCCATCAAGTCGGAAAGGTAGCGCTGCGCCCAGGCTTCGACCTTGAGCACCATCGAGGTGCGGCCGACGCGCTCGACATGGGTGTAGATGCAGAGCGTGTCGCCGATCTTCATCGGCTTGGCGAAGGACATCTCCTTGACCGCGGCGGTGACCACGCGGCCCTTGGCGCGCTCGGCGGCGCGGATGCCGCAGGCAAGGTCCATCTGCGCCATCACCCAGCCGCCGAAGATGTCGCCGGCCGCATTGGCGTCGGACGGCATGGCGAGCGTGCGCAAGGTCAGATCGCCAAGGGGTTTTCCGTCCGCGTAATGCACCATGGCGAAATCCTCAAAGGGCAGCTTCTGTTGCGTATCAATGCGACCGCCATGTCGCAAGCTCTGGTAAAAGCGAAATGTGCCCCACTGCGCCGGTCGCTTTTTTCACAAGCCATGCCGGAAGCCACGGCGACGCCGCAAGCCCGCAATGTCTAGGGTAAGCCCAATGTTGCGGAGCCCGCTTTTCCATCATGCAGACTTATGATTTCATCGTCGTCGGCTCGGGTTCGGCCGGCTCGGTCGTTGCCGACAAATTGTCGGCGTCGGGCCGCTTCTCCGTGTTGGTGCTGGAGGCCGGCGGAACCGACCGGCGCTTCTATGTCCAGATGCCGCTCGGCTACGGCAAGACCTTCTTCGACCCGGCTGTCAACTGGAACTACAAGGCCGATCCGGATCCGGGTCTCAGCAACAATGCCGACCACTGGCCACGCGGCAGGCTGCTTGGCGGCTCGAGCTCGATCAACGCCATGGTCTTCATCCGGGGCGCGCGCGAGGACTTCGATGCCTGGGCCGCTGCCGGCAATCCCGGCTGGGCGTATGATGACCTCCTGCCCTCCTTCAAGGCGCTGGAAGATAATGCGGCGGGCGCTGACCAGTGGCGCGGAGTCGGGGGCCCTTTGCACATCACGGACTGCACGAACGCGGTGCATCCGCTGACCAAGCGCTATCTTGCCGCCGCACAGCAGGCCGGGCTGCCGCTCAATCCGGACTTCAACGGCGCCTCCCAGGAAGGCGTCGGCGTCTACCAGATCACGACGAAAAACGGACGCCGCATGTCGGCCGCCCGCGCCTTCCTGCGGCCGGCGATGAAACGCTCAAACGTACGCGTCGAGACCAACGCGCTGGCGACGAAGATCCTGTTCGAGGGCAAGCGCGCCGTCGGCGTCGAATACGAGCAGAACGGGCAGAAGAAGACCGCTCGCGCGGGCCGCGAGGTGATCCTGTCGGGCGGCTCGATCAACTCGCCGCAACTGCTGGAGCTGTCCGGTATCGGCCCTGCGGCATTGCTGGCCGACCTCGGTATCCCAGTAGTGCACGCCAATGAAAATGTCGGCGCCAATCTGCAGGACCATGTCGGCATCAACTACACCTTCAAGGGCAAGCTGCCGACGCTCAACCAGATCCTGCGCCCGTGGTGGGGCAAGCTGCTCGTCGGCATGCAATACATCCTCTTGCGCTCCGGTCCGCTGTCGCTGTCGATGAACAATGCCGGCGGCTTCTTCCGCACCGACCCCTCGATGACGCGGCCGAACATGCAGCTCTATTTCCAGGCTTTCTCGACCGTCATCCCGAAGAGCGGCGAGCGTCCGATCCTGACGCCCGACCCCTGGCCGGGCTTCTCGATCGGCCTGTCCAATTGCCGGCCCTCGAGCCGCGGCGAGATCATGATCCGCTCGAAGGACCCGCGCGACTATCCGAGCATCAGGCCCAACGCCTATTCGACCAACGCCGATGTCGACGAGATGCTGGCGGCGGTGAAGTTCGTGCGCAAGATCGCCTCGATGCCGGCCATGGCCGAGATCATCGAGGAAGAGGTTCTGCCCGGCCCGTCGATCCAGTCGGACGCCGACCTGATCCAGGATTTCAGGAAACGCTCCGGCACCGTCTATCACCCTGTCTCGACCTGCCGCATGGGGCCTGATGCGGCGCGCGCCGTCGTCGACCCGCGGCTTCGGGTGCATGGGCTGGACGGTCTGCGCGTCATCGACGCTTCGATTTTCCCCGACAACATCACGGGCAACACCAACGCCGCCGCGATCCTGACCGGATGGAAAGGCGCCGACCTGGTTCTGGAGGATCACAAATGAAAATCACCGACGTGAAGACCTGGGTTGTCGGCAACCCGCCGCCCGGCATCGGCGGCAAGTATTTCATCTTCGTCAAGCTCACCACCGATGGCGGCGTGGTCGGTTATGGCGAGGCTTACAACGCCACCTTCTCCGCGCATGTCACCGCCAGGATGATCGAGGACATGGCCGAGCGCTATCTCGTCGGCCGCGATCCGCACGACATCGAGAATTTCTTCCGCCGCGCCTATTCCTCCGGCTTCACCCAGCGCCCCGACGTTTCCGGCATGGGCTGCTTCTCGGCGCTCGAAATGGCCTGCTGGGATATCGTCGGCAAGGAGGCCGGCAAGCCGGTCTACAAGCTGCTCGGCGGCCAGGTGCACGAGACCCTGCGCTCCTACACCTACCTCTATCCGCACACCGGCAGCGTCCATTCGGAAGATGCGCGCGGCAAGAACGTCTACAACGACCCAGACCTGGCTGCGGCCTGCGCGCTCGAATATGTCGAGCAGGGTTTCAACGCCGTGAAGCTCGATCCGGCCGGCCCCTACACCGCCTATGACGGCCATCAGCCGCGCTTGATCGACATCGACCTGTCGGCGCGTATGGTCAAGGCGATCCGCGAAGCAGTCGGTAACAGGGCGGATATCCTGTTTGGTACGCATGGCCAGTTCACCGCCTCGGGCGCGCTGCGGCTCGCCCGCGCCATCGAGCCCTACGATCCGCTGTGGTTCGAGGAGCCGGTGCCGCCTGATATGCCCGAGGTGATGGCGCAGGTCGCCCGCAGCACCTCCATCCCGATAGCAACCGGCGAGCGGCTGACGACGAAGTTCGAGTTCGCCCGCGTCATCGAGAACCGCGCCGCGACCATCCTGCAGCCGGATCTCGGCCGCTCCGGCGGCATTCTCGAGACCAAGAAGATCGCTGCCATGGCCGAAGCCTACCACATCCAGGTGGCGCCGCATTGCTATTGCGGCCCGATCGTCGGCGCCGCCAACATCCAGCTTGCCGTGACGCTGCCCAACTTCCTCATCCTGGAATCGCTGAAGCAGTGGGACGGTTTCCACGCCACGCTGCTCAAGAAGAAGATCGAATGGCAGGACGGCAACGTCATCCCCTCGAAGGAGCCCGGCCTCGGCGTCGAGCTCGACGAGGCGGTCTGCGAGGCCCATCCCTATAGCGGCAAGGAGCTGCATCTGCAGATGATGCAGACGCCGCTGATGCCGTGAGCCTCGCTTATGCCTTCGTCGGCCTTGGCCATCTCGGCGGCAACCTTGCCGCTAGCCTGCTGCGCAACGGCTTTGCCGTCACCGTCTTCGACCGCGACCCGGCGCCGGTCGAGCGCCTGGTCGCGCTCGGTGCATCGGCGTCGGGTAGCCCCGCCGAGGCCGCTGCCCGCGCCGGCAATGCAATCACCTGCCTGCCCTCGCCGAAGGTCAGCGAAACTGTGCTCGCCGGCCCCGACGGATTGCTCCAGGGCCTGCCCGCGGGCGGCACCTGGATCGAGATGTCGACCAATGGCCGTGACGAGATTTTACGACTCGCCGCGCTGGCATCGGCACAAGGCATCGAGACGCTCGAATGCCCGGTGACCGGCGGCGTGCATCTGGCCGCAGTGGGCAGGATCACGGCGCTCGTCGGCGGCGATGCGGCGCTCTACGAACGCCATCGTCCGGCCATCGAGGCGATGTGCGCGAAATCCTTCCTGATGGGCCCGGTCGGCTCGGCGGCGGTGATCAAGGTCATCACCAATATGCTCGCCTTCATTCATCTCGTCGCTGCCGGCGAAGCGTTGATGCTGGCGAAGCAGGGCGGGCTCGATCTCGCCCAGGCCTACCACGCCATCGTCGCCTCTTCCGGTAACAGCTTCGTCCACGAAACCGAAAGCCAGCTCGTGCTCAACGGCTCCTACGACATCGGCTTCACCATGGACCTGGCACTGAAGGACCTCGGCTTCGCGCTTGCCATGGCCAGGGATTTCGGCGCGCCGCTCGATCTTGCCACCCGCGTCAACGCGATTTTCGAAGAGGGTAAGCGCGCCTATGGTGGTGGCGCCTGGTCGACACAGATCGTCAAGCTGCTTGAGGATGAAGTCGGCGTGGAGCTTCGCGCGCCGGGCTTTCCGGCGAAGCTCGAACTGTAACCCGGCAGAAATTAGCCAGCTGTTTCAATTGCCTGACCGCACCGGCTGAATCGGCCTCTTAGCCGGCTGATTCAACCTCTCAGCGTCAGCGCGCCGGGCAGGATCTCGAACGTCGCCGGAATTCGGCCTGGCGACTCGCCGTCTATGTCGACCAGCGCGCCGTTCTTCTCGGCATCGCCGAGCGGCTCGACCAGCACCTTGCGGCCACGCAGGATGGTGATTGCCGGATGGTTGCGGTGGCGCCCGCCGTAGAGCAGGCGGAGGTCGCGGATCAGCCCAAGCTTGCCGGCGGCCCGCAGGATGATGATATCGAACTGGCCGTCGGCGAGCTCGGCGTCCGGCGCGATCATCATGCCGCCGCCGAAGAATTTGCCGTTTGCCACCGCGACCAGCGCCATGCGCGCCTCGACCGGCTCGCCGTCGTCGATGGTGATCCTGACATCCTGGAAGCGGTAGCGGATGAACTCCAGCACGGTGCGCCAGAAGAACAGCGCCTTGGCCGAGACCCTGCCCTTGCGCTTGTCGGCATTGACGGCGCGATCCGTCGCGCCGGACAGGCCGAGGCTGGCAATGTTGATGAAGTGGCGGCTGGCCAGCGCGCCGTGGTCGTCGATGTAGCAGATGCGGCCGGCGTCGATTTTTCGCGCATTGGAATCGGCGATCCGCTTCAGCGCGGCATCGATGCCGCGCGGCAAGTCGAGCCCGCGCGCGAAGTCGATGCCGGTACCACAGGGCAGAAGGCCAAGCGCGGCTTCCTGGCCGGTCTCATCTTGTGCCTGCAGCAACCCGTCGGCCACCTCGCTTGCGGTGCCGTCGCCGCCTGCCGCGATCACCAGGTCGCACCCGCCGGCGGCGAGATCGATCGCCAGCCGCTCTGCGTCGCCGCTGGCCTGAGTTTCCCGCAAGTGGAAATCGCCGAAATTCCTGTTGAGCGATGCCGCGGCCTCCGCCCAATGCCGCTTGAGCCTGCCGCCGCCGGCAATCGGATTGAGAACCACCCCGACTTTCAAGTCGACCTCCCCCGAGGCAAGTCGCGCAACTAGCACCCAAAGTCTTTTGCCGACATTGAAACGCGGACCGGGCGCCGGAGCAAGGCTCCAACATCGAACGGATACAGAAAAGCGGGGCAGGCTGTCTAAGCGGTTCGGCCGGCGGATTCCGCGGCTTTCGCCATTGGTCCCCGATAATCCCGCTATCCACAGGCGCGCCGGCATTCCCCAGACCCCTTACCCGGCGTACATTCAACCCATCTCAGGCGGCTACCGAACGCCCAGCCGAAAGGCAAAAGCGCAAGGCGGATTTCCTGAGGCCCGTACGGCCCAGAACGAGAGCAGGCTTGCCTGTTGGAGGGACGGATGCCGAGACCTACGGGTGCCGCGGAAAGCGTGCCAACGCCGACGGCGGACCGATGCTGCCATTAAGGCCGGTAAAAACCTTCGATGGCACGCTGGGCGAAGCCTGCAAGGGTGGAGATCGGCGTGGTCTGGAACGGGAGCTGCCCTTCGGGCGGCGACTGGCAGGACCGTCAAAATCAAGGCTGGCCTGGCGCGACGACTTTACGGAAGTTGCTGCCTTGACTGGTTCCTGATCTGACAGGGAGGCGCTGGGAGAAATCCCAGCGCCGACTGTCTTTTTGGTGCTGTCCGCCTCACAGGCTACCGCCCCTCCCGGGCGTCCGCTGCTGATGCTTTCCGGCCACAGTCGCCGGCCAAGCAACCTTCCGTAACGCATCGACACGCACAATCCACAATCGCGGCCAAATCCCGCCTTGTTCCCCGGCGATTGATCGGTTTGGGAACATTTAAAGGGACAAGACCGTGATCAAGACCGCCCTTGTCGCCATGACCATTGTCGGCTGCGACTGCGACGC
Source organism: Mesorhizobium sp. CA15 (assembly GCF_020165215.1). Classification (NCBI taxonomy): domain Bacteria; kingdom Pseudomonadati; phylum Pseudomonadota; class Alphaproteobacteria; order Hyphomicrobiales; family Phyllobacteriaceae; genus Mesorhizobium; species Mesorhizobium sp. CA15. The sequence goes on from NZ_JAIUHQ010000002.1 coordinate 573,307, forward strand.
CAAGCTCTGCGAATATATCGGCGAGACGCCTGCCAAGTGGGCGACGCTCGCCGACTGCGAAGCGGCGATGAAGAGCCAGATGCTGCACCAGCGCAATTTCGACTATCCGCTGGTTTCGGGTATCTGCCGCGTCAAGGGCTCGGCCTCTTCCTCCGAGCTTGCCGAGAAAGCTTCCAGGCCGGAGTTGAAGCCCAGGAACCGCGTTGTCGAAACCATCGCCCCGCTGCCGCCCGAGCTCGACCATCGCCCGAGCGCTCCGGTCGGCGCAACGGTGACCGCCAGCGAAACGGAATCGGCAAAGCCCGTGGCCTTCGACGGGTCGGTCGATGGCGGCCGCGCCGTGCTTTACCGCACCAAGGCCGGCTATGCCGTGGTCAAGACCGACCTCAGCCGCGCTGCCGGCGCAACGGTGGACGTGGCGAAGCGCTCGGCAAGCTGGCTGGCCGGATTGACCGGGCTGTAAGCCTGCCCAAGGTTCAGGTCGGCCCGAGCAGCCATTCCCTTATCATTGCCCGATGACAATGGCGTAGGGCCGCTTCGCAACCGCAGACCGGATTGATCAAGCCGACACATTGCCCGAAGATAACGCACAGGATATTGGCCTTCACCGGGGGGTGTCATGACAATTGCCGTTCGTATCGCGTTATCCCTGCTGCTGGCGCTCGCTCCCTTGCATGCCAGGGCGGAAGGCGACGACAAGGCCATGGTGATCGCATCCGACGACGCCGAGATGGCGGCGGCGGTCGAGAAGGCGCGATCCAGCCTGGAGGAATTCCTGAACCTGTCCGACGCTCCGCCGCCGGGAACCGACAGGTTCAAGCTGAAGGTGATGGTCGTCGACGGAAAGGCGACGGAGCATTTCTGGGTCATCCCCTTCAAGCGGACCGCCGACGGCTTCGTCGGCATATTGGCGAACGAGCCGGAAATCGTCCGCAATGTCGTCCTTGGCCAGAACATCGAATTCACCAAGGACGATATTTCCGACTGGGGCTACACCAAAAACGGCCGCCAGGTCGGCAGCTTCACCGTCTGCGTGATGTTTAAGAAGATGTCGAAGGAAGAGGCCGACTATATGCGCACTCAATACGGCTTCGACTGCTGAGGTCTATCCGCTCACTTCCCGCCATGGGAAAAATCGCCACCAGTCGGGCCGCGACCCGCTGCTTGAGCACTCCATCCAGAACTTCGATCGGCAGCAGCCGCTCATGGTTGCCTGCACGCAGCCGCACGAAGAAATGCATCCGGTAGGCAGCGATCCTACCCCGCGTGGCCGGATCGGCGCTGACATCGACAACGAATATCGAGCCGATGCGTGCCGGCCATGGCAGTCTGGCGAGCGCAGTGCCGAGGAAATCGCCAAGGCCGTAGGCGATCACGCTGTCGCCGACACGCTCGATGGGCTGCAAGACATGCGCGTGATGCCCGGCGATCAACCGGACGCCGTGATCCGCCAGCCGTCTCGCCAGCGCCCGCGTCGCGGGTCGTGGAAAATGCCGGAACTCCCAGTCCCAGTGCGGCACGGCGCAGATGAGATCGATGCCGGATACGGCGTCGCGCGGCCATTCCGCCGCGCGCATTGAGATGCGCTCTTCGAACGGCGCGGCGTCCGTGTTGCGCCACAGCGTGAAGGCCGCAAAGCCGATCGTCAGCGATCCGGCCGCATGACTCTGGACAGGCCCGCCGGCAACTGTGCCGATGGTCCGGACCCCGAGCCGGTTCAGCGCAGCGAGCGTTTCGTCGAAACCGGCGATGCCCTGATCGAGCACGTGGTTGTTGGCCAGGGACAGAACGAGCCTGTCGCGCGCGATGCCGGCGGCTGCGAGTGCATCGGCCAGGAAATGCTCGCTCATCGCATGATGCGTGCCGAGCCGCGTGCCCATGACCGCGCGTGCTCGTTCGACGATCGGACTTTCGCAATTGCCGATCACGAGGTCGGCGGATGAAAGCAGCGTCGTGATCGCCGGATCGCAATCCGGCGCATCGCGATTGGCGACTGCCGAAATGTCGCCGACGAAGGCCAGCCGCACCTTCCGTGTGGGCTGCGGATCGAGCAACGTCGCCGCGGGCGCCGCGAAGCCGCTTCTGTCGCCGGCAAGCGACGGTCTCAGCAGGCGCGGCAGCCATGACAGTTTATAGGCAAGCGGATAGTTCGACACGGGCCCATCCAGTTTCGCCCTGTGTAGACTGTCTGATGGATAGGTTGAAGCGGGTTGCTGGCGATCCCGCGGCGGGCATCTCGGACTGACCGAAATCCGTGTATGCTCACGACGTGGAGCAGTGGAGGGCGATGACGATGCGTAGAGTGATCCTTGCAGCAGCCTTGTTTGCATTCCTGCCGGCGTCCGTTGCCTGGGCGGAGATGCCGGACGCGGCCAAGTCCATGTTCGAGGCCAAGAGCGTGAGCGACCGGAACACGGCGCTGTCGACGTTGGAGGCGGCAGCGGCCAAGGACCCGGCCTCGGCCTATGCGGCCGGCGCCGGCGAATTCTTCACCGCGCTTGAGCTCCTCGCCGGCGGACTGCATCGCCACGGTTTCGAGAGCCCGAAATCCTTCATGCTGCCGCTGATGCGGTTGCCCGTGCCCGACAATCCCAACCCGCAGCCGCTGACCTACGAAGAATTCCGCGCCATCCTTGTCGCCTTCCGCGACCGGCTCGAAAAATCCGCCGCCATGCTGGGCTCAGTCCCGGCCAACGCCGACATCGGCATGGTGGTCGATCTCACCCGCGCCGGCATCGATCTCAACGAAGACGGCACGATTGCGCCGGACGAAAGCTTCGCCGCCATCATGGCGTCGCTGTCGCGCGGCAGCATCGACACCAGCAATACCGCGCCTTCGCTCACCTTCCGCTTCGACCGCGCCGACGGTTTTTGGCTGCAAGGTTATGCCGAGTTCCTCATGGCGCAGGCCGATTTCTGGCTGGCGCATGATTTTCGCAATGCTTTCGACGGCTCGTTCCACATGCTGTTCCCGCGCGCGAAACTGCCTCTGCAGGATACGCTTGTGCCGCTGGACGGCGGCATGAGCGGCAACATTTTCGCCTCGGAATGGCGCTTCGCCGACTTCATCTCGCTGGTGCATCTCGTCAACTGGCCGGTGGTCGAGCCGGAACGCCGGCAGGCCGCGCGACGCCACCTGCTGGAGATGATCCGACTGTCGCGCGAGGACTGGAAATCGATCCTGGCCGAGACCGACAACGATCGCGAATGGCTGCCGGGACCCCAACAGAAAGGCGTCAATCCGCTGACCGGCCTCGAGGTCGGCGAGGAACAGGTGCAGGCCTGGCTCGCCACGTTGACCGTGGCCGAGGATCTTCTCGAAGGCCGCGCGCTGCTGCCGCATTTCCGCATCACCGGCAAGGGCATCAACATGAAGCGCTTCTTCGACGAGCCGAAACCTTTTGACCTGGTCCTTTCGATCACCGGTCCCGGCATCGCGCCCTATCTCGAAAGCGGCAAGATCCTCACCAGCGACGATTTCGACCAGATCCAGCGCCAGTTCAGCGGCGCCGGTTTCTTGACGTTTGCGCTGTGGTTCAATTGAGGCCCGCGGTCTTAGGTTCCTCGCCCCCATGAAATGGGGGAGAGGTGGCTCGGCGAAGCCGAGACGGAGAGGGGGCGCCGGTCCCGCGCGGCGAAAGCGCTTTGAAGAGAAGGGCTTCCGCCTTACGAAACCCCCTCTCCGTCCGCTTCGCGGACACCTCTCCCCCGCCTCTGGCGGGGGCGAGGAAACCGAACCTTCGAGGTCGACGCCGTCCCCCTGGCTATCGTCAGAAAATTGCGCCCTGATAAAGCACCGCTTCCGCCTCTTCCGGCGCGAAGCGCCGCGCCAGCGTGCGGAAGGCGCTGTGGACGCCGTCGCGGTCCAGGTTGCAGCTTCTGAGGTGGCGGACGGCCAGCGTCGGATCGAATTCGGTGCGTCCGTGCAAGACCCGCTGATTGTCGAAGACCAGCACCTCGCCGGGCTGCAGCTGGTGCCGGAACTGGTTCGCCGGATCGCAGATCAGCCGCGTTAGCTCGGCAAGCGCCTCGATCAGCCCGTCGATCTCATCGACAGCCCCCGTTTGCGGCGCCAGGCAGCGATCGTTGTAGCGTATGCCGGTGACGGCGCCGCTCGCGTCGAGGCTGATGACATGCGCCTCGGCGCTGAAGAACACGTCGCCGGCATGCTCGCGATGGAAGGTGACGCCATGACGGGTCAGCAGGTCAAAGAGCTCCGGTCTGTTCCTGCGCATCCGTTCAGCGACTTGAAAGCCGTCGACCATCAACGAGGTGCCGCCGCTGCCGGCGCCGGTCCTGATGGCATGGAAGAAGATGAAGCCCGGCGGCGAATAGCGGAACGGCTCGTCCGTGTGCGGAATTTGCGCGCGCGCCGTTTCTCCGGCCACCCGCGCGTCGGGCCGCGAGATGAGATCGAAAACCTTGCCGTAACTAGTCTCGCGCACGGGCCCGTAGCGGCCGGCGACGCGCAGCGTCGCCTCAGGCTCGGCCGGGACGCCGGTCAGCATGGCGATGCCATGGTCGCGCAAGGCGCGCAGCGACTGGAAAAGCACCGCGTCGTCCTCCACCACGGCGTCGAAGGCGAAGCGCCCAAGCCGCGCGCCGAGATCGCTATTCCACAGTTCCGGCTGAAAGCGTGGCGCGCCGAAATCGCCGCCGCGTCCGGCATGGGCCGCCAGAAAGCCCGCCGCGAAGCGCGAGACATGGCCGTCCCGCCAGACCACGTCCGTCGTCCCAACCGTCGAGATCTCGATCGAGGTCGCGCGGATATCGGCCGGAACATCGGCAGGCGTCAGCCAGCGCTTTCCGGAAGCGGTGTCGCCGCATATCCCGCATTCGCAGGCAAGCCGCAGCCAGCGCATCGACAGCCGGCCGGCGCTGCCGTCATCGAATTCCACGGCGATGCGCGGTCCTTCGTTGCGCATCGCTCGCAAGGAGCGCGTCGCGAGTGCCTGGCCGGCGGGGACGGACTGAGTCTGCATATCGAGCATGGCGACGGCTTTCCTGGATTGAGTTGTCTTCAACAACGGTAGGGCGCTCGCGGCTTTTCTTGCAAACGAGTTTGTTTTCATAAGTTTTGAGGTATTCTCAATCCATGGCGTTTCTTCGCGACCTCCCGCTGTCGGCCCTGCGTGCGCTTGCAGCCGCCGCGCGCACCGGCAGTCTGACGCGCGCCGCCGACGAGCTCGGCGTCACGCCGGGCGCCGTCGGCCATCAGTTGCGGCAGCTGGAGGACCGGCTTGGCGTCAAGCTGGTCAGGCGCGAGGGCAACGGCATCGCGCTCACACGCATTGCCGAGGCGGCGCTGCCAGACATCGACCGCGGCTTCGACGCGCTGGCCTCCGGATTGCGGCGGCTGCGGTTCGAGCGCCGCGCCGATACCTTCACCATCGCGGCCGATCCGTCCTTCGCCTCGCTTTGGCTGGCGCCGCGCCTTGGCAATGTCCGCGCGGCTCTCGGCAGGCTGGACGTGCGCATCGTGGTGTCGATCGCGTTGGATTCGATGCTGGAGGAAGGCATCGACCTCGCCATCAGCTACCGCAACAGCACGGCAAGAGATCTCGCATCGGCCGATCTCTTCACCGAAAGGGTGGTTCCGGCCTGTGCCCCGGCGCTGATCCGCAACCGCACAGATCAAGACAGCGCCGAAGTGCTCAGCCGCCTGCCCCTCCTCCACATCGACCAGACCATGGGCGACGACGTTTACCCCACATGGGCAAACTGGTTCGCCGCCGCCGGCCGCCTACGCAAGAACATCGACCACGGCCCGCGGTTCCCCTTGACCGTGCTGGCCGCGCAGGCCTCGCTTTCCGGCATGGGTGCGCTGCTTGCCAGCGAACTGATGCTGAAGGAGCATTTCCGCGACGGCCAACTCGTCGAGATCGCCCGCGTTATTCCCGCGCTGACCATCAAGCGCCGTCTGGTCTGGCCGGTGGATGGACCGAAGGCCCGCCGCGCCGCCGTCGTCGCCGCGGCGCTTGCCGCGGTTGCCAAGGCGGAGCCGGACGATCCCAGGCCAATCGGATCATGACCCCTTTCCTGACAGCCTTCTGTCAGCAGCGTCCGCGCTCGGCCGGAGCCCTTTCACTCCGCTCTTTCCATTTCGGCCGAGTCCTCCCATATTCGGGCCATGGCCAGACATCCTGACAAGAAGACGCCTTCGCAAGATGGCGCGCCGAAGCGGCGCAGCCCGCTGACCGAATTCCTCGATGCCGCCGAGCCGCTGGAGCCCGGCGGCTTCGCGGAAGCGCCGCAGGCCGACTTTTCCGGCGCGCCGCTGACCGGCTCGATCTCCGATTGGGCCGGGCAGATCGAGCGTGAAGCTGAAAAGCAGCCGAAGGCAAAAGCGCCGAAGAAGAAGATACCAGAGCGCTCGTCGGCGCCCGGCCGCACCGCGCGCGGCACCTCGATGGGCGGCGCTGCCTCGGCGAAGGAGCGCGCGGCCGCCGGCCTCAACCCTGTGGCCGGCCTCGACATCAGCCTGGAGGATGCAGAGTCGGTTTCGTCCGGCGGCGTCACCGCAACGGTTGCGGCGCTGTCGGCGCTGATCGAATCCGGCAATCCGCTGCACAAGGACGGCCAGCTGTGGACGCCGCACCGTCCGGCCCGCCCGGAAAAGTCTGAGGGCGGCATCGCCATCAAGATGGTCTCGGATTTCGAGCCCGCCGGAGATCAGCCGACAGCCATCAAGGACCTCGTCGAAGGCGTCGAGCGGAACGACCGCACCCAGGTGCTGCTCGGCGTCACCGGCTCGGGCAAGACCTTCACCATGGCCAAGGTGATCGAGGAGACGCAGCGCCCTGCTTTGATCCTGGCGCCGAACAAGACGCTTGCCGCGCAGCTCTATGCCGAGTTCAAAAAATTCTTCCCCGAGAACGCGGTCGAGTATTTCGTCTCCTATTACGACTATTACCAGCCGGAAGCCTACGTCCCGCGCACGGACACCTATATCGAGAAGGAATCCTCGATCAACGAACAGATCGACCGCATGCGCCACTCGGCGACCCGCTCGCTGTTGGAACGCGACGACGTTATCATCGTCGCCTCGGTGTCCTGCATCTATGGTATCGGCTCGGTCGAGACCTACACGGCGATGACGTTCCAGATGCAGGTCGGCGACCGGCTCGACCAGCGCTCGCTTCTCGCCGACCTCGTCGCCCAGCAGTACAAGCGCCAGGACATCAACTTCGTGCGCGGCTCGTTTCGCGTGCGCGGCGACACCATCGAGATCTTCCCCGCCCACCTGGAAGACCGCGCCTGGCGCATCTCGATGTTCGGCGACGAGATCGAACAGATCACCGAGTTCGATCCGCTCACCGGCCAGAAGACCGGCGAGCTGAAGAGCGTCAAAATCTACGCCAACTCGCATTATGTGACGCCGCGCCCGACCTTGAATCAAGCCATCAAGTCGATCAAGGAGGAGCTCAAGCACCGCCTGCAAGAGCTTGAAAAGGCTGGCCGTCTGCTGGAAGCGCAGCGGCTGGAACAGCGCACGCGCTTCGATCTGGAGATGCTGGAGGCGACCGGCTCCTGCGCCGGCATCGAGAACTATTCGCGTTACCTCACCGGACGTCAGCCCGGCGACCCGCCGCCGACCTTGTTCGAATATGTGCCCGACAACGCGCTGATCTTCATCGACGAAAGCCACGTCACCGTGCCGCAGATCGGCGGCATGTATCGCGGCGACTTTCGCCGCAAGGCGACGCTGGCCGAGTATGGTTTCCGCCTGCCCTCCTGCATGGACAACCGGCCGCTCCGCTTCGAGGAATGGGACGCCATGCGCCCGCTGTCGGTGGCGGTTTCGGCGACGCCGGGCGCCTGGGAACTCGACCAGTCCGGCGGCGTCTTCGCCGAGCAGGTCATCCGTCCGACCGGCCTGATCGATCCGCCGGTCGAGGTGCGTCCGGCCAAGAGCCAGGTCGACGACGTCGTCGGCGAGATCCGCGACACGACCCGGGCCGGCTATCGCACGCTGGTCACCGTACTGACCAAGCGCATGGCCGAGGACCTCACCGAATATTTGCACGAGAACGGCATCCGCGTCCGCTACATGCATTCCGACATCGACACGCTGGAGCGCATCGAGATCCTGCGCGATTTGCGCCTCGGCGCCTTCGACGTGCTGGTCGGCATCAACCTGTTGCGCGAAGGCCTCGACATTCCCGAATGCGGCTTCGTCGCCATTCTCGATGCCGACAAGGAAGGGTTCCTGCGTTCGGAAACCTCGCTGATCCAGACCATCGGCCGCGCCGCCCGCAACGTCGACGGCAAGGTCATCCTCTACGCCGACCAGATCACCGGCTCGATGGAACGGGCGATGGCGGAGACCAACCGCCGCCGCGAGAAGCAGATGGAGTGGAACGCCGCCAACGGCATCACACCGGAATCGGTCAAGTCGCGCATCGCCGACATCCTCGACTCGGTCTACGAGAAGGACCATGTCCGCGCCGACATCTCGCAGTTCACCGACGACGCCGGGGCGATGATCGGCAACAATCTGAAGACGCACCTCGAGGCGCTGGACAAGCAGATGCGCGACGCCGCCGCCAATCTCGATTTCGAGAAGGCGGCGCGCGTCCGCGACGAGATCAAGCGGCTGCGCGAGATGGAGCTTGCCATCTCCGACGACCCGCTGGCGCGCGAGGTGGAAGGCCAAAGCCCTGCCTCAGGCCGCGAAAAGGGCAAGCACAACAAGGGCGTGGCCAAGCATCGCACGGTCGAGGAGCAGGAGCGCTTCCGCAAGCTCGATGAGGCACGCGCCGCCGAGGAGGCGGCAAAGGCTGCCCGGCCCAACCTCTTCCGCAAGCCGCATCTGGACGAGATGGGCGCTGACGGCGCCGTGCCGGTGAAGAAGCCGCTCTTCGCCAAGCCGTCGATCGACGACATGGGGCCCGGCACCGACATGGCGACGCCCGCCGGCGCGGTGTCGCGTTCGCTGTTCAAGAAGCAGAGCGCGCAGGAAGCGCACGGTTCCGATTTCGGCATTCCGGGCGAGCCGATCAAGCCGCTGTTCAGGAAGAACTCGCTCGACGAGATGACGGTGCGCCGCACGGAGAAACCGGTCGAGGGCAAGAAGCCGGCGAAGCCGCAGCCAACGCCTCCTCCGGCGGGGGAGATGTCCGGCAGGACGGGCGCGAAGGAACGCGACGATAAGCCGATCGTCCGCCAGCGAGCCGGCATCGGCTCCTACGAGGACCCTGGCGACGAGCGGCGTCAAAAACGCCGGCCGGGCAAGACCGGACGGCCGGGGCAGTAGCATCTTTTCCTTCTCCCCGGGTGGGAGAAGGTGTCGCCGAAGGCGACGGATGAGGGGTGCTCCAGCTTGGCGACACCGTTTGTCCAGCGAAGAGGTCGCGGCCGTCTCACTCCGCCGGAACACCCCTCATCCGTCTCGGCGCTTCGCGCCGATCCACCTTCTCCCACAACAAGGGGAGAAGGGAAGTGCGGACCACTTGCCTCCGCCCCTCCCCCGGTGTACCCAATTCCCAACTCGAACATCCGGAAAGGAGGGCTGCGTGAACTACTGCCACCACCGTCAGCGCGGCCCTGTCTGTGCCCTGCGAGCTTGCTTGCAGGGCTGACCAGGACGGTCCGGGTTTTCCCGCTTCGATTTTGGTCTGCCCTTTCGTGGTGCCGCTGAACCTGGCCTGATGGCCTAGGGGCGCACCGTCAAAGTGCATTGAGCCGGATTTTCCGGGCAGACCAGAGAAATCGACATGGCCCTGATCAGCCTCAAATCTCTCGGCGTCACCATGAGTGCGCCGCTCTTCTCCAACCTCGACCTCATCATCGGCGCCGGCGACCGGCTCGGCATCGTCGCGGCCAATGGCCGTGGCAAATCCACACTTCTCAAATGCCTGGCCGGCGAAGTCGAAGCCACGACCGGCGACATCACCCGGTCGCGCGGCCTGCGCGTCGGCCATGTCGAGCAATCCATCCCTGACGCATTCCTCGGCGGCAGCTTCCATGACGTCGTCGCCGATGCCTTGCCGCCCGAACAGCGCGACAGCGAGTTCTGGCGCGTCGACGTCGTGCTGGATTCGCTCGAGGTGCCGGAGGACATGCGCGGCCGGCCAATGCGTGCGCTGAGCGGCGGCTGGCAGCGTCTGGCGCTGATCGCCCGCGTCTGGGTCACCGATCCCGACGTGCTTCTGCTCGACGAGCCGACCAATCATCTCGACCTCGCCAGGATCAGCCAGCTGGAAACATGGCTCAAGGCGCTGCCGCGCGACGTGCCGGTCATCATCGCCAGCCACGACCGCGCCTTCCTCGACGCGGCCACCAACCGTACCCTGTTCCTGCGCCCGGAAGAGTCGGCGGTGTTCGCGCTGCCCTATTCCCGTGCCCGGCAGGCGCTCGACGAGCTCGACGCCTCGACGGCGCGCAAGTTCGAGCGCGACATGAAGATCGCCCAGCAGCTGCGCAAGCAGGCCGCCAAGTTGAACAATATCGGCATCAATTCCGGCAGCGACCTTTTGACGATTAAGACCAGGCAGCTCAAGGAACGGGCCGAGAAGCTGGAGGATGCCGCCATACAAGCGCATCGCGAGCGCTCGGCCGGCGCGATCAAGCTGGCCAACCGCGGCACCCACGCCAAGGTGCTGATCACGCTGGAGGACGCGGCGGTCGAAACCCCTGACGGCACGCTGCTGTTCAGGACCGGCAAGCGCCACATCTGCCAGGACGACCGCATCGTGCTGCTCGGCCGCAACGGCGTCGGCAAGACGCGCTTCATCGCGATGATCCGTGGCGCCATCGCCGAGCCGGGATCGGTCGCGAACATCAAGGTGACGCCGTCGGTGGTGCTCGGTTACAGCGATCAGGCGCTGTCGGGCATCGATAGCGACGACACGCCGCTGGCGATGGTCTCGCGCCGCTTCGAGGTCGGCGAGCATCGCGCCCGCTCGTTGCTCGCCGGCGCCGGCGTCGCGATCGAGATGCAGGAGAAGAAGATCGGCGCTCTGTCCGGCGGACAGAGATCGAGGCTGATGATGCTGGTGCTCAGGCTCATCCATCCCAATTTCTATCTGCTCGACGAGCCGACCAACCATCTCGACATCGACGGCCAGGAAGCATTGGAGGACGAATTGTTGAAGCATCAGGCGAGCTGCCTGCTTGCCTCGCATGACCGCTCCTTCATCCGCGCCGTCGGCAACCGCTTCTGGCTGATCGACAAGCGGCGGCTGACCGAGGTCGACGACCCGGAGGCGTTCTTCCGCTCGGTCGCCGAGATGTCGAACTGAGGCGATACCTCTGTTGGGCCGGCACTGCCGGCCCGACAGAGATTGCTGCCGGCTCGGCGATACTTTTCCACCTGCTAAAAAAAGCGCATGCTGAACTGCTTAGCCATGGAGGGAATGGGCCATGCGTGCAGTGGAAATCGTCAGCAATCTTTATCAGGCCTATGCGGACCGCGACATCGAAGGCGCCTTGTCTCGGTGCGCCGAAGATGTCGTGTTCCGCTGGATTGCCGATCCCCGGCAATCGCGTCATGCCGGCACCGCGCACGGCAAGCAGGAATTCCTCGCCAGGCTCCTGGCGCTCGATGACGACTTCGAGTACCGGCATTTTGTCCCCGTCGAGCTCATCGACGGCGGCGACAAGGTCGCCGCGCAAGTCGAGATCCACATGACGCGCCGCGCCACCGGCGAGGAGCTCATCATGCGTACCGCCAATTTCTGGACGGTCCGCGACGGCGAGATCATCGAGATGGTGGAATATTACGACACCGCGCTGGCCGCGTCGGTGCTCTGAAAAAAAATCGAGGGCGACCTGTCGGATCGCCGATTGCCGCCTCGTCCTTGGGATGCCGACACAATGATGCCGGCATCAACCAGGAGAGACATCATGTCGGTACTGTCATCCATCGGCCGTCTTGCCAACCGCTATGCCCAGGCGCGCGCGCGTCATCGCAGCGAGCGCATCCTGCTGTCGCTGCCGGCCGAGCTGCGCAAGGACATCGGCTTTCCGGAGATTTTCGAAACGCGGGAAAGCCGCCGCGCCGCCACCTTCTCGGCGAAGGTCATATAAGTCGCTTTCGATGCGATCGTTTTGCAGCCGCGCTTGCCGCCCGAGCTGTTTGGGCTAGCTACTCTAAAAATAATTCTCGGGCCATGTAGGATCGCCGCCGCTTCATCCGTCCTGGGGTCGCAAAACCGGATCAACCCGTGAAGAGGAACACGAGAATGAATGACCAAACCCCGCCCCGCGCCAAGGTCCTTGGCGGATTGACCCCCTACCTGCAGGTCGACGGCGCCATCAAGGCCGCCGAGTTCTACAAGAAGGCTTTCGGCGCGGAGGAAGTGTTCGCCTATCCGCCTGACGACAAGGGCCGCACCATGCACATCCATCTCTACGTCAACGGCTCGACGCTGATGCTGGGCGATGCCTATCCCGAACACGGTCATCCGCACCAGGCGGCGCAAGGCTATACGCTGCAGCTGCATCTCGGCAGCGACGACATCGATGCCTGGTGGCAGCGCGCGGTGGATGCCGGCTGCGAGGTCGTCACGCCGCTGCAGGTAATGTTCTGGGGCGACCGCTGGGGCCAGGTGAAAGACCCCTTCGGCGTCGCTTGGGCGATGAACGCGCCGGTGAAGTGAGCCCGCCCACCTCTCCCCCTCTTGTGGGAGAGGTGGGATTGCCCCGAATTGCCCTTCGCAAATCGGCTCCGGGTGAGGGGTAAGCGACGCCGAGCTGGCGCACCCCTCATCCGTCTCGGCGCTGCGCGCCGATCCACCTTCTCCCACAGGGGAAGAGACGCCACAAAGAGGAGTTCAGCATGTCCTATGTCGATGGTTTCGTGCTTGCCGTGCCGAAGGCAAATCTCGATGCGTACAAGAAGATGGCCGAGAACGCCGGCGCCGTCTGGATGGAGCACGGCGCGCTCGCCTATGTCGAATGCGTCGGCGACGATGTCCCCTATGGCGAGCTGACCTCGTTCCCGCGCGCCGTGCAGGCGAAGGACGACGAGGTCGTCATCTTCTCCTGGGTCGTCTACGAGTCCAGGCAGAGCCGCGACGCGGTCATGGCCAAGGTGATGGCCGATGAGCGTCTCAAGATGGACTGGTCCGCCATGCCGTTCGACGGCAAGCGCATGATCTTCGGCGGCTTCCAGCCATTCATCCAGCTTTGAGGAGCGACGGAACGCCAGTGTCGGCTGATCGCAATCCGTTGCGATTGGCCGAGACGCTCGTCAGGTCGTCATCCATGGGCGGAGCAAGGAGCGAAGCGACGCGGCGCAGACCCGAGGATCCATTCCGTTACCTATGAGCTTTGCAGCGATGCAAACGACCTCTGTTCTGCGCCGCCTTTAACCTTCGCGCGAGGTCACGGAATGGATCCTCGGGTCTACGCGTCCGCTTCGCTCCCGCTCCGCCCGAGGATGACGAAGTTCGGGCGCTTCGGCCAATCGCTGACGCGTGTGCTAGTTCAGCCGATCAAGCAGCGGCTTCAGCCGCTCCCCATACCTCTTCCACAGATCGACCGAGCCCTGATACATCGGCTGGCGCACCTGCGCGGCGGAAGCGGTGCGCACCGGCCGGTCCGTCTCGTGGAAGGACAGCACCTTGTCGTCCCAGGGCAGGCCGAGATACGCCATCAGCGCCCGCGACTGCCCTTCCTGGTCGGCGACGAAATCCTCATAGCGCACATCATGCACGACGCCAGGCAGCACCTTGTGCCAATGCGCCATGATATCGGTGTAGAGGTTATGGAAATCGGCGAGCTCGCCGAGGTCGTAGCCGTAGCGGTGGCTGTCGCCGCGGAAATGCACCTTGAAGATCGACAGGCACGTGGCCGCCGCATCGCGCGCGCAATGGACGATCTTGGCCTTCGGCAGCATCATGTGCAGGAAGCCGACCAGCAGGAAGTTGCCCGGCATCTTGTCGGTGACATGGCGGTAGCCCGGATAGCGGCTATGCAGCATGTCGAGATAGGCCTGGCCCGCCTCGGCGAAGGCCTTGTCGGGCATGTCGGCGATACCGGCGGGGAAGCCGCCCGGCATGTTCATCGGAAACTGCTTGCCGACGGCCGTCTTCAGGATGTTCAATTCGCCCGCACCGAAAACCTGCGGATGGCTGGCGATGATCTGCTCGACCAGCGTGGTGCCGGAACGTGGCATGCCGACGACGAAGATCGGCGTGTCGTCGGAAATGCCGCTTGGCCTGTGCTTCTCGAAGAAGGCTGCGTCGAAGGCCGTCTTCATCGCCTCGAATTCGCCCCGCGCGCGCGCGGGATCGTAGTCGATCACGCTGCGGCGGATGGCATTGCCCTCGGCGAAATAGTCGAAGGCGCGGCCATAATCCTTGAGGTCGTCATTAACCTTGCCCAGTCCGAAGGAGAGCTGCATGCGCGCGAGGCTGCCTTGCGGCGCCTTGGCGTGCTCGGCCTCCATGCCGGAAAGCTCCTTGTCGCGCTCGGTCTGGCGCTTGACCTGCGAGAGCAGCAGCCAGGCTTTCGACATGTTCGGGGCGATCGCCAACGCCTGGCGGGCGAAATCGGCCGCCTCGCCGAGCTTGCCCTTCTCCATCATCGCGACGCCAAGCCCGTAGAGCAACTCGGCGTCCTTCGGCCGGATCGACAGCGCCTCGCTAAACAGCTTGATCGCCTCATCCAGCCGCCCGGCCTCCTGCATCGTCTCGGCAAGGCCGATGCGCGCGCGGACGTGGAACGGGTTGCGGCCGATGGTGCCGCGATAGATCTCCTCAGCCGCGTCGAGCTGTCCGAGCTGCTTCAGCGACGAGCCGAGATTGTCGCGCGCGGCCAGTTGGTCCGGCCGGATATCCACCGCGCCGCGGAAGAAATCGATCGCGGCGGCGACGCGCCCGAGATCGCGCATGACCGTGCCCATATTGTTGAGGAAGTCGGCATTCTGGGGCTGCAGCGTCACCGACTGCTCGATGAGATCGAGCCCTTCCTCGCTCCTGCCGCTCTGGTGCAGCAGCAGCCCGAGGAAATGCAGCGCGGCGGCATGGTTCGGCTGCTGCCCCAATACCTGCCGGTAGAGGCCCTCGGCCTCCTGGCGCCGGCCGGCCTGGTGCAGTTGCAGCGCCTTTTGCACATAAGGATCGAGCGGGCTCGCCGAGCCACCTGGCCTGCCACCGGCGTTTGCCGCTCTTCTGCGATCTTTGTTAATGGGAAACCTGCCGTATTTGTTGGTCCGCCGGACCTAAGCCATGCGGGCAAGAGATTCAAGACAAACGTCAGCGCGCCTCGCGGTGTCTATCTTGCGAATGGACACCGCGGTCTGCTCAGCACGGCCCGTCGCCGACGATGCGATAGTCCGCCGCGCGCGCCTCGCAGGCGTTCGGGAAGGTGCGCATCTGCCCATGGCGCCTGGCGCAGACCGGCGCGTATTCGCGCGTGCAGAAGGCTTGTTCGCCACCACCGCCTCCGCCGTCGCGGCAAGGACCGTCCCGCACGATGCGGTAGCCTTCCCTTTCAGCCAGGCAGGCATTGGCAAAGGTCTGCCGGTCGCCGCCGCGCCGGGCGCAGACCGGTTGGTACTGCATGGTGCAGAGCTGCGGATGCGGCCGGGACGGCAGCGGGCGCGGCCCATCGTCGACGACGACGGTGCAGGCTGCCAGCAGCGCCGACAGCGTGAAAACGACAACGCCCTGCCATGACACCGCAAGAAGCCGCATATACCCCTCCTCCATCCCGACGCGTGACGCCGGCTCGCGGTATCCTCGCATCCTGCGCGTTAAACGCAACCATCGTTTGTGGAGCCACGGAACGGTCGTCGCCACCTACATTCTGGCCCATGCTTGGCCCGCCTCTGGCCGATGACCGGTGATAGGGCCGGGTCTATCGAGGCCCAGCGTTGGACGCGCCGCTGGCCGCCCGCGAGCGTCGTCTTGCAACCATCACGTTTCCGTGTAATAAAAATCATGTTCGGGCATTTGCGACCCGGAGAGCGGAACGTTTTGGACGACCTTTCCCCGATAAGTGTGAATCTCTGACAACCCCGTTTTTCGGCGGGGGGTTTGACCATGCGCGAATGCATGACCGCCGAAGCAACCACCGGGATTTGCCCAAGGCGCGAGGCAGCGGGCAAACCACCAAGACTGACACGGGTGAAGGAGTTTTCCCCAATGGCCCAGACCGGTACTGTAAAGTTCTTCAATGCCACCAAAGGCTTCGGCTTTATCACGCCGGATGGTGGCGCCAAGGACGTGTTCGTCCACATTTCCGCGATCGAGGCCTCTGGCCTGCGCACGCTGGTCGACGGCCAGAAGGTCACCTTCGACGTCGAGCCGGACCGCATGGGCAAGGGCCCGAAGGCGGTCAACCTGCGCGCTGCCTGATCCGCTGAAACAGCCTATCGTTGCGGATGCAATGGTGCGGCAGGATCATGAGCCGGCTTCAGGACAGGCCTGAATTTGCGAAGGCGCGACCGAAAAGGTTGCGCCTTTTTTGCTCGCAAATGCTTGGATCGGCAGGCGAAAACTTTCTCTTGCCGATAGCGCTAAAATAAAGGACAAATTTCCTCTCGGGCAGTTTGCCGGCCCGAGACTTGACTTGATGGGATCAAAGGAGTTTCCCATGCCGCAGACCGGCACCGTCAAATTCTTCAACCATGCCAAGGGCTTCGGCTTCATCACGCCCGATGATGGCGCGAAGGATGTCTTCGTCCACATCTCGGCTGTGCAGGCGTCGGGCCTTCCCGGTCTTGAGGATGGGCAGAAAGTGACATTCGACACCGAGCCGGACAAGCGCGGCAAGGGTCCGAAGGCCGTCAATCTGTCGGTCGGCTAAGCCGGCTCGCGACGGATCCGACGGAAGCTTTTCAGGCGGGACCGCTCCCGCCCCGGAACGGATTGTGCCTAGGTCCGGAAAGGTCGCCGGCTTCGAAAATCGCCAAGCCTCGCAAACCGCCGAGGCTCGAAAAATCCCCAGGCCTCGAAAAATCGTTTACGCCGATTTCCGTTCAGCCTCCGTTCAGCCACGGTCTTCTATTAACCTTTGCTAAAGCCGGTCCGTATCCCCCGAAAAACGCGCGGGCCGGCGCTAAGGAGACCGAAAATGAACCGTTTTCTCAGGACCGCCATCCTCAGTGTTGGCATTGCCGCGACCACCTTGGCCACCTTCTCGGCGGCCAATGCGGACGACTGGCGCTGGCACCATCATCGTCATCATGGCGGTGACGCCCTCGCCGCCGGCGTTGTCGGCCTCGCGGCCGGCGCTCTGATCGGCAGCGCGCTCAGCAACCCCGGGCCGCGCTATTACGAACCGGCCTATGGTGACGATTATTATGTCTACCGGCCGGTGCGCCGCTACTATGTTCAGCAGCCGCGCGTCGTCTATGCCGACCGCTACGCCGAGCCGTGGACCCGCGGCTGGTACGAGTATTGCTCGGACCGCTACCGCAGCTTCAATTCGCGGACCGGCACTTTCACCGGCAGTGACGGCGCTCAGCATTTCTGCGTCGCCAATTAAGAAACCCAGGTTCCCTACCTTAAAAAGCGCCGCCCTTGGGCGGCGCTTTTTTGAATAACTCGCCAACGATGGCTATGCCGAGATTCAGGTCAGGCCGAGCCGAGAGCGATGGGTTCCGAGAACCGGAGCGGAGCGTACTTACAGTACGTGAGCACCGGAAGCGCAGGAAACTGACGCTCGCAGGCCGGCATCACCTGAATATCGGCATAGCCTAGGTCAGAAACGGATTGGTCCGCCGTTCGTCGCCAAGGCGGCTACCCGGGCCATGGCCGCAGATGAAACCTATGTCGTCGCCTAGCGGCAGAAGCTTGTCCTTGATTGAGGCGATCAGCGCTGCGTGGTCGCCGCCGGGCAGGTCGGTGCGCCCGATCGAGCCGCGGAACAGCACGTCGCCGACATGCGCGAATTTGGCCGCCCGGTTGTAGTAGACGACATGGCCCGGCGCATGTCCCGGGCAATGCAGCACTTCGAACACATGGTTGCCGAACGACACCGTTTCGCCTTCGGTGAGAAAACGGTCCGGCACGCAATTGCGCACCGGATCGGTGAGGCCGAAACGTTTGGCCTGGTTCTCGAGATTGGTAAGCAGCGGCTTGTCGGCCTCATGTGGGCCGATAATGTCGATGCCCAGCGCGTCCTTCAGGTCCATCGCGCCGCCGGCATGGTCGATATGGCCGTGCGTGATCCAGATTGCGCCGGCGGTGATGGCATTGTCCTTCAGCGCCGACAGTATCTGGTCGACATCGCCGCCGGGATCGACCACGACGCCCGACCTGTCGTCCATGTCGAAGAGAATGGTGCAGTTCTGCTGGAAGGGCGTGACCGGCACGATACCGGCATTGAGCTGACCCATGGCATTCCTTTCCCTTCCTTCGAAGTGTCGCCCTGATGTAGACAGCCCGGCGAACCTCGTCCACCATTGTCCGAACTTCGGGAGGAAATGCGCGGCCGAGGCCGCTGGCCATGTTTCCAAAGGAATGGGCGGCCGAGGCCGCCGGCTTGGTAATAAAGAATGGGCGGCCGAGGCCGCCCATGGCAAAGTCCGAAAGACCGGACCTATTTCTTCATCGCATTCATGACCGCGCCGACGATGCCGGTCAGTATCGCGCCACCGCCAACGCCGCCGAGGAGGTTCTTCAGGTCGAGCGCGCTGCCGATGCCGCCCGCCGCCGCTGCCGCGTCAACGCCGCCGCCGCCGAGCAGGCTGCCGAGAATGGCCGCGCCGCCGACGCCGCCGATCGCACCGCTGAGGATTTTGGTAAGTTGGCCCATCGCCGCCTGCTTGAACGCTGCGCCAACCGCCTGGCCACCGATAACGCCGGCAATTACCTGTACAACGATCTGAATAATCGTGTTGCTGTCCATGTAACTAGTCCCTCCATAGCCGCCAGCCTCCTCGGGCCGACGCCATCATGAGACGCCGAATTGTTCGAAAGTCAAATGCGCGCGCGCTTAAATAAAAGGGGCGGCTCGAAAACCGCCCCTATTGCATAAAAAAGCTGTGACTATCTCTATTCTGCAGCGATTGCGTGCTTTGGCTGCACCGCGGCGGAATAGTCATTCATCAATGTCTTGGCGATCTCGCCGACCTCGAATCGGTATGGACCGATCTCGGAAACCGGCGTGACCTCGGCGGCGGTGCCGGTGAGGAAGCACTGCTCGAAACCTTCGAGCTCCTCCGGCATTATGGCGCGCTCGATCACCTCGAAAGCGCGGTCCTTCGCCAGGCCGATCACCGTGCGGCGGGTTATGCCGTCCAGGAAGCAGTCGGGCGTCGGCGTATGGATCTTGCCGTCCTTGACGAAGAAGATGTTGGCGCCCGTCGCTTCCGCCACCTGGCCGCGCCAATCGAGCATCATGGCGTCGGCGTAGCCATTGGCCTCGGCGGCGTGCTTGGACAGCGTGCAGATCATGTAGAGGCCGGCGGCCTTCGACTTGGACGGCGCGGTGCGCGGATCGGGCCGGCGCCATTCGGCGACGTCGAGCCGAATGCCCTTGAGCTTCTGCGCGGGATCGAAATAGCTCGGCCACTGCCAGATGGCGATGGCGCAGTTGATGCGGTTGTTCTGCGCCGAAACGCCCATCTGCTCGCTGCCGCGCCAGGCGATCGGACGCACATAGGCGTCCTGGAAACCCTGCTTCTTCAGCAGCGTGCGGCAGGCCTCGTCGATCTCGGCGACCGGATAGGGAATCTTGAAGCCGAGCAGGCGCGCCGATTCATGCAGGCGCTCATTGTGCTCGGTCAGCTTGAAGATCTGGCCGCCATAGGCGCGCTCGCCCTCGAAGACGGCACTGGCATAGTGCAGGCCATGGGTCAGCACATGGATCTTGGCGTCGGCCCATTTGACGAACTCGCCGTTCATCCAGATGAAGCCTTCCAATTGATCGAAGGGAACGGATGCCATGGAAACCTCCCGCGGGCAGGCGCCCGCAAATCGTTGTGTTTATGACCTTTCGAACCGGCCCCGCACAGGATCCGAAACGCTGGCCAATGCTTGAAAGCGTAGGCGGATATTCAATCCGTGGCAAACTCAGGAAGTTCCGGAAAAACGGCTTCCTCTTGCCTTTTTGTTCGCAATCCGCCGAAAAGCTTGTCAAAAATTATCATTGCCCGGAAATTACGTCAATAGTACTGACATAATTCCCGCCTCGCATGGAGAAACGATGACGAGCCCCGCAGCCGGAAAACCGATCAGGACGGCCATCGCCGATGAGGACGGCATCGACTTCGCCATCATCGAGCTGTTTTTCTTCGCCTATCGCGATTTCACCTCCGACCCGGACCAGATCCTCGCCGATTACGGCTTCGGCCGCGCCCATCATCGCGTGCTGCACTTCGTCAACCGCAGGCCGGGCCTCACCGTCGCCGAGCTGCTCGATGTGCTGAAGATCACCAAGCAGAGCCTGGCGCGGGTTTTGAAGCAGTTGATCGACACCGATCACATCGTCCAGGTGCAGGGTCCGCGCGACCGCCGGCAGCGCGAGCTTTACCCGACCGCCAAGGGTCGCGCCCTGGCCTTGGCACTGGCGCGGCCACAGTCGCGCCGCATCCGTGCGGCATTGGAGGATTCCGGAACCACCGAACGCGCCACGATCGAGCGTTTCCTGGAAGCGATGGTCAATCCGGAACTAAGAGCGCAGATCGACATTGTGCCTGCGCAAACATCGGGGAAGAACCATGGAGACCATTGAGAAGGTCGATCATCCGTCAGCGCCCGACGATGACGCGCCGCATCTTCTGGTCGTCGACGACGACACGCGTATCCGCAACCTGCTCAAGCAGTATCTGTCCGAGAACGGTTTTCGCGTCACTGTGGCCGGCAATTCCGGCGAGGCCAGGCGCAAGCTCGCCGGCCTCGACTTCGACCTTCTGGTGCTCGATGTGATGATGCCGGGCGAGACCGGCGTCGACCTCACCAAGGCGCTGCGGGCCGAGAAGAACGTGCCGATCCTGATGCTGACGGCGCTGTCCGAGACCGACAGCCGCATCACCGGCCTGGAAGCCGGCGCCGATGATTACCTGCCGAAACCGTTCGATCCGCGCGAGCTGATCCTGCGCATCAACAACATCCTGCGCCGTGGCGGCCCGGCGGCGACGCCGAAGGTGGAGCAACTGGTGTTCGGGCCCTACACGTTCCAGATCGCCAAGCGGGAATTGAAGCGCGGCGGCGAGGCGCTTAAGCTGACCGACCGCGAGCAGGAGATCCTCGCGATCTTCGCCGCGCGGGCGGGCGAGACCATACCGCGCCATGAGCTGGTGGGCGATGAATCGGATGTCGGCGAGCGCACCATCGACGTGCAGATCAACCGGCTGCGCCGCAAGATAGAGCGCGATCCATCCAATCCGGTGTGGCTGCAGACGGTGCGCGGTATTGGGTATCGGCTCAGCGTCGAATAGGTTACCGTCGAAGGCCCTTTGCTGAACGGCCATCGACGAGCGGAAGGGCGAATGGCGACCACGCAACTGGACAAGCCGAAAGGAAGCGGTCCCGGCGATCTCGCATTGCGGACGCTGAGGGCGATGCCGCGTGCCTGGAACCGGTTCTGGCGCCTGGTCGCGCTCTACATGCCGAAGCGGCTTTACGCACGCTCGCTGATCATCGTCATCGCGCCGATGATCCTGCTGCAGTCGGTGGTCGCCTTCGTCTTCATGGAGCGCCACTGGCAGACGGTCACGCAGCGCCTGTCGCAGGCGACCATCTCGGACATAGCGGCCGTCATCGACATGATGGAGACCTATCCGCACGACGCCGACTACGCCAACATCATCCGCATCGCCCAGGACCGCATGCAGTTGAAGGTGGATCTGCTGCCGCCGGATCCGCTGCCGCCGCCCGGTCCCAAACCGTTCTTCTCAATCCTCGACGAGGCCTTGTCGTCGGAGATCACGAAGCAGATCAACCGCCCGTTCTGGATCGACACGGTCGGCAACTCCAACGTCGTCGAGGTTCGCGTCCAGCTTGAAGGCAAGGTGCTGCGCGTCTTCGTGCGGCGCAGCCAGGCTTATGCCTCGAACACCCACATCTTCCTGATCTGGATGGTCGGCACATCGCTGGTGCTGTTGATGATCGCCATCCCGTTCCTGCGCAATCAGATCAGGCCGATCCTGACGCTCGCCGAGGCCGCCGAGAGTTTCGGCAAGGGTCGGCCAATGCCGCGCGATTTCCGCCCGCGCGGCGCCGAGGAAGTCCGTCGCGCCGGCTTCGCTTTCATCCAGATGCGAGAGCGTATCGAGCGCCAGATCGAGCAGCGCACCGCGATGCTGACGGGCGTCAGCCACGACCTCAGGACCATTCTCACCCGCTTCAAGCTGCAGCTGGCGCTGGCCGGCGGCAAGTCCGAGACCAAGGCCGCGCTGAACCAGGACATCGACGACATGCAGTCGATGCTGGAAGGCTATCTCTCTTTTGCCCGCGGCGAGTCCGCGGAGGATACCGGCCGCTTCGACCTTGAGACCTATTTCCAGAAGCTCGGCGAGGAAGCGCAATTGCGCGGCTGCAAGCTCGCGACGACGCTGGTCGGCGATCCGACCGTGCATGTGCGGCCGAACGCCTTTGCCCGTTTGCTGTCGAACGTCATCGGCAATGCTTTCCGCTATGCCAAGACCGTCGAGGTCCACGCCAATCATGGCCGCGGCTCGCTCACCGTCACCATCGACGACGACGGACCGGGCATCGCGCCCGACAAGCGAGAAGAGGTGTTCAAGCCTTTCCTGCGGCTCGACGAGGCGCGCAATCTCGATGCCAGCGGCACCGGCCTTGGCCTGTCGATCGCCCGCGACATCGCCCGCAGTCACGGCGGCGACGTCAGCCTCGAGGACAGCCCGCTCGGCGGCCTGCGCGCCGTGATCAAGGTGCCTGCGTAAGTCCAGCCGAGACAAGCTTCATCCGCCCGTCATGAAATCATGGTCAAGAGCGCGCATGAAGCGCGCGACCTCTGTTGATTCGGCCCTGCCGCATCGCTTCGATCCGGCCCCTGCCCGGGTGCGCTGGAGCGAGGCGCGAGCGGCTGCCTGGTTGCCGTTCCGGCACCGCGCCGGCGCGCTCAGGAATTATTGCGGCAAAGGATCGCCATGCGTATCGGGATCGCCATGCGTATCCTGATGGTCACCGACGCGTGGCGGCCCCAGGTCAACGGCGTGGTGCACACGCTGGAACGCCTCACCGAGGCGCTGAAACCCTTCGACGTCGAGCTCGATTTCCTGACGCCGAACCTGTTTCGCACCTTGCCGATGCCGACCTATCCCGACATTCGCTTGGCGTTGACCACGCCTGGCCGCGTCGCGCGCATGATCGAGGCCGCCAAGGCCGACCACATCCACATTGTCACCGAGGGTCCGCTCGGCATCATGGCGCGCCGCCATTGCCGAAAAGTGGGCCGCCCCTTCACCACCAGCTATCACACGCGCTTTCCCGAATATCTCAGCGCCCGCCTGCCGGTGCCGGAGAGCTGGGCTTACAATTGGCTGCGCGACTTCCACAATTCCGGACAGGGCACGCTCATCGCGACGCAATCGCTGGCGGACGATCTCGCGGCACGCGGCTTCAACAAGCTGAGGCCCTGGACGCGCGGCGTCGACACCGACCATTTCCGGCCCAACAAGCGCAAGGAAACCGGATTCCCCCGCCCGGTATTCTTGTGCGTCGGCCGGGTCGCAATCGAAAAGAACCTGACCGCCTTCCTTGATCTCGACCTGCCCGGCAGCAAGGTTATCGTCGGCGAAGGACCGGAACTGGCAAAGCTCAAGGCGCGCTATCCCAACGCGCATTTTCTCGGCCACCGCCCGAACGACGAGCTGGCCGAGATCTACGCGTCGGCCGATGTCTTCGTTTTTCCGAGCCGCACCGACACCTTCGGCAATGTCATCATCGAGGCGCTGGCCAGCGGAACGCCCGTCGCCGCCTATCCGGTGACCGGACCGATCGATATTGTCGGCGATGGCGTCGGCGGGGCCGTGTCGAACGACCTGGGCGAGGCGGCGATGAAGGCGACTCACGTCGATCGCGCCGAAGCGCGCCAGCGCGCGATGCGCTATAGTTGGCAGGCCTGCGCCGAAATGTTCCTCGACGCCGTCGACGAAGCGCTGGGCATGCCAAGCAAGCGCGCCGATCAGGACAGGGTGGCTCCAGTTCGCTCCAGGCTCGCCCTAGAATAGGCGCCCGCCGTCCGGCACCTTGCGCTCGATGGCACCGAGCACGACCGCGCCCTCTTCGTCGGGAAAGCCCAGCGTCAGCACTTCCGACATGAACGGGCCGATCTGGCGCGGCGGGAAATTGACCACCGCGAAGACCTGGCGGCCGATCAGCGTTTCCGGCGCGTAGTATTTGGTGATCTGCGCCGACGATTTCTTTACCCCGATCGCCGGGCCGAAATCGATCTTCAGCTTGATCGCCGGCTTGCGCGCCTCCGGAAACGGCTCGGCCTCGACGATCGTGCCGGCACGGATGTCGACACGGTCGAAATCGGCAAAGCTGATCTCGGGCTTGCGCTCGCTGCTGGAACTCATTGGCGGAATTGGCTTGGTTCAGGCGTTACCATGGGTCTCGAAGAGCACGCTGGAAAGCGCGTCCTTGGCCGATGTACCCGACCAGACGACGAACTGGAAGGCCTGGAAATAGCATTCGCAGGCCTCGAGCGCCGACGACAGCAGCACCTCGACCTGCTGGCTCGACGGCTCGACCCCGCCGGCAAGCAGCAGCGACTGCCTGAACATGATCGCGCCTTCCTGCTCCCACAGGTCGAAATGCCCGAACAGCATCTGCTCGTTGATCAGCGAAAGCAGCCGCATCACTTCCAGCGCGCGCGTCTCCGGCACCTTGATGTCGAAGGCGCAGGCCAGATGCAGCGCCTCGAAATCCTCCATCCAGGAAAAGGAGACGTGATAGTCTGTCCAGCTGCCGGCCACCGAAATCGAAATCTCGTCGTCGCCGGCGCGCTCGAAGGACCAGTCGTTGTTGTGGGCCACCTGCTCGATGACGTCCACCGGGTGGATTTCGCGGGAGAATTCGAGTTCGAGGAGTTCCATGAATGCTTCCTGTGTTCAGGGGAGCGCCACACGCTCCGCGGGGCACACACGACGAACAATCTTGTCTAGAACTCGGACGGTCAGGACTTTCCAACACAAAGACCCAACCGGACCCCACCGCCCGGCGCATGACCCTGCTTCGAATCATGCAACAAATTCAGTCTATTGATCGGGAGTCGCGTGAACAGCCCAATTTTTCGCACTGCGTCATCCGCATGTGGAAAGGTGGCTGTGACAAAGATTCATGCAATGCCGGTAAGCGATTCACGGCAAAGCGATTTTTCGGATCGCGCTATGTGGAAAAGTTTAACGATTATTTTTTTGCGCGGGGCTTCGCGGCACCCGCTGGTGCGGCTTGTCCGGTCAATTCGGCGAGCCTGGCCTCGAGCGCCTCGACGCGCGTCGCCAGCTGAATGTTGTCTTCCCGCGCCTTGACCGCCATCTCGCGCACCGCCTCGAACTCTTCGCGCTGCACCACATCCATGGAATTCAGCATGCGCTCGGCCTGGGCCCGGAACGCCGTCTCCACTTCGCGCCGCACGCCCTGCGCGGCACCCGCGGCATCGGTCATGATCTTTGCGAATTCATCGAGAATGCGGTTCGGTCCAGTCGCCATGGCATATCCTCGCTTTGTCATTTTGACGTAGTGGCGAGCGGCGCGGAATGCAAGCGAAGCCTTGCCTTGACCGCGCCAAAACCCTGCCGCATGGTCCGCGCCCAATCGTGACCGTCACCGGGGACCCGTTTTGAGCGAATATTTCCTGCTGCCGCTGGCCTCCCTGCCCTTCCCCAATATCGATCCGGTCATTGTCCATATCGGGCCGCTGGCGGTGCATTGGTACGGCGTCGGCTATATCGTCGGCATCCTCTTTGCCTGGTGGTACGCCAAGCGCCTGGTCACCAACCCGCGCCTGTGGCCCAACGGCAATCTGCCGATGAAGCCCGAGGATCTCGACGACTTCATTGTCTGGGCGGCGATCGGCGTCGTGCTCGGCGGGCGCACCGGCTACGTGCTCTTCTACGACCTGCCGCGCTATATCGCGCATCCGCTCGACATCTTCGCGGTCTGGCAGGGCGGCATGTCGTTCCACGGCGGCCTGCTTGGCGTCATCCTCGCCATGACGCTGTTTTCGCTCAAGCGCCGCATCCCCACCTGGACATTGTTCGATGCAGTGTCGGCGGGCGTGCCGGTTGGGCTGGGCCTGGTCCGGGTCGCCAACTTCATCAATTCGGAGCTTTGGGGCCGGCCGTCGGACGTGCCCTGGGCGATCGAATTCCCCAATGGCGGCCCGTTCACCCGCCACCCCAGCCAGCTCTACGAGGCGCTGCTCGAAGGGCTCGTGCTTTTCCTGGTGCTGCGCTTCCTCACCAACTCGCGGCTCAAGCTGAAGACGCCGCGCTTCGTCGGCGGCGCCTTCATCTGCGGCTACGGCCTGTCGCGCATCTTTGTCGAGTTCTTCCGCGAGCCCGACCAGCAGCTCGGCTATCTGCTCGGCACCGGCTGGCTGACCATGGGCATGATCCTGTCCACGCCGATGCTGCTCGCCGGTATCTGGGCCATGGTCACCGCAAGGCCGGCGGCCGAGCCGCGGGCGGCATGACCCGGCTGAAGGAGCGCATCATAGGCCTAATCGGCGCGGCGGGGCCGATCCCGGTCAGCGAATATATGGCGCTCTGCCTGTTCGATCCCGACGCCGGTTACTACACGACGCGCGAGCCCTTCGGCGCCGCCGGCGACTTCATCACCGCGCCAGAGATCAGCCAGATGTTCGGCGAACTCGTCGCCGTCTGGCTCTATCAGGCCTGGCAAGGTGCCGGCCGGCCGTTGCCTGCGACCTTCGCCGAGATCGGTCCCGGCCGCGGCACCCTGATGAACGACATGCTGCGCACCTGGTCACGGCTCGACCCGGCGCTCACCGGTAAGGCTTCGTTTGCCCTCATCGAGACCAGCCCGCGCCTGGCTGAAATCCAGAGAGAGACACTTGCCGACCAAGACGCAAAGCTAGCCTGGCACCAGACCATCGACACGCTGCCGCGGCAGCCGCTCTTCATCGTCGGCAACGAATTGTTCGACGCGGTGCCGATCCGGCAGTTCGTCCATGTGGGCGAAAGCTGGCGCGAGCGCGTTGTCGGCCTCGACGGCGCCGATGAACTGCATTTCTTCGCCAGCGCGGGGTCCGTCGATCCGGCACTGCTGCCGGCAGCCGCTGCCGATGCGCCGCAAGGCGCCGTCGCCGAAATCGCGCCCGCCCGTTCGGCGCTGATGTCGCAAATCGCCGAACGCATAGCTGGCCGGGGCGGCGCCGGCCTCTTCATCGACTACGGCTACCTGCAGGCGGGGATCGGCGACACTTTCCAGGCGCTGCGCCGGCACCAGCGCGAGGACGTTTTGGCCAATCCGGGCGAAGCCGACCTCACCGCCCATGTCGATTTCGCAGCTCTTGCCGACATGGCGCGCGCTCACGGTCTCGATGTGCAATTGTCGACCCAAAGCGAGTTCCTGCTCGGCATGGGCCTGCTCGAGCGCGCCGGCACGCTCGGCGCCGATGCCGATGCCAAGACACGTCAAGCCATTTCGGACGCGGTCGAACGCCTGGCCGGCCCCGACGCGATGGGTGAGCTGTTCAAGGTCATGAAGGTCCTGCCGGCGGCCAAAGCCGCCTGAGATCGACGAGCGGCTTCACCGGCTGGTCCGCTTCGTACTCCGAACTTCGCCTTGACGAGACCGCCCCGCACGGACGACAAACCCAACCATGCTGAATCAGACCAGACCCGATCCAGTGCGCTCGCCGCTGCTTGAAAAGGCGCAAGGCATGCGCCACGGCTATTTCACGCGCATCGGCGGCGTCTCCGACGGCATCTATCGGGGGCTCAACATCGGCACGGGCTCCAGCGACGATCAGACACTGGTCGCCGAGAACCGGCGGCGCGTTGCCGCCTGGATGGGCGTGCCGGCGGATCATCTGTTGACCGCGCACCAGGTCCATTCGCCGGATGTCGTCGTCGCCAGGGAACCCTTCGCTGGTCCTCGCCCAAAGGCCGACGCCATCGTCACCGACCGTCCGGGCATCGCTATCGGCGCCTCGACCGCCGATTGCGGGCCGGTTCTCTTCGCCGATGCCGAGGCGCGCGTCATCGGTGCCGCCCATGCGGGCTGGAAGGGTGCCTTCACCGGCGTGCTCGAGAATACCGTCGCCGCGATGGAGAGCCTCGGCGCCAGTCGCGAGCGCATCGTCGCCGTGCTCGGTCCTTCCATCGGCCCCGACAATTACGAGGTCGGGCCGGAATTCGTCGCCCGCTTCGTCGAGGCCGACGCCGGCAATCACCGCTATTTCAGGCCATCGAGGACCGCCGGCCACTCGATGTTCGATCTCAACCGATATACGGTCGACCGGCTGCGCAAGGCCGGCGTGACCGCTGAGGGGCTTGGCCGCTGCACCTATGCGGAAGAAGACCTGTTCTATTCCTACCGGCGCACCACACACCGCAAGGAAGCGGATTACGGGCGCCAGGTTTCGGCAATCGTTCTGGAGAAAGAATAATGGCGCTGCATTTCGAACGTTCGGAATTCGACGCGCGGCGCGACCGGCTGCTGATCGAGCTGGCCGAGAAGAAGCTCGACGCCGTGCTCCTGTTCGCGCAGGAGAGCATGTATTGGCTGACCGGCTACGACACGTTCGGCTTCTGCTTCTTCCAGTGCCTGGTGGTGAAGGCCGACGGCTCGATGGTGCTGCTCACCCGTTCCGCCGATCTGAGACAGGCGCGCCATACCTCGACCATCGAGAACATCGTGCTGTGGACCGATCGCCAGGGCGCCAATCCGGCGATCGACCTGCGCAACCTGCTTAACGACCTCGATCTGCTCGGCGCCCGCATCGGCGTCGAATACGACACCCATGGCTTGACCGCCTACAATGGCCGCCGCCTGGACGAGCAGTTGCAGACCTTCGGCCAGATCGCCGATGCTTCCGGCATCGTCGGCCGGCTGCGCCTGTTCAAGAGCCCGGCCGAGATCGCCAAGGCGGAAAAGGCCGCCAATCTTTCCGACGACGCGCTGGATGCCGCCCTGCCCCTGATCAAGCAAGGCGGCGACGAAGGGCTGATCCTTGCCGCCATGCAGGGCGCGGTCTTTGCCGGCGGCGGCGACTACCCCGCCAACGAATACATCATCGGCTCCGGCGCCGATGCCTTGCTCTGCCGCTACAAGGCCGGCCGCCGCAAGCTCACCAAGAACGACCAGCTGACGCTCGAATGGGCCGGCGTCTTCCACCACTACCATGCCCCCATGATGCGTACCGTTTTGACCGGCAAGGTGTCGAAACGTCATCAGGAATTGTTCGACGCTTCCCGCGCCGCCCTGCTCGCGGTCGAAAAGGCGATGACGCCGGGCAACACTTTCGGCGATGTCTTCGACGCGCATGCCCGCACGCTCGAAACGCACAATCTGACCAAGCACCGGCTGAACGCCTGCGGCTATTCGGTCGGCGCCCGCTTCACGCCGTCCTGGATGGACATGCCGATGTTCTACCAGGGCAACACGGAACCGATCGCGCCCAACATGACGCTGTTCGCGCACATGATCATCATGGACTCTGAGACCGAGACCGCGATGACGCTTGGCCGCACCTACCTCACCACGGAATCGGCGCCGAAGCCGCTGTCGCGCCATGATCTCGACTTGATCGTGCAGTGAATCCATAATCGTTCGTTCACGCGGGGGCGTTCGCCAGCAGGGAGTTTTCAGGCAAATGAGACGATCGCAGGTGACGACCGTGTCATTGCTTGCGGCGCTGGCGCTTGGCGCCTGCACCAATGCCAAGGACGTGCTCGAACCTTCGGCGATCACCCCGCCGGCGGGCTCGGCCCAGTCCTCGGCCGCTTCGCAGGGCACATCGACGACGGCCACAACCCCGACCACGACCGCGCCCGCCCCTTCGCCCGCGCCTTCCACCACAGCATCGCCCGCGACATCCAGGACACCGGCCCAGACCGCGGCTGTCTCCAAGACGCGGCTGCAGGTGGCGCCGATCGTCGGCGCGTCCGTGGAGGCTGCGGCGCCCTTGACGGCGGAACTGCAGGCCCGTGCCCGGCAGCGCGGCCTGACGCTTGTCGGCAGCACCGACCAAACGGCCACGCATGTGCTTAAGGGCTATTTTTCGACGATGTCCGAGGGCAAGGACACGACCGTCATCTATGTATGGGACATCTACGACCCCTCCGGCAATCGCCTGCACCGCATCAATGGCCAGCAGAAGGCGCCCGCGGCCGGCAGCGGCGAAGGCTGGCCCACGGTGGCGCCCGCGACCATGCAGGCCATTGCCGACCAGACGATCGACCAGTTCGCCGCCTGGCTCGGCAGCGGCGGCGCCGGTTGACCGGACCAGCGCGGGCCGAACTGTTGCCGGCCAAACTGTTGCCGGCTTGCGATGTTTTCCGTGTTTGTTGCGGCCGCCGGAAGGATTCCCCACGACGAGGCTTGCAATACCGGCCCGGCCCGCTAAAAGCCCGCTTAAAAGGCGCATGAGAGTCTCTCCGGCCTCTCCATCCTTCACCAGGAACGGTGCATGAAGCTTTTCGCGGGCAATTCCAATCGGGTGCTGGCCGAGGCGGTCGCTCGCTATCTCAACGTCCCGCTGGGCAAGGCCAGCGTCAGGCGCTTCGCCGACCAGGAAATCTTCGTCGAGATCCAGGAAAACGTGCGCGGCGAGGATGTCTTCATCCTGCAATCGACCTCTTATCCGACCAACGACCATCTGATGGAACTGCTCATCATGATGGACGCCTTCATGCGCTCCTCGGCGCGGCGCATCACGGCGGTCATCCCCTATTTCGGCTATGCAAGGCAGGACCGCCGCGCCTCGGGCCGCACGCCGATCTCGGCCAAGCTGGTCGCCAATATGATCACCCGCGCCGGCGCCGACCGCGTGCTGACGCTTGATCTCCATGCCGGCCAGATCCAGGGTTTCTTCGACATCCCGACCGACAATCTGTTCTCGGTGCCGGTGATGGCCCGCGACGTGAAGGCCAAGTACAAGCAGCTCGGCAATGTCGTCGTCGTGTCGCCCGACATTGGCGGCGTGGTGCGGGCGCGCGCGCTGGCCAAGCGCTTCGACGCGCAGTTGGCTATTGTCGACAAGCGCCGCGAGCGTCCCGGTGAATCGGAAGTCATGAACATCATCGGCGCGGTTGCCGGCAAGGACTGCCTCCTGATCGACGACATCGTCGATTCCGGCGGCACGCTTTGCAACGCGGCCGACGCGCTGCTGGCCAATGGCGCGACCTCCGTCACCGCCTACATCACCCATGGCGTGCTCTCGGGCGGCGCCGTTGCCCGTATCGCCGGCTCGAAGCTGCAGGAACTGGTGATCACCGATTCCATTCAGCCGACGCAGGGCGTGCTCGATGCCCCGAACATCCGTGTCATTTCGATCGCCGACCTGCTGGGCGAAGCGATCTCGCGCACCGCTACCGAGGAATCGGTCTCGAGCCTGTTCGATTGATCAGAAACTGGTTCCGCGGGGCGCATAGCGCAGCAGCGTGACCCCTTGCGCGAGGCGCTCCGTGCCGAGCGGCTTCAACGCCAGCGACAGGCCGGACTGGAAATAGGGCTTGCCGCCGCCCAGCACGACCGGATGCATGTAAAGCCGGTATTCGTCGATTAGGCCGGCACGCGCAAGGTGCCCGGCAAAGTCGGCGCCGGAGACCGAGATCTCGCCATCTTTATCCGCCTTAAGGGTCCTTGCCACCGCCTCCGCATCGGCCTTCACCAGGCGGGCATTCGGCCCGACCTCCTGAAGCGTGGTCGAAAACACGACTTTCGGCGTCTCCCGCCACGCGCGGGCAAAATCCCGCTCGACCTCCTCAGCCGCGATATCGCGTTCCGGGCTGTCCCAGAAGCGCATGGTTTCATACATTCGGCGCCCGCACAGCGCGATCGACGTCCGCCTCATCTCGTCGTTGAAATGCCGATGCAATTCTTCCTCGGGAACCGGCAGGTCGATGTCTCCGCTCGGCCCGGCGATGTAGCCGTCCAGCGATGTCAGCATGGCATAGACGAGCGTTGCCATGGGGGCCTCCGATTTTGCGTTTCTCGGAAAAGAAACATAACTGATTGCAAATTGCAATCAGAATTGGCGCCTAGGCCGAGAACCGGCACACCGGCTCAATGCCGCCGGGCGCTGTTTCACGCGGCGATCGGACCGCCTGTGCGGCGCGGGTTCTCACCGGCATCGCGCGCCCTGCGCAAATAGCCGCGCGGCGATGTGCCGAGCATGCGCTTGAACATCGTGATGAAGGCCGGCACGCTGTCATAGCCGAGATCGAGCGCCACCCTGGTGATCGGCTCGCCGTCGGCGAGCCTTGGCAACGCCGCGAAAAGGCAGGCCTGCTGGCGCCAGGTCGACAGCGACAGCCCGGTCTGGCGATGGAAGGCGCGGGTGAAAGAGCGCCGGCTCATGCCCGCGGCATCCGCCCATTCGTCGATCGTCGCATGCGGCGAAGGGGCCGCCACGAAACGCCGGCAAAGCGCCGCGAGCTTCGGATCGGACGGGAAAGGCAAGCCGAGCGGCCGTTCCGGCAGGTTCGGGATCTCGTGCAGCAGCAGTCCCATGACGAGCGCCGCCCGCCCTTCGAGCTCGCCGCCCTGCGGCAGCTTCTCCGATTCAACGATCAGGCTGTGCATCAGCTCGGTAATGCCGACGACGCGCAAGCTGTCCGGCAGGCCGGCAATGGCGCCCGGCATCACATAGACCGAGCGCATCGAGACGTCGCCCAGCATCTCGACGGAATGCTGGATGCCGGCTGGTATCCACATCGCATGGTCGGGCGGCACCATCCAGCGCCCATGCCTGGTCGTCACCAGGACCACGCCGACCAGCGCGTGCAGCAGCTGGCTGCGGCTGTGGCGGTGCTGCGGCACGTGATAGCCGTCCGGGTATTCGGTCGGCAGCGCGACCGCCGGCCCGACAGCCTGTTCCAGCCATTGCCAGCGGCTTTCATGCAGCCGGCCGAGCTCGGCGGCGTCGCCCTTGAATATCTCCTTGCCATGCGGCATCGATGTGGCCCACTTGCGAAACTATTGGACCAAACCACGAAAGAAGTCGCTTGGCAACGGGCCTATAAGGCCGGCTGCGGTTCGGCCCGCCCAGAGCATGATCCCGAAAAGTGGGAACCGGTTTTCGGAAAAGACCATGCTCCAACAAGAGACTACGGAGCATTGCCTTGACTGATACGACCGCCACCTCCGTCGCCGCACCGGCGCCGGCAAGCAACATCTCGGCGCAGGCGACGGCCTTCACCGTCATTCTTGCGGTGAGCTTCTGCCACTGCGTCAACGACATCATGCAGTCGCTGCTTTCGGCGATCTATCCGCTGCTCAAGGACAATTACGGTCTCGATTTCTGGCAGATCGGCCTTTTGACCTTCACCTTCCAGGTGACGGCCTCGCTGCTGCAGCCGGTGATCGGCATGATCACCGACAAGAAGCCGATGCCCTACTCCTTGCCTTGGGGCATGGCCTCGTCGCTGGTCGGCCTGGTGGTGCTCGCCCATGCCGGTCATTACTGGCTGCTCTTGATCGGCGCCTCGCTGATCGGCATCGGCTCGGCGATCTTCCATCCGGAATCCTCGCGTATCGCCCGCTTCGCCTCGGGCGGCCGGTTCGGCCTGGCGCAATCGCTGTTCCAGGTGGGCGGCAATTTCGGCCAGGCCATGGGGCCGCTGCTCGCCGCCTTCATCGTCGTGCCCTTCGGCCAGACCAGCATTTCCTGGTTCGCCGTCGGCTCGCTGATCGGCATCGTCGTGCTGTGGCAGGTCGGCGGCTGGTACAGCCGGCTGCGCGCCTCGCTGGCCACCCGCAAGCAGGCTGCCCATGTCTCGCCCTTCGCGCGCAAGAAGGTCATGTGGGCATTGGCCGTGCTGACGCTGCTGGTGCTGACCAAGAACGCCTATATCGCCTCGCTCTCCAGCTACTACACCTTCTATGCCATGCATAAATTCGGCGTTTCGGTGCAGATGAGCCAGGTGATGCTGTTCCTCTTCCTCGGCGCCTCGGCGCTGGGCATCCTGCTCGGCGGCCCCTTCGGCGACCGCTATGGACAGAAGGCGATGATCTGGTTCTCGATCGTCGGCGTGCTGCCCTTCACGCTGGCGCTGCCCTACGCCAACCTGGAATGGACGATGGTGCTTACCGTGCTGATCGGCCTGATCCTGTCGTCGGCCTTCTCCAACATCGTCGTCTTCGCGCAGGAGCTGGTTCCGGGCCGCGTCGGCATGATCGCCGGTATCTTCTTCGGCTTCGCCTTCGGCATGGGCGGCATCGCCGCCGCGGTGCTCGGCGTCGTCGCCGACATGAAGGGCATCGACTTCGTCTACCAGATCTGCTCGTACCTGCCCTTCCTCGGCCTGCTGACTGTTTTCCTGCCCAACATGAAGGGAGCGCGGAAGGCCTGAGCCGATCGGATCAGCGGCCAAGCTGCCGTTCAACAAAAGATCGCCGCCGGGTTCGGAGCCTTGAAGGTTTCGGAGCCGGCGGCGGCGTCCCATGGCGCGACGCTTGCTTTATCCAACAAGCAGCTTCTTCCCTCGCCGCCCTCGCGACGAGATCAGCTCCTTCCCCTCAAACCCAGGCGTTGCAAAAGGCCGTGAAGAAAGAGGCCCCGGCCATCGGCTGGCTTCGCCGCCGGCTGGCGTTGCCGCCTCGGCAGCGCTGCAAACAGCTCGGGAAGCTTTCGGAGCGTCGAACTCCAAAGCAGCGTGTCGAGCTGCGCGATGTCCGCCGAATTCAGCTCTTCAGGCTCGCTTCTGAGCGCCTGGGCAAGCACATCCCGGAAGTCTTCCGGCCTGTCCGCCAGTCGGACATTCGGCCAATGCTGGAATTGCTCGTAGCCGCGCAACGCGAAGGATGTCGCCACGACCGGCTTGCGGTTGTACAGCGCTTCCGCGGTCTTGATATTCGTGCCGCCGCCCTCGACGATCGGAAGCATCACGACGTCCGCAAGCTCGATCAGCGCGCTGAGGTTCGCGCCGTCCTGCATGCCGAGCAGCTCGATCCGGGCATTGTCGGCGCCACGGTGCCGCAGGAATCCGGGATCGTTGCGGATCTGGTCGGCAAC
Source organism: Mesorhizobium sp. CA15 (assembly GCF_020165215.1). Taxonomy (NCBI): domain Bacteria; kingdom Pseudomonadati; phylum Pseudomonadota; class Alphaproteobacteria; order Hyphomicrobiales; family Phyllobacteriaceae; genus Mesorhizobium; species Mesorhizobium sp. CA15. The sequence continues at coordinate 608,383 of NZ_JAIUHQ010000002.1, forward strand.
GCCGCCAACCACCACAATCCGTTCCGAGGCTGAGAGAAAACCAAGGTCCGGATCCGTCATCTGGAGAAAACCGCGGGCGTTGGGCGGATGGCCCGACCCGACGAACAGCGCCGTGCGCAGGCCGGCGAACCGCGATGCCCAACGATCGAGGCCGACGGGCGTTTCCCGCGGCCATACGCCGTTGGCGGCGACCACCACGCTTGGATTGAGCTTGCGAAAATGGGCTGCATCCTGCTCGCTGACCGCGACCACCAGGTCCGCCTTTGCGGCAAGATCGGACTCGATGTCCGCCGCACGTCGAGCGCTCCAGAGGTCCGTTCCCGCGCCGGCAATCGCGGCCTCTTGCGCCAGCAAGTGCTGTTCGACATTGTGCGAGCTGTAGACGATTGAAAAATTCGCCTCGGGCGAGCACGTTTCAACATACTCACGCAAAGCCGGCCAAAGCCAGCCCTGCTCCACGGCAATGACATCCGGCCTGAAGTCGTCGAGAAATCTTGCGATTTCAAGGCGATGGGAGCTGCTGCGCGCGATGAATTCGGCGGTGGCAACATCGGAGCGCCATTTACGCCTGGCCATCTGCTTGCGAAACCGGCGCGGCATCTCGATGAAAAGATCGCCGGCCTCCATTTCCCGCCTGGCGCCGCGGTTGGGAGTAACGAGGACATGGCGTGTTTCCCATCCACAATCCCGCAGGACCTTGTGGATGGCGTTCGCCCGCAGCTGGCCGCCCTGGACCGGCTGCCGGATCGGATACGTTCCCAGCGAAACATATCTCATCGGATCAGCGTGATGCTGCAATCGCCGGCATCAAGCAGCGATCCTACGACGGCACTCATTTTTTTGCCCCCTTCTTCAGAGGCGACAGTACCATTTTTCGGTGCCGAGTCTGGAGATGATATCGGCGGCCGGGCGCTGACTTCTCGCCGATATCGAAAGGACGGCATAGGGACAATATCGAGCGTCCCCGCCCAACCGCGAAACGATGATCCGTCGTCTTACAGCACCCGCCCGAGGGCGGGTGCTTTCGCGTTTTGGCGGCCAGCCTCAGGCCTTGAAGAAGGCCAGCAGGTCGGCGTTGATGACATCCGCATGGGTCGTTGCCATGCCGTGCGGAAAGCCCTTGTAAACCTTGAGCTCGCCCTTCTTGAGCAGCTTGATCGAGAGGAGCGCGGAGTCGGCGATCGGGACGATCTGGTCATCGTCGCCATGCATGACCAGCACCGGCACGTCGATTTTCTTCAGGTCCTCGGTGAAGTCTGTTTCTGAGAAGGCCTTGATGCAGTCGTAATGCGCCTTGGCGCCGCCCATCATGCCCTGGCGCCACCAATTGTCGATGACACCTTCGGAAGCCTGGGCGCCGGGACGGTTGAAGCCGTAGAACGGGCCGGCCGGCACGTCGTGGAAGAACTGTGCCCGGTTGGCCGCCAGCGCCGCGCGGAAACCGTCGAACACCTCGATCGGCAGGCCGCCGGGATTGGCCGGCGTCTTCAACATGATCGGCGGCACCGCGCCGATCAGCACGGCCTTGGCGACGCGGCCTCCGCCGCCATATTGCGCGACATAGCGCGCGACCTCGCCGCCGCCTGTCGAATGACCGACGTGGATGGCATCCTTGAGGTCGAGATGCTCCGCGAGCGCCGCCACATCCGCGGCATAGGTGTCCATCTCGTTGCCGGTATCGGTCTGACTGGACCTGCCATGGCCGCGCCGGTCGTGGGCGATGACGCGGTAGCCCTGTGCCAGGAAGAACAGCATTTGGGCGTCCCAGTCGTCGCTGCTCAGCGGCCAGCCATGGTGGAAGACGACCGGCTGGCCAGTCCCCCAGTCCTTGTAGAAGATCTGCGTTCCGTCCTTCGTGGTGATCGTGCCGCTGCCCGAACCCGACTTGGTCTGCGAGGTCATCTCAATCTCCTTGTATTAGCGCGATAAACAATATCGCGATAATTATTTCGTAATGAAGATCGAGAGCCTTGTCTACCAAAAAATGTATCGCGATACCATTTCCCGTGATACATAAAGGATGCTCAGTCGGCAAAGGAATGCGCCGTGCCTCTCCCGTTGGACAATCAGCTCTGCTTCACCCTCTACGCCACCAGCATGGCGATCAACCGCACCTACAAGCCGATGCTGGACGAGATGGGGATCACCTATCCGCAATATCTCGTGCTCAATGCGCTGGGAGAGACGGACGGCATGTCGGTGGGCAGCATCGCGCATCGGCTGGCCCTCGAATCGAGCACCATCACGCCGCTGGTGAAACGCATGGAACAGGCAGGCCTTGTCACCCGCCAGCGCAGCCAGACGGACGAGCGCCAGGTGCAGGTCGATCTCACCGCCGCCGGACGTGCTCTGCTCGTCCGGTGCAATTGCCTGAACGAGACCCTGATCGAGCGCTCAGGCATGAAACTGGCTGAACTCGATGCGCTGAACCGGCAAATCCAGGCGCTGCGCAATGCTTTAAGCGGCGACCAGATGGTGGACACCGCCGAAGGCTAATCGAGATTCAAAGTCGGACTGGCATCACCTGAATATCACCCTAGTGCAGGCCGAACTCGCGTAACAACTCCTCGCGATAGCGCACGAAGCGGCTTTCGCTGCGCTCGCGCGGCCGCGGCAGATCGACATCGATCAGTCGCGCCGCGCCGCCTTTCTCCCTGGGCAGGATCAGCACCCTGTCGGCAAGATAGATCGCCTCTTCAAGGTCATGGGTCACCATGACCATGGTGACATTCTCCTCGCTCCAGATGCGCGCCAGCTCCTCCTGCATGGAGATCTTGGTCATGGCGTCGAGCGCCCCGAGCGGCTCGTCGAGCAGCAGGATTTCCGGCTGCACCGTCAGTGCCCTGGCGATGCCGACGCGCTGCGCCATGCCGCCGGAGAGCTGCCTGGGATATGCATCGCTGAATTCGGCAAGGCCGACCAGGGCGACATAGAAACGCGCCCGCTTCTCGGCCTCCGCCTTGGCAATGCCGCGCACTTCGAGACCGAAGGCGACATTGCCGAGCACAGTCAGCCAGGGCAGCAGCCGCGGCTCCTGGAAAATTACCGCCCGCTCTTCGCCGACGCCCTCAATCCGCTTGCCGTCGATCGCGACGGCGCCGCCATCGGCCCGCTCCAGCCCGGCAAGGATGCGCAGCAGCGTCGTCTTGCCGGAACCGCTTGCGCCGACAATGACCAGGCATTCGCCGGAGCGGATATCGAGATTGAGCGAGCGCAGCACGGCAAGCTGCCGCCCGGCGAGTGCGAAGGATTTCGACAGGTCGCGGATCGTGACATCGCCGCCGCGTGCCGTGGGCATGGTTTGCGTCTCCGTGCTCAATTGGTCTTGGTTTCGCCGAGACGGTAGAGAATGTCGGAAGCCTTGAGCTTGCCTTTCGGCAGCCGGCCGTCGCGCTCGAGGATATTCACCCAGAACTCGACGTCGCGGTCGGTCACCGCCGCCTTCTCGCGCAGGCCGAAGCCGGTCCAGTAGCGCGCCAGCTCGCCATTCTCGCCACGCCTGTTGAGAATGTCGGCTAGCAGCTTGCGCGTCTCGTCCGGATTTTGCCGCGACCAGTCCGACGCGCGCGCCGACTGTTCGACGAAGTTGTGGGCCGCATCCGGATTCGCCGTGATGAAATCACGACGCAGCACGACGAAGCCACCGGCGATTTCGCCGAGCACGTCGGTATCGTTGAAGACGCCGCGCACGCCGCCATTGCTGACCAGTTGGCCCGCAAACGTCGCTTGCCAATAACCCAGCCCGGCAATATCGACCTGACGCGAGCGCAAGGTCTGTTCGAGCTGCGGCCCGGGCACCACGACCAGCTTGGCCGCGTCCGGCGGCAGGCCAACGCTGTGCAGCGCCTCGCGCACCGTATAGTCGAGATGGGCGCCGAGCGTGTTGACCGAGATCGTCTTGCCGGCAATGTCGGCGATCGATTTGATCGGACTGTCTTCCAGCACGTAGAAGACACTCTTCACGTCCTTGTTGATGCCGTTGCTGGGATAAGCCGCGACGAAGTCGTTGCCGCCGGCGATAGAGTTGATCACCGCCGGCGTGGCTGCCGAGCCCAGGTCGACGCTGCCGGACGCGAGCGCGAACAGCGATTCCGGGCCGCCCGCGGCATAGCCGACATTTTCGAGCTCGATGCCGAGGCCCTTGAAATAGCCGAGCGCGTCGGCCAGCTCATGCGGGGAGATGCTGCCGCGGCTGGCGAGATAGCGGATCTTGACGGATGCGGCTTGCGCCATGGCGATCGACGGCAGGCCGGCGAGAATGCCGGCAGCAAGCGGGGCGCGCAGGAGAAGCGAACGGCGGGTGATGCTCATGATCAAGCCTTTCGTTGTTTTGGGAGTGACGGTGAAGGTTTGGGTGCTTAGCCGGCTGAAACATTCCAACGACACAGCCGCCGCTGCAGGACGACCAGCACCTGGTTGGCGATTAGGCCGAGTGCCGCCAGGATGACGATCGCCGCGAACATCAGCGGAATCTGGAAATTGTACTGGGCATTCATCACCTGGAAGCCGATGCCCTTGTTGGCGCCGATCATCTCCGAGGCGATCAACAGCAGCAGCGCGGTCGTGGCGCCGAGCCGCAACCCGACGAAGATCGACGGCACCGCGCCCGGCAGCACGACGCGGCGGAAAATCGTCAGTCGCCGGGCGCCATAGGCGTGCGCCATTTCGAGCAGCTTCGGGTCGACCTCCTTGACGCCGCTGATGGTGTTGAGCAGCAGCGGAAACAGCGTCGCCCAGAAGATGACGAACACTTTCGAAGCTTCACCCAGTCCCAGAAGCAGGATGAACACCGGGTAGAGCGCCAGCGCCGAGGTCTGACGGAACAGCTGCAGGATCGGGTCGAGCGCGGTCTCCACGGCACGCGCCTGGCCCATGACCAGGCCAAGCGGAATGGCGACGACGACGGCCGCCGCGAATGCAAGGCCGGCACGCTGCAGGCTGATGGCTATGTCGCCGAGCAGGCTGCCGCCAATGAGGCCCTTCCAGAGCGCCGCGACGATCGTGTCGACCGGCGGCAGCACGGCCGAATTGACCCAGCCGCTGCTCGCTGCCACCTGCCAGAACACGAGGAAGCCGAGCAGCACGCCATAACGCGACAGGATTCGCGCCGAAGTCCGCGTCAGGAGGCGCAGCGGCTCCATGCCGGTGCCGCTGCCACCCTCATGCCGGCCGATACCGACCGTCTTTTCGATATGCTGCAAAGTCATCGTCTTGCTCTCGCGTCGGGAATCATTCGGCGGCGAGCACGGTCGAGCGCGCGGCCGTCCACGGGTTCTGCGGCCGCCTCAGGCCAAGATTCTCGCGCAGCGTGCTGCCCTCGTAAGCGGTGCGGAACAGGCCGCGACGCTGCAGCTCCGGGATCACCAGGTCTACGAAATCGTCGAGCGCGCCGGGCAACCATGGCGGCAGGATGTTGAAGCCGTCGGCGCCCTCGCTCGTGAACCATTCCTCCAGCTGATCCGCGGCTTGGGCGGCGCTGCCGATGACCGTGTAATGGCCGCGCGCGGTCGCAACCCACTGATAGAGCTGGCGGATCGTGAAATTATGCTCGTCCGCAATCTGGCGGATCAGCGCCTGGCGGCTCTTCATGCCTTCGGTCTCCCTGCTCGGCGGCAGCGGGCCGTCGAGCGGATAGTCCCTGAGGTCGAGCGTCTGGCCGGCAAGTCCGTTGAGCAGCGCCACGCCGTCCTCCGGCAGGATCAGGTCGTTCAGCTGCTGGTATTTGGCACGGGCCTCTTCCTCGGTGCGGCCGACGAAGGGCGCCACGCCCGGCATGATAAGCACCTGCGCCGGATCGCGCCCGGCCGCCGCGACGCGCGCCTTGATGTCGCGATAGAACTCCTGCGCCGAGGCAAGGTTCTGATGCGCGGTGAATATCACCTCGGCCGATGCCGCCGCGAGTCCGCGACCGTCCTCCGACTGTCCCGCCTGCACGACCACCGGATGACCCTGCACCGGACGCGGCACGTTGAGCGGCCCCTTGACGCTGAAATGCGCGCCCTTGTGGTTCACGTCATGCAGCTTGTCCTTGTCGTAGAAACGGCCCGTCTTCTTGTCGCGGATGAAGGCGTCGTCTTCCCAACTGTCCCACAGCGCCTTGACCGTTTCGACATGCTCATGCGCCCGCGCATAGCGCTCGGCGTGATTGGGCTGGACGTCACGATTGAAGTTGCGCGCCGTGTCGTCGCCGGCCGACGTCACCACGTTCCAGCCGGCGCGCCCGTTCGACAACAGATCGAGCGAGGCGAATTTGCGCGCGAGTGTGTACGGTTCTTCATAGGTGGTCGAGGCGGTGGCGATGAAGCCGATATGCGTGGTCAACGGCGCCAGCGCGGCAAACAGTGTCACCGGCTCGAAACCGGCGATCTTGGCGTTGCCGCCTTCACGGGCGCCGAGGCCGATGGTGAGATTGTCAGCCAGGAAATAGGCGTCGAACAGGCCCCGCTCGGCGGTCAGCGCGAGTTGCTTGTGGAACTCGAAATTGGTCGCGCCATCGGCCGGCGCGTCCGGATGACGCCAGGCCGCGACGTGCTGGCCGCCGCCGGGCAGAAAGGCGCCGAGCTTGATCTGTCTGGATGTGCTGGAGCTGGTCATGGCTGATCCTTCGGGTTCCAAAACGACTGCCTGAATTCAGGCGGCGAGGCCGACGCTGCGAGTTTCGCCAACGATGCGCAAAACCTCGGCAACGGCCTGGCGGGCGCGGGCTTGGGTGGCTTCCGACACCAGCACGCCGTCGGTGAAATCCTTGTCGGAAGCGTAGATCGCGGTCGGCATGGTGAGCGCTTCGAAGAATCCGAACAGCGGCCGCAGCTGATGCTCGACGATCAGCGAATGGCGCTCGCCGCCGCCCGTGGCAACGAGAATGATCGGCTTGCCGCGCAGCGACGACGGATCGAGCAGATCGAACAAGTGCTTGAAAAGTCCGGTATAGCTGCCTTTGAAGGTCGGCGACCCCACCACCAGAACGTCGGCGCCGAGCAATTGCTCAACGATATTGCGCGCCGTTTGATCGAGATCGGAAATGCGCCGTGCCGACGGGAACGATAGACCGAGATCTTCAATGTCATGGACCGCCGAGGCCGCCCCGATGCGGCCAGCCGCTTCGTCCGCGATCTGCGTGATAAATGCCTTGGTCTTTGACGGACGGGTCAGATTGCCGGAAAATCCAACCACCAGCTTCTTTGTCATGTTCGGGCTCTCCTCGCGGACATTTCTTCATTAAGGCTACAGATTTTGTAGAATTAAATGAGCGAGAAGATTTCAAAACGCGCCGCGCAAACGGATTGAGTTTGCGCGGGAGAAGCGTTGATTGGTTCAGCCCATGCGGGTCAGGCCTCGACCTTGACCGGAGCCAGTGGAGGCGCCTGAAGTCCCTGGAACGGGTCGCGCCAGGCATCGATCGCCTCGAGCCGGCCATACCAGCGGCGGATAGACGGGTAGTCGTCGAGCGGCAATCGGGCGGCATCGTTGAAAGGCAGGAACGTCGCCATGCGGAAGTCGGCATAGGAGACGGAATTGCCGACCAGCCAATCGCGTCCGGCAAGCTCAGGCTCGAGGATCGCGGCGGCGGCGTGGAACTGCCTCAGTCCCTCCTCGACCAGCGCGCGGTCGATAGGACCAAGCCCATAGCGCTGCTTGGTCCCACGCTCGAAATGCACCATGTCGCAAGCGAAAGCGAACCGTTCCTTGCCCCAGCTGATCCAGCGGATCATGTCCGGCTCGTCCTGCCCGCCGCGCCAGAAATCCGAATGCGTCTCGCGCGAAAGCCGGCAGGCGATGGCGTCGGTCTCCCAAAGGCTCCATCCCGGCCCGACCAGGATCGGCAAGGTCAGATTGGGGTTCAGCGCGCGATAGCGTTCGGCCTGCCCCGGCGCCATGGGCGATGCGAACTCGAACGCGATCTCCGCCTTGAGATGGCGCGCCGTCGCGACCGCGAGGCGAGGATTGGGATTGCGGCTGAACAGAAGCTTCATATTGGTCCCCATGGATTTGGCCACATGCCCGCAGGACGGCTGAGAACTGCGCGTTCCTACATTTGCCGCAAGTCGGATTTCCGGTTTATCCTTTCGGCACCGGAACCGCCCGCAACCCGCCCGGCCAACCGCTTGCACCCTTGCCCGCCTTCCGCTATAGAGCCGCCACCCGCGTAGACACCCTTGGAGGCAACGCGGAGGAAGGCCGGCCAGGCCTGCATGATCCCAAGACGCTTTTGGATCGCCAAACGCATCGACAGATCGTGCAAGGCCGCGACGGCTTTCGACGTTTACGGACGGGTTTGCCGGCCGCGAACGCTCCACAACACGCGAAAGGAAATGCCATGAGCCACGATGCTTATGAGCTGAAAGCCGAAGCGCGCGAACAGGTCGGTAAGGGGTCCGCCCGTGCAGTTCGTCGCGACGGTAAAGTGCCTGCAGTTATCTATGGCGACAAGCAGCCTCCCCTGGCGATTGCGCTCAACTACAAGGACATCTTCTACAAGATCCATGGCGGCGGGTTCCTGACCACGATCGCCACGATCGATGTCGACGGCAAGAAGATCCAGGTCCTGCCGAAGGATTTCCAGCTCGACCCGGTCAAGGATTTTCCTGTCCATGTCGACTTCCTGCGCATCGGCAAGGACACTGAAGTCAATGTCGACGTGCCTGTCCACTTCATCAATGAAGACAAGTCGCCAGGCATCAAGCGCGGCGGCGTGCTCAACATCGTTCGTCACGAAGTCGAGTTCCACTGCCCGGCCAACGCGATCCCGGAGTTCATCACCGTCGATCTCACCGGCACCGACATCGGCGATTCGATCCATATCTCGGCGGTCAAGCTGCCGGCCGGCGTCAAGCCGGTCATCTCCGATCGCGATTTCACCATCGCGACCGTTGCCGGCTCGTCGGCGATGAAGCCGGAGACGGAAGCGACCACGGAAGCTGTGGAAGAGACGGCGGCCCCGGAGGCCGAAGAGAAGTAATTCTCCGAGCCGGATGATTTCATCCGGCTCTAAACCAAAGAAATAGAGCATGATGTTTTCCGAAAACCGCTTCTCACTTTTCGGCATCGTGTTCTAAGTCTGGAGGCGGCGATGCTTGTCTTTGCAGGCCTCGGCAATCCGGGCGCGAAATACGAAAACAACCGGCACAATGTCGGCTTCATGGCGGCGGACGCGATTGCCCGCCGCCATTTCTTTTCGCCCTGGTCGAGAAAATTCCAGGGCCTGGTCTCAGAAGGCACGCTCGGCGGCGAAAAAATCCTGCTGATCAAGCCGCAGACCTTCATGAACCTCTCCGGACAGTCGGTCGGCGAAGCGCTGCGCTTCTACAAGCTCGAACCATCCGCCCTCACCGTCTTCTACGACGAGATCGACCTTGCTGCCGGCAAGCTCCGGGTCAAGGTGGGCGGCGGCTCCGGCGGCCATAACGGCATCCGCTCGCTCGACCAGCATGTCGGCAACGCCTATCGCCGGGTGCGCATCGGCGTCGGCCATCCCGGCGTCAAGGAGATGGTGCACGGCCATGTGCTTGGCGATTTCGCCAAGGCCGACCGCGAGTGGCTCGATGTCCTGCTGGACGCAATCGCCGACGCTGCCGGCTTGCTCGCCATGGGCGACGACAGCTCGTTCATGAACCGGGTCACGCTCGCCTTGCGCGACAAGCTTGTGCCGACCGGCGATGACGACCGCCCGCCGCCCAAGGCGCCGAAGCAGCAAAGCCATGTCCGCCAGGCGCGCCCGCAGCAGCCGGCGGCAAAGCTCCCAGAAAGCGGCCCGATGGCTGCCATGCTGAAGAAGCTCTTTGGCAAGGACTAAAGCATGTCTCCCGAAAGTGGGAACCGGTTTCGGGGTAAAGACATGCGCAAAATCAAAAGACTAAAGCGCAGGGAGCGAATCTAAAAGATCGCGACGCGCTTTAGGCCCTGTCACGATAGAGGCATGGGGCTTGACGTTCGTCACCCCTATCGCCCATAGCCCTCACCAAAATCGAATTTCCGACAGGATTGGACGAACATGGGTTTCAAATGTGGCATCGTTGGCTTGCCCAACGTCGGCAAGTCCACGCTGTTCAACGCGCTGACCAGGACGGCCGCCGCACAGGCCGCCAACTATCCTTTCTGCACCATCGAGCCGAACACCGGCGAGGTGGCGGTGCCTGACCCGCGCCTGCAGAAGATCGCGGCGATCGGCAAGTCGAAGGAGATCATCCCGACCCGCATCTCCTTCGTCGATATCGCCGGCCTGGTGCGCGGCGCCTCCAAGGGCGAAGGGCTGGGCAACCAGTTCCTCGCCAACATTCGCGAGGTCGACGCCATTGTGCATGTGCTGCGCTGCTTCGAGGATGACGACATCACCCATGTCGAAGGCCGTATCGACCCTGTCGCCGACGCCGAGACGGTCGAGACCGAGCTGATGCTCGCCGACCTCGAAAGCCTCGAGCGCCGCATCGCCCAGATCCGCAAGCGCGCCGCCGGCAAGGACAAGGAGGCCATGGCCGTCCTGCCCATGATGGAGGCCGCGCTCGAGCTTCTGCAAGCCGGCAAGCCGACGCGCTTCCTGCTCAACGGCATCGCCGCGGAGGACCTGCGCATCCTGCAGGGGCTGAACCTGCTCACCTCGCATCCCGTTCTCTATGTCTGCAACGTCGCCGAGGCAGACGCCGCCACCGGCAACGAGCACACCAGGGCGGTGGAGAAGATGGCGGCCGCGCAGGGCGCCGGCACGGTTGTGATCTCGGCGGCGATCGAGGCTGAAGTCGCCCAGCTTTCAGACGAGGAGGAAATGGAATTCCTTGCCTCGATCGGCCTCGATGAGCCGGGCCTCAACAAGGTGATCCGCGCCGGCTACGAGCTCCTGCACCTGATCACCTATTTCACCGTCGGACCGAAGGAGACGCGCGCCTGGACGATCCACAAGGGCGATAAGGCGCCGCAGGCGGCCGGCGTCATCCACACCGATTTCGAGCGCGGCTTCATCCGCGCCCAGACGATCGCCTACAACGACTTCGTCACGCTGGGCGGCGAAGCGGCCGCCAAGGAAGCCGGCAAGGCGCGAGACGAAGGCAAGGAATACGTCGTTCAGGACGGCGACATCATGCTGTTCAAGTTCAACACCTGATCTCCAGGGAGACCCGGCGATGATAAAAACCTTCGTCGTGGACAATGATCGCCTGCGTCTTACCGAGGACCTTGCGGCGGATGGCGACAGGGTCGTCTGGGCCGATCTTTTCAACCCGACCAAGGAGGAAGAGGCGCGCATCGAGAGCTGGCTGGGCATTGCCATCCCGACCCGCGAGGAAATGGAAGAGATCGAGATTTCGAGCCGGCTCTATATCGAGGACGGCGGCTACTTCATGACCGCCGTGCTGCCGGCGCAGACCGAGGCCGACGATCCCTTGATGTCGCCGGTGACCTTCGCGCTCGCCGGCAAGAGGCTGATCACCATCCGCTATCATGAGCCCAAGGCCTTCAAGACTTTCCCGCAGCGCGCCGAGAAGGTGGCGACCGGCTGCACCAGCGGCGACACCATCCTGATCGGCCTCCTCGAGGCGATCGTCGATCGCCTGGCCGACATCCTCGAGCGCGCCGGCCGCGAGGTGGAAACGATCTCGCGCGACATTTTCGAGGCGCGCTCGACCAAGGCCTCGAAGCGCAACCGCGATTTCCAGGAGCTCCTCAAAGGCATCGGCCGCAAGGAGGACATCGCTTCCTCGGTCCGCGACAGCCTGATCTCGTTGCAGCGCCTGGCCGGCTTTCTCGCCCATGTCGCTGACCAGACCAAGATGAGCAAGGATGTGCGCGCCCGCATCAAGACGCTGTCGCGCGACGTGCTCTCGCTTGCCGACCATGCCACCTTCCTGTCGCAGAAGATCTCCTTCCTGCTCGACGCCACGCTCGGCATGATCTCGATCGAGCAGAATGCCATCATCAAGATCTTCTCGGTCGCCGCCGTCATCTTCCTGCCGCCGACGCTGGTCGCCTCGATCTACGGCATGAACTTCGACATCATCCCCGAGCTCAAATGGGAGTTCGGCTACCCGTTCGCCATCGCCCTGATGGTCGTCTCGGCAATCCTGCCCTTCTGGTATTTCCGCCGCCGCGGCTGGCTCTGACGGACTTGGCCGGCGACGGCTGGCTTACCAGAAATCACTTGACCAAATCGACTTGGGCCGGCATCCGGGTTTTCCGATCCTTGGGGATCGCGTTCGTCAACCGGATTGCCGATCATGACCGGAAAGACCTGGGCCTATGAGGATTTCGCCGAGGGCGCCTCGCTCGACCTCGGCAGCAAGGACGTAAGTGCCGCCGAGATCATCGAATTCGCTTCGGAGTTCGATCCGCAGCCGATGCATCTCGACGAGGAAGCCGGCAAGGCGAGCATCCTCGGCGGGCTTTCGGCTTCGGGCTGGCATACCTGCGCGATGTTCATGCGCATGCTGTGCGACGCCTTCCTGCTCGATTCGACCTCGCAGGGGTCGCCCGGCATCGAGCATGTGAAATGGAAGAAGCCGGTGCTGGCCGGCGACAGGCTTACCGGCACGCTCACCATACTTTCCAAGCGCCAGTCGAAATCGAGGCCGCAGCTCGGCTTGATCACTATGCGCAGCGAGCTCGTCAACCAGCGCGGCGAAAGCGTCTTCGAACTCGAAAACACCGGGATGTTCCTAGCGCGTGATGCCGCAAGGGACCCGTCATGACCCTGGACGAGTATTTCCTGATCGGCGAGACCGTCACGCTCGGCTCGCATAAATTCGAAGCCGACGAGATCAGGGCGTTTGCCAACAAATACGATCCGCAGGTCTTCCACGTCGATGAAGAGGCGGCGAAGAAGAGCGTGCTTGGCGGGCTCTGCGCCTCAGGCTGGCACACTGCCGCCACCTGGATGAAATACAACCTCGAGAAGCGCATGGAGACCGAGGGCGTGCGCTGGACAGGCCCCGGTCCGCAGCCCGAATTCGGCCCCTCGCCCGGCTTCCGCAATTTGAAGTGGCTGAAGCCGGTCTATGCCGGCGAGACCGTGACTTTCACGCGCACCGCGCAGGCGCACCGCCCGCTCGCCGGGCGGCCCGGCTGGAACCTGCTGACGCTGCGTTCGGAAGGTTTCGATTCGACCGGCGACAAGGTGATTGAGTTCGACAGCGCCGTTCTGGTGAAGGTGGGATAGCGCCTCTCCTTCTCCCCTTGTGGGAGAAGGTGGATCGGCGCGCAGCGCCGAGACGGATGAGGGGTGTTCCAGCGAAGTGCGACGTTGGCGTTCCCTGGAACACCTCTCATCCGTCGCCTTCGGCGACACCTTCTCCCACAAGGGGAGAAGGAGAAGATCAATGCCCCTCGAACCCGATCAACGTCCTCACCGGCACGCCTAGCGCTTCCAGCTTCTGGCGGCCGCCGAGGTCCGGCAAGTCGATGACGAAGCATGCCGCGACGATGTCGGCGCCGATTTGCCTCAGCAGCTTCACCGCGGCTTCCGCCGTGCCGCCGGTGGCGATCAGGTCGTCGACCACGATCACCTTCTCCCCCGGCGAGACGCCGTCCTTGTGCATCTCCATCTCGTCCAGGCCGTATTCGAGGCTGTAGGCGACGCGCACCGTCTCGTAGGGCAGCTTGCCTTTCTTGCGGATCGGCACGAAGCCTGCCGAAAGCTGGTGCGCCACGGCGCCGCCGAGGATGAAGCCGCGCGCCTCAATGCCGGCGATCTTGTCGATCTTCAATCCCGCATAGGGATGGACCAGCTCGTCGATGGCGCGGCGGAAGGCGCGCGCGTCGCCAAGCAGCGTGGTGATGTCGCGAAACAGGATGCCGGGCCTGGGGTAGTCCGGAATGGTGCGGATGGCCGCAAGCAGCGTGTCTTCGAGGGAGGATTTCATCGAGGCTTTCCGCGTGTCCGGCTGTCGGATTTGGCGGCGTCGGCCTTTGCTGCCCGACGCGACCGACAAGGGCTACCGCGATGTCGCGCCAGAGACAAGCACATCCGGCAAAGGATCGGCACCGATCGGCCTCGGCCATAATGAAAAAGGGCGCCCGCGAAGGCGCCCTTCGAAAAGCAGGCGCTACCGAGCGGCTACATGCCGAGATCCGAGCGCAGCTCGGAGCGCGCCACTTCGTACTCGGCCTTGAAATCGGGACGGTTGAGCAGGACCGCGGCGATCACGCTGCCGGAGATCTTGCCCATCTCGATGTCGGACGGATAATGGATGCCGCCGACCACGCGGTTGTGGGCGAATTCGGCCGCGCGCGCCATGATCTCGGCGCGCTTTTCGGGGACCATGTCGGCAAGGACGATGCCCATCATGGTGCCGACCGTCGCATGACCAGACGGCCAGGAACCGGAGCTCGACAGCTTCACGACCGGCTTGACCAGATCGCTGAGCTGATGCGGCCGCGGCCGCTTCCAGACATCCTTGGCGGGATCGACGACGGCGCCTTCGGTCGCCACGACGCGATCGAAGAAGGCACTGAACTTCGGCAGCTTCTCCTTGTTGAAATTCGGGCCCATGACGTCAGCGAAGCGCCAGATATTCTCCTCGGCGTCGGCGATGGCGCGCTTTTCCATTTCCGGCGTGCGCGTCACCTGCAGCGTCAGCACCTCGCCGAGCTCGGCTTTGGTTTCCGGCGAGTCATTGGCCGGTGGCGGCGGCAGGATCATCGTCAGGTCAATGTCCTTGCTGGTGACGAAAGGCTGGGCCTCATCGGCATGGGCGACATATCCGGTGACAAGCAGCAGGAAACCCGCCGCGAGCGATGCATATCTTTTCATGGGTGCGATCCTTTGGTGAGTGCGAGGCAGGATCGCCACGAGCGATGACGGTCATGTGACACGCCCCGGTTTGCGCGCGCCGAAATACAAAAGGGCGCCTTGTGGCGCCCTTTCAAAATTCTTGCGATCGACGCCGCCTCAGTGCGCCACGTCGGCCCACACCCTGCGCTTGGTCATGTAGACCAATGCGCCGAAGACCAGCAGAAATATCATGACGCGGAAGCCGGTTTTCTTGCGATCCTCGAGATGCGGCTCGGCCGCGAACATCAGGAAGGCCGAGACGTCGCGCGCATACTGGTCGACGGTCTGCGGCGAGCCGTCGTCATAGGTCACCTGGCCGTCCGAGAGCGGCTTGGGCATCTTCAACGACACGCCGGACAGGAAGTACGGGTTGTAGTGCGTGCCTTCCGGGATCACCATGCCGGCCGGCGGCGTCTGGTCGTAGCCGGTGAGCAGCGAGTGGATGTAGTCCGGGCCGCCCTGCGCATACTGGGTGAAGATGTCGAAGATGAAGCGCGGGAAGCCGCGCTCGACGCCGCGTGCCTTGGCAAGCAGCGACATGTCGGGCGGCGCGGCGCCGCCATTGGCGGATGCCGCGGCCTGCTCGTTCGGGAACGGCGCCGGGAAGTGATCCGACGGCTTGCCGGGACGATCGAACATGTCGCCGGCATCGTTCGGGCCGTCATGGATGGTGTATTCGGCGGCCAAAGTCTTGATCTGCGCCTCCGAATAGCCGAGGCCTTCCAGCGTGCGGAAAGCCACCAGGTTCATCGAGTGGCAGGCCGAGCAAACTTCCTTGTAGACCTTCAGGCCGCGCTGCAGCTGCGCCTTGTCATAGGTACCGAACGGACCGGCGAAGCTCCAGCTCATTTCCTTCGGTTCGTTGATCGGGAAATGCGTCGGAGCGGCCGCGTTGTGTTCCTCTTCGGCGGCGATGGCAGCGGTGCCCGCGACCACCAGGCCAAGCAGCGCCAGCGAGGTGAGAATCTTCTTCATACCCAAAATCCCCTCAGATTCTCAGCCCGTGGTTTCCGGCGCGGCGGCAGCGCGTGCCGGATGTCCGCTGCCGCCCTTTTTCTTTTCAAGCACGGCCTCGGTGATCGAGTTCGGCAACCTGCGCGGCGTCTCGATCAGGCCGAGCACCGGCATGACGACCAGGAAGAAGGCGAAGTAGAACAGCGTCGCCATCTGCGCCATGAACACATAGCTGCCTTCCGCCGGCTGCGAGCCCAGCCAGCCGAGCAGGATGGCGTCGGCTACGAACAGCCAGAAGAACAGCTTGTACCATGGACGATAGACCGCCGAGCGCACCTTGGAAGTGTCGAGCCACGGCACCAGGAACAGCATGGCGATGGCGCCGAACATGCACAGCACGCCGCCGAGCTTGGAGTTGATCGGGCCGATGTTGAAGGTGATGGCGCGCAGGATCGCGTAGAACGGCAGGAAGTACCATTCCGGAACGATGTGGGCCGGAGTCTTCAGCGGGTTGGCGACCGTGTAGTTGTCCGGATGGCCGAGAAAGTTCGGCAGGTAGAAGACGAAATAGGCGAAGACGAACAGGAACACGATCATGCCAAACGCGTCCTTGATGGTGGCGTAGGGCGTGAAGGCGACGGTGTCGGTCTTCGACTTGACCTCGATGCCGGTCGGGTTCGACTGGCCCACGACATGCAGCGCCCAGATGTGCAGCACGACAACGCCGGCGATCATGAACGGCAACAGGTAATGTAGCGCAAAGAAGCGGTTCAGCGTTGGATTGTCGACGGCGAAGCCGCCGAGCAGCAGTTCCTGAATCCAGTTCCCCACCAGCGGAATGGCGCTGAAGAAGCCGGTGATGACGGTAGCACCCCAGAAGCTCATCTGGCCCCAAGGCAGCACGTAGCCCATGAAGCCGGTGGCCATCATCAGGAGGTAAATGATGCAGCCGAGGATCCACAAGAGCTCGCGCGGCGCCTTGTAGGAGCCGTAGAACAGGCCGCGGAAGATATGGATGTAGACGGCGACGAAGAAGAACGAGGCGCCATTGGAATGGAGATAGCGCAAGAGCCATCCCGAATTCACGTCGCGCATGATCTTCTCGACCGAATCGAAGGCGAGATTGGTGTCGGAGGTGTAGTGCATCGCCAGCACGATGCCGGTCAGGATCTGCGCGGCCAGCATGAGCGACAGGATACCGCCGAACGTCCACATGTAGTTGAGGTTGCGCGGCACTGGATAGGCGACGAAGCTGTCATGGACCAGCCGCGGCAGCGGCATGCGGGCGTCGAACCAGCGCTCGATACCGGTCTTAGGCGTATAGGTCGAGTGTCCCTCGCTCATCGAAATGTCCCCTGCCTCAACCGATAAGGATCTTGGTATCGGAAATGAACTTGAATACCGGGATCGCCATGTTCTCCGGGGCCGGGCCTTTGCGGATGCGGCCGGCGGTGTCGTATTGCGAACCGTGGCACGGGCAGAACCAGCCGCCGAAATCGCCTTCCTGGCCGAGCGGGATGCAGCCGAGATGCGTGCAGACCTGCACCATCACCATCCAGGCTTCCTTGCCGGGCGTGGTGCGGTTGGCGTCGGTCGCCGGCGCGTCGGACGGCAGGTTGGCGTTGCGTGCGATGGGATCCTTGAGATCGGCGAGATTGACGGCCGCGCCGTCCTTCATTTCCTTTTCGGTGCGGTTGCGCACCACCACCGGCTTGCCGCGCCACTTGACGACCAGCGAGCTGCCGGGCTGCAGTGAAGAAACATCGACCTCGACCGAAGCCAGCGCCAGGGTCGAGGCATCGGGGCGCATCTGGTCGATGAACGGCCACGCGACGGCTCCGGCGCCGACAACGGCGGCCATGCCGGTGGCTACGTAGAGAAAATCGCGACGGTTGGGATCGTGGATATCGGTTGCGCTCACGGGTGCCTGATCCTTTCGCCTCTTCCTAACCGGAGGCCGAGCCTTGTCCCCGCTCAATCGCACCTGCCCGACAGCGCATGGCGAACAGGCTAGCGAATTCCTCCGGCATTTGGAGTTCGGTTTATGCGTGCGGCCCGTTTTTGTCCAGCGGGGTGAGACCACAAGGGCAGATTGTCGCGGGGATGCGCGGCGGCCCAGGCCGACGCGTCCCCGCCAGGCCGCCGGACAGGGTGAAACAGCGGGAAATCCGGGATCAATCGAGCCGGTGTTCGCCTCGACATCGGCTCCTGGCCCGGTCTATTCTGGCGTCATGGCGCATGTCATTGAACGCGACAGCTGGGCCGAAGCCCCCGACCGCTGGAAAGGCGAGCTGCAATGCGGCCAGTTCGGCGCCAATTCTTGCCTGATCTTCAACTATCAGCCGACGGTCGGCGGCGGCCCGCGCCTGCACAAGCACCCCTATGCGGAAATCTTCGTCATCCGCTCCGGCACCGGCCTGTTCACGATCGGCGACCAGGAGATCAAGGCCACGGCCGGCCAGATCCTGATCGTGCCGCCCGACACGCCGCACAAATTCACCAATCTCGGGCCTGGCCCGCTCGAAAGCACCGACATACACGAGAACGGCCACTTCATCACCGAATGGTTGGAATGATTCTTCCGATCGTCGGACCGGGCCTGTCCGAACGCTGATTGCAGCCTAGTTCCATCGATCTGGCATCGATGGAGATGAAGCATGCGACAGCGCACCGTTGAGGTCGAGGGGCTGGCTATCGCGATCCGGGACGCAGGGCCGCCCGATGCGCCGGGCCTTCTGCTGCTGCATGGTTGGCCGCAAAGCTCCCATGCTTTTGAGGCAATCGTCGACGAGCTGGCCGGCGACCAGCGCGTGGTTGCGCCGGACTTGCCGGGCATCGGAGGTTCACACGGCGCGCCCGAGACCGGAGAAAAGGCATATCTGGCCAGACTGATGAAGGGGCTAATCGCCGTTTGCGGCTTGCGGCAGGTCATCGTCGCCGGTCATGACGTCGGCGGGCAGATCGTCTTCGCGCTGTTGCGCGACGAGCCCGAAAATTTGTCCGGCGCGGTGATCATGGACGTCGTCATCCCCGGCGTGGCGCCGTGGCAAAATGTCATCCGCAATCCGCGTATCTGGCATTTCGCCTTTCATGCGATCCCGGCCTTGCCGGAGATACTGGTGAGCGGCCATGAGCGCGCCTATTTCGATTTCTTCTTCGATATTCTTTCGAAGGAAAAATCGGCGATCCCTGCGGAAGCCAGACACATCTATGCCAAAGCCTATTCGCGGCCGGAAAGCCTCAAGGCCGGCTTCGACTGGTACCGCGCCTTTGCCGCGGACGCCAAGGTCAATTCCCACCCATCCGCGACGCCGATCGCCACGCCGGTTCTTTATCTCAGAGGCTCGGCCGAATCCGGCGACATCGCCGACTATCTCGACGGCTTGAAGGCAGCAGGCCTATCCAATGTCGAAGGCGACATCATCCCGGGTAGCGGCCACTTCGTCGCCGACGAGAATCCCGGAGCCCTTGCTGCGCGATTGGCGCGTTTTCGCCAGGAAATCGGCGCCTAGCTGGCGCCGAGCCTGACCAGCACCGCGCGCGGGATGTCGTATTCGCGGATCACGGCGTCATGCTTGCGCAAACCGCAAAGCTCGCGCTGGATGAAATAGGCATGGACGGCCGCTGCCGCCTCCTTAAGCAGCCGGTTGCGATGCTCGCCCTCGCCGCTCTCGCGCAATCTGGCAAGGGTTTCCTCGACACGCCGGCCGGCGCGGCCGAGCGCTGCGGCCTTCTCGGCGAGGATTTCGTGGCCGAGCAGATCGAGCGCGCTTTCCTGCGCGCCTGACCGTCCGAAATTCATAGGCATGCGTACCGACATGATGCCGTTCTACTCCGCTGGCCGCGTCTCTTCCAGCGCGCTTTCCTCGTTGAACAGGAAGCCGCCGGACTGCCGCTTCCAGAGCCGCGCATAGAGCCCGTCGAGCGCCACCAGCTCGTCATGCGTGCCCTGTTCGACGATGCGGCCGCCGTCCAGCACCACGAGCCGGTCGAGCGCTGCGATGGTCGACAGCCGGTGCGCGATGGCGATCACCGTCTTGTTCTCCATCAGTCTGGTCAGGTTCTCCTGGATCGCCGCCTCGATGTCGGAATCGAGCGCCGAGGTCGCCTCGTCGAGGATCAGGATCGGCGCATCCTTGAGGAAGACGCGCGCGATGGCGACGCGCTGCCGCTGGCCGCCGGAGAGCTTCACGCCACGCTCGCCGACATAGGCCTCGTAGCCGGAGCGCTCGCGGTTGTCGCGCAGCCCCAGGATGAAGTCATGCGCCTCGGCTTTCCTGGCCGCGGCGATCACCTGCGCATCGGTCGCGTCCGGCATGCCGAGCTTGATGTTGTCGCGCAGCGAGCGGTGGAAAAGTGCGGTATCCTGGCTGACCACGCCGATATTGCCGCGCAGCGAGTTCTGCGTCACATGCGCGATGTCTTGGCCGTCGATCAGGATCTGGCCGCCCTCGAGGTCATAGAGGCGCAGGATCAGGTTGGCCAAGGTCGTCTTGCCGGCGCCCGACGGGCCGACCAGCCCGACCTTCTCGCCCGGATGCACGACGAGGTCGATGCCGTCGAGCACTCCGGCCCCCTTGCCATAATGGAAGGTGACGTTCCTGACGTCGATGCGGCCGCCGGCGACGACCAGTTCCTTGGCGTCCGGCGCGTCGGTCAGGCCAAGCGGCTGCGAGATCAGCGCTTTGGAATTCTCCAGCACGCCGAGATTCCTTAGGATGCCGTTGAGCTGCATCATCAGCCTTCCAAGCAGCATGTTGAGCCTGAGCACCAGCGACAGCGTGAAGGCGACGGCGCCGACCGTGATCGAGCCTTCGACCCACAGATAGATGGCCAACGCGGCGATCGCCGTGATCATGATGCCGGAGAGCATGGTCAGCGCCATGCGCACGCCGGTCAGCCGGCGTGTGAACGGCCGCAGCGCGTCGAGATAGATGCCGAAGCCGCTGCGGATATAGCGATCGTCGCCGTCGGCCGAAAACAGCTTCAACGTCTGCACGTTCGAGTAGGAATCGACGATGCGGCCGGTGATCATCGAACCGGCCTCGGCGGTCGCCTCGGCATGCTTGCGGATAGCCGGCAGATAGAGTTTCGCCAGCCAGCCGAAGGCAGCGATCCAGATCACCACCAGCACCGCCAGCCGCAGATCGAGACCGGCGACCAGCGCGAGCGTCGTCACCGTATAGACGATCATGAACCAGACCACCTCGATGAAGCTCTCCATCAGGTCGCCGGTCGCCTGCCCCGCCTGCCAGACTTTTGTCGCGATGCGGCCGGCGAAATCGTTCTGGAAGAAGGCATAGGACTGGCGCGAGACGTGCCGGTGCGCCTGCCAGCGCACCAGGTTGTAGAATCCGGGCGTGATCGTCTGCTCGTCGACCAGCGCCGACAGGCCGACCACCAGAGTGCGGATGAACAGAACCACGGCGCCCATGAACAGGAGCTCGGGACCGGCGGCCGCCCACAGCGCGTGCCAGCTGCGCTCGCCGGGCAGCTGGTCGAGGATATCGACCAGCCTCCCGACGAAATAGAACAAGCCCGCCTCGACCAGCGGCGCGATGCCGCCGATGATGAGCATGGCGAAGAAAGCGAGCTTGGCCTGCCCGACATAGTGCCACAGGAAGCCGCCGACGCTGGCGGGTGGCCGAAGATTCACGGGCTCGCGGAACGGATAGACCCAGCCCTCGAACCAGCGATAGACGCCTTTCATCATTCCGCGGCTTCACCTTTCGCCGCCAGATCGTCGGCGGCCTGCTTTTCCTCGAGCAGGAAACCGCCCGACTGGCGCCGCCAGAGCTGGGCATAGAGCCCACCCTTCGCGATCAAGGTCTCATGCGAGCCGTCCTCGACGATGCGTCCCTTGTCCATCACCACCAGCCTGTCCATCGCCGCGATGGTCGACAGCCGGTGGGCGATGGCGATGACGGTCTTGCCCTGCATGAGCTTGTAGAGGTTCTCCTGAATGGCGGCTTCCACTTCCGAATCGAGCGCGGACGTGGCCTCGTCGAGAATGAGGATCGGCGCGTCCTTCAGCATAACGCGGGCAATTGCGATGCGTTGCCGCTGGCCGCCGGACAGCTTCACGCCGCGTTCGCCGACAAGCGCCTCATAGCCGCTCTGCCCATACGGATCGGTCAGTGCCGCGATCACATCGTCGACCTGAGCGGCTTTGGCGGCGCTAAACATGGCCTCGTCGCTGGCCGACTGGCGTCCATATTTGAGGTTCTCGCGAACGGATCGATGCAAGAGCGACGTGTCCTGGTTGACGAAGCCGATCGCCGCGCGAACGCTCTCTTGCGAGACGTGACGGATGTCCTGTCCGTCGATCAGCACCTTGCCGTCCTGGACGTCGAACAGCCGCAGCACGAGATTGACCAGCGTCGACTTGCCGGCCCCGGAGCGACCGATCAGGCCGACCCGCTCGCCCGGCGCGATCTTCAGCGACAGATTGTCGATGACGCCGCCTTTGCCGTCCTTGCGCCAGTAGTTGAAATTCACCCGGTCGAACTCGATGCCGCCGGCGGTCACGACGAGGGCCGGTGCGTCAGGCTGGTCCTGCATGGTGATGGGGCGCGCGATCGTCGTCATCGAATTGCTGGCGACGCCGATCTGCCGGAAGACGTTGGCGCCGACATCGAGGATCCTGCCGGAGATGTTGGCGATCTGCAGCGCGAACGGTATCGCGGTCGCCACGGCTGCCGTAGTCATGGTCCCCGCGTTCCAGCCGGCCAGCGCCAGCCAGCTTATGGCGATGAGCAGCGCCGCGTTGAGGACGAACAGGGCCGACCACATCAGCGTGAAAACGCGCATCAGCTGGTAAAACGTGTCGGCATGCTCGACCACCGCCTGCGAGACATATTTGTCCTCGTGCTCGCCGGTCGAGAACGTCTTGAGCGTCAGGATGTTGGTGTAGCTGTCGACCATGCGGCCGCTCACCTGCGACCACCGCTCCGACAGTTGGGACGAGCGCTGGGTGATCTTCGGCATCGCAGACCAGAAGATGAGGCAGTAGAATACCAGCCATACCGCCACCACAGCCAGCAGCAGCGTATCGAGCCGCGCCAGCACGACAATGGCGACCGCGACGAAGACAAGCGCGTACCAGACCGCATCGACGGTGAGGTTGACGCTCATCTCCACCGAATCGCCGCTCTGCATGACCTTGGTTCCGATGCGGCCGGCGAAGTCGTTTTGGAAGAAAGACCAGTCCTGGCGCACGACGTGCCAATGGCTCTGCCAGCGGATGAGGTCGATAAGGTTCGGCGCGATGGCGTGGTTGCGGATGAGACCATCGACAACCATCGACAGCGGACGCAGCAGCACGACGATCGCCATCATGACGAGCAACGGCATGTGCGCAGCGAAGAAATCGCCTGGCTTGGTGCTGGAGAGCAGGCCGACGATCAGGCCGACGAAAATCGGCAGCATCGCGTCCACTACCGCCGCGAGGGCAACGATGATCATGCGCAGCCGATAGGCGGCGCGAAACTGTCTTATGAAATACCAGTAGAACCGCCAAAGCCCCATTGGCGGCTGCCTGTCGTCGGCCAGCGCCACCGGCGAATAACGGCTTTCGAACCAGGTGAAGATGCGGTCGAACATTTTTCTCTCATCGCGCCGGAAATCCGCCGGTAACCGATCTGGTCGCCAGCAGGCCTCTGGCGAGGTCGTGGTTACGCCCGGGATCGATTCCCCGCAATCGCCGTAACCTTGATGCCGGAGCGGCTCGACGGCTCACAGAACCGCCGGGCCGCTCCAAGTCTTTGTTTTGCGCAATTCCGGACGGAGTTGCTGCAATCGCGATCGCTTTACTCCGCAGCCATCTCGGATCGAAGCGACCTGGCATCGGGCTCAGCCGGCGCGTCATCGAGCAGGAAGCCGCCCGACTGGCGTTGCCAGAGCTGGGCGTAGAGCCCGCCCCTGGCGACGAGCTCCTCATGCGAGCCTTCCTCGATGATGTGCCCCTTGTCCATGACGACGAGCCGGTCCATCGCCGCGATCGTCGACAGGCGGTGCGCGATGGCGATGACGGTCTTGCCCTGCATCAGCTTGTAGAGGTTCTCCTGGATGGCCGCCTCGGCTTCCGAATCGAGCGCCGACGTCGCCTCGTCGAGGATGAGGATCGGCGCGTCCTTCAGCATGACGCGGGCAATCGCGATGCGCTGCCGCTGGCCGCCGGACAGTTTGACGCCGCGGTCGCCGACATGGGCGTCGAAACCCTTGCGGCCGTTATGGTCCGAGAGCCCGCCGATGAAATCGAGCGCCTCCGCCCGGCGCGCCGCCTCGATGAGCATTTCGTCGGTCGCGTCCGGCCGGCCGTAGAGGATATTCTCCTTCACGGAGCGGTGCAGCAGCGAAGTGTCCTGCGTGACCATGCCGATCTGCGCGCGCAAAGAATCCTGCGTCACCGCAGCGATCTCTTGGCCGTCGACGAGAATCCTGCCGCTTTCCAGGTCGTAGAAGCGCAGCAACAGATTGACCAGCGTCGACTTGCCGGCGCCGGAACGTCCGACAATGCCGACCTTCTCGCCGGGCTTCACGGTGAGCGACAGGTTCTCGATAACGCCCTTCTGCTTGCCGTAATGGAAGCGGATGTCCTCGAAGCGGATCTCGCCCCGGGCGACGGCGATGTCCTTGGCGCCCGGCCTGTCTTCGACCAGCCGCGGCAGCGAGATCGACTGGATGCCGTCCTGCACCGTGCCGATATTCTCGAACAGCACGGACATCTCCCACATGATCCATTGCGACATGCCCCACATGCGCAGCACAAGGCCGATGACCACGGCTACTGCGCCGATCGTCACCGCCTGGCCGAGCCACAGCCACAGCGAGATCGCCGTGACAGAGACCAGCAGCAGCGAGTTCAAGATGTAGAGCAGGCCATAAAGCACCGTCACCAGCCGCATAGAACGGTAGACGGTGTCGAGGAAGCCTGCCATGCCTTCCCTGGCAAAGGTCGCCTCGCGGCGCGCGTGCGAAAACAGCTTCACCGTCTGGATGTTGGCGTAGCTGTCGACGACGCGGCCGGTCATGGTCGAGCGTGCGGCGGCTTGCTCCTCGCCGACTTTGCCCAGCCGCGGAATAAAATGCCACAGCAAGGTGACATAACCGATCAGCCACACACCCAAGGGTGCGGCCAGCCGCAAATCCGCCGAACCGACGATGAACAGCATGCCGAGGAAGTAGACGATCACGTAGTTGAGGACATCTATCAGCTTCATGACGAAGTCGCGCACGGCGAGTGCGGTCTGCATCAGTTTGGTGGCGATCCGGCCGGCGAACTCGTCCTGGTAGAAAGCCATCGACTGTTTCAGCAAATAGCGATGCACCTGCCAGCGGATGCGCATGGGATAATTGCCCATCAGTGTCTGCTGGTTGAGCAACGAACGCAGCCACACCGTACCGGGCAGCGCAAACAGCACGATGAAAGCCATGCCGGCGAGCTTCCAGCTCTCGGTCTGCAGGAACGTTTGCCGGTTCTGCGCCGACAGCCAGTCGACGATGCGGCCCATGAAACCGAACATCCACACTTCTGTGATGGCGATCGCCGCCACCAGCACCGCATCTACGGCGATGTAGGGCCAGACGCCGCGCGTATAATGAACGCAGAAGGCGATCAGCGTCTTCGGCGGCTCGGCCGGCTCCGCGGCGGGAAACGGATCGAGCCTGTTTTCAAACCAGCGGAACATTCCGGGCACTCGACTTATCTATGCGCTCACGCGGCGCGGGATTGATGGGCTAGGCGTTGCAGCCGCGCGGCATTGCGGGCCGGCGATACGGAATCATCCGCATCGCCGGCCTTGCTACGCGCAATATAGGGTTTCGCCGGCATTTCGCCGACAGGCTCGTTTGACGTCCCTGACGGCACCGAACTTCCCGACGAAAGGCTGGAGCCTGCCCGGCTCCTGTCGCCCGGCCGGATCAGGCGGATGATCCGGCGCACAAGCGTGGGCCGGCTGTGGTCGGGCACCGCGCGCGAGAAATCGACGTCCGGCAGCATGCCGCGATGCGGCCTGCGCCGTTCCTCGGCATGCACGGCCGACGAATAGGTCTCGCCGATCAGCAGCGCCCAGGTAGCCGCCTTGCGCTCGTGCAGGCTTCTTGAACCAGGTATTTTGTAGGGATCGAACATCGGCCCGTCCTCCATATGCAAATGCGTTAAAAAGGGTGATGCGTCCTCGAGCATCGGCATTCGGCCGAAGGCGCGGATCGAGTCGGCCGGGATACGACTAGCGTCGGTCCGGACACGCTCAGCTGGGGCACGGCGCCCCTTTGGCAGTTTGAAAAACATCGCAAGATTCCTTCGAAGGCCGAAAACTGGGTTCGGCGGGAATCGGTGCGATGAGGACTTAAAGTGTCAGAAGAATCGTCGTACCGAAACCGCCGGTGGGCATAGGGGTGCCCCGGAGAGGAGCTGGAAGTGCATGGTCATCATGTGGTCCCCCTCCTTCGGTTCGGGTTGACGATGGTGAGCATATACTCGACTTCGCAGAAAATGGCCACCCGCCAGTCCAGGAATCGCCGAAAGCCGCAGGCGCCTGTGGCCGATCTGCCACTTATTAGCAGGATACGGAAATGAACGATCGTCTCCGCATCGCGCTCTACCAGCCGGATATCGCCGGCAACACCGGGACGATCCTGCGCTTCGCCGCCTGCCTCGGTATCGGCGTCGACATCATCGAGCCGGCTGGTTTCCCGCTCTCCGACCGGGCGCTGAAACGGGCCGGCATGGACTACCTCGAAATGGCGGCGCTTTCCCGCCATGCCGACTGGCACGCCTTCGAGGAGTGGCGAAAGACCGGCGCGCGCCGCCTCGTGCTGCTCACCACCAAAGCCACGACCGCGTACACCGACTTTGCTTTCGCTGCCGGCGACATCCTTTTGTTCGGCCGCGAATCCGCCGGCGTGCCGGACCAGGTCCACCAGGCGGCGGATGCGCGACTGACCATCCCGATGCGGCCCGGAGCGCGCAGCATCAATGTCGCGCTGTCCGTCGCCATGGTCGCGGGCGAAGCGCTGCGCCAGCTCGGCTAGAACCCCGAACCCCTCTTCATTGCCGCGCGCAGGCTCCACTCGCGGCGTCATTCTCACCCAGGCGCACATCGCCTTCTCCTGCAATTGCCCTATCGACATTTGTTGGCTACAAGCTCAACTTAACTTGAGGTCAAGCGGAAAAGTTCGAGATGGCTCCGGTAAGGGAATTGACGGTCGGCCAGGTGGCCGTTCGCAGCGGCGTTGCGGTATCGGCGCTGCATTTCTACGAGGCGCGCGGCCTGATCCGCAGCCACCGCACCTCGGGCAACCAGCGGCGCTACAGCCGCGACGTGCTTCGGCGCGTGGCGATCATCCGCGTCGCCCAGGAGGTCGGCATCTCGCTTGCCGACATCGCCCGGGCGTTCCAGTCGCTGCCGGAAGAGCGCACACCGAACCGCGAGGACTGGAACCTGCTTTCGACAGCCTGGCGCGACGAGCTCGACCAGAAGATCGCCCAGCTCAAGAAATTGCGCGACGGCCTGACCGATTGCATCGGCTGCGGCTGCATGTCGATCGACAAATGCCCGCTGAGGAACAAGGAAGATCGGCTGGCCAAGGAGGGGACGGGGGCGAGACGGCTGGCGGTGCGCTGACAGTCTGCCGCCAAGGTGCATTGAGATTCAGGTCAGGCCGAGTCGAAAGTGGCTTCCGAGAACCGGAGCGGAGCGTACTTAAAGTACGTGAGCACCGGAAGCGCAGGAGCCGCCATTTGCAGGCTGGCCTCACCTGAATATCAATGCACCTTAATCGGCCGCCGGCAGCCGCCGCATGGTGAATTCGATCACGTCGCCCGGGCGCTCGAACCAGCTTTCGATCTCGGTCCAGTAGGCCTGTTTCGGAAAACGCTCGAACCACTCCTTGGCCTTGAGGCGCGCATCCGGGCGCGGCAGCACGAAGGTTTCGCGCAAGAAACCGTCGCGCGGCTGGTTTTCGCGCTCAGCCCGTGAGCGCTCCAGCCTCTTGCGTAAGCCATCCAGCGGCGGTCTTGCCGGGGTGCGCACGAAGGAACTCCTTTGCACCTTGGTCAGACAGGACTTGACCCTTCCTCTCAAGAGATTAGGGATCGCGCCCTGAAAAGACGAGTCATTTGTCAGGCAAGTGTGCCTGTAACCGGAGACCGAATTGGAAAGACCTGACCTTCCCGTGGGCCTGCCCGCCGACATCGAGCAGAAGAAGATGAAGGCACGTCTGTGGTTCGAGGCCTTGCGCGAGCGCATCTGCGCCACTTTCGAGCAGATCGAGCAGGAACTCACCGGCCCGCAAGCGTCATGGTCGCCCGGCCATTTCGAGAAGACCCCCTGGGAGCGCGACGAGGGCCGCGGCGGCGGCGGCACCATGTCGATGATGCGCGGCCGCGTCTTCGAGAAGGTCGGCGTCCACACCTCGACCGTCCACGGCGAATTCTCGCCCGAGTTCAGGAAGCAGATTCCCGGCGCCGAGGAAGACCCGCGCTTCTGGGCGAGCGGCATCTCGTTGATTGCCCACCCCTGGAACCCCAACGTGCCGGCCGTGCACATGAATACCCGCATGGTCGTCACCACGCGCCAGTGGTTCGGTGGCGGCGCCGATCTGACGCCGGTGCTCGACCGCCGCCGCACCCAGGACGATCCCGACACGATCGCCTTCCATCGCGCCATGCAGTTCGCCTGCGAGAAGAACGCCGCCGTCGCCGACTATCCCAAATTCAAATCCTGGTGCGACGAGTATTTCTTCCTGCCGCACCGCAACGAGCCGCGCGGCATCGGCGGCATCTTCTTCGACTGGCTGCATTCTGACGAGGACAGGGGCGGCTGGGAGGCCGATCTCAATTTCGTCCAGGACGTCGGCCGCTCCTTCCTCGTCGTCTATGCCCATCTGGTTCGAGGCAACTTCAACCAGAACTGGACCGACGGCGAGCGCGACGAACAGCTCATCCGGCGCGGCCGCTACGTCGAATTCAACTTGCTTCACGATCGCGGCACCATCTTCGGCCTGAAAACCGGCGGCAATGTCGCCTCGATCCTGTCCAGCCTGCCGCCCGAGGTAAAATGGCCGTAACGATCCGGTGAGCGCGGCGATGGCCGCATTGCTGTCCAATTCGCCGAATCTTGGCCGGCAATGTGGCAGGGACGATATCTTTTTCGTCTAATATCCTTTTGAAAAAATTGAGCTATTTAAGATCGCCGGGTCGGGAAGCGCCGGCGGTCGAAGCGGAGATCATCTCGTCTCCCTCCGGCCGTGAGCCGGCGCGACTTGACGACCCTGATCACGAGAGGTGCCTCGCCGAATCGGGCACCCGCATTCCAGGAGAGCACGCCATGCGCAAGCTTATCGTGACCGCAGCTACCGCCGCCCTTCTCGCCTCCGGCGGCGCCGCGTTCGCAGCGGTCAAGCACACCACCGGCACCGTCAAGAGCTTTGACGGAACGGCCATGAGCCTTGTTCTGGACGACGGATCCACTTTCAAGCTGTCCAAGGCCTTCAAGGATCCCGGCATCCAGGCCGGCGAGAAGGTTCGCGTCTCCTGGGACATGAGCGGCAAGAACAAGATTGCCGAGGCCGTCAAGATCATGAAGTGAAGGCCTGCCCGTCAAAGGCAGATCGAGTTCTCAGGCGGCAAGGAAGGCGGGGCAGCACTGCTCCGCCTTCCTTTTTTGGAGAGAAAAGCAGTTGGCCGCGGGCTTCGATGCAACCGAAACCAGCCGCATGTGTTATGGTTTTCCAGCAGAACGAGGAAAGGAAAGTCCCATGAAGGAATTCCAATGCGGGTCGCTTGTCCCCGGCTGTGACTGGCATACGCGCGCCGAAGAAGAAGCCGAGGTGATGCGCCGTGCCGTTGAGCACATGCGCGAGACGCATGGCGAGACCGTCATCCGCGAGACGATGATCGAGGCGATACGCTCCCGCATCCAGAAGGTTCGCGACGCGGCCTGAGGGACTCCTCACCTTCGAACAGATCGACCGGCAGCGAAATCAGGACGGCTCAGGGCGTGAGCATGTTCCGTCGCGAGTTGCGAACCAATTTGCCTGACTCGATCCGGAAATCCGGACCGGCCCGGCATTTCAAACAGATACTTATATTCGAGTCGTCTCATTTAAGTTTGCGGTAACGGAATTCGTGCCACCGTCGGGCAAATGATCCGGCTGCAGGGCTGGCCGAGAAACTCGCCGCCACCCAAGGCGCTGACCGGATCGGTGGGGTGAGGTGTTTCGCGCATGCGCGAACGATCCGGCAAGAGGGGCACATCGTGCGAGGCGGCGCTGCTGCTGTGCGCATGTCTCGGCGCGTCTCCCGCGACCGCCCAGGAAATGATGACCACCTCGCTGATCGGCATGCATCAGGGGTCGCCGCTGAGCGACCGTGCCCGAGGCCTCGGCGGTGGCGGCTATGAGCTGCAGAATGGAAGCTGGGTCTCGTTCAACCAATGGTACCACACGAACTGGGTAGACATGCATGTCGACCTGCTCACCCAGATTACCGAAAACACCGGCATCCTTTGGGGGTTCGGGACCGGCGAACAAGGCGACAAATACAGCATCGGGCCCAGCCTGAAGCTCGGTTTCCTCACCCAGACGCATCCGAATCCGAACAGCACCCTATCGCTGTCCGTAACGTCGATCATCGGCGGAAACCTCACCGAGAAACCTTGCCTGGCCGACTACGGGGATCTGGGCTCCTACAGTGTCAATTGCCGGCTCGCAGCCGGTGAGATGGCGCCGCAGGAAACCCTGAAATACCTGGTTAGCGCCAAGCCCGAGAGCATGCATCTGTGGCTGAATTATCGTCTCACTTTCTGATCGCCGGGAGCCGCGAATGAAAAGTCCATCTCGTCCCGAAACGCGCGATCGCCCGTCCTCGTTCTTGTTTGGCTGGAGTTGGAACATGTCTGCTGGTCACCTGAAATTCGGCCTCGTTGCCGCCCTTGCCATCCTTTCGGCGCCCATTGCCTCGGCGCAGGAGGGCCTCGGCGCGGACGAGACGGCGGCGCTCTGCCATGGCGGCGGCTCCATCTGCGTGAGCGCAAAGATACCGGTCGCGCGCACGACGCAAACGATACAGAACTGGATGAGCCCCGACGTCGGCGCGGCATGGGCCGCCGGCTACAAGGGCAAGGGCGTCACCATCACGATGGTCGACGACTTCAGCAGCACCTCGCGCTTTTCCGGCAATTTCGGGATCGGCGTGCAGACCCAGCGACACGGCGAATGGACGCGCGACGAAGCAAGCATGATTGCTCCCGCCGCGACCATCCGCTCCAAGGATTTCTCGACCGGCACGGCCGTTTCGCTGGCACGCGGCCTTAATGTGCTGAACCTGAGCTACGGAATGTACACAACCGCGGGCTACAGCGCGAACCAGATCTGGTGGGCTCCAGAGGAGTCCTCGATCATCTCCTACGCCACCAAAGGTTCGGCCATCGTCTCGAAGGCGGCCGGCAACGACGCGGTCGCTGTTGGCGGGGTCACTGGTGGCCAGCAGGACTATCTCGACCTTGCTTTGATCGGCAAACCGACCGCGATCTTCGTCGGCGCGCTGTCGACGAACGGAACCACAGCCAACAAGGCCCAGCTCGCCTGGTATTCCAATTATGCCGGCTCCGACCAGGCTGTGCAGAGCCACTTCCTGGTGGTCGGCGTCGAGGGTGACAAGACCGGGCTCTACGGAACGTCTTTTGCCGCGCCGATCATCTCCGGCTATGCTGCGATCATCGGCAGCAAGTTCACCAAGGCGACGCCCGTCCAGATCACCAACGACCTGCTCAATACGGCCCGCACCGACACGCTGGCCAATTACGACCCGTCCGTCTACGGCAAGGGCGAAGCAAGTCTCTCGCGCGCTCTCGCTCCTGTGGCCATACATTGACAGGCACCGGCCGTTCCGGCCCGTCTAGCTCTCCAGCGCCTGCGCGGCGCGTTCCACCAGCGCGCCGCGTTCCAGGGTGAAGCCGGACTCGACCCATTCCTTCTCGAGATTCTTCAGCGTGGCGCCGAGCTTCGGTCCTGGCGACGCGCCAAGCGCGGCCAGGTCGGCGCCTTTTATCGGAAACACCGGCTTTTCCCATTTCAGCGTGAAATTGAGCAGGCGTGAAAAGCCGCCGGCTTCCATCATCGCCTGATTGTCCTCGACTGCGCGCGTCCGCGCGGCGGCAAGCGCCAGCCGAATGCGGTCGATATAGCCGTTGCGATCGCCGTAATAGAGTTTCTTGGCCAGCTCGGTCTCCGTCGCCTTGGCATCCGGCGCGATGGTCAGTGCCCAATGCCGCAGGCGGCCGGCCTCGTCGTTCGACAATCGCAGCCGCTCGCCAAGCGTCTTCATGCGCACGGCATCGGGCGGGACGATCGCCTCCAGCCTCAGCACAGGATCGGCGGCCCAGCCGAGATCTTTTCCAGTTTTGACCAGGCCATGGATGGCGTCGATGCCCCACTTCTCGCTTTCCGGCAGCACGGCGGTGAGCACGCCTGCCTGGCGCATCCATAAGAGCGCGCGCGAGGGATCTGGAGCCGACAGCAGCTTCTTCAGCTCGGACCAGACGCGTTCGGCCGAAAGCCGGGCAAGTCCGTCCTTCAGCCTGGCACAGGCCTTCAGCCCTTCCGCGTCCGGCCGTCCGTCGCCATACCAGGCAAAGAAACGGAAAAAGCGCAGGATGCGCAGATAATCCTCGCGGATGCGCGCCTCCGCGTCGCCGATGAAACGCAGCCGCCTCCCCTCTATATCGGCGACGCCGCCGACGAGATCGACGACCGTGCCGTCCGCTTCGGCGTAGAGCGCGTTGATGGTGAAGTCGCGCCGCTCGGCGTCCGCTTTCCAATCGCGCCCGAAGATCACCTTTGCCCGCCGGCCGTCGGTCTCGACATCGGCCCTGAGCGTCGTCACCTCATAAGGCTTGCCGCCGGCGATCACCGTGATCGTGCCATGCTCGATGCCTGTCGGCACCGTCTTGAAACCGGCCGCCTCCGCGCGCCGGACCGTTTCCTCGGGCACGGTGGTCGCGGCGATGTCGATGTCGGCGACCGGCTGGCCGATCAGCGCATTGCGCACCGCGCCGCCGGCGACGCGCGCTTCCTCGCCGCCCTGCTTCAGCGCGGCAAAAAGCTTCTGCAGATGCTTGTCGGCCAGCCAATCGGCCCTGCCCGAGAGTGACGCCTCAGCGGTCAACCATAAAGCCTTTCATAGAGCGTGCGGATGATGCCGGCGGTGACGCCCCAGATACGCTGGCCGCCATAGGGCATCTCGTAGAAGAACCATTCGAGCTCGTTCCACATGCGGCTGTCGCGCGCGTGGTTGGCCGGATCCATCAGGAAACTCAGGGGCACCTCGAAAGCCGCGTCGACCTCATCGGCATTGAGCGTCAGCGAAAAACCCTGGCGCACGATGGCAAGCACCGGCACGATGCGGTAGCCGCTGCCGGCGACGTAGTCGGGCATGCGGCCGATGATCTCGACGAAATCCCGTTCGAGGCCGATCTCCTCGAAGGTCTCGCGCAAAGCGGTTGCCTCGGGGCTTGCATCGGTCGCATCGATGGTGCCGCCTGGAAAGGCCACCTGGCCGGAATGGCTGCGCAGTTTCTCGGCGCGCTTGGTGAGCAGCACCATGGCGCCCTCGGCGCGGTCGACCACGGGAATCAGCACCGCCGCGTCTCGCAGCGGCTTGATATGTTTGAGCCTGGGATGGCCGGGATTGAAGCGATGATCGCCGAATTCGTCGCCGGGAACGATCGCCGCTTGCGCCGCGACGCGCGCCCGAAAATCCGCGACCGAAAACGCCGCCGGCGTCACCTGGTCCATCACGCGCTCAGCCGCTTCAGTTTCTCGGCCGGCATGATCGGATAGACCTCTCCGCCCGAGCGAATGGCGAACATCGCCTTGCCGCCGATGTCGATCTCCTCGCCATGCTCGACCAACTCATACATCACCGGACGCGCCACCAGCGCTTCCAGTCGTCCGCGCACCAGCACATAGGGTTTCAGTCCGCCGGTTTCGTCCTCGTCGACGAAGCGCAGCGCATGGCCGGGGCCGGCCGCGACGACATCGCCGACATTCGTGCGGAAGGTGACAACCTGGTCGTTCCCGCTCCCGGACACGTTCATTTCGACGGCGATGAAGGGCGCGTCGACGACGCGGATCCCAACCCGCTCGACCGGCGTCACCAGATAGGTCTTGCCGTCGGCATCCTTGCGCAACACGCTGGAAAAGAGCTGCACCAGCGGCATGCGGCCGATCGGCGTGCCGAGATAGAACCAGGTCCCGTCGGCCTTGATCTCCATGTCGAGGTCGCCGCAGAACTCCGGATTCCAGCGCTCGACCGGCGCCGGCCCCTTGCCGGCCCGGGCCGCGCGGGAGATCAGCGCCTCAAGGCCGCGCGCCTCTGTGGCGCCGATCAGGCTCTGTTTGCTCAAGCTGTGCTCGCCAGCGCTCTGTTCGTCAGGCGTTTGTTCACGATGTTCGCTGCGTTCGGCCATGGTCACGAAATAGTCACTGTTGTCCCGATTGTCAGCCTTGTCCGCCCGAGTCTGTGATTTAAGTTCAATTACAGGCGCCAGGTGAGGCCGAATCGCGGCATTCTGCGGCATCGAGAGTGCAGGCCGGCATTTCCAACCACAAGGATCGAACGGCATGAGCGTGATGATCAAGGAAAGCCCGATCAGCGAAAAAGCGATGATCGAGGAAGCCGAAAAGGCGCTGGCCGATATCTCCAGGATCCGCGACGCGGTCGGCAGGGTGATCTTCGGCCAGGAGGCGGTCGTCGAGCGCACGCTGGTGGCTCTGCTGGCCGGCGGTCATGCGCTGCTGGTCGGCGTGCCGGGCCTCGCCAAGACCAAGCTGGTCGAGACACTAGGCATCGTGCTCGGCCTCGATTCGCGCCGGGTCCAGTTCACGCCCGACCTGATGCCGTCGGACATCCTCGGTTCCGAGGTGATGGAGCAGGACGAGTTCGGCAAGCGGTCCTTCCGCTTCATTTCCGGGCCGATCTTCACGCAATTGCTGATGGCGGACGAGATCAACCGCGCCTCGCCGCGCACGCAATCGGCGCTGCTGCAGGCGATGCAGGAATATCACGTCACCATCGCCGGCGCCCGCCACGACCTGCCGGCGCCCTTCCACGTGCTGGCGACGCAGAACCCGCTGGAACAGGAAGGCACCTATCCGCTCCCCGAAGCTCAGCTCGACCGTTTCCTGATGCAGGTCGACATCCTCTATCCCGAGATCGAGGCGGAACGCCGTATCCTGCTCGAAACCACCGGCGTCGACGAAGCCAAGGCCGACAATGTGCTGCAGCCGGCACGGCTGAGGGAAATCCAGACGCTGATCCGGCGCATGCCGGTGCCGGAAAGCGTCGTCGAGGCGATCCTCAAGCTGGTGCGTTCGGCCCGGCCAGGCCAGGGCAATGCCGAGACGGACAAGCACGTCGCCTGGGGGCCAGGTCCCCGCGCCAGCCAGGCGCTCACCCTGTGCGCCCGCGCCCGCGCCCTATATGATGGCAGGTTGGCGCCCTCGGTCGACGACGTTCGCGCCTTGGCCGAACCGGTGCTGCAGCATCGCATGGCGCTGACTTTCGCCGCCCGCGCCGAAGGCACTTCCGTGCGCGACGTGGTGGCGAAGCTGGCAAAAGGCATCTGATGGGTCGAATAGGCGAGGTCCAGGCACCGGTTGCGACGCGCGACGCGCTCGCCCGTGGCCGGTTGCGGGCTTCATTGGTGCCGGACCTGCTGGTCGAGGCGCGCCGTATCGTCAACACGGTGATCGCCGGCTGGCATGGCCGCCGCAAGCGCGGCATCGGCGAGAACTTCTGGCAGTTCCGGCCCTATGTGGAAGGCGATTCCTCGCGCATCGACTGGCGCCGCTCCGCGAGAGACGACCATACTTATGTGCGCGACCGCGAATGGGAAGCCGCGCACACCGTCTGGCTCTGGGCCGACCCCTCGCCTTCCATGCTCTACAAATCCGCCGCGGCAAGCGTTTCCAAGCAATCGCGCGCGCTGGTGCTAGAGCTCGCCTTGGCCGAGCTCTTGTCGCGCAGCGGCGAGCGCATCGCCTGGCCGGGCCTGACGGATCCGTTCACCGCCCGCAACGGCGCCGAGCGGATCGCCGCCCAGCTCAGCCACGCCGCCGCGCTTCCGGCCAAGCCCGATCTGTCGGCCATCCGCCGTTTCTGCGACATCGTGCTGGTCAGCGATTTCCTCGATCCGGTTGAGGAAACCATGGCCTGGCTCGACGTGCTCGCCCGCCACGGCGTGCGCGCGCATCTGATCGAGGTGGCCGATCCGGCCGAGGAAACCTTCCCCTATGCCGGCCGCACCGAGTTCACCGATCCCGAGACCGGCGACAAGCTGACCGCCGGCCGCGCCGAGATGCTGGCCGAGGAATATCGCCTGCTTTACCGGGCCCGCCGCGACGAACTGGCTGCCTGGTGCAAGCGTCTCGGCTGGAGCTACACCGTCAACCACACCGACCGCCTCGCCTCCGAGGCGCTGGTGCGCGTCCACCTGGCGATGACCGCCGACGGCACCAATTTCGGAAGGGCGGTCGCATGAGCTGGCTGCCGCTTTCGTTCGGGGCGCCCATGGTGCTGTGGGGCCTTCTGGCCCTGCCGGTGATCTGGTGGCTGCTGCGGCTCACCCCGCCCAGGCCGCAAACGGAAGTTTTTCCGCCGCTGAGAATCCTCGCCCGGGTCCTGAGGCGCGAAGAAACCCCGCAGCAAAGCCCGTGGTGGCTGACGCTGCTTCGGTTGCTGATGGCGGCGCTCATCGTGATGGCGCTGGCCGAGCCGGTCTTCAACCCGCGCGAAAAACTGCCGGCGGAGGGCGCCGCCCTGGCGCTTGTCGTCGACAATGGCTGGGCGAGCGCCGCCGACTGGAACAAGCGCGTCGCCACCGCCGAGCGGCTGATCGCCGACGCCGGCTCGAACGGCGTGCCGATCGTCATCGCCTTCACCGCCGAGAAGCCCAATGCCGAGATCGGCCCTTTCGACGCTTCGGGCGCGCTCGATCACCTGCGCGCCGCCAAGCCGCGGCCGATTCCTACCGACAGGCCCGCCGTCTACGCCCGCGTCGCCGCCGCGTTGGAGCGCCTGCCGGGTGCCAGCGTCGCGGTGCTCGCCGATGGGCTTGCCGCCAAAGGCGACGAGGCCGCTTTCAAGACGCTGCTCGAAAAGAATGCGACACGGCTGGTCTGGGCCACGTCCGACCGGCCTTCCGTGACCGGCCTGATTGGCGCCGACAACCAGGTCGATGGTTTCGCTTTGAGCGCCATTCGCGCGCCGGGCAATCCGGCGCCGGCGCAGGTCACCGCTGGCGCCTTCGATGACAAGGGCCGCCGCATCGCCGATGCGACGCTGACCTTCGCGCCGGGCGAAGCCACCGCCACGGGGACGATGGCGGTTCCCTTCGAGCTGCGCAACGACTTCGCTTCGATCGCGCTCGACGGCGAGCACCAGGCCGGCGCCGTGCGCGTGCTGGACGAGAGCTCCAAACGCCGCCGCGTCGGCCTTCTGTCGCAGGCCGAAGCCGACCAGGCGCAGCCGCTTCTGTCGCCGCTCTATTACATCCGCCGCGCCCTGCAGCCCTTTGCCGACCTGGTCGAGCCGTCGAGCGCCGATCTCGCCGACGCCATTCCGCAGCTTCTCGACCAGAAGCCGGCGATGATCATCATGGCCGATGTCGGCACCATCCCGGCGCAGGTCAAGCAGCGGCTGGTCGACTGGGTCGACAAGGGCGGCACGCTGGTCCGTTTCGCCGGTCCCCGCCTTGCCGCGTCCGGCAATGACGACGACCTTTTGCCGGTCAGGTTGCGCAGCGGCGAGCGCGCGCTGGGCGGCGCGCTGTCGTGGACGACGCCGCAGGCGGTGACCGAATTCCCGAAGAGCGGCCCCTTCGCCGACCTCTCGCCGCCCTCCGAGGTGACGGTGAGCCGGCAGGTTCTGGCCGAGCCGACGCCCGACATCGTCGAGCGCACCTGGGCCACGCTCGCCGACGGCACGCCGCTGGTGACGGGCATGAAGAAGGACAAGGGCACGCTGGTGCTCTTCCATGTCACGCCTGAGGCGACCTGGTCGAACCTGCCGATCTCCGGCAGCTTCGTCGAAATGCTGCGGCGTGTCGTGCAATTGTCGCGCAACCAGGGCGCCGCGATCGCCAATGCCGAAGCCGCCGCCGCGTCGCTCGCGCCCTACCGCATGATCAGCGCCGACGGCATGCTGACGCCGCCCTCGCCGGATGCCCGACCGCTGGTGCCCGGCGCCGGTCCGCTGCCGGTGACGCTGGAGAATCCGCCCGGCCTTTACGGCTCCGAGACCGGCGTCTTCGCGCACAATCTGCTCGATGCGTCGAGCACATTCACGCCGCTGGCACGCCCGCAGGTTTCGCTGCCGGTGACAGCTATCCCCTATGCCTTCGATGAATCGGAGAATCTCAAAGGGCCGCTGGTCGCCATCGCGCTGCTGTTGATGGTGCTCGACACTTTGGCCGTGTTCTGGATGGGCGGACTGCTGGCGCGCCGGCCGCGCCGCGCAGGCACGGCGGCGACCGCCGCGGCCGTTCTGGTCGTGCTGGGCGGCCTCTTCGGCCATGCCGATCTTGCCCGCGCCGACGATTCCAAGCCCGGCGACACCCAGGCGATCGAGGATATCTCGAAAACCCGCATCGCCTATGTCATCACCGGCGAGCCGGGCGTCGATTCGATCAGCCGCGCCGGCCTCGAGGGCCTCACCCGTTTCCTGATCGAGAAGACCGCGCTCGAGCCCGGCCCGCCGGCCGGCGTCGACATCGCCAAGGACGAGCTGTCCTTCTTCCCGCTGATCTATTGGCCGATCGATGCGACGGCGCCTATGCCCAGCCAGGCGGCGATCGCCCGCATCGATGCCTATATGCAGCAGGGCGGCACGGTTCTGTTCGATACGCGCGACCAGTTTTCGAACGGCATCGGCGCCGGCTCGGCAAGTCCGGCGACCGAGCGGCTGCGCGACATCCTCGGCAATCTCAACGTGCCGCCGCTGGAGCCGGTGCCTTCGGACCACGTGCTGACCAAATCTTTCTTCATCCTTCCGGAGTTCCCCGGCCGCTTCAACGGCAGCCCGCTCTGGGTCGAGGCCTCGCTCGACGCCAGCAACACCGAGAACCGCCCCGTGCGCACCGGCGACGGCGTCTCGCCGATCATGATCACCGCCAATGATTTCGCCGGCGCCTGGGCCATCGACGAGAACGGCGATCCGATGCTGCCGACCGTGCCGCCGGACCCGATGCAGCGCATCTACGCGCTGCGCGCCGGCGTCAACATCATGATGTACATGCTGACCGGCAACTACAAATCCGATCAGGTGCATGTGCCGGTGCTGCTCGAACGGCTGGGGCAGTAGATCATGAACTGGTCCATCTCATTCGAACCGCTTCTCTCCTGGCCTCTCTTCGGCCTGCTCTTCGTGCCGCTGCTTTTGCTGGCGCTGGTCGGCCTGTGGTTCCGCCAGCGCGGCTCGGCATTGCGCTTCATCGCGCTGCTCGCACTCGCCGCTTCATTGCTCAATCCCGTTTTCCTCGCCGAGGAGCGCGAGGCGCTGAAGAGCGTCGTCGCCCTCGTCGTCGACCGCAGCCAGAGCCAGGACATCGGCGACCGCACCAAGCAGACCGACGAGGCGCTGGCCGGCCTGCAGCAGCGTCTTGCCCGCTTCAAGCAGTTCGATGTCCGTGTCGTCGAGGCCGGCAAGTCCGAAGCCGCCGACGAGCGCACCGAAACCAGGCTGTTTAACGCGCTGGAAGGCGTCTTCCGCGACGTGCCGCCGTCGCGCATCGGCGGTGCCGTCATGATTACCGACGGCGAGGTGCATGATGCGCCTGCCGGCGCGCCGGAGTTCAACGCGCCGCTGCACGCGCTGATCACCGGCAACGAGCATGAGAAGGACCGCCGCATCCGCTTCGAGAACGCGCCGCGCTTCGGTCTCGTCGGCAAGCCGCTCGACATGACCTACCGCGTCATCTCGACGGAAGGCGACGGCGCTCCGGTGGACGTGCGCGTCTCGGTCAATGGCGAGCAGGTCTCGGTCGAGCACGCGACCGTCGGCCAGCCGATGAAGCTCTCGGTCACGATACCCAATGCCGGCCGCAACATCGTCCAACTCGGCATCGACCGGGAACCCGGCGAGCTGACCGACGCCAACAACCGGGCGATTGCCCTGGTCGACGGCATCCGCGAGAACCTGCGCGTGCTCCTGGTTTCCGGCGAACCGCATGCCGGCGAGCGCACCTGGCGCAACCTTTTGAAGTCGGACGCGTCGGTCGATCTCGTCCACTTCACGATCCTGCGTCCGCCGGAAAAGCAGGACGGAACGCCGATCAATGAGCTGTCGCTGATCGCTTTCCCGACGCGCGAGCTGTTCGTCGAGAAGATCAAGGATTTCGATCTGATCATCTTCGACCGCTACCAGCACCGCGACGTGCTGCCGATCCTCTATTACGACTACATCTCCGAGTATGTCGAAAAGGGCGGCGCGCTGCTGATTGCCGCCGGCCCCGAATATGCCGGCGAGAACTCCATCGCCCGCACGCCGCTCAACGCCGCGCTGCCGGCCATGCCGACCGGCGAGGTGGTGGACAAGGCCTTCTACCCGCGCCTGACCGATCTCGGCCAGCGCCATCCGGTGACGCGCGGGCTCGACGGCTCGGCAAGCGAGCCGCCGCATTGGAGCCGCTGGTTCCGCACCATCGGCGTCAAGAACCCGGAAGGCGAAGTGGTGATGAAAGGCGCCGACGATCGGCCCCTGCTCCTGCTCGCTCGCAAGGGCGAGGGCCGTGTCGGCATGCTCCTGTCCGATCAGGGCTGGCTGTGGGCGCGCGGCTTCGAGGGCGGCGGGCCGCATGTCCAGCTTTATCGCCGCATCGCCCACTGGCTGATGAAGGAGCCGGAACTGGAAGAAGAACGGCTAACCGCCGACGGCCGCGGCATGATGCTCGAAATCCGCCGCCAGACGATGAGCGACGATCCCGGTCCCGCCCAGGTCATCACGCCGTCCGGCAAGGCGGTGGCGGTGAAGCTCGAGAAAGCCGAGCCCGGCATTTTCACCGGCAGCTTGCAGACCGGCGAGATCGGCCTTTACCAGATCGGCAATGGCGACCTTACCGCGCTTGCCCATGTCGGCCCGATCAACGCGCCGGAATTTTCCGACGTGATCTCGACCGAGGATCGGCTGAAGGCGCCCGCCGAAGCGACCGGCGGCAGCGTGCGGCGGCTGGCACCGTCGTCGACGCTCGGCAATCTCGCCGGCGGCTTGACACTGCCGTCGATCGTTCCCGTCCGCTCTTCAGCGGCCGCGTCGGGCGACGACTGGATCGGCCTGCGCACCACCGACGACAGCACGCTCAAGGCCGTGTCGCGCGTGCCGCTGTTCGGCGGTTTCCTCGGCCTCGGCCTCCTGCTGCTCGCGATCGGCTCGATGTGGTATCGCGAAGGGCGGTGACGCCACCTTCTTCCTTCTCCCCTTTTGGGGGAAGGGAAAGCGCCTGCCCCTACTCTTCCGGTTCTGTGGTGAACAGCAGCGGATAGCCCTTGGCCTTGCCGGCGTCGGTCGCCCGCGTCGCCTTGGTCTCGGCGATATCGCGCGTAAACACCGCGACGACGCACACGCCGCGCGTATGCGCGGTGATCATGACGCGATGCGCCTGATCCTCACTGAGCTTGAATTCGCCCTTGAGCACCGTCACCACGAACTCGCGCGGCGTGAAATCGTCATTGACGAGGATGACTTTGTAGAGCTTCGGCCGCTCGGTTTTCGGCTGCGTCTTAGTGCGGGGTTTGAGGACGGTTTCGGGCATCGGATCCACCAGCGAGAACTGGGCTCTCTCGCTCTCATTCTGTCACGCAGCAAATATACGTCCAATTCCACGCGCGGGTAATGCCGGCTTGGACCATCAGCCCTATGTGGGGAATCACTGCCGAAGGTCAACGGCCCTGGCGGCGCAACGCGGTGCCCGATCTGCCGGAACCTGCACCGCCATCCATGTCGGAGCCGC
The DNA here is from genome assembly GCF_020165215.1 of Mesorhizobium sp. CA15. Lineage (NCBI taxonomy): Bacteria > Pseudomonadati > Pseudomonadota > Alphaproteobacteria > Hyphomicrobiales > Phyllobacteriaceae > Mesorhizobium > Mesorhizobium sp. CA15. Next base: position 650,101 of record NZ_JAIUHQ010000002.1, read on the forward strand.
GTTCGACGAAGGCGAAGAACATCCAGCCGACAAAGCCGATCACGGTCGCACCGGTCAGCAGGATCAGGACCCAGGACTGCGCCGGCGTGATGTAGTCGAAGCTTGAAGAGATCAGCGGAGCGAACAGCTCGGGCTCGGTCCTGCCGCTGGCGGGATCCGGCACGGGGCTTGCGGTAAAGATGATCAACGATCGTGCCGCCGCGGTGGCGATCAGGCCGCCGAGGGTCAGCGAACGCATCAGGGACGAAAACCGCTTCTTCATGCGGACTGTCCTACAGCACCGGCATTGCGATCGGGTTAAGGATAGGACTTGAGCGCGGTGGAAAACTGCTGGTTTCGGGCTCCCTGCCGCAAGCAAGCCGCCCCTGCCGAAATCGACCGGAGCGGCTTCGTCTAGTGGCGCAGAGCGCTGGATCAGGGCTTCTTGGCAGCCGGCTTCGCAGCAACGGGCTTCGCAGCCGACGCTTTCTTCTTGACCGGGCACTTGTGCGTCTCGGTCACTTTGCAGGCCTTCTTGGCAGCGACCTTCTTCATCGGCTTCGCAGCCGTGCTATCCGCCGGAGCAGCCGTGGTGGTCGCGGTCGAAGCAGCCGGGGCAGCCGTCGTCGTGGCGGCGGCGTTGCCGAGCGCCGGCATCGCGAAGGCGAGAGCAACACCGAGGCCGAGGGCGGAGAGAATGGACTTCTTCATGGCTTCATTTCCTTTTTCTTGCGGGTCTGGGTGGGTGTCACTGAACGGGATCGATCGGTGCCACTCCAAGCAGCTTCAAAGCATTTGCGAGCATCCGGATTCCCTGTGCCTGCTTCTTGTTGGCGCAGAACCGGTTTCCCCTTCTTTGCAGTGCTTTCGCCGCGGTGACCTGCGTTGCCGCGGCATGGGTTTCGAGAGCTTCGTCAACCTGACGGCTCAGATTGGTGCAGCGCTCGGTCCGGGTGAGCGGAGCGACGACCTTTGCGGTGGAGGCGCCGTCCGCGGCTGTGATGAGCGATATGCTGAGCAAAGCACCCATCACGCTGATCCAGAACCTCTGCATTGGTCTTGTCCGTTACTCCGGAAACTCGCGTCGCAGCCGATGACCTGACCGCCACGGCACCGTTTATGCCCTTGAAATTTTTCACCAGTTTTTCCCAACTGTAGAATTTTGTTTCTGGATTGTTTCTGAGGAATCCGCCCAGCGCGGCGATCGCGGCCACTGGCCAAGATGTGGCCCGAATTCTATCGTGTGGGTTGTCTCGAACGGATATCCAGCAAGAGCCGGCAAAGAGAATGATAGGTTTCGAGTGAAATCCGATGCGCACATACTGATCGTCGACGACGACAAGGGCATACGCGACCTGCTGCAGGAGTTCTTCCACAAGCGCGGGCTGCACACGACGGTTGCCGGCGACGGCACCGAGATGGAAGCGGTCCTGCGCCGCACGCCGGTCGACCTGATCGTTCTCGACGTGATGCTGCCCGGCAAAAGCGGACTTGAGCTTTGCCGCGAGATCCGCGCCAACTACACCACGCCGATCATCATGCTGACCGCGGTCACCGAAACGACCGACCGCGTTGTGGGCCTCGAAATGGGCGCCGACGACTACGTGCCCAAGCCCTTCGATCCGCGCGAGCTGTTGGCCCGCATCCGCGCCGTGCTGAGACGCAACGGCAGCGCCGAGCCGCGTCGGCCCACCGCCAGGCAGGTCTACCGCTTTGCCGGCTGGACCATGGATTGCGCGCGCCGCCGCCTGACCGCGCCCGACGACGTGCGGGTTGAGCTGACGATGGCGGAGTTCAACTTGCTGCAGACCTTCGTCAAGAGCGCGCAGCGCGTGCTTACCCGTGAGCAGCTGATCGAGCTGTCCGGCGGCGACACCGGCTACAGCTTCGACCGCAGCGTCGACATTCTGGTGAGCCGGCTGCGCCGCAAGATGGAAGACGATCCGAAAACGCCGAAACTGATCCTGACCGTGCGCAGCGGCGGCTATCAGTTCCTGCCCGAGACGACGGCCGAATGAGACGCTTCCTGCCGCAGACCCTGCCAGTCTGGGTGCTGCTCATCGTCATTGCCGGCCTCATGATCAGCCAGGTGACGACGCTTTACATCGTCGCGCGCGATCGGGCCGCCGCCAACGGCGTCGTCGATCTCTACCGGTTGAACGACCGCGCCTATTCGCTGGTGCAGCTGATGCATGACGCCACGCCCGAAGAGCGCAAGGCGACCGCCTCCGGCCTGTTCAACTCGACCTATGCGCTGACGGTTTCGGACACGCCCGCCGTCACCTCCTCGATCGCCGGCGACGACCAGCTTGCCGAGTTGGAGGATATCCTGGTCGGACGCTTGTCGAAGTTCGGCATCACCGATGCGCGCGTGCGGCGCGATCCGGCCACCCAGGAGGCCGATGTCCCAGACGGGCAGGCGGTGAACAAGGATGTCGGCCAGGTCGAGCGCGACCTGCTGGTCCTGGCCGCGGATTTCGCGCAAAGCGACAAGCTGACCGCGTCGCTGCGCTTTTCCGACGGGCAGTGGCTGAATTTCACCGAACCGATCACGCCGGCGGGACCGATTCTGAGCCTCGACAGCCTGCCGCTTTACTCACTGATCGCCGGCTTGATCATCATCATGTCGATCTGGTCGCTGCGCCGGCTGACCGCGCCCTACCGGATGATGGAAACGGCGGTGACGCGCATCGGCAATGACCTGAAAAGCCCGCCGATCGCCGAAAGTGGCAGCCGCGAGATCCGCGCGGCCGCAAAGGCGATAAATGCCATGCAGATGCGGCTGCGCGATTATGTCGAGGACCGCGAGCATCTCGCGGCGGCGCTGGCGCACGATCTGCGCACGCCGCTGACCCGGATGCGCCTGCGTCTCGAACTGTTGCGCAGGTCGCCCGCGCGCGAGGCGCTGGCGCACGATCTCGCCGACATCGAAAGCATCGCCAGCTCGGTCATCGACTTCGCCAAATTCGAGGTAACCGAGGAAAAGGCCGAGCGGATCGATTTCTGGTCGTTGGTGGAATCGGTGGCGGACTCCTTCGACGGCGCGTCCTTCGACGAAGGCGTGGTCCCGTCGCGCGGCCTGATCTGCGTCGCGCGGCCGGTGGCGCTGCGCCGCTGCATCACCAATCTCATCCAGAACGCTGTAACCTACGGCAAAAAGGCGCATCTCGGCGTACGGCGATCGGGCGACACGATCACGCTTTCGATCCGCGACGAGGGCCCGGGCATCCCGCAGGCGAAGCTGGACGCGGTGTTCGGCTCCTTCGTGCGGCTGGAGGAATCGCGCAACCGCACGACCGGCGGCCTCGGCCTCGGCCTCACCATCGCCCGCAACATCGCGCGCGCCGCCGGCGGCGAGGTCGATCTCTCCAACTACCCCGGTGGCGGGCTGCTGACGGAGCTGCGGCTGCCGCTGGCAGCTTGAGTCAGGAGTGGGCTCTGTCCGCCGCCGGCGCCACTGGATCAGCCGAACCATCCTTGTGATAGTGCGGCCCGCCTGGTCACGAGGGAAATCCACCCATGTTCTACGCCGTCCTTGCCTACCATGTCGAAGACACCGTGCAGTCCTGGTCGCCAGATGAGGATGCGGCATTGATGAAAGACCTGCTCGAAGTCAACGACAGGCTGACGCGCGAGGGCAAGCTCGGGCCCGCGGCTAGGCTCGGCGCGACGGCCAAGGCCGTGACGCTGCGCGGTCCGGGCGACGGCTTGGTTATCGACGGTCCCTTTGCCGAGACCAAGGAGCAGTTGCTCGGCCTCTATGTCCTCGACTGCGCGACCCAGGACGAGGCGATTGCCGCGGCGCGCGACCTCAAGCGCGTCAATCCCACCGCCGTCTACGAGATCCGGCCGATCATGCTCTATGTGCCGGGCGCCACGCTGACGGTAAGCTGAGACAGCTTCCCGAGCGTGCCTCAGACCGGTATCGCGGCCTCGATTTCCCGTCCCAGCCGGAGCATCTCCGCGACCAGCAGGTCGAGATCGTCCCGGCGCGTGCGGTGATTGGCGATTGCCACCCTCAGGCAATGCCGGCCCTGCACCGTGGTGTCGGACAAGGCCGCGATGCCCTCCTCCTGGAGTCTCAGCATGATCTCGGTGTTGAACGCCTTGAGCTTTTCCTCCGACGCGCCATCCAGCCGGTGGCGGAAGCTGACGATGTTGATGGTGGTTGGCGCCATCAGTTCGAGCGCCGGCTCCGCCTCGATCAGACGGTTGAGGTGGCGGGCCTGGGCGATGTTCTGGTCGATCAGGCGGCCGAACTTCTCGACGCCATGCTCCTTCAGCGCCATCCAGATCTTGAGCGCACGGAAGCCGCGCGACGTTTGAAGCCCATAATCGTGCAGCCACTCTCCGGAGGCCAGGCCCCGCGGCGTCGATTCCAGATATTCCGGCGTCACGGCAAACGTGTTGCGGTGCTGGGATGCGTCCCGCACCAGGGCGCAGCCGGCTTCGAACGGCGCGTGCAGCCATTTATGCGGATCGAGTGCGATCGAATCCGCCTGTTCGATGCCGGCGACGAGCGATCGGTTCTTAGGCGCGATCGCGATGAGCGCGCCGATGCAGCCGTCGACATGGAACCAGAGATCCTCTTCGGCCGCCACGCTCGCCAGCGCCCGCAGGTCGTCGACCGCGCCGGCGTTGACGGTGCCGGCGGTGCCGATCACGCAGGCCGGCCTGAAGCCCGCTTCGCGGTCCTCCGCGATTGCCGCCTTGAGCGCGGCGATATCGATGCGCAAGCCGGCATCGGTCTGGATGCGCCGCAGCGCCTGATTGCCGAGGCCGAGCGCCTCCACAGCCTTGCGATGACAGGAATGGACCTGGTCCGAGGCGTAGTAGCGCAACGGCTTCGGCATGGCGCCGACACCCCGCTCGCGCACGTCGACGCCTGCCTTGACGTTGCGCGCCACGGTCAGTCCGATAATGTTGGCCATCGAGCCGCCGCTGACCAGGGTGCCGCTGGCCGAGGCTGGGAAACCGACCATCTCCTTCATCCAGTTGACGACCTGGCTGTCCATCAATGCGGCGGCATGGTTGCCGCCGCCGAGATTGGAGCCCTGGATCGCCGCCAGGAAATCGCCGAGCGCGCCGGTGAAGTTGCTGGATCCCATATACCAGGACCAGAAACGCGGATGGATGTTGCCCATCGGGTAAGGCATCACGTTGCGGGCGACGTCGTCATAGACGTCAGCCGCCGGCGCCGGCGAGCGCGGCAAAGATGCGCCGAAGAATGCCCGCACCTCGGCCGGCATCGCGCGCCAGACCGGCCGGTTGCGGACATCCTCGAGATAGGCGATGGCATCGTCGAGGATTCGGTGCGAGAGCGCTCCCACATCGGCCCAATCCGGCGGATCGAGCGTTTCCTCCGCGTTGGTCGCTTCCTGAAATATATCCATCTCGCCTCTCCCGCCGGCGTGGGTCGACCCGCGCATAAAAGAACGACGCCGCCATGCGGGGGCGGCGTCGCGTTTCTGTTCTCAGCCTTCGAACTGGCAGCTCGGCGTCGAGCGCGACAGCGCCGTCTCCTCGGCGTCCATCTCGGCCTCGATGCCGTCGAAAAGCGGCGTCGACATGTAGCGCTCCCCCGTGTCGGGCAGCATGCACAGGATCACCGAGCCGGCCGGCGCCTTGCCCGCGATCTGCCGCGCCACGGCGAAAGTGGCGCCGCCGGAGATGCCGGTGAAGATGCCCTCCTGCCGCGCCAGCGCCTTCGTCCATTTGATGCCTTCGGGACCGGGGATCGGCACCACCTCGTCATAATAGCGATGGTCGATCGCCTCCTGCAGCACGTTGGGGATGAAGTCCGGCGTCCAGCCCTGGATCGGATGCGGTTCGAAGGCCGGATGGCTGGCGGACGGCGCGCCGCCGGCGCCGCGCTCCTGGGCCTTGCCGCTGCCGATCAGCTGCGCGTTCGCCGGCTCGGCGAGCACGATCTTCACCTCCGGCCGCTCGCGGCGCAGCGCGCGGCCGACGCCGGCCACCGTGCCGCCCGTGCCGTAGCCGGTGACGAGCACGTCCAGCCTCGAGCCGGCGAAGTCATTGATGATCTCGCGCGCCGTCGTCGCCTCATGAATGGCGGCATTGGCCTCGGTCTCAAACTGGCGCGCCAGGAACCAGCCATTGGCCTCGGCAAGCTCGACTGCCTTCTTGTACATACCGAAGCCCTTCTGGGCGCGCGGCGTCAGTACCACCTTGGCGCCAAGCATGCGCATCAGCTTGCGGCGCTCGATCGAGAAGCTGTCGGCCATCGTCACCACCAATGGGTAACCTTTCTGCGCGCAGACCATGGCAAGGCCGATGCCGGTGTTGCCGCTCGTCGCCTCGACGACGGTCTGGCCAGGTTTGAGCTTACCGCTGCGCTCGCCTTCCTCGATGATGTTGAGCGCCAGCCGGTCCTTCACCGAGGCCGCCGGGTTGAAGAACTCCGCCTTCACATAGATCGTCGCGTGACCTGGCCCGAGATTGTTGACGCGGATGACCGGCGTGTCGCCGACCGTGTCGAGAATGCTGTCGAACAGACGGCCGCGCCCGGCCGTGGTCCTGATTTTCAACTGATGCAACATGGGCTTTCTCCTCGAAATCTCACGTGCCGGTTACAAACCGGCGAATTGGGCGGCGCAGTTTCGACACCTTGCCGCGTTAGTTGCGAGTGACTTGCCGACAATTCGGCAAAGGCCGCGTCCGGCTCGAAATTCGCCGCCGGATGCGCCCTGTCGTGTTTGGTGATAGAACATGGACCAACTGTTCGACGTGGGAGCGAGCGTGGAAACGGACGTGGAATCCGTTCGGTCGGCTCTGAAAAGCATGGCAGCCAGCCTTTCGATCAGGCTGCTCGGCCCGCTTGCGATCATGCGCGACGATGTTCCTGTGGTGTTGCCATCGTCACGCAAGCTGCGCGCGCTGCTGGCCTATCTAGCGCTGGCGCCCCACCCAGTCAGCCGCAGCCGTCTTTGCGAACTTCTCTGGGACGTGCCCAACGATCCACGCGGCGAGCTGCGCTGGTGCCTGAGCAAGCTGCGTGCCGCGCTTGACGAACCGGGCTTGCGCCGGATCGAGACGGAAGGCGACACCGTGGCGCTTCGCCTCGGCGATGTGAGCGTCGATGCCGTCGAGGCCGCTGCCGCCGTGGCGGAAGGCATTGAGACGCTTGGCCTCGACCGCCTGCGGACGCTTGCGCAACTGTTCGCCGGCGACTTCCTTGATGGCCTGGAACTCGATCGCAGCCCGCATTTCGGCAGCTGGCTGACGGCGCAGCGCCGCCGTTTCAGCGCATGCCATGTCGCAGTCCTGGAGCACATTATCGGCCTTGTCCCGCGTGGAGCCGATGAGGCCGGCGCCTATATCGACAAATGGCTGGAGCTTGCGCCCTTCGACGGCCGCGCACATGTGGCGCTGCTGGAAAATCTGGCACGGCGCGGACAGATCGGCGCCGGCGAGGAGCATCTTGCCACCGCGGCGGAGCTGTTCCATTCGGAAGAGCTGGATTTCACGCCATTGCGCGAGGCGTGGCAGGAGATAAGAGCCCGGAACGCCGGCGCAACGCCATGCGCCCGATCCGGGCCGGCTTTCCCGGTTTCGGAATCGCCGGTCGCCGCGGACGAATCCGAGCCCGTTGCGACGCGCCGGGCTTCGCTCGCGGTGATGCCGTTTGCGGAGAGCGCCGGCACTGGCGGCTTCCGCGGCGGGCTTGCCGATGGCCTCACGCATGACATCATCACACGACTTGCCAAGCTGCGCGATTTCTTCGTTATCGCCCGCGGCTCTGTGTTCGCGCTCGCCGAGAAGAACATCGCGCCGGAAGACGCCGGGCGCAGGCTGAATGTCGACTATGTCGCGACGGGCTCGGTGCGGGCTCTGCCGGGGAGGTTCATCGTCTCGGTCGAGCTTGTCGAGGTCCGTACGGCAAGGATCGTCTGGGCGGAAACCTTCGAGCACAAGCCCGACGACATCTTCATCGTCATCGAGGATATCGGCAACAGCATCGTTTCCTCCATCGCCGCCGAGATCGCGACGGTGGAGCGCAACCGCGCATTGCTGAAAGCGCCAAACTCGCTCAATGCCTGGGAGGCTTACCATCGCGGCCTTTGGCACATGTATCGCTTCACCCGCCAGGAAAACGAGCTGGCGCAGCATTTCTTCGGCGAGGCGTTGAAGCTCGATCCCACTTTCGCGCGCGCCTATGCCGGCATGTCCTTCACCCACTGGCAGAACGCTTTCCAGCGCTGGGGCGACCGCGACCGCGAGGCCGCGCTTGCCTTCGAGAGCGCCGGCCAGAGCCTGCTGGTCGACGACCGTAACCCAGCCGCCCACTGGGCGATGGGCCGCGCGCTATGGCTGCGCGGCGAGCAGGACGGCTCGCTGCTGGAGCTCGCGAGCGCCGTTGACCTCAGCCCCAATTTCGCGCTCGGCCACTACGCGCTGTCCTTCGTCCATTCGCAGTCGGGCGACCCGCAATCGGCGATCGGCTCATCCGACCATTCCCGCCATCTGAGCCCCTTCGATCCGCTGCTGTTCGGCATGATGGGCGCACGCGCCATGGCGCATGCGAGGCTGGGCGAATTCGAAGCGGCGGCCGAATGGGCGCTGAAGGCCGCGGCACGCCCTAACGCCCATCTCATCATCCTGGCGATCGCCGCTCATTGCCTGGCGCTGGCCGGCCGGCAGGAGGAGGCGCGAACCTTTGCCGCCGCGATCCGCAACACCTTGCCGAACTATCGCGCCGACGATTTCATCGCGACATTCCGTTTCGACCGGGATGGAGAAGCACTGTTCCGGAACGGCGCCAAGCTCATCGGGCTGAACTGAACCTGGCCGGCGCGCCTAGAGCAATTCCAGGAAAAGTGTGAGCGGTTTTCCGTCCGGAATTGCGTAAAAAACAAAGAGATAGGGCGTTTCGCGGTTTCCGTGAAACGGTGAAACGCACTAGAGCGTTTCATAGCTTGATTGAATCAGAAGGGATTCCCGGTCGGTCGGATTTGTGATTCAAGATGCTGGCTGGA
>NZ_JAIUHQ010000020.1:0-86289 GCF_020165215.1 Mesorhizobium sp. CA15
CCCGCCCGGCAGTGGCGACGGCGGCGGCAGGAAGCCGACCTCGCCGACCACCTGCGAGGTCTTCGGGTCCACCGCCATGCCCGACAGCGGCGTCGATTCGACGAGGATGGCGACCTGGCCGGAGAGGAAGGCGCCGGTCGATTCATCCCAGCTGCCGGTCTGCGTGCCGGGGGCCGAGTCTTTGAACAGCTTGAGATAGGTCTCCGTTGCCTTGACTGCGGCGTCCGAATTGAAAGCCGGCTTGTCGCCGTCGAACCACTTGCCGCCATAGGCCTTGAAGAAAGGCATCCAGCGCCAGACATTGGCGCCCGAGCCGCGCGCGCCGCGCAGCGCGATGCCGTACATGCCCTTGTCGGCATTGGTCAGCTTCGGCACGTCGGCGATCAGCTCGTCCAGCGTCTTCGGCGGCTGGATGCCGGCGGCCTCCAGCACGTCCTTGCGATAGACCATCAGGTCGCCGCCGCCGGTCAGCGGCGCGAACCAGACCTTGCCGTCATAAGTAGCGACCTTCTGGCGGCCCGGATCGAAATCGGCGAAATCGTATTCAGCCGGATAATAATCGGTCAGCGGCGCGATCCAGCCCGAGGAAGCGAACAGCGCGACATTGGCCTCGTCGACATAGTAGACATTGTAGTTGCCGACGGTGGAGGCGTCGGCGCGCGACTTGGCGCGGCGGTCGTTCTCGTTGAGATAGTCGATCTGGAACGAGGCGCCGGACAACTTCTTGAACTCGTCCTTGGAGTCCTCCAGAAGCGTCAGCCCGTCGCGCGGCTGCGCCAGCACCTTGACCGGCGCCGAGCAGACCGGCGCTTGCGCCAGTGCTGCGGTTGAAACGGAAGCGGTAAGCACGAAAGCTGCACCGAGGCTGGCAGCGAGCCGGGTTGATTTCATTGATGTTTCTCCTCCAGGAACAAGCAAGTCCGCGGGCTAAGCGACCCTCACCGTCGCCCGCATGACTGCGACCCGCCGCCAAAATGAGGAGTTGGAAGGGGCGAAACTAGAAGCCCCGTTGCAGCAGACCTGTACTTTTATGCATTGTGCGGCGCAAAAAACGGCGCCGGCAGAGTCTGCTCGTCACACGAGTATCAGTACGATCAGAGCAATTCCAGGAAAAGTGCGCAGCGGTTTTCCGTCCGGAATTGTGATGAAACAAAAAGCTAGGTGACGAAATCAGGCCCGCAGCGTCAGCCGCTGTCGCGACAGCCTGCGGTAGGATGACGGCGTCATCTTGTGCTTGCGCAGGAAGGCGCGGTTGAAGTTCGAGATGTTCATATAGCCGACCTGGAAGCAGATGTCAGTGATCGGGATCTCGGTGTCGGCGAGCAGCTTGCAGGCCTGCCAGAGCCTGAGCTTGGCGACGTGGTCGCTGAACGAATTGCCGGTGTTCTTCTGGAAGAAGCGCGAGAAAGTGCTTTCGCTCATCCCGGCCAACGCCGCCACCTCCGGCAGCTTCAGATCCTCGGCAAAGTGCTGGAACAGATAGGTCAGCGAGCGCTGGATAATATCCAGCGATTCCGCGTCGAGAAGCGGAGAAAAATCCGGCGACGACAGAAGCTCGTATTCCTGGGTGGTGGCCAGAAGGTCCAGCAGTTCGAGGAACATGCGGAACCTTGCCAGCCCATGCACCTCGCCCATTCGTTCCATCAGCTCGGCGCCGTCGAGCGCCGTCTGGCCATGGAAGACCATGCCGCGCAGCGAGCGTTCCAGGAACGGCTCCAGCTCGCGCAGCTCCGGCAGCAGCCCCGAGGAGCCGCGCAGCCGTTCGGGATCGAATTGCAGCACGATATCGCGGCCTTCGATAAGCTCGCCGGGTTGCACTGCCGTCACCCAGTCATGCGGCAGCCCGCCGCCGACGATGGTCAGATAGCCCGGCCCGAACTCGCCGATATGGTCGCCGACCAGCACGACGCCGGACGATTTCCGCAAGAGATGGATTTCGTATTCGGGATGGAAATTCCAGACATTGCGCTCCCACGGATAATCGTCCAGCCGCCACAGGAAGCTCTCGCTGGCCTCCGTCACGATGTGCTCGAAGGCGGGCGCCGTGCGCGGGATCGCGGCTGTGTTCTTTCTGCGCCTGAACGGCATTCGTTCCTCCCGGCATGGCGCGCCGGCTGCATATGCCAGGGCATCCGTAGCAGCCCCCGGCCGGCAAATGAAAGAGGCGTCGCGGAATCCCGGCTTCGCCTGGATCAATCGCTAGCCGGGCCTCTGCCCTTGCCATGATGTCGCATTTCGTTCACAAGGCGACGCAAATGGCGCCATTTTGCGCCGTGTGTGCGGCTTCCGGCCCTTTGGCCGACGCGCCGTGTTCTGAAAGAGCGGAACAATGTCTGCGATCGAAGCCGGCGCTCGCGCGCCGGAAAACCTTTGGCGTCAGGAAATCAGGGCAACGATCGCGCTCGCCTGGCCGATGGTGCTGACCAATCTCGGCCAGACCGCTATGACCGCGACCGACGTCATGATGATGGGCCGCCTCGGGGCCGATACGCTCGCCGCAGGCGCGCTCGGCTCCAACCTCTATTTCATGCCGCTGATCTTCGGCCTCGGCCTGATGCTGGCGACCTCGCCGATGATGGCGACCGAGCTCGGCCGCCGCCGCCATTCCGTGCGCGACCTGCGCCGCACCGTGCGCCAGGGCCTGTGGCTGGCGATCCTCATCTCGATCCCGATCTGGATTTTTCTCTGGCATGGCGAAGCGGTGCTTCTGGCCATGGGCCAGAAGCCGAAGCTCGCGCATGAGGCCGGCATCTATCTGCATTGGCTGCAATGGGCGGTGCTGCCTTTCTATGGCTATATCGTGCTGCGCTCCTTCATCTCGGCGCTGGAACGGCCGGGCTGGGCGCTGATCATCGTTTTCGTCGCGGTCGCCTGCAACGCCTTCTTCAACTGGGTGTTCATGTTCGGCAATCTCGGCGTCAGGTCGATGGGCATCGCCGGCTCGGGCCTCGCCACGACTTTGTCCAGCACCCTGATGTTCGTCGGCCTCGCCGCCGTGGTGATCAAGGAGAAAAAGTTTCGCCGTTACCGTCTGTTCGGCCGCTTCTGGCGCGCCGACTGGCCGCGCTTCCGCGGCCTGTTGAGGCTCGGCCTGCCGATCGCTGGCATCCTCGCCTTCGAGGTGACGATCTTCAACGCAGCGGCCCTGCTGATGGGCCTGATCGACGCGGGTTCGCTGGCCGCCCACGCCATCGCCATCCAGATCGCCTCGATCTCCTTCATGGTGCCGCTCGGTCTCAACCAGGCGGTCACGGTCCGGGTCGGGCTGGCGCATGGCGCCGGCAACCCGGAAGGCGTATCGCGCGCCGGCTGGACCGCCTTCGTCATCGGCGTGTCCTTCATGGCGCTGATGGGATTGGTGATGATTCTCTGGCCGCACACGCTGATCAGCGCCTTCATAGATCTTGCCGATCCCGCCAATGCCCGGGTGATCACGCTTGCCGTCTCGTTCCTTGCCTTCGCCGCGCTGTTCCAGATTTTCGATGGCGCCCAGGCCGTTGCGGCCGGCATGCTGCGCGGCTTGCACGACACGAAGGTGCCGATGATCTACGCCGCGATCGGCTATTGGGGCGTCGGCCTGCCGCTCGGCGTGCTGCTCGCCTTCCATTTCGGCCTGAACGGCGTCGGCATCTGGATCGGCCTGGCCTCGGGACTGGCCGTGGTGGCGGCGCTGCTGCTCGCGCGCTGGCTCAGGCGCGACCGCATCGCGCCGGCGCTCGCCTTCGGGCATTGATCGACAAGGCTGCGGGTCCAGTCGGCAGCCTTCGTCGGCTCAGCGCACCCCCGCGCGTTGCTCCAGCCGCCGTGCGTATTGCGTCAGCGGGAAGCACATGACGAAAAAGATCAGCGCCACCAGCCCGTAGACCTTGAACGGCTCGAAGGTCGCATTGTTGATGGCGTTGGAGGTCCTGACCAGTTCCTCGAAGCCGATGATCGAGGTCAGCGCCGTCGATTTGATGAGCTGCACCAGGAAGCCGACGGTCGGCGCGCGGGTGATGGCGAAGGCCTGCGGCAGGATGATCAGCCTGAGCTCCTGCAGATAATGCAGCCCGAGGCTGGCGCCGGCGTCCCACTGGCCGCGCGGCAGCGCGTCGACGCCGCTGCGCCAGATTTCAGCCAGATAGGCGCTGGCGAAAAAGGTGAGGCCGAGCGCCGCTGCTGTCCACGGTTCGATGCGCAACCCCAGCATCGGCAGCCCGAAGAACATCAAAAAGAGCTGCATCAAGAGCGGCGTGCCCTGGAAGAGCGCGATATAGCCCGAGGCTATCCGTTTGACCCATTTGTTCTTGGCGATGCGAAAGAACAGCACCGCCAGCCCGACCAGCGCGCCGCCGATGAACGCGGCAAGCGACAACAGCACCGTCCAGCGCGCGGCGAGCAGCAGGTTGCGGACGATGTCCCAGAAGGTGAACTCGATCATGACACGCCCGCCCCCAGAACACGGCGGCCGCCGCCGACCAGCAGCCGGCGCAGCCCCATGGACAGGCCGAGATACACCATCGTCACCACGAAATAGGTCTCGAAGGCGCGAAAAGTGCGTGCCTGCAGCATGTCGGCCTCGTACGTCAATTCGCGCACCGCGATCTGCGACACCACGGCCGATTCCAGCATCATGATGACGATCTGGCTGGTCAGCGCCGGATAGATCACTTTCAGCGCCTGCGGCAGCACGATCTTGACGAACACCTGGCGGGGCCTGAGGCCGAGCGCCAGCGCGGCTTCACTCTGGCCGCGCGGCACGGCGTCGAGCCCGGCGCCGACGATCTCGATCGTATAGGCCGCCATGTTGAGCGTCATCGCCAGCATCGCGGCCAAGATCGGGTCGAGCCTGACGCCTAGACTGGGCAGCCCGAAGAAGATGAAGAACAGCTGCACCAGGAATGGCGTGTTGCGCATCACCTCGACATAAATGCCGATCGCCAGCTGAAGCGGCTTCGGGCCGTTTCTCTTGCCGGCGGCGCCGAGGATGCTGAGGAACGTGCCCGCCAGCGTCGTGACGGCGATCAAAAGCAGCGTCATCGCCGCGCCGCGCGCGATAACGCCCGCCGCACCCGCAAGCCAGCCGAAGTCGAGGCTGTAGCCCATGGCGATTGACCTTGTTGGAGGTGCCTGACCTAAGAGAGGGGTTCGGCGCCCCTTACGACGCCGAACCGGTAGGCAGATCAATCCTTGAGGTTGTCCGGATTGAGCGGCGTCTTCAGCCAGGCCTTCGAGCTCTCGTCCAGCTTGCCGTCGGCCAGCATCTTGGCGACGGCGTCGTTCACCGCCTTCTTCAGCCGGTCCTCATTCTTGTTGAGGCCGATATGCGAGGGCGAGGTGAGCAGCTGGAATTTCTGCTCCGGCTTCAGTGCATCCTGCTTGGCCAGCACCTGGGCGCCGACATCGTTGCCGACCACCATCAGCTGCGTCTGGCCGGAGATGAAGGCCTGGATGACGGAATTGTAGTTGTCGAAGCGGCGGATGTCGGCGGAAGCCGGCGCCGCCTGGGTCAGCGAGGTATCCTCCAGCGTGCCGCGATTGACGGCGACCGACTTGTCGGCGAGGTCTTCCTTGCCTTTGACGGCAAGCTCGGCCGGGCCGATCACGGCGATGTAATAAGGCGCGTAGGCTGCAGCGAAGTCGATCACCTGCTCGCGCTCCTTGGAGTAGCCGACGCTCATCAATATATCGACACGCTTGTCGGTGAGATAAGGGATGCGGTTCTGGCCGGTGACGCTGACCAGGTTGAGCTTCACCTTGAGTGAATCGGCGATCGCCTGCGCGACGTCAATGTCATAGCCCTTGATGCTCATATCGGCGCTGGCCGAGGAGAAGGGCGGGAAGTCGGAGAAGATGCCGACATTGATGGCGCCGGCCTTGGTGATGTCGTCGACGGCGTCCGCTTTCGCCTGCGTGGCGAGGCCGGCGGCGCTGAGTATCATCGCCGCTGTGATTACGGATTTCAGTGCGTTGCGAAGTAACATTGTTATTCCCCTGCTGGAAGCTTGTTGTTGAAACCGGCCGCCGGCTCCAGCGCGGCGGTCGTGTTGGTAGAGCAATTCCGGAAGACGCGGTTTAGGCTTGGCGCCTTCGCCATAGCTTCCGTCCGGAATTGCGCGAGGCATCAGCCCTTCTTGATCGCTGGGCTGAACACCATCAGGCTCAGAATCTCGAACAGGACTTGGGCGCCGACATGGGCGGTGTTGGTGGTCGCGTCATATTGCGGCGCCACCTCGACCACGTCGCCGCCGACGATGTTGAGGCCCTTCAGGCCGCGCAGCAATTCGAGCACCTCGCGCGTCGTCAGCCCGCCGACTTCCGGCGTGCCGGTGCCGGGCGCGAAGGCCGGATCGATGCTGTCGACGTCGAAGGAGATGTAGGTCGGACCGTCGCCGACGATTTTCCGAGCCTTCTCGATGATGGCAGGAATGCCGAGCCCGGTCACCTCCTCGGCATGCACGACGGTCATGCCGGACTCGTAGGTGAACTCCCACAGATATTCCGCCGAGCCGCGAATGCCGATCTGGATGGTGCGCGACGGATCGAGCACGCCGTCCAGCACCGCGTTGCGGAACGGACCGCCATGATGGAATTTAGTCATGTCGAACAGCCCGCTGGTATCGCAGTGGGCGTCGATATGGATCATGCCGACCGGCGCCTTTTTTCCGACCGCCTTCAGGATCGGATGGCTGATCGAATGGTCGCCGCCGACCGAGAGCGGCAGCACGCCGGCGTCGACGATCTGGTTGGTGCGTTTTTCGATATCCTCATGGCTGATCTCCAGCCGGTAGCGGCTGCGGAACGGCGTGTCGCCGATATCGGCGACGCGCAGCTCATGCGTCGGCGCGCATTCCAGCACATGGTTATAGGGGCCGATGCGCTCGATGGCGCGCAGCGCGCGCGGCCCGAAGCGCGAGCCGGGACGGTTGGTGACGCCGAGATCCATCGGCACGCCGATCATCGCCACCTGCAGGTCGCCAAAATCCGGATTGTCGGCCGCGATCTCGCGGTAGGGCGCGGCGAGGAAAGTCGGGATGCCGGAATAGGGGGCGAGGCGGGTGCCCGACTTGTTGAAGATCTTGTCGGCGACCTTGCGGAATTTCGGGTCGAACATCTCGCCGCCATGGCTCTCGCCATATTTGCGGCGCAACGCTTCGAGCTTGCCGCGATCGTAACCCATGTCCGGTCCTCCTCTTGCTACCTGCAGCGCTGACGCCACGAACGATTTGCCAAGCCAGCCTGTTGTGCGGCTGGATCGTTGCCCGCCGCTGCGCTGCGGATTCCACGTCTCTTGAAGCTGTTCCGGACAAAAGTGTCGGGCAGCCGCATTGAAAAATCAATTGATATTGTTAGGGTCTAGGCTGTGAGAAAATCTCACAAAGGAGGAGCTCACCATGGCCAAGCGCCTGCCGCCGCTGAACCCGCTGCGCGCCTTCGAGGCCACGGCACGGCACGCCTCGCTGACCAAGGCGGCGGGTGAGCTCAATGTCACGCATGGCGCCGTCAGCCATCAGATCAAGGCGCTGGAGCAATCGCTGGGCGTGAAGCTCTTCGAGCGCAGCGGGCAGCGCGTGAAGCTGACGCCCCATGGCGCCGAATTCCTGCCGGCGGTATCGGCCGCCTTCGAGGGCATTGCCGCCGCCACCCAGCGCATGACGCGGCCGGCAAGCGCCGGCGCGCTGTCGGTCTCCTGCGTGCCGGCGCTGCTCTTGCTCTGGATGACGCCGCGGCTCGGCTCCTTCACGGCGCAATATCCGGACATCCAGCTGACGCTGATCCCGTCCAACGATCCCAAAGACATCCGCGCCGCGGACATTGACGTCTGCGTGCATTATGGCGACGGCAGCTGGAGCGACTGCTGGATACGCAAGTGGTCCGGCCTGGAGCTGTTTCCGGTTGTCAGTCCGACGCTGATCAACAACCGCCCGATCCGCAGCGTCCGCGACCTCGCCGACCACGTCTTCCTGCATGGCGACGATGGCCGTGAATGGCACACCTGGCTGGCCGCCGCCGACGCGCTCGATCTCGAACGCGGCCGCCGCCACCGTCTGGGCGATGCCCGCATGGCGACGGAGGCCGCCGTGCACGGCCATGGTGTGGCGCTCGGCGATTCCGTCACCGCGCGCGCCTTGCTCGCCAGGGGCATGCTCGTGGCGCCCTTCAGTTTGTCGGTTCCGGCGGTCGACGATTTCTACGTCGTCTGCCGCAACGAGATGCGCTCGGCGCCGATCGTCCAGCTCTTCATCGACTGGCTGTTCGCCGAGAAGGAGCAGGACGAGGCCCGCGCCGATGCGCCGGTCGCCGGCCGCGTGCCGAGTCGCAGAAAACGCCCCGCCCTCAAGGTCATAGGCGCGAGGACCGCGTCCTGATGGCTGGACTTGCATAGCTGCTTTTTGTCGGGCCAGCTTGCAAAGCAGCAAGCGCGTTCGGAAATACGGTGCTAAGAGGCAGTTGCTAAAGCAATTCCGTGCAACGGGGTTCCGGCCGGAATTGATCGAACAAGGATTTGAAGCGTGGCGCCCGCGTTCCCGTGCGTTGTGCTTTATGGGTGAGCGAGCATGGCAAAGACGGATATAGCGCGGCGCGTCTACAACCACACCTGGAAGCTCGATCCGATCGTCCGCAGCCTGCTGGATACCGACTTCTATAAGCTTCTGATGCTGCAGATGATCTGGGGCATGTATCCCAAGGTCGATGCCACCTTCACGCTGATCAACCGCACCACGTCGGTGCGGCTGGCCGATGAGATCGATGAGGGCGAGTTGCGCGAACAGCTCGACCACGCCCGCACCTTGCGTTTCTCGAAGAAGGAGATGATCTGGCTGGGCGGCAACACCTTTTACGGCCGCAAGCAGATCTTCGAGCCGGAATTCCTCGCCTGGCTCGAGAATTTCCGCCTGCCCGAATACGAGCTTTCCAGGCGCGACGGCCAGTTCGAGCTCTCCTTCGCCGGGCCCTGGATGTACACGACGCTCTGGGAGATCCCGGCACTTGCGATCATCAACGAGCTGCGCTCGCGCGCGGCGATGCGCTCCTTCGGCCCGTTCGCGCTCGACGTGCTCTACGCCCGCGCCAAGGCCAAGATGTGGGCCAAGACCGAGCGGCTGAAGGCGCTGCCCGGCATCCGCATTTCCGACTTCGGCACAAGACGCCGCCATTCCTTCCTGTGGCAGCGCTGGTGCGTCGAGGCGCTGAAGGAAGGCATCGGCGATGCCTTCACCGGCACCTCCAACGTGCTTTTGGCCATGGACAACGACCTCGAGGCTTTGGGCACCAACGCGCATGAACTGCCTATGGTCTTCGCGGCGCTTGCCAATTCCGAAGAGGAGCTGAGGCAGTCACCCTACAAGGTGCTGCAGGACTGGCAGCGCTACTATGGCGGCAATCTGCTGATCGTGCTCCCCGACACTTTCGGCACGGCTGCGTTCCTGCGCGATGCGCCGGACTGGATCGCCGACTGGACCGGCTTCCGGCCGGACAGCGCGCCGCCGATCGAAGGCGGCGAGAAGATCCTCTCCTGGTGGCGTGAGAAAGGCAGGGATCCCAAGCAGAAGCTGCTCATCTTCTCCGACGGCCTGGAAGTCGAGACCATCGAGGAGACCTACAAGCATTTCCGCGGCAAGGTGCGCATGTCCTTCGGCTGGGGCACCAACCTCACCAATGATTTCGAGGGTTGCGCGCCGACCGAAACCAAGAGCCTCGATGCCATCTCGCTCGTCTGCAAGGTCAGTGAAGCCAATGGCCGGCCGGCGGTAAAGCTGTCGGACAACCCCGCCAAGGCGACTGGGGACGAGAAGGAGATCAAGCGGTATCTCAGGATTTTTGGCGAGAAGGGCCGGGTGGAGCAGCTGGTGAAGGTGTAGAGGCTTAAGGCCCGGACGAATGGAATTCCCGGATAAGCCGAGTTCCTTCGCGCCCCCCTCTGTCCTGCCGGACATCTCCCCCTCTAGGGGGGAGATTACGCTGTCATCTCCGCTTTCGCCAATCTCCGACGTTGCAGGAGGAGAGCTGGCGCCGAAACTGCTAATCTCCCCCCAAGAGGGGGAGATGCCCGGCAGGGCAGAGGGGGGCGCCGTAGAGCGCCAACCTTGGAGGTTGGCCTTTCTCGCAACTCCCTTGGCGGCCACTCTCCCCACGCCCTCCTTCGCCCATGCCTCCGACCGCGGCCACGTCCTGCTCCTCCCGACCGGTTACTACATCGCCGGCGGCGCGCTGGCGGTGGCCGTCAGCTTCCTCGTGCTGGCGCTGCTGCCGCCTGCCGCCCTCGACAATTTCTGGCGTCGGCGCCTGCCCCTGTTCACCTTCAGCGACACCCCCCGCATCGTCGTCAGCCTGATTTCATTTGCCGGCTTTGCGCTTCTCATCGCTGCCGGTCTCTCCGGCGGTCGCGACCCGCTTTCCAACCCTCTCCCACTGGTGATTTGGACGCTGCTCTGGGCCGGCTTCACCCTGCTGCAAGGCATGCTCGGCGACCTGTGGGCGTGGCTCAACCCATGGTATGGGCCCTGGCGCGTCGTGAGCCGGCTTGTGGGCGACCGATGGAGCGAAGCCCAGCCGTCACATCTGCCGTTAAGACT
The DNA here is from genome assembly GCF_020165215.1 of Mesorhizobium sp. CA15. NCBI lineage: Bacteria > Pseudomonadati > Pseudomonadota > Alphaproteobacteria > Hyphomicrobiales > Phyllobacteriaceae > Mesorhizobium > Mesorhizobium sp. CA15. The sequence goes on from NZ_JAIUHQ010000020.1 coordinate 10,557, forward strand.
CGGCTACTGGCCGGCCTTCGTGCTGTTCTTCGCCTTCACCTGGTTCGAGCTGATCGATCCGGCACCCGACGATCCGGCCCGCCTGGCCCTTGCCGCCGGCCTCTACTGGCTGGCCAGCCTCGTCGCGATGCTCATCTTCGGCTACGACGCTTGGAGCCGGCGCGGCGAATTCCTCACTGTCTTCTTCGCCATGGTGGCCCGCTTCGCGCCTGCCGAACGCCTCGATGGCCGGCTCTCGCTCTGCTGGCCCGGTGCGAAGCTGCTTGCCGGCGACCCGCTGCCGCTGAGCGGCACGGCCTTCCTTCTGCTGGCGCTGTCGTCGGTGTCCTTCGACGGCCTGTCGAAAACCTTCTTCTGGCTTGGCCTGTTCGGCGTCAATCCGCTGGAATATCCCGGCCGCACCGCGCTGATCGGCATCGGCAGTTTTGGCTTGGTGCTCAGCTTCGTCTTGCTGGCGGCGGTGTTCGCCCTGGCCGTCTTTCTCAGCCAACGCCTCGCCGGCGACAGACATTCTTTCGGCGAGGCGGCCGGCCTGCTGGTCTGGTCGATCGTGCCGATCGCGCTCGCCTACCATATCGCGCATTACCTCGCCGTGCTCCTGGTCGACGGCCAGTATGCGCTGGTCGCGCTCTCCGATCCTTTCGCGCTCGGCTGGAACCTGTTCGGCACGGCCAACAGGATGGTCGAGGCCGGTGTCGTCGCCGGCGCCGAGTCCGCCTGGTGGCTGTGGAACCTGCAGGCCGGCGTCATCATCGCCGGCCATGTGCTGGCGGTCCTCGTCGCGCATGGCCTTGCCTGGCGTCTCTATCCTCAGCCGTCGCGTGCGGCGCTCAGCCAGCTGCCGCTCACGCTGCTGATGATCGCCTACACGATCTTCGGCCTGTGGCTGCTTGCCACGCCAACGGCGGGATGAGACAAGGGCCGCCGTCATGACGCGAGGGAAGCTAGCTTGCCACGTCGCGGCTTTGGTGATTTAGTTTGTACACATGCAATTTTCCATCCTTCGCAAGAGGATGGTTTACGCCGCCTTATCGCTGGTCAAGACTGAAAAAACAGGGGAACCGACATGGCTGACAAGAACGGATTTTTCGACCTCTCCAAGACGACGCTGTCGCGCCGCACCGCGCTGAAGGGTATCGCCGCCGGGGCCGGCCTGGCGCTGGCGCCGGGCTTCGTCCGCTACAGCCAGGCGCAGAGCTCGGCGCCGATCAAGATAGGTTTTCAGTTGCACCGCACCGGGATCGGCGCCGCCTATGGTCGCTGGTACGAGAAGACCAGCGCTGCCGCTGTCAAGGCGATCAACGACGCCGGCGGTATCGGCGGCCGCAAGGTCGAGCTGGTCATCGAGGATGACGGCACCGATCCGGCGCGCGGCGCCGAGGTGGTCAACAAGTTTGCCAAGCAGCACAAGACCGACATCGTCTTCGGCACCTTGTTCTCGCATGTCGTGATCGGCTCGGCGCCCGCCGCCGGCGAGAACAAGATCCCCTATTTCGTCGTCAGCGAAGGCCATCACGTCGCTTCCACCAAGCTCAACCGCTACGTCTTCCAGCCCGGCATCACCGACGTGAAGAGCCAGATCCAGTCGATGGCGCCGTGGATCGCGGCGAACGCGGGCAAGAAGGTGACGCAGATCTTCCCCGACTTCGCCTTCGGCTACGACCATCGCGACTACCTGCCGCCGGCGCTGAAGGCGCAGGGCGCCGACGTGATCGCCCAGATCGCCATCCCGCCGACGGAGTCGTCCTTCACGAAATATTTCCCGCAGATCCCGGCCGAGACCGAGGTGATCTACCATGTCATGGTCGGTCCGGCCGTGCTCACCTTCGTCAAGGAGCTCGGCGAATTCTATGGTTCGCAACGGCCGCAGCTCTTCGGCTTCATCGACTCGCTCGAAGCCGTCGACATCAACAGCCCCGGCCTCGAATTCCTCGACGGCAGCCATTTCTGGGAAGGCTCGCCGCGCTATGCGCAGCCTGACGATTCTGCGGCGCAGAAAGCCTACCGCGCCGCGGTCGGCATCGACGACAACGGCGCCGCGGTCGGCGACCCCAAGGACGTCTCCACCGCCGCCCACATGTTCGGCTGCTGGGAAACGCTCTACGTGGTCAAGAAGGCGATGGAAGACGCAGGCTACAAGGGACCCGAAGACCGCGCCAAGCTGGTCGAGGCGACCGAGGCGCTGAAGGAGTTCGCCGAAGGGCCGGAGCATCCGCAGGGACCGAAGACCTTCAACGGCAAGATCCACCAATGCTTCGGCGTCCAGAACATCTCCAAGGTCGAAGGCGGCAAGCTCAAGGTCGTTCACAAGACCAAGATCGAGGACGGTCTCTACGAGCCGGAAGGGGACTACACGACGCAGGCGCTGTGAGCTTAGCTCATAGCATATGCACTTCGGACCCCATCTCCTCCTCGCCGCCCTCGAAGGCCTCGTCACCTCCGCCGTGCTGGCGCTGACGGCGCTTGGCCTGTCTCTGGTGTTCGGCGTCATGCGCGTCGTCAATGTCGCGCATGGCGAGTTCTTCATGCTGGGCGCGGTGCTCGCCTGGGCGGTTTCGACGGCGATTTCCGGCCACCCGGCGATCGGTTTCGTCGCCGCGCTGGTGATCGCGCCCTTGCTGGTCGGGCTGGTCGCGCTGATTGCCGAACGCCTGGTGCTGCGCCGCCTCCACTACAATCCCGAAGGCACCATCGTCGCCACCATCGGCATGCTCTACATCATCCAACAGCTGGCGCTGACCTTCTATGGTCCCGAGGCGCGCCCGGTCGAGCCGCCTTTCAGCTACCGCATTCTCCTGCCGTGGTTCGGCTATTCCGGCTACAAACTCTCGGTGGTCGTCGCCTCCGCCATTCTGCTGGTCATCACCTGGCTGGTGCTGACGCGAACGAAGATCGGCCTGATCATGCGGGCAACCCAATATGACCGCGAGACGGCGCAGGCCTTCGGCATCCCGGTCGAGCGCGTCTATGCCGGCGTCTTCGCCGTCGGCGCCATGCTGGCGGCGATCGCCGCGGTGCTGATCGTGCCGATCAGCCAGGCCCATTACCTGATGGGGCAGGATCCGCTGCTGCTCTCCTTCATCGTCGTCATCATCGGCGGCCTGGGATCGCTGCGCGGCACCGTGGTGGCCGCCGTCCTGATCGGCCTTTCCGACGGCATCATCTCGATGTTTTTCTCGCCGACCCTGGCGAAGATTATCGCCACGCTGGTCGTCGCCATGGTGCTGGTGTTCCGGCCGCAAGGCCTGTTCGGGACCACGCCGCGATGAGGGATGCGTCGCCGGCAAAGACCTATGCGCTGCATGTCGGCGTCATCGCGCTGCTGTTCGCGCTGAACTTCGTCCTGCCGGACTACCACCAGGGCCTGTTCGCCCGCATCATGGCGCTCGCCGTCTTCGCCATGGGCTACAATCTGCTCTTCGGCTATGTCGGCCTGCTCAGCCTCGGCCATGCCATGTTCTTCTCGGCCGGCCTCTACGGCGCCGGCTTGACCGTCTATCACCTCGGCTGGGGCGTGCCGGCAGCTTTTGTCGCCGGCGTCGCCTGTGGCGCGCTGCTCGCCCTGGTCATCGGCCTGCTGGCGCTGCGCACCTCCGGCGTCGCCTTCATGATCGTCACCATGATGTTCGCCCAGGTCTTCTATCTGCTGATCCTCTATTTCGCCGCCTGGACGGGCGGCGACCAGGGCTTGGTCATCCAGCAGGCGTCGCGGGTGATCGCGATCGGCGGCGCATCCTTCGACCTGACCGATCCGACCGTGCGCTACATCAGCGCCCTGGCGCTTTTCTCGATCATTCTGCTCGTCACTCTAGCCGTCGTCCGCTCCCGCTTCGGCCGCGTGCTGGTCGCCATTCGCGAGAATGAGGAGCGCACCAAGATGCTCGGCTACGACGCGGTCGCCAACAAGCTCGCCGCAGTCGTCGCCTCCGGGGCCATTTGCGCAGCCTCGGGCGCGGCCTATGCGCTGCTGTTCGGCTATGTCGGCTCGAGCTTCGCTTCCGTGCAATATTCCATCTTGCCGCTGCTCTGGGTGCTGCTCGGGGGTGCCGCGACCACGCTCGGGCCGCTGATCGGCACGCTGTTCATGTACTATGTCACCGACATCACCAGCGGCTTCACTTCCGCCTATCTGCTGATCGTCGGCGTGGCGCTCATCCTGTTGGTGTTGTTCTTCCCGAAAGGCATATTGGGCAGCATCCGCGAGCGCTGGCTGGGGTGGCTGCCATGACGCCGCTGCTTACCACCAAGGGCCTGTCGCGCCATTTCGGCGGCCTGCGCGCCGTCGACGGCGTCGACTTCGCGCTGATGCCGGGCGAGATCCGCGCCATCATCGGCCCCAACGGCGCCGGCAAGACCACTTTCGTCAGCCTGCTCTCGGGCCGCATCCGGCCGTCCTCCGGCATGGTCGTCTTCGACGGCGCCGACATCACCGCCATGCCGGCTTACAAAAGGGTTCGCCTCGGCGTCGCCTATACATTCCAGATCACCAGCGTCTTCGCCAATCTCACCGCCTTCGACAATGTCGCGCTGCCGGTGCAGCGCACGTTGACCGACGGCCGCACGAAGGGCCAGGTGAGAAGCGGCGTGATGGCGGCACTCGAACGGACCGGCCTCGCCGACCGCGCCGGCACGCCGGCCGGGCAGCTTTCCTATGGCCACCAGCGCCTGCTCGAAGTCGCGATGGGCCTGGCGCTGAAGCCGCGCCTGCTGATCCTCGACGAGCCGACGCAGGGTCTCGCCGACAGCGAGATCGACAATTTCATCACGCTGGTGCGCGAGATTGCCAGGGACGCCACCGTGCTTTTGATCGAGCACAACATGCCCGTGGTCATGCAGCTTGCCGACCGCATCACCGTCTTCAATTCGGGAAAGATCCTCGCCGAAGGAACGCCGGGTGAGATCCGCGCCAACACGCAAGTTCAGGATGCCTATCTCGGGGCGACCCATGGCTGACTCCATTGGAGCCAATGGCGGATTGCTCACCATTTCCGGCCTCGATTGCTTCTACGGCGAGGTGCAGGTGCTCTACGGCCTCGACCTCACGCTGAACAAGGGCGAGGTGCTTTGCCTGTTCGGCCGCAATGGCGCCGGCAAGACGACGACACTGAAGGCGATCATGGGTCTGGTGCCGGCGGCTGCCGGCTCGATCAGGTTGGACGGCAAGGAACTGACCGGGCTCGCCGCGCATGACGTGCCGAAGGCCGGCGTCGCCTATGTGCCGCAGGGCAGGCGATTGTTCGCCGAGATGACGGTGGCGGAAAACATCGAGATCGGCCTGATGGCGCGCGGCAAGGGCAAGCAAACCCGCGAGAGCGTGCTCGATCTCTTCCCGTTGCTCAGGGAGCGGCTGAGGCAACGCTCCGGCACACTCTCCGGCGGCGAGCAGCAGATGCTGGCAATGGCCCGCGCGCTCTGCCTCGAGCCGCAGGTGCTGCTGCTCGACGAGCCGACCGAAGGGCTGATGCCCTCGATGATCGCCAAGATCCGCGAGACGGTGGCGAAGCTGCGCCAGCTTGGGGTCTCGACCATCCTGGTCGAGCAGCGCGTCGACGCCGTGCTGTCGGTCGCCGACCGCGTCTCATTCATCGAGAACGGCCGCAATCGCGAGACGGTAGAGGTCGAAGCACTGCGCGCCGACCCGTCGGCGGTGCGCAGGTATGTGGGGGTGGGATAGGGCGCCGAATGCGCGTCGGTGCCAAGACTATCGGCGGCTGCGCTGCCCCTCATTGCCTACCGGGCATTTCTCCCCGTGAACGGGGAGAAAGAAGCTGGCCGCGACCTCGGCGGTCATTCTGCAACGTTGGTGATTGGCGAAATCGGCGATGCCAGCCCCCTTCTCCCCGTTCACGGGGAGAAGATGGCGGCAGCCAGATGAGGGGCAGCGCCGGCGGTGGAAATTGAGTAGCTCAGCTCATCGAAAAAACATTAACCCGGCGATCAAGAACGTCGGGATCAGCACCAGCCCCGACCACGCCATATAGCCGAAGAAGCCGGGCATCTTGAAGCCGCGATGCCGGGCGATGGCGAAAACCATGAAGTTCGGCGCATTGCCGATATAGGTGTTGGCGCCCATGAACACGGCACCCGCCGAGATCGCGGCCAATGTCGAGGCGGCCTCGGTCATCAAGTGGTGCGCATCGCCGCCGGCAAGCTCAAAGAACACCAGATAGGTCGGCGCATTGTCGAGAAACGACGACAACGCCCCGGTCAGCCAGAAATAGGCGAGGTTGTTCGGCTGGCCGTCGGCGGATGTGACCAGGGCCACCAGCGGCGCCAGAGCGCCGTTATGGCCGGCCCGCAGGATAGCGATCACCGGCACGATGCAGGTGAAGATGCCGGCAAAGAGCTTCGCCACCTCGGCGATCGGCTCCCAGGTGAAGCCGTTCGCCTCGCGGTGGCTCTTGTACGACACCTTGAGGGACAGCAAGGCGAGCGCCATAATGATGGCATCGCGCACCAGGTTCTGCAGCTCGAGGCCGACGCCGAGGATCGGGATGCTGACGCCCGGCTTCCAGCTCGCCGAAAGCAGGATCGCGCCGATCACGCCGGCAAGCAGCGGCAAATTGGCGAGGCCGCGCAGGCGCACCTTCGTGTCCGGCGTCGGGTCCTTGATCTTCGGCATGCCGCCCTCGCGGCGATGCAGCATAAAGTCGAGCGCCAGGAACACGATGAGCACCAGGCCGCCGGTGAACAGCGTCTCGCGCCACAGGTTCGCGGTCGTCCAGAAGAAATCGACGCCGCGCAGGAAGCCGACGAACAGAGGCGGATCGCCAAGCGGCGTCAGCGAGCCGCCGATGTTGGAGACCAGGAAGATGAAGAAGATCACCACATGCGCGTTGAACGGCCGGTTGTCATTGGCGCGCAGCATCGGCCGGATCAGGATCATCGAGGCGCCGGTGGTGCCGATCACCGAGGCAAGCAGCGCACCGATGAGCAGCAGGCCGGCATTGACGAGCGGCGTGCCATGGATATTGCCGGCAAGCAGGATGCCGCCCGAGATGGTGTAGAGCGCGAACAGGAGGATGATAAAGGACAGATATTCGGTAAGCAGCGTGTGCAGCACCGCTTCGCCTGCCGATGGAAGGCCGAAGGCGATCGTCAGCGGCACCACCGCCAGCATGGCCCAGGCAGCGGCGATCTTGCCGTAATGATGCTCCCACGCATGCGGGAAAAGCAGCGGTCCGGTCGCGATCGACAACAGCAGGCCGGCAAAAGGCAATCCCCACCACAGCGGCATCGCGGCGCCCGGCAGCCCGTGAATTTCGGAGGCGAAAGCCTGGACCGGAAGCAGCATCGCGATGGCGAGCGCGATGAATGCGAAAAGCTCCTTCCTTCGGCCGCGGCGCGCCCTCCCCTTCTCCCCTTGTGGGAGAAGGTGGATCGGCGCGTAGCGCCGAGACGGATGAGGGGTGTTCCAGCGGAGTGAGGCGCTGGCGTTCCCTGGAACACCCCTCATCCGTCGCCTTCGGCGACACCTTCTCCCACAAGGGGAGAAGGGGGAGCCCGCATCTTGGCTCCGCAAACTGGTGGCCTCTCCCCACCAGGAAGATACGAAAGGAACCGTCGCTTGCCCCACGATCCGGTCAATCCGCCGAATGGTCTTCGAGCGTCACGCCGGCGTCGCGCATCCGCTTCAGCATCGCCTCGACCGAGCCGTTGAGGTCGATGCCGCGGCAGGCGTCGAGCCGCACGGTCGTCCTGAAACCCTGCTTCACCGCGTCTAGCGCAGAGAAGGCGACGCAGAAATCGGTGGCGAGGCCGACCAGGGTGATCGTGTCGATGCCGCGTTCCTTCAGATAGCCTCCGAGGCCGGTCGGCGTCTTATGGTCATTCTCGAAGAAGGTGGAATAAGAATCGATCGCCGTGCGGAACCCCTTGCGGATCACCAGTTCCGCCTTGGTCCACGCCAGTCCCGAATGGAAATCGGAGCCGAGGCTTCCCTGGATGCAGTGATCGGGCCACAGCGTCTGCGGCCCATATGGCATCTCGATGCCCTCGAAAGGCTGCTTGCCCGGATGGCTGGAGGCAAAGCTCGAATGCCCGGCCGGGTGCCAGTCCTGGGTCAGGATCACGTGCTCCGTTCGCCGGATCAGGTCGTTGACCAAGGGGACGATCTCGTCGCCGCCGGCGACCGCCAGCGCGCCGCCGGGGCAAAAATCGTTCTGCAGGTCGATGACGATGAGCGCTTCTTCGGCCATGCGGCTCCCTCTCGTTTCGGCCCTCTCGTCTGGCTTGGGCACCTGTCCAAAAGCCGCTGACGCGACCGGACACGGAACCTTGACCAGATGGCCGGCGGCGTCAACCTCCGGCGCCATAACAATCGCGTTCAGCTCTTCGCGGCGCCAACTCCGGCTTTGACAATTCCGGCCGGCCTGATATCATTTGCATACGAATGAATTTGACCGGTCCGGAGACCGGCAAGAAGACCTGAAGCGGCACTTCGGGAGGCCTGGGGAAGGCCTAAGGTCTGGGAAGGCGCAATTGTCTGGAAGGCAGAGCGTGATCCGTTACGCAAAACCCACCACGGTCGACGAAACGCTCGCTTTGCTTGGCGAGGACCGCTGGCGCATTCTCGCCGGCGGCACGGATTTCTATCCGGCGCAGGGCGCGAAACCCTTCCGCGACAACGTCCTCGACATCAACGGTCTCGCCGAACTGCGCGGCATCGCCGAGACCGGGGAGCATTGGCGCGTCGGCGCGCGCACGACCTGGACCGACATCGTGCGCCACCCGTTGCCGGCGGCGTTCGATGCGTTGAAATCGGCCGCGCGCGAGGTCGGTTCGGTCCAAATCCAGAATGTCGCCTCGGTGGCCGGCAATCTCTGCAATGCCTCGCCGGCAGCGGATGGCGTGCCGGCGCTTTTGGCCCTCGATGCCGATGTCGAATTGCGCTCGGCGAAAACCATCCGCCATCTGGCCCTCGGTGACTTCATCCTCGGCAATCGCCGCACGGCGCTTCGGCCGGGCGAGATGGTCACCGCCATCTGCGTGCCGAAGCGTTCCGCTGCCGGCAGCTCGGCCTTCGTCAAGCTCGGCGCCCGGCGCTATCTCGTCATCTCGATCGCCATGGCCGCGGCGCGGCTGGTGGTCGAGAATGGCGTCGTCGCCGATGCGGCGATCGCCGTCGGCGCCTGCTCGGCGGTCGCCCGCCGTCTCGCCGGTGTCGAGGCGGCGTTGCGCGGGCGTCCGATCGATGAGGCGCTTGCCGATGCGGTGCTGTCGGCGCCGTTCGATGAACTGTCGCCGATCGCCGATGTGCGTGGCAGTGCGGAATACCGACAGGATGCCGCGCGCGAGATCGTAGCCCGCGCGGTGCGTGCTGCGATCGGCCACGGCGAAAGCAAGGTGGCCGCATGAGCATGACCCAGTCCGGCGCTGCCAAATCCGGCATGGCTCAATCCGCCATGGCCCGGTCCGGTATGGACCGCTCCGAGATCGCCTTCGAGGTCAACGGCGCCGCCGTCAGGGTGTCGGTGCCGCCGGTCAGGCGTCTGTCGCAGGTGTTGCGCGACGAGTTGCGGCTGACCGGCACCAAGGTCGGCTGCGATGCCGGCGACTGCGGCGCCTGCACGGTGCTGGTCGACGGCAATCCGGTCTGCGCCTGCCTGTTGGCGGTGGCCTCCGTGGCCGGCGCCTCCGTCACCACTGTCGAGGGCCTCGCCGATGGCCGGCTGTCCGCCTTGCAGGCCTCCTTCCTCGAACATGGCGCAGCGCAATGCGGCATCTGCACGCCCGGCCTGCTTGTGGCGGCCACCGCGCTGCTGGACCGCAATCCCACGCCGAGTGAGGCCGAGACGCAGGATGCGCTGGGCGGCGTCCTTTGCCGCTGCACCGGCTACAGGAAAATCGTCGCGGCGGTGATGCAGGCCTCGCAGCACATGAACAGCCTGGATCTTCGCCTGCCGGAAGCCGGCCATGCCGTCGGTGCCTCGCCGATCCGGCTCGACGGCGTGCCGAAAGTCACCGGCGACGAAAAATTCGGCGGCGATTCCTTCCCGTCCGACGCACTGGCGGTGCTGGTGGTGCGCTCGCCGCATTATCATGCCCGCTTCAGCTTCGGCGATATCGATGCCTGGACCAAGGCGCATCCTGGCCTCACCGGCGCCTTCACCGCCGCCGACATTCCGGGAAAGAATTGCTTCGGCGTCATCGGCCCCTTCGCCGACCAGCCGGCGCTGGCCGATGGTTTTGCGCGCCTGCGCGGCGAGGCCGTGGCCCTGGTGGCCGGCGAGCGCGAAGCGATCCTCGATCTCGACCTGACGGATTTCCCGATCGCCTGGACCGAGCTGCCGCATATGCTGCAGCCGCGCGATGCGAAAGCTGACGGCGCGGCACTGATCCATCCGCACCGACCGGCAAACCTGCTCACCTCCGGCTATGTCGAGCGCGGCGATCCCGATGGCGCGCTCGCCGGCGCAGCGGTCACTGTCTCCGGCGCCATCGAGACCTCCTTTGTCGAGCACGCCTATATCGAGCCGGAAGCCGGCTATGCTTATATGGACGGCGACACGCTGGTCGTCGTCGCCTGCACCCAGGCGCCCTATATGGACCGCGACGACACGGCGAAAGTGCTGGGCCTTCCTGTGGAGAAGGTCCGTATCGTGCCGACGGCCACAGGCGGCGGCTTCGGCTCGAAGCTCGATGTCTCGTTGCAGCCTCTCATCGGCCTCGTGGCGATGAAAACGGGTCGGCCGGCCGCACTTGCCTACACCCGTAATGAATCGATGATGTCGACCACCAAGCGCCATCCGGCCGAAATGAAGGCGACGATCGGCGCCGATGCCGAGGGCCGGGTCACCGGCATGGTCTTCGAGGGCGATTTCAACACCGGCGCCTATGCCAGTTGGGGCCCGACCGTCGCCAACCGCGTGCCGGTGCATGCCTCTGGCCCTTACCTCACGCCAAACTACCGGGCGACGGGCTACGCCATCCACACCAATGGTCCGATCGCCGGCGCCTTCCGCGGCTTCGGTGTGCCGCAAGCCACCATCATGCAGGAAACGCTCTATGACGAGCTCGCCGCCAAACTCGGCATGGATCGTCTCGATTTCCGGCTTAAAAACTGCCTTCGTAACGGACACGAAACGGTCACCGGCCAGCGCCTGGAATCAGGTGTCGGGATCGGCGAATGCCTGGAACAGCTCAAGCCGCACTGGGCGCGTGCGCTGGCGGACGCGGAGGCGTTTAATGCCACCCATACGGCAAGCAAGCGCGGCGTCGGCGTCGCCTCCTGCTGGTATGGCTGCGGCAACACCTCGTTGCCCAATCCGTCCACCATCAAGGTCGGCATCTCGGCCTCAGGCGACGTCGTCCTGCACCAGGGCGCGGTCGACATCGGCCAGGGCTCCAACACTGTCATCAGCCAGATATGCGCCGACGCGCTCGGCCTGCCGCTGGCCAGTTTCAAGCTGAAGAGCGCCGACACCGCCATCACGCCCGATGCCGGCAAAACATCCGCCTCGCGGCAGACTTTTGTAACGGGCAAGGCGGCGGAGAGGGCAGGCCGCGCCCTGCGCGAGAAGATCCTGCGCTTTGCCAATGTCTCGGAACAAGCGACGATCGCGCTCGACGGCACCAGCATCTCCATCCGCGAAGGCGATGCCGCGCGGCGCATCGATCTCGCGGGGCTGAAGGCCGATGCCGATGGCTTCGTTTTCGCTGCGGAAGAAACCTACGACCCGCCGACGCTGCCGCTCGATGCCAAGGGCCAAGGCAAGCCTTACGCGGTCTACGGCTATGGCGCGCAGATCGCCGAGCTCGAGGTCGATCTCAAGCTTGGCACCGTGAAGCTGATCAAGATCACCGCGGCGCATGATGTCGGCAAGGCAATCAACCCGGTCCTGGTCGAAGGCCAGATCGAAGGCGGCATCGCGCAAGGCATCGGCATGGCGCTGATGGAGGAATATATCCCCGGCCGCACCGAGAACCTGCACGACTACCTCATCCCCACCATCGGCGACGTGCCGCCCATCGAACATATATTGGTCGAGGTTCCGGATCCGGAAGGACCGTTCGGCGCCAAAGGGTTGGGCGAGCATGTGCTGATCCCGACCGCGCCGGCGATCCTCAATGCCATTCGCCATGCCACAGGCGTCCTGGTCACCAAGGTGCCGGCGACGCCGAGCCGCATCCTGGCGGCGATCCGCGAGAAGGAGGCGCGCCGATGAGCGAGCTTGCCGAACGTTTCGAAACCCACGATCCCGGTGAGAAGCAGGTGGCGGAAAAGATCCGCTGCGACGCCTGCCCGGTCATGTGCTACATCGCCGACGGCCGCACCGGCGCCTGCGACCGCTACGGCAATGCCGGCGGCCGCATCGTGCGCATGGATCCGCTGACGATCCTCGACCACGCGGCCGAGACCGGCGGCGCGGTCGTGCCGTTCATTGCCGATGGCGAGGCGTGGAACGGCGAGCTGGTCAACACCGGACGCCGCTTCGTCACGGCGATCGGCGCCGGCACCACCTATCCGGACTACAAGCCCGCGCCTTTCATCGTCAGCCAGGAAGTCGAAGGCGTCGATCTCGTCACCGTCGTCACCGAAGGCATCTTCTCCTATTGCGGCGTCAAGGTGAAGATCGACACCGACCGCCACATCGGCGACGAGACGGCGACCGTGCGCTCCGAATGCGAGGCGATCGGCCATGTCACGACCGGCGAATACGGCTCGCAGATGCTGTCGCTTGGCGGCGTCCATCATTTGACCGGCGGCTCGAAAGCGGAGGGACGTGCCACCTGCGACGCGCTGCTCAATCTCTGCAACCGCAAGCCCGTCGAGCTCACCATCGACGGCGGCGCGACGGTCATCGTCGAAGCCGGCAAGGCGCCGGTCATCGACGGCAAGGTCGAGCATCGCATGCGCGTCGGCTGCGGCTCGGCGACCATCGGCATGTTTGCCACGCAATGGCGCGGCCTCGTTGACGAGGTGGTGGTGGTCGACGACCACATCACCGGCGTCGTCTCCGAGCATCAGGCCGGCAAGGTGCTGGGCTGGGAGGATACCGGGATAAAGATCATCGGCCGCCGCTCGACCCCCGGCCGCTATTTCAAGGTGTCCGAGCCCGGCCTCGGCTGGGGCGGCACCACGATCTCTGACCCGCTGTCGATCCTCGGCGATTGGAACGCCAAGAAGGGCGCGCGTCCCGGCCTGTCGCTGCTGATGGTCTCGACGACCGGCGAGCAGTTCGCCTATTACGAGCTCGACGACCAGCTGAAGCCGGTCCAGAAGCCATTTCCCGAGCGGCTGCAAAAGTCCGTTGGCCTGATCGAGGACAATTGCGAGCCGGCGCTGTGCACGGTTCTGTTCATCGGCGGCGCCGGCGGCTCGCTGCGCGCCGGCGTCACCGAAAACCCGGTCAATCTCACCCGCTCGGTGCAAGGGCTGAAGACCTATGTGACCGTGGGCGGCGCGCCGGTCTATGTCTGGCCGGGCGGCGGCATCACGCTGATGGTCGACGTCACCCGCGTGCCGGAAGGCGCCTTCGGCTATGTGCCGACGCCGGCGCTGGTGGCGCCGATCGAGTTCACCATGCGCCGTGACGACTACGTCCGGCTCGGCGGCTACGAGAACGAGATCCGCAGCATCGAGGACATCCTCGCCAAGGGCGGCGAATATCTCAACCCACGCCGCGGCACGGGCGCGCCGGCCGATAACCCCTGGCCGCCGTTGGCGCAACTGCGCCGCGCCGTGGCAAACGGTGCCGGCTGATGAACGGCCCGCAGGCGCATTGGCTTGCCGACGGCAGGCGGCTCCATCTCAACCATGGGCCGATCGATCTGATCGTCGAGGCCTTTGGGGAAGCGGATGAATGCCGCGCCGCCTATGAGCAGGCGGTCGCCCGCTTTCAGACGATTCTGATCGAGGTGGTCGAAGAGCTGCCCGAATTGCGCCTGCCGGCCTTCTTCCTGGCGCCGCGCGACTTCGCCGGCCCGACCGCGCGCCGCATGGAGGCTGCCGTCATGCCGTTGGCAGAATGCTTCATCACGCCGATGGCCGCCGTTGCCGGTTCGGTAGCCGACGAAATTCTCAGCTCAATGCTCGCCGGCCGCCGGCTCGACCGCGCTTACGTCAACAATGGCGGCGACTGCGCTCTCCATCTTGGCATCGGCCAGACGATGACGGTGGCGATCGCCGGCACCGGGCATGGCATGGCCGACCGCGTCTCCATTCGCGCCGAGGACGGCGTGCGCGGCGTCGCCACCAGCGGCTGGCGCGGCCGGTCGTTTTCGCTGGGCATAGCCGATGCGGTCACGGTGCTGGCGCCGACGGGCGCCGAGGCCGACGCGGCGGCAACGCTGATTGCCAACGCCGTCGATCTGCCCGGACATCCCGCCATTGCACGCGCCGCCGCGCGCGATCTGGCGCCAGACAGCGATCTCGGTGAGATGCTGGTGACGCAAAGTGTCGGCCCGCTTGACGCCGCCGAGATTGCGCGCGCGCTGGACAACGGCCTTGCCGTCGCCGAAGATTTTCGCCGGCGCGGTCTGGTCGCCGCCTCGGCGCTGTTTCTGGCGGGCGAGGCCCGCATCAGTGGCTCGGTGACGCTCGCTGCGCCCAATAAACATAAAGCGAAGGAAACTGCCCATGCCTGACTTTCCGATCCGCAAGGTCGCGGTCCTGACCGAGGAGATTTTTCACGATGGCGGCCCCGTCGCGAAAGAACCCCGCCTGCGCGCGGCCGCTCTCGCCGTGGTCAAGAACCCCTTCGCCGGCCGCTATGTCGAGGATTTGCAGGGCGCGATGGAGGACCTGAAGCCGCTCGGGCTTCTGCTCTCGGACAGGCTGATCGCGGCGCTCGGCGGTGACGTGAAGAAGATCGACGGCTACGGCAAGGGCGCCATCGTCGGCACGGCAGGGGAGCTGGAGCACGGCGCGCTGTGGCATGTCCCTGGCGGCTATGCCATGCGCGAGCGCCTCGGCGACGCCAAGGCGATCGTGCCCTCGGCCAAGAAGGTCGGCGCCTTCGGGTCAAGGCTCGACGTGCCGCTTGGCCACATCAACGCCGCCTATGTGCGCAGCCATTTCGACGCCATGGAGGTCGGCATCAGCGACGGCCCGCGTCCGGACGAGATCCTGTTCTGCCTCGCCATGACCTGCGGCCCGCGTGTCCACAACCGCATGGGCGGCCTGGCTGCCGAGGACATCAAGGCATGGGACGGCCTGAGATGAGCGCCGAGGACAATTTGCTGCGGCTGGTCGAAGCCGAAGACGGCGACGAGAACAACTACCACCTGCAGGACCAGGTCGGCTTCATCCTGCGCAAGGCGCACCAGCGCCATGTTTCGATCTTCGCCTCGCATATCGGCGACCTGACGCCGCCGCAATTTGCCGCTTTGGCCAAGCTTTACGACATCGGCGAAACCTCGCAGAACCAGCTCGGAACGCTGATAGCCATGGACGCCGCGACCGTGAAGGGTGTCATCGACCGGCTGAAGGCGCGCGGGCTGGTCGAAGTTTCCAAGCACGAGGTCGACAAAAGACGGCTGCTGGTCAATCTGACGCCGGAAGGCCGCGAGGCGATCGAGCGGCTGATCCCGCTCGCGCGCGCAATCACCGAGGAGACGTTGGCGCCGCTGACGGCCAAGGAAACCGCGACGTTCCTGCGGCTGTTGGCGAAGCTGGCGTGAAGGGTTGCTTTCGAGAGGGTGGCACCTCTAGACGCTGGAGGGACAGCACCCCCTCTGGCCTGCCGGCCATCTCCCCCGCAAGGGGGGAGATTAGCAGCTTCTCACCCGGTGCCCTCCTAAGGCGCTGGCGATTGGCGAAAGTGCCGGTGACATCGATCTCCCCCCTTGCGGGGGAGATGCCCGGCAGGGCAGAGGGGGGTTGGCGGGAACTCGACGTGGGCGATTGGATTGAATCGCGACCTATCCGCCACGCCTGTCCGCCTACAAGTCCACCCCGAACATCTCCCTGGCCTGCTCCGGCGTATAGTAGCCAAGCCTGACGTCCTCGGCGACCAGCTTCGGGTCGCGCTCGCGCGGATCGCCGTAACCGCCGCCGCCGGGCGTGCCGACACGCACGCGGTCCCCGGCCTTGAGCGCGATGTCCTGTTCCTTGGAAAGATGCGGCGGCACATGCGCTTCGCCGCCCCGGAACACGGTGACGCTGTTCGGCGCGCCGTCCCTGCCGCCGAGCGCGCCTTGCGGCCCGAAGCGGCCGTGATCCATGACGAATGATGCGCGCGCTTCGCCGCGCAATAGCTCGACTTCATAGGCGAGCCCGAAGCCACCGCGATGTTTTCCCGCGCCGCCGGAGCCTTCGCGCAAGGCGTAATGCCGGTAGAGCACCGGAAAAGCCTGTTCCATGATCTCGACCGGGGGCGATTTCGAAATGCCGATCGTCGAGCAGCCATTGCTCAACCCGTCATGGCCGGCATTGCCGCCATAACCGCCGCCCGAGATCTGGTACATGACATAGTCGCGCCCGCGCGCCGGATCGTTGCCGCCGAGCGCGAAATTGCCGCTGGAGCCGGCGGGCGCCGCCGTCACCTTTTCCGGCAGCGCCTGCACCATCGCGGCGAATACGGCTTCGGCGATGCGCTGCGAGACCTCCGCCGCGCAGCCCGAGACCGGGCGCGGATATCTGGCGTCGAGGAACGTGCCTTCCGGCCGCTTGACGTTCAGCGGCTCGAAGGCGCCGGCGCTGATCGGCACTTCTGGAAAAATATGCCGCATGGCCAGATAAACCGACGACAGCGTCGTCGCCAGCACGCTGTTCATCGGCCCGGCGCAGGGTTTCGATGAGCGGGCAAAGTCGAAGGTCAGCGTGTCGCCTTGCTTCTCGACGGCGAGATTGATGGTCAGCGGCTCGTTCACCACGCCGTCGGAATCGACGAAGGCCTGCGAGCGGTAGACGCCGTCCGGGATCACGGCGATCGAGGCGCGCATCTGCTCAGCGGCGCGGCGGCGCAGTTCGGCAATGGCCTCAACGACGGTTTCGTCCCCGTAACGATCCAGGATTTCGTTGAGTCTATCCTGGCCGATCAGCAGCGCCGCAGCCTGCGCGCGGATGTCGCCGATGCGCTGGTCGGCGACCCGGATGTTGGAACAGATGATGGCGTAGATCTCCGGATCGAGCGCGCCCTTCTTGAACAGCTTTACCGGTGGCAGGCGCAAGCCCTCTTGCTCGACCGCCGTGGCCGAAGCGGAGAAGCCGCCCGGCACCGAACCGCCAATATCCGGCCAATGACCGGTGTTGGAAAGCCAGCAGAAGATCTTGCCGCGGCGATAGACCGGCATGACGAAGCGCACATCCATCAGATGTGTGCCGCCGAGATAGGGATCGTTGACGATGTAGATGTCGCCGGGCTCCGGCGGCAGGCATCGTCCGTCGGCGATCATTTCGATGACGGTCTTGGTCGAATATTGCATGACGCCGACGAATACCGGCAGGCCCTGGCTGCCTTGCGCGATCAGCGAGCCGTCGACGGCCGAATAGATGCCGTCCGAGCGGTCATTGGCTTCCGCGATGACCGGCGAGAAGGCCGCGCGCGAGAAGGTCAGGTCCATCTCGTCGCAGACCTGCTGCAGCGCCGCCTGCAGCACCGAAAGGGTGATCGTGTCGAGCTTTGCCATCTTAGCCCTCGCCGATGTCGATGATGATGTTGCCGTCGGCATCCGAGCGCGCCCGGTCGCCGGGTTCGAGCACGGTCGTGGCATCCATCTGCTCGAGGATTGCCGGCCCCACAATTGTTGCGTCGAGCGGCAGCTTTTCGCGGGCATAGACCGAGGTGTCGTGCCAGCGCCCGTTGTACCAGACCGGCCGGATTTCGCGCCGCGCCTCTGTTAGCATTGCCGCGCGTCCCGCCGGGTCGATCAGCCGCGACAGGTCGATCTGCGGCCGCACGCCGGTGACCGAGGTGTTGAGGTTGACGAGGTTGGCGCGGATTTCCGGCAGCTCGACCTTGAAGCGGGCGAAATAGGCTTTTTCGAACAGAAGCTGCAGTGTTTCTCGTGAAACCGACGAGGAGGGCAGCGGCACGTTGATGATGTGCGTCTGGCCGACGAACTGCATGTCGGCCGAATGCGTGACGCGGATCGCGTCGGGTTTCACCGCTTCCTTGGCGATCAGCGCTTCGCCCTCGTTACGGTGCCGTTCCAACACCTCGCGAAGCCTAGCTTCGTCGAGGCCGCCGACCGGCTGGTTGATTGTGTTGACGAAGTCATGCCGCAGATCGGCCACAACGCAGCCGAGCGCGTTGGTGATGCCCGGGCGCGCCGGCACGAGCACTCTCGGCAGGCCGAGCTCGCGTGCGAGCGCCGTGGCGTGCAGCGGTCCGGCGCCGCCGAAGGCGAACAGCGCGAAATCGCGCGGATCGTGGCCGCGCGAGACCGAGACCATGCGGATGGCGCCCGCCATCTTCATGTTGCCGAGCCTCAAGACGGCACCCGCCGCTTCGACACCGGAGAGGCCTGTGCGCTTGCCGATCTTCTCCTCGAAAATCCCGGTGACGCGCTCGACCGTGACCGGATTGTCGACGGCGAGCAATTTCTTCGGCGCCAGGCGGCCGAGCACCAGATTGGCGTCGGTGATGGTCGGCTCGATGCCGCCGCGCCCGTAGCAGATCGGGCCTGGGTTGGCGCCGGCGCTTTCCGGGCCGATCTGGATCAGCCCGGCCGCATCGACGCGCGCGATCGAACCGCCGCCGGCGCCCACCGTGTGCACCGCCACCATCGGCACATGGATCGGCATCGCATATTCGATCTCGATCTCGTTGGAGACGGCGGGTTCGGCGTTACGGATCAGCGCCACGTCGGTCGAGGTGCCGCCCATGTCGTAGGTGACGAGATTGCCGAAGCCGGCGCGTTTTCCCGTATAGGCGGCGGCGATAACGCCGGAGGCCGGGCCGGACATCACGGTCTTGGCCGATTCCTGCGTGACGAAGCGGGCCGAGATCATGCCGCCATTGCCGTTCATGATCAGGAAGTCGCGGGCGTAGCCCTTTGCCGCCAGCTCCTTGCGCAGCCGCTCGACATAGCGTTCGAGGATCGGCTGAACCGAGGCGTTGACTGCCGCGGTGACGCCGCGTTCGAACTCGCGCGCTTCCGAAAGCAGCGCATGGCCGGTGGTGATGTGGCCGTTCGGCCAGAGCTCCGCCGCGATCTCGGCGGCGCGCCGCTCGTGCGAGGGGTTGGCGTAGGAATGCAGGAAATGGATGACCAGCGACTCGCAGCCGGCGTCGAGCAGCATCTTCACCGCATCGCGCATCTCGGCTTCGTCGAGTTGAATGCGCACGGCGCCCGACGCCTCGACCCGCTCCGACACTTCCAGCCGAAGGTCGCGGGGAATGACGGGGACAAAAGTGCCCGTCATTCCATAGGCCTGCGGCCTTGTGCGGCGCCCAAGCTCAATCACATCGCGAAAGCCTCGGGTGGTGATCATGCCGGTCCGCGCCAGGCGACGTTCCAGCACGGCGTTGGTCGTAGTCGTCGTGCCATGCACGATGAGGTCGATGCCGTCGATCGGAAAACCGGTGGCGCCAAGTGCCGCGACGACGCCGAAGGCCTGGTTTTCCACCGTGGTCGGTGTCTTTGCGATATGGACCTTGCCGCCCGCCTTGCCGTCGATCAAAAGCAGATCGGTGAAGGTTCCGCCGACATCGATGCCAGCCACGACGTTTCCCGCCGACGCCGAAAATTTCTCATTCATTGCCGAAACCCGAAATGCCAGGACTACGGATATGCCTCGGTTTGGAAAGGCGTTTTACGCCGCCATCTTGACCTGGAGATCATTTGTATACTAATAAATTCCGGACACAAGAGCTTACCGCTTGACAGTGTGCAGGGAGCACGCCGGAACCTGACCGTTCGGGCGCGCAGGAGAAGGTTTGGCGCCAGAAGGTTCCGTCTGGGCCGGAAAGTTGGGTTGGAATGAACACGACATCCGCGTTGAACGTCGCCGGCGCAAAGCCGCTGCAGTTCCCGATCCCGGCCAATGTCTATGCCGAGACCGTGGTGTCGGTGAAGCATTATACCGACCGGTTGTTCTCCTTCCGCATCACCCGTCCGCAGTCGCTGCGCTTCCGCTCCGGCGAGTTCGTCATGATCGGCCTGCCCAATGCCGAGAAGCCGATCTTCCGCGCCTATTCGGTCGCCAGCCCCGCCTGGGACGACGAGCTCGAATTCTTCTCGATCAAGGTCCCTGACGGTCCGCTGACCTCCGAGTTGCAGAAGATCGAGGTCGGCGACACCGTCATCATGCGCCAGAAATCGACCGGCACGCTGGTGCTCGACGCGCTGACGCCCGCCAAGCGCGTGATCATGATCTCGACCGGCACCGGCATCGCGCCCTTCGCCAGCCTGCTGCGCGACCCCGATACCTACGAGAAGTTCGACGAGGTCATCCTCACCCACACCTGCCGCGACAATGCCGAGCTCACCTATGGCCAGGAATTGGTGGCCGGGCTCGAGAGCGACCCGCTGATCGGCGAGCTGACCGGCGGCCGCGTCACGCTCTACAATTCGACGACCCGCGAGGAATCGGCGCGCATGGGCCGCATCACCGCGCTGATCGGCTCGGGCAAGTTCTATTCCGACCTCGGCATCGACAAGCTCAACCCAGAGACCGACCGCATCATGATCTGCGGCTCGATGCACATGCTGAAGGACGTCAAGGAACTCGCCGAAAGCCTCGGCTTCCAGGAAGGCTCGCTCAGCCATCCGGCCAGCTTCGTCGTCGAGCGCGCCTTCGTCGGCTGAGACATATCGCGGTCCGCCTGCTCTGTTGGAGGCGTCTGAGATTAGCGACGGCATTCGCGCTTCGTCATTCTAGGGCGGAGCAAGGAGCGGAGCGACGCGCGCAGACCCTCCATGTCGTTACGCTAAGGCATTGCGGCGGTTACGGAATTCTGCACCGTTGCACTCTGCGGCAGAGGTCACGGCATGGATACTCGGGTCAAGCCCGAGTATGACGAACCCGAGCATGGCGAAGGGATGGGCATTTCGACCAATCTCTAACGCATGGAGCGCCTACCCAGCATGATGTTTTGACCATACGGTCAAAAATCTGCTGCCTGAGCGGGCTTTTTGCGCTATGACCCTTTGAAAGACTCGTGAAGCATCGCTTCACGGGCTATCTTCGTTCGTGCCACCCAATGACACCCACGAAGGCATAAAAGCGCAAAGGCGCTGAGTGAAAGGGCAGGAGATGAGCACGATCCGCGAGGCCGGCGCAGGCGCGCCCAAGGTGATGCCGCTGCCGGCGCGCGCCGCCGCCAACACGCCGCTGCCGCTGGAACACGGCATCGCCCGCAACCCCGGCATGAAGCTTGATCTCGGCTTTCTGGAATCGGTGCGCAGCGTCAACCGCTCGGCGCTGGAGCGTCGGGTCGCGACGCTCACCAAGCGGCGCTCGATCAAGGCCGACAATCAGGCCGCCTGGCTCTTGCGCGCCATCGCCTGCATGGACCTCACCACGCTGAACTCCAACGATACCGACGAGCGCGTGCGCCGGCTTTGCGCCAAGGCGATCAACCCACTGCGTCGCGATATCGTCGAGGGCCTCGGCATATCAGGCGAGGCGATCCGTCCGGCGGCGATCTGCGTCTACCATCCCTTCGTCGCCACCGCGGTCGACGCCGTGCGCGGCACCGGCATCCACGTCGCCGCCGTCTCGACTGCTTTCCCGCACGGCCTTGCGCCGCTCTCCACGCGCCTGCAGGAGATCGAAGCATCGGTGAAGGACGGCGCCGACGAGATCGACGTCGTCATTCCGCGCGGCCTGGTTTATGGCGCCAAATGGCGCGAGTTGTTCAACGAGATCGTCGCCATGCGCGCCGCCTGCGGCGATGCGCATCTCAAGGTCATTCTTGGCACCGGCGACCTCGCCACGCTGCGCAACGTCATGCTCGCCTCGATGGTTGCGATGATGGCGGGCGCCGATTTCATCAAGACGTCGACCGGCAAGGAAAGCGTCAACGCCACGCTTCCTGTCGGGCTTGCCATGGTGCGCGCCATCCGCGCCTATTTTGAGGAGACCGGCTATCTCATCGGCTTCAAGCCGGCCGGCGGCATTTCGACGGCAAAAGTCTCGCTCGACTGGCTGGTGCTGATGAAAGAGGAGCTCGGCCGTCCCTGGCTCGAGCCGGACCTGTTCCGCTTCGGCG
This sequence comes from Mesorhizobium sp. CA15, assembly GCF_020165215.1. Taxonomy (NCBI): domain Bacteria; kingdom Pseudomonadati; phylum Pseudomonadota; class Alphaproteobacteria; order Hyphomicrobiales; family Phyllobacteriaceae; genus Mesorhizobium; species Mesorhizobium sp. CA15. Next base: position 32,660 of record NZ_JAIUHQ010000020.1, read on the forward strand.
CCTCTAGCCTACTCACCGACATCGAGCGCCAGCTCGAACATCATTTGACCGGCCACTATTCGGCCAACCACCGCCACGCGATGGCGTAGGCTACGAGTGCGCCCCATGAACATTCTCGAACGCTATCACGCCATGGAATACGGCCCGGCGCCGGAGGCCCGCAATGAGGCGGATGCCTGGCTCGCCGCACGCGATTTCTCCAAGGCGCTGTTCATCGACGGCGGCTGGAAGCCGGCGGCAAGCGGCAAGACTTTCGACACCAGCGAGCCGTCTTCCGGCAAGCTTCTGGCCGAGATCTCGGATGCCGGCGCCGCCGATATCGACGCGGCGGTCGCGGCGGCAGCAAAGGCGCTGCCAAAATGGTCGGCATCCTCGGGCTACGCCCGCGCGAAAGTGCTCTATGCCATCGGCCGCGCCATGCAGCGCCACCAGCGCCTGTTCGCGGTGCTGGAATCGATCGACAACGGCAAGCCGATCCGCGAAAGCCGCGACATCGACGTGCCGCTGGCGATCCGCCACTTCATCCATCATGCCGGCTGGGCGCAGACGCTGGACAAGGACTTTCCCGACCATAAGCCGGTCGGCGTCGTCGGCCAGGTCATCCCTTGGAACTTCCCGCTGCTGATGCTCGCCTGGAAGATCGCGCCGGCCTTGGCCGCAGGCTGCACGGTGGTGCTGAAGCCGGCCGAATTCACGCCGCTCACCGCCATATTGTTCGCCGAGATCTGCGAGCGGGCCGGCGTGCCGAAGGGCGTCGTCAACATCGTCCAGGGCGGACCGGAGGCCGGTGCGGCCATCGTCAATCATCCCGGCGTCCAGAAGATCGCCTTCACCGGCTCTTCGGAAGTCGGCAAGATCATCCGCAAGGCCACCGCCGGGTCGGGCAAGAAGCTTTCACTGGAGCTTGGCGGCAAGTCGGCCTTCATCGTCTTCGAGGATGCCGATCTCGACAGCGCCGTCGAAGGTCTGGTCGACGGCATCTGGTTCAACCAGGGCCAGGTCTGCTGCGCCGGCTCGCGCTTGCTGGTGCAGGAAGGCGTTGCGGAGGCCTTCATCGCCAAGATCAAGGTCAGGATGAGCCGGCTGCGCGTCGGCAGCCCGCTCGACAAGAACACCGATATCGGCCCGCTGGTCGACCGCACCCAGCTCGACCGCGTCAAGGGCCTGATCGCGGAGGGCGCGAAACAAGGCGCCGTCTGCTGGCAGCCGGACGCCGCTTTGCCATCCTCCGGCTATTATCACTTGCCGACGCTGGCGACGGGTGTTTCGCCGGCTAATATTCTGGCGCAGGAAGAGGTCTTCGGCCCGGTTCTGGCGACGATGAGCTTCCGCAACACCGAGGAAGCGATCGAGCTTGCCAACAACACGCGCTACGGCCTTGCCGCGTCCGTTTGGAGTGAGAACATCAACCTTGCCTTGCATGTCGCGCCGCAATTGAAGGCGGGCGTGGTTTGGGTCAACGGCACCAACATGTTCGACGCCGCCTGCGGCTTCGGCGGCTATCGCGAAAGCGGCTTTGGCCGTGAAGGCGGCCGCGAAGGCATGTTCGAATATCTCGCCGCCAAGCTGCCGGTCGGCCCCGCCATCAAGCCGGCCGCGGCCGGCTCGGCCCAGCCGGTCGAGCAGGCCGACGGCTTGGCCATCGACCGCACGGCAAAACTGTTCATCGGCGGCAAGCAGGTGCGCCCGGATGGCAATTACTCGATCGCCATTGCCAGCGCCAAGGGCAAGCTGGCAGGCGAAGTCGGTCTCGGCAACCGCAAGGATATCCGCGACGCCGTCGCAGCCGCGCGTGGCTGCAAGGCCTGGCCGGAGGCGACGGCCTTCAACCGCAGCCAGGTGCTTTATTACTTCGCCGAGAACCTGTCGGGCCGCGCCGACGAGTTTGCCGCGCGCCTTGTCCAACTCACCGGCGTCGGCGCCAAGGCCGCGCGCGAAGAGGTCGAGCAGTCGATCGAGCGGTTGTTCCTGTATGCCGGCCTCACCGACAAGTTCGAAGGCCGCGTGCACCAGCCGCCGGCCCGTGTCGTGACGCTCGCGCTGCATGAGCCCGTCGGCGTCGTCGGCATCGTCGCGCCGGACAACCAGCCGCTTTTGGGCTTCATCTCGCTGGTCGCGCCGGCGCTCGCCATGGGCAACACGGTTGTTGCCGTCCCGTCGGAGCGCCACCCGCTGCTGGCCACCGACCTCTACCAGGTGATCGAATATTCCGACATTCCGGCCGGCGCGATCAACATCGTCACCGGCCGCAGCGCCGAGCTTGCCGGCGTGCTGGCCAAGCATGACGACGTCGACGGGCTCTGGGTCTTCGCCGATGCCGACACCTGCGCCAAGGCTGAAGCCGACTCCATCGGCAATCTCAAACGCGTCTGGACCGGCAATGGCCGCAGCCTCGACTGGGCCTCGGGCGAGGCGGCCGGCGAGGCCATCCTGCGCCGCGCCATCGAGGTCAAGAATGTCTGGGTGCCTTACGGCGATTGATCGCTTACGAAGCGCGGCGTGCCCGAATGGTCCCGGGCAGCGGAACTTGTTGCCCGGTTGTCATACAAGTCCTTGCGCCGCGACAGACTATATGCATTAAAGCAGCTGCCGCGAAGGTGATGGCGTTCGGGCTTGACGCTTGTGCGGGTGTTCTTTAACCAGAAAAAACATCTTTATCTATGGGCAAGAACTTAGGCCGTACGGTGCTGACGGTCTGGCGCATGACGCCCGGACTGGCCATCAATAGACGCGGACGCACCAGGCAGGTGAGGAGAAAAGCATGGCGGATCTGGCAGGTAAGGTGGTCGTCGTCACCGCGGCGGCGCAAGGCATCGGCCGGGCGAGCGCGCTGGCTTTCGCCAAGACGGGCGCGACCGTTCACGCCACCGATATCAACGAGCCGCTGTTGGCCGAGCTGGGCAAGACGCCTGGCATCAAGATACGCAAGCTCGATGTGCTGAACGATGCGGCCGTCGCTACTGCCTTCGCCGAGATCGGCCAAGTCGACGTGCTGTTCAACTGCGCCGGTTTCGTCCATGGCGGCTCCATCCTCGAGATGAAGGACGAGGATCTCGACTTCGCGCTCGACCTCAATGTCCGTTCGATGATCCGCACCATCCGCGCCGTGCTGCCGGGCATGCTGGAGCGCGGCGACGGCTCGATCATCAACATGGCCTCGCTGGCAAGCTCGCAAAAGGGTGTGCCGAACCGCTTCGTCTACGGACTGACCAAAGCAGCCGTGGTCGGCCTGACCAAGGCGGTTGCCGCCGATTATGTCGCCAAGGGCATACGCTGCAACGCGATCTGCCCGGGCACGGTCGAAAGCCCGTCGCTTCAGGACCGCATGCATGCCCAGGGCGACTATGAGGCAGCGCGCGCGGCCTTCATCGCCCGCCAGCCCATGGGCAGGCTTGGCACGCCTGAGGAGATCGCCGATCTCGCCGTCTATCTTGCTGGCGCAACCTACACGTCGGGGCAGGCCTATAATATCGATGGCGGCTGGTCGATCTGACGAGAGGCTCGGATATCGGTGGGGCGGTCGGATCGAAACGTCTGAAAATCTCGACGATTTGGTCGGCATAGCAGCGAGGCTTGCTTGCCGTGGACGGGGTCGGCAACTACGGTCCGCTGGCTTTGATGGGAATTTGCAAAACCGGCCCTTGGCCGCAAGGTGGAGAACGTTGAGATGAAGTTGTTGCGCTATGGCGAAGCTGGCAGCGAGAAGCCCGGCCTGCTCGATGCGGATGGGGTGATCCGCGACCTTTCGGCTCATGTCGCCGATATCGCCGGCACGGCGCTTCATCCGGCCTCGCTGGAGATGCTCTCGAAGCTCGATCCGAAGTCGCTACCGGTGGTCCCCGGCAAGCCGCGCCTGGGCGCCTGCGTCGCCGGCACCGGCAAGTTCATCTGCATCGGCCTGAATTATTCCGATCACGCTGCCGAGACCGGCGCCACCGTGCCGCCGGAGCCGATCATCTTCATGAAGGCAAGCTCGGCGATCGTCGGGCCTGATGATGACGTGCTGATCCCGCGCGGTTCGGTCAAGACCGACTGGGAAGTCGAGCTCGGCGTGATCATTGGCAAGACGGCAAAATATGTCTCGCAGGATGACGCGCTGGACTATGTCGCCGGCTATTGCGTGGCGCATGACGTCTCCGAGCGCGCCTTCCAGGCCGAGCGCCAGGGCCAGTGGACCAAGGGCAAGTCCTGCGACACCTTCGGCCCGACCGGCCCCTGGCTGGTCACCAAGGACGAGGTCGCCGACCCGCAGAACCTCAAGATGTGGCTGACCGTCAACGGCAAGACCATGCAGAACGGCTCGACCAGGACCATGGTCTTTGGCGTGAAATATCTGGTCGCCTATCTCAGCCAATTCATGTCGCTGCATCCCGGCGACATCATCTCCACCGGCACCCCGCCCGGCGTCGGCCTCGGCATGAAGCCGCAGGTGTTCCTGAAGCCCGGCGACGTCGTCGAGCTCGGCATCGAAGGGCTCGGCCAGCAGAAGCAGACCTTCAAGGCGGACGAGTGACGCCGACCTCGCCTTCTCCCCTTGTGGGAGAAGGTGGATCGGCGCGCAGCGCCGAGACGGATGAGGGGTGCTCCAGCGGAGTGCCGCCTTGAAGATTGAAGATATCCCACGCTACATTCTGCCGCGACGAGATCCTTCCAACACCCCTCATCCGGCCGCTTCGCGGCCACCTTCTCCCACAAGGGGAGAAGGGGAAGCCGCCGCCTACCTCAGCACCTTCCCATCCGCCCCAAACCGATACGTCTTCGCCGCATCCGGGGTCGCGTAGAGCGTCGCGCCCGGCTCGGCGTTGTAGACGCCGAAGATGCGCACGGTGATCAGCCCGGCCTTCTCGCAGTCGAGATAGAGGTTGGTGTCGGCACCGAGATGCTCGGCATGCACGACCGTGCCTTTCCAGGCGCCCGACGTTGCGTCGACTGTGACGTGCTCCGGCCGCACGCCGATGGTCTTGGCCGTCTCGCCAAGCCTGGCACCGTCGATGAAATTCATCTTCGGCGAGCCGATGAAGCCGGCAACGAATTCGTTGGCCGGCGAATTGTAGAGCTCCATCGGGCTGCCGATCTGCTCGATGCGTCCGGAGTTGAGCACCACGATCTTGTCGGCCAGCGTCATCGCTTCGACCTGGTCGTGGGTGACGTAGATCATCGTCGCCTTCAGCCGCCGGTGCAGCTGCGCGATCTCAAGTCTGGTGTTGACGCGCAACGCGGCATCGAGGTTAGACAATGGTTCGTCGAAGAGGAACAGCTTCGGCTCGCGCACCACGGCGCGGCCGATGGCGACGCGCTGGCGCTGGCCGCCCGACAGTTCCGCCGGGCGCCGCTCGAGATAGGGCTCCAGCGACAGCATCGCGGAGGCGATCTTGATGCGCCGCTCGATCTCGGCCGCCGGCGTGCCGGCCTGCTTCAGGCCAAGCGCCATATTGTTCTTCACCGTCAGATGCGGGTAGAGCGCGTAGGTCTGGAACACCATGGCGATGCCGCGTTTGGCCGGCGGCGTGACGGAAACGTCCGTGCCGTCGATCAGCACGCGGCCGGAGGTCGAATCTTCCAGGCCGGCGATGACGCGCAGCAGCGTCGATTTTCCGCAGCCGGACGGGCCGACGAAGACGACGAACTCGCCGTCCGTCACTTCGAGGTTGATGCCCTTCAGCACCTCGACCGGCCCGAAAGCCTTCTTCACATTCTCGATCTTCAGCGAACCCACGGCGTCTTCCCTGTTCTAGAGTTTCACGGCGTTGCCGCTGTGCACGCTCTCGTCGGCGGCAAGGCAGACGGCGAGCGATTTCACGGCATCGTCCATGTGGCGGGTGAGGTCGATGTTTTCGCGGATGGCCTTGAGCAGGAAGGCCTGTTCGAGCTCGCAAAGCTCCTGGTGGCCCGGTTCGCCTTCCATCGACAGCAGCTGGTCTTCCGTAGCGAATTTGCCGTCCGGCCCAGTCGCCGCGCTATGCAGCCTAATCGTCGAGGTCTTGGTATGGGTGTCGATGTCGTCGGACCTGACGCCCTCCTTCATCACGATCGAGACGCAGCCCTTGGGCGACATGACGTCCTTCACGAAGAAGGCCGTCTCCGAGATCATCGGCCCCCAGCCGGCCTCGTACCAGCCGACCGAGCCGTCCTCGAACAGCACCTGCAGGTGCCCGTAATTGTACATTGACGGCGCCACCTCGTCGCTCAGCCGCACCCCCATGCCGCGTACTTCGACGGGTCTCGAGTCGGTGATCTGCAGCATCACGTCGAGATAATGCACGCCGCAATCGACGATCGGCGACGTCGTCTGCATCAGCTGCTTGTGCGTCTCCCAGGTGTGGCCGGAGGATTGCTGATTGAGGTTCATGCGGAAGACATATGGGCCGCCGAGCTTGCGGGCCTCGGCGATCAGCCGCACCCAGGACGGATGGTGACGCAGGATATAGCCGATCACCAGTTTCTTGCCGTTGGCCTTCGCGGCATCGACGACTCGCTTTGCGTCGGCAACCGTGGTCGCCAGCGGCTTCTCGACGAAGACATGGCAGCCGGCCTCGAAGGCCCGCACCGCATAGTCGGCATGGCTGTCGGAATAGGTGGCGACCGCCGCGACATCCGGCTTCTCGTCCCGCAGCGCGTCGTCAAAGGAGCGCCTTATGCCGTAGCCGGCGAGCCCGTCCGGCAGCGGCACGTCGGAACGGTTGACGAGTGCGGCGATCTCGAAGCCTGGGTTGCTGTGGTAGGCGAGCGCATGGCTGCGGCCCATATTGCCGAGGCCGGCGACGACTACCCGTAGAGGATTTGCGACACGAAGAGAGGTTTTATCGCTCACCTGACTGCTCCATTTTTTCCTGAGAGGGTGAAGCGCAGCCCTATCAAAAGTTGGCTATTGCGGCTCACTTCACCGCTCCCGACGTGATGCCGCGGATCAGCTGCCGCGAGAAGATGACATAGAGGATCAGCACCGGCAGGATCGCCAGCGACAGCGCCGCGAGGATCGCGTTCCAGTTGGTGACGAACTGACCGAGGAAGAGCTGCGCGCCGAGCGTCACCGTCTTGGTCTCCTCCGAAGGCGCCAGGATCAGCGGGAACCACAGATCGTTCCAGATCGGGATCATGGTGAAGACGGCGACGGTCGCCATGGACGGACGCACCAGCGGCAGCACCAGCCGGAAGAAGATCGTGTATTCCGAAAGCCCGTCTATGCGGCCTGCATTCTTCAGGTCGCTGGACACCTGCTTCATGAATTCCGAAAGGATGAAGATCGCCAGCGGCAGGCCTTGCGCGGTATAGACCAGGATCAGCGCCGTCAGCGTGTTGACCAGCCCGGTAGCCACCATCAATTGCAGGATGGCGACAGTGCCGAGCCTAATCGGGATCATGATGCCGAGCGCGAGGTAGAGCCCCATCATCGTGTTGCCGCGGAAGCGGTATTCCGACAGCGCGAAGGCAGCCATCGCGCCGAACAGAAGCACGAAGAACAGCGAGGCGACGGTGACGACGAGGCTGTTCTGGAAATAGTGGATGAAGTCGCCCTGGCCGATCACCGTGGTGTAGCCGATCAGGTCGAAGGTCTTCGGCGTCGGCGGCGTCAGCGGCGCGCCGAAGATGCCCGCGCGCGACTTGAACGAATTCATCACCACCAGGATCACCGGAAACAGCGCGATCGCCGTGTAGGTCAGGAGGATCGCATGCGCGCCGATGGCGCGGGGAAGCGAACGTGTGGCTGTGCTCATGGTGCGCCTCAGAACTGGTAGCGACGCAGGCGCGTCTGCACGAGGAACAGATAGACGCAGACGCCGGCGAGGATGATCAGGAACATGATCGTGGCGATGGTCGCGCCCATGTTGGGATCGCCGACCTGCAGCTGGAAGCCGAAGAAGGCGCGGTAGAGGAAGGTGCCGAGGATGTCGGTCGAATAGTTCGGCCCGGCCAGCGCCCCTTGCGCCGTGTAGATCAGGTCGAAAGCGTTGAAATTGCCGACGAAGGTCAGAATCGAGATGATGCCGATCGAGGGCAGGATCAGCGGCAGCTTGATCTTCCAGAACTGCGCCATGCCGGTGACGCCGTCGCATTCGGCCGCCTCGATCACCTCGTCGGGGATCGACAGCAGCGCTGCATAGATCAGCATCATCGGGATGCCGACGAACTGCCAGACCGAGACCAGGCTGAGCGCGGTGAGCGCATATTGCTCCTTGCCGAGCCACGGCGTGAAAAAGCTCTTCAATCCGACGAAATCCATCAGATGCGGCGCCACGCCCCAGATCGGCGACAGGATCAGCTTCCAGGCGAAACCGACGATGACGAAGGACAGGATCGTCGGCACGAAGATCGCCGTGCGGTAGAAGGCGGTGAAGCGCAGCCGAGGGCTGGAAAGAAGCGCCGCCAGAAGCACACCGATCGGGTTCTGCACCAGCATGTGGATGATGAAGAACCAGACATTGTTCCTCAGCGCGTTCCAGAAATTCACCGACCAGTTCGGATCGCCGAACAGCGTGCGGAAATTGCCCAGTCCGACAAAGACCTGGGACTGCTCGATGTTGCGGAACAGCGAAAGCTGCAACGTGCCGAACAGCGGCAGGATCATGAATGCGGTGTAGACCAGCACCGCCGGCGCCAGGAAAACGCCGACATGCCAGCGGATCGCTCTTTTCGGTCGCGTTTCTGCAGCCATGAGTTCGGTAGCCATGAGTTCGGGTCCCCGCCGTCTCTGGGTTCCAGGTCGGTTGATGCTAGCTGATGCCTCGATGCACGGCTTGGCTGTCCCCTTGAGGAGAAAGACAAGGCCAGCGACAGATCGGCTCCGTCTTCCCCGCACGGGGAGGGTAAGACCGGGAGGCTGCGCCGACAATCGCTATCGGGAACTGTTGAACGCCGGCCGGGCCCGAGCCCGGCCGGTATTGCAATCGATGCTCTTACTTCGCCGGCTTGTACCAGCTGTCGAGGCCGTCCTGCAGCTTCTTGGCCGCGGCTTCCGGCGTGTCGGTGCCGTTGATCACATTGGCTGATTCAACCCAGGTCTCGTTCTCGAGGTTCGGCGTGCCGCGCGACAGGATCTGGTAGGTCGAGCGGATCGTCGACTTGCACTTGCCGCGCCAGGAGACGAACTCCTGCGCCAGCGGGTCGTCCATCTTCACCGGCGAGGAGTTCAGGCTGAAGAAGCCGGGCAGCGCGTTGGCGTAGATGGTGGCGAAATCCGGCGAGGCGACCCAGGACAGGAACTTCTTGGCCTCTTCCGCATGCTTCGATGCCGCATTCAGGCCCATGCCGATGTCGGTGTGGTCGGAGATGTAGCAGGTGTCGCCTGCCTTCTCGACCGGCGGCGGGAAGGCGCCCATCTTGAACTGCGCCTGGGTGTTGAACAGGCCGATTTCCCACGAGCCGGCCGGGTAGATGGCGGCGCGGCCGAGCGTGAACAGGTTCTGGCTGTCCGGATAGGTCTGCGCCTCGAAGCCGTCGCCGAGATACGGCTTCCACTTGGCCAATTCCTTGAAGGGCTCGACCCACTGCGGATCGGTGAGCTTCTGCTCGCCCTTGATCAGCGCCTGGCGGCCTTCCTCGCCCTTCCAGTAGTTCGGGCCGACATTCTGGTAGCCCATGGTAGCGGCTTCCCAGAGGTCCTTGGTGCCCATCGCCATCGGGATATAGGTGCCGTCCGCCTTAATCTTGTCGAGCGCCGCGAAGAACTCGTCGCGGGTCTGCGGCACCTTGATGCCGAGCTTGTCGAAGGCATCCTTGTTGTAGATGAAGCCGTGGATGACCGAGGCCATCGGCACGCAGAAGCTCGACTTGCCGTCGTCGGTCTGCCAGGCGGCCTTGGCGACGGGCGAGAAGTTCTCCATGCCAGGCAGCGAGCTCAGGTCGGCGAGGTTGCCCTTCTTGAACAGCTCCAGCGACTTGTCGAAGGGGCGGCAGGTGATCAGGTCGCCTGCCGAGCCGGCGGCGAGCTTGGCGCCGAGGGCCGCATCGTATTCGGTCGGCGCCGAAGGCGCGAACACCACCTTGATGCCGGGGTTCTTGGCTTCGAAAGCCGGGATCAGCTTGTCCTTCCAGATAGTCAGGTCGTCGCCGCGCCAGCTTTCGATGTTGAGCGTCACGTCCTCGGCCAGCGCCATCCCGGTCGTGCCGAGGATGCTTGTGCCGAGCAGAAGGGCCGTCAGTAGTTTGGTCTTCATCTTCAGTCTCCCTGTTGACCTTTTTCAGGTTCGGTTTTGAGAACAGAGGCTCAGCGCCCCTTGCTCCCCTCGCAAGCCCGTTTCACCCCGATGGAAATCGGGATGAAAAGGGCCCTACCTCTTTGTTAGGGCATGATCTTTTCCGAAAAGCGGGTTCCACTTTTCGGAATCATGCCCCAGTGCGGAAAGCGCCGGCCTGAGCTTCTGGCCGGTTCCTTCCAGTATCTTCTCGGCCGCGTCGGCGCTGGCGGCGCCCGCGGCGAGCAGAATGGCGGTCTTGACGCCGCCGCGGCTCTCCTCGAGCAGGCGGGCGGCGTCGTCGCGGCTCTTGCCGCTGATGGCGGCGACCATGCGCACGGCGCGGTCGCGCAGCTTGATGTTGTCGGCGGTGAGATTGACCATATAGCCGTCATGGACATGGCCGAGATGGATGGCGGTGAGCGTCGAAAGCATGTTGAGCGCGATCTTCTGCGCGGTGCCCGCGCCCATACGCGTCGAGCCGGCGATCAGCTCAGGCGGCGTTTCGAGCAAGATGGCGACGTCCGCCTGCTTGAACAGGACGGCGCCCCGATTGTTGGCAATCGCGATGGTGGCGGCGCCCCGGCTGCGCGCGTCCTGCAGCGCCTGGACGGCATAAGGGGTCGAGCCGCTGGCCGAGATGGCGATCAGGCAGTCGCCCTTGCCGATGGCGGCCGCGGCAACCGCCGCCGACGCTTCGTCGGTGTCGTCCTCCGGCCCGCCTGCCAGCGTGCGGAAGGCGTCGTCGCCGCCGGCGATGAGGATAGCGATGCGGTCGCGCGCAATGCCGAAGGTGCCGGGCAGTTCCAGCGCGTCGGCCACCGCCATCAGGCCGGAGCTGCCGGCCGCCGCATAGGCGAGCTTGCCGCCGCTCTTCAATTGCTTCGCGATGAGTTCGGCGGCAAGGGCAATCGCCGGAATGGCGCCGTGCACGGCCTTGCCGGCCTCGATCTGGGCGCTGGCCAGGAACGCCAGAATGGTTTCGGGGGCCTGGACATCCAGCCCCTCGGCATTCTGGTGGAGCGCTTCGGTGCGCGTCTCGGCCATGCATTTTCCTCCGATTGAGCGAACAATACCAAAAAAATACCACTTGTCCACACGCATTAATGAATTTCAGGCGGCGGACCTCCCTTGTCGGCAAATTAACGTGATTTTTCAACAAAATGCGCCTTAATCTTTTTCGAACAGAAATTAACTCTTGGCTATTGGTATTTTATTGGTATTATCCGGCCCCGAGGAGAAATCGCGTGAAATTCGTGCTTGGCATCGATGGCGGCGGCACCAGCTGCAGGGCGGCCCTTGCGACCGTCGGCGGCGCCGTTGTCGGCCGCGCCAAGAGCGGCGCCGCCAACATCCGCACCGATCTCACCGGCGCCCGTGCCAACATTGTCGAGGCGGCCAGGCAGGCTTTTCTGGCCGCCGGCGCGGATCCGGAACTGATTCCCCAAACGCCGGCCATTCTCGGTCTCGCCGGCGCCAATGTCGGCACTTATCGGCAGCAGCTCGAGGCGATCCTGCCCTTCAGCCGGAGTCGTGTCGAAACCGACGCCGAGATCGCGCTAGAGGGCGCGGTCGGCTCCGGTGACGGCGCCATGGCCATTCTGGGCACCGGCACCGCCTATATGGCGCGTAAGGACGGCAAGTCGCGCGCCATCGGCGGCTGGGGTTTCCAGGTCGGCGACCAGGGCAGCGGCGCCCGCATCGGCCGCGACCTGCTGGAACAGACGCTGCTTGCCTATGACGGCATCCGTCCGGGCTCGCCCTTGACCGACGCCATGCTCGCTGTCTTCCGCAACAATCCCGAAGACGTGGTCGAATTCACCACCAACGCCAAGCCGGGCGATTTCGGCGGCTTCGCGCCAAAGGTTTTCGAGCATGCAGAAAAGGGCGACCTCGTCGCCAATTTCATCCTCGGCAAGGCGGTCGCCGATGTCGAGGCCTCGCTCAACGCGCTCGAGCTTGCCGACCATGCTCCGCTCTGCCTGCTCGGCGGCCTGGCGCCGCTTTACGCGCCGCGCCTTTCGGCACGCTATCAGGCGCTGCTCAAGGCCCCGCTCGACGATGCGCTGGGCGGCGCCGTGCAGATGGCCGTGCGCATCTTTGCCAAGGGTCCGGAGGCCGCCCGATGAGCGCCGCCGACCAGATCTTCTCCATGCTGAAAGAATCCTCGCAGAGCGGCGCGCCGCTCTATTTGCAGCTCAGGCGCAGCATCGAGGAAGCGGTCAATCGCGGCCTGATCGGTCCGGGCGACGCGTTGCCCTCCGAGCGCGACATCGCGAGCAAGGCCGACATCTCGCGCGTCACCGTGCGCAAGGCGGTGCAGGACCTGGTCAAGGGCGGCATCCTCGTTCAGCGCCACGGCTCGGGCACCTTCGTCGCGCCGCGTATGGAGCGCGTCGAGCAGTCGCTGTCGCGGCTCACCTCCTTCACCGAGGACATGGCGCGCCGCGGCATGAACGTGCGCTCGGTCTGGCTCGACCGCGGCCTCTATGCGCCGTCGCCGGACGAGATGATGGTGCTGGGCCTCTCCTCGACCGAGCTGGTGGCGCGCGTGGCGCGCCTGCGCATCGCCAACGACACGCCGCTGGCGATCGAGCGCGCGGCGCTCTCGGCCAGCGTCCTGCCCGATCCCGAAGCGATCGGCTCCTCGCTCTATGCGGCGCTGGAAACGACCGGCAATCGCCCGGTCCGCGCCGTGCAGCGCATCTCGGCCACCAATCTCGGCGACGCCGATGCGCGCCTCTTGGAAGTGCCTCCGGGGGTTGCCGGACTGCAGATCGAGCGCATTTCCTATCTGGCGAGCGGCAAGGTGATCGAGTTCACCCGCTCGGTCTACAGGGGCGACGCCTATGATTTCGTCGCGGAACTCCGGCTGACCGGGCCGGGAGAGGAGCTCCGGCCATGAATGCCAGCACCACCCATATGCGGCGCGAGATCAACGAGATCCCAGAAGCGGCCGCGCGCCTTCTCGACGGCTCGTCCGCCATGTTGGCCGAGGCCGGTCGCGGCCTTCGCGAGCGGGATCCGCATTTCGTCGTCACCGTGGCGCGCGGCTCGTCCGACCATGCCGCGACCTTCATGAAATATGCCGTCGAGCTGACGGCAGGCCTGGCGGTCGCCTCCGTTGGGCCGTCGATCGCGTCGATCTATGGCGCCAGGTTGAGGCTCCGGGGCTCGGCCTGCTTGGCGGTCTCGCAGTCGGGCAAGAGCCCCGACATCGTTGCCATGGCCGAAACGGCAAGGGCCGGCGGCGCGCTCACCGTCGCCATCACCAACACGGCGGACTCGCCGCTGGCGCGGGCCTCCGACTATGCCATCGATATCTTGGCCGGACCTGAGCGCAGCGTCGCGGCCACCAAGACCTTCGTCAATTCGGCCGTCGCCGGCCTTGCGCTGATGGCGCATGCCACGGATGACCAAGCATTGATCAAGGCGCTCGCCGGCCTTCCCGGCCATTTCGAGAAGGCGATCGCCTGCGACTGGATGGCGCTCGCCGGCGCTTTGGAGAACCCGCAATCGCTGTTCATCCTCGGCCGCGGCCCGTCCTTCGCGATCGCCAGCGAGGCGGCGCTGAAATTCAAGGAAACCTGCGCGATGCACGCCGAGGCCTACAGCGCCGCCGAGGTCATGCATGGGCCGCTGGCGCTGGTCGGCCCCGGGTTCCCGGTCCTGGCGCTTGCCGCCCGCGATGCGTCCGAACCCTCGGTCGCCGAGGCGGCCGACGGCCTGACGGCCAAGGGCGCCGCCGCCTTCATCACATCCGACAAGGCGAGGGCCGCGCGGCTTCTTCCCCATGTCGCCACCGGCCACCCGCTGACCGATCCGCTGCCGCTAATCGTGTCCTTCTACGGCTTCGTCGAGGCCTTCGCGCGCCATCGCGGCCTCGACCCCGATGCGCCGCGCAACCTGCGCAAGGTGACGGAAACCGTATGAGCGACCGTTTCGCACTCACCGGCGCCCGCATCTTCGACGGCGCCGACTGGCATGACAACGCCTCCCTCGTCGTCAAGGGCGACGTCATAGAGGCCATCCTGCCCACCGGCGCCATTCCGTCCGGCGTTTCGACGGTCGAGACCGGCGGCGGCCTGCTTGTGCCCGGTTTCGTCGACATCCAGGTCAATGGCGGCGGTGGCGTGATGCTCAACGATCATCCCGATGTCGCCTCGATCACGACCATCTGCCGGGCGCACGCGCCCTTCGGCACCACCGCGCTGCTGGTGACGCTGATCACCGACACGCCGGCGATCACCACCGCGGCGACCGCTGCTGGCGCTGAGGCCACCCGGGAGAAGGTGCCGGGCTTCCTTGGCCTGCACCTGGAAGGGCCGCATCTCTCGGTGGCCCGCAAGGGCGCGCATGATCCGGCGCTGATCCGGCCGATGACCGACGCCGACCAGGCGGCGCTTATCGCGGCGCGCAAACAGCTTCCCGTCCTGCTCACCACGATCGCGCCGGAATCGGTCGAGCCGGCCCGTGTCGCGGCGCTGGCCAAGGCCGGCATCGTCGTCAGCCTCGGCCATAGCGACACCAATTACGCGACGGCCACCGCCTTCGCCGAAGCCGGCGCCACGGTGGTAACGCACCTTTTCAACGCCATGAGCCAGATCGGCAACCGCGAGCCGGGCCTGGCCGGTGCGGCGATCGACACCGGCGGCCTGTATGCTGGGATCATCGCCGACGGCATCCACGTTCATCCGGCGACGATGATGCTTGCGCTGCGCGGCAAGCAGGTGCCTGGCAAGATCGTGCTGGTCACCGATGCCATGGCGACGATCGGCACCGACATGACATCGTTCACGCTCAACGGCCGCACCATCTACCGCAAGGACGGGAGCCTGCGGCTTGCCGACGGCACGCTGGCCGGCGCCGATCTCGACATGATTTCCGCCCTGCGCTACGTCCATCGCGTCGTCGGGCTCGATCTCGACGAGGCTCTGCGCATGGCCTCGCTCTATCCGGCCGAGGCGATCGGCCAGGCCCACCGCCTCGGCCGCTTCGCCAACGGCACCGCCGCCGACATTGTCCGCCTGTCGGAGGACCTGGATGTCAGCAACGTCTGGATCGGCGGCAGGAAGGTGTTTGGAGCGTAGGCCTTCGCGGTTTTCGTCATCCTCGGGCTTGACCCGAGGATCCATTCCGCGACCTCTGCCGCAGAGCGCAATGGTGCAGAATTCTGTAACCGTTGCAATGCCTTAGCGTAACGGCATGGATCCTAGGGTCTGCGCACGTCGCTTCGCTCCTTGCTTCGTCCTAGGATGACGACGCAGTGTTGTTAGCCGGCTGTATAGATATCCTTATACGCCTCGCGCAGCACGTTCTTCTGCACCTTGCCCATCGTGTTGCGCGGCAGCTCGTTGACGAAGATCACCTGCTTCGGATGCTTGTATTTCGCCAGCCGCCCGGCGATGGCGCCGGCAATGTCGGCGGCGCTGATCGCCGAGCCCGGTTTGCGCACCACCACCGCGGTGACGCCTTCGCCGAAATCGGGATGCGGCACGCCGATCACCGCGCTTTCGCCGACACCGTCGAGCGCGTCGATCTCGCTCTCGATCTCCTTCGGATAGACATTGTAGCCGCCGGAGATGATCAGGTCCTTGCCGCGCCCGACGATGTGGACATAGCCGTCGGCATCGATCAGGCCGAGGTCGCCGGTGATGAAGAAGCCGTCGTCGCGGAACTCGGCCTTGGTCTTGTCGGGCATGCGCCAATAGCCGGCAAAGACGTTCGGTCCCTTGACTTCGATCATGCCGATCTCGCCCTGGGCCAGCGGCTTGGCCGTCTCGGGATCGGTGATGCGAAGCGAAACGCCGGGCAAGGGGAAGCCGACCGTGCCGGCGCGCCGCTCGCCGTCATAGGGGTTGGACGTGTTCATGTTGGTCTCGGTCATGCCGTAGCGCTCGAGGATGGCGTGGCCGGTGCGCTCGCGCCAGGCCTTGTGTGTTTCGGCGAGCAGCGGCGCCGAGCCGGAAATGAAGACCCGGATCGTCTTCGCCGCCTCGCGTGTCAGGCCGTCCTGCTGCAACAGCCGCACATAGAAGGTCGGCACGCCCATCAAAGCCGTCGCGCGCGGCATCAGCGACAGAATGCGCGCGGGATCGAATTTCTGCTCGAAGAACATTGTCGCGCCGGCCATCAAGACGACGTTGGTGGCGACGAACAGGCCGTGTGTGTGGAAGATAGGCAGCGCGTGGATCAGCACGTCGTCGGCGCCGAAGCGCCATTGCTCCACCAGCACGCGGGCATTCGAGGCGAGATTCTCGTGGCTGAGCATCGCGCCTTTGGAACGGCCAGTCGTGCCGGAAGTGTAGAGGATCGCGGCAAGATCGTCCGGCCCGCGCGCGACATCGCTGAAATCCGTCGCCTGCCGCGAAGCCTGGCTGGCCAGCGTTCCCTGCCCATCGCGGCCGAGCGTGAGCACTGTCGCGCCGACCGCCGCGGCAAGCGGCTCGACGCCCGAAAGGCGGTCCGGATCGCAAACGATCAGTTTCGGCTCGGCATCACGGAAGAAATAGTCGAGCTCGGGCAGCGTGTAGGCGGTGTTGAGCGGCAGGAAGACCGCGCCGGTGCGTAACGAGGCGAGATAGAGCAGCATCGCCTCCGGGCTCTTCTCGACCTGGACCGCGACGCGGTCGCCGGGCTCGACGCCGGCCTGCGCGAGGGCATGCGCCAGCTGCGCCGATTTCGCCAGCATGTCGCCATAGGTGATCGAACGGCCGTCATCCGTCTCCATCAGCAGCCGGCCGGGCGCCGGCATGCGGGAGCGGAAAGCGCTGAAGAGATGATTGGTCATGAGATGTCCTCAAAGCGGACGAAGGCCGAATGGCGCATGCCTTGCGCTCGCCTGAGCGAATACCAGATTTGGCGCCCGGAGCAAAAACTGCGTTGATTTTTCGATCCGCTATTTACGGCCGCGTTGGGACTTGCCGGCCTTCGGATCATAACCCTGGGCGAGGCGTTCCATGCACATCGCTGCGGTGAGGCGGTAGTGATTGAGAAGCGCCTCGACCGCGCCGTCGGCGTCGCCGTCCAGCGTGCGTTCGGCGATGATGCGGTGCTCGCCGAGATCGTCGCGCCCCGTGCCTGGCGCGTTTTGCGCGATCAGGCGGTAGCGCGAGGCCTGGTCGGAAAGCTGGTCGCAAAAGCCGATCAGCCAGTGCGACCTGCAGGCCGCGATCAGGGCGCGATGGAAGGCGCGGTGCAGCTTTTCCCATTCCGGATTGTTGGTTGCCGGGTCGTCCGGCAGGCGCCGCTCGGCGCGCGCCAGGCGGTGCAGGGCAAGCACCAGTTGCTCTTCCCATTCTGCGGTGCGGTGCGCAATGGATTCGCGCAGCGCCCGCTCCTCCAGCCAGCAGCGCGTACGCGTCAGCTCCTCCAGTTCCGCGGCGCTGACCGGCATCAGGAAGAAGCCGCGTTGGTCGTGACGGCCGAGCAGGCCCTCGGCGGCCAGGCGGTTGAGCGCCTCGCGCACCGGCGAGGCGCCGGCGCCATAGCGGGAAACGACCCACTCGACACGCAGTTTCGTCTCGGACTCCAGGGCTCCGCGCAGCAAGTCGTCGCGGAGTTGCTGGTAGACCGAACTGGCAAGCGTGCTTTTGGCTCCCTTGCGCTCGCCCGGCTCGGTGCTTCCGTTTGTCAATCGAACTCCTGTTGCTTTGCCCCTGGTTTGCCAGGGCCCCGCGGCGAAGCAATTCCCGTACATGTATCATACAGCCGGGCAATGTGGTGTCTCAAGCGGAAGATGACGATATTCGACTTTAAGACAAGCGGATCGTCTATTTACTGAACAAAGTAGAATCTCAGGGAAAAGTCGATGTTCCTGCGTCGCTTAATAGAATGAACAATCGTTCAATCCCTGTCGCGGTTGTACAATTCCCGCGAGGCTCGCACCGTTATATGTTTATCTGGCGGCCCTGTCGGCAGCCGTTCGAATTGCTTCGATATTTGCCCTATAGGCTTCGACGCTGCCGCCCTTGAAGACTGCGGCGCCCGCTACCAGCACATTGGCTCCGGCCGCGGTCACCAGCGGCGCCGTTTCGGCCGAAACACCGCCGTCGATCTCGATACGGATCGGCCGACCGCCGATCAGCGCCTTCACCCGTTTCACCTTGTCCACGATCGCCGGGATGAAGGCCTGCCCGCCGAAGCCCGGATTGACGGTCATGATCAGGATGAGGTCCAGCCGATCGAGCACATACTCGATCGCCGTTTCCGGCGTTGCCGGGTTGAGCGAGACGCCTGCCTTCTTGCCGAGGTTCTTGATGGTTTGGAGCGAGCGGTCGAGATGTGGCCCGGCCTCGGCGTGCACCGTCATGCCGTCGCAGCCCGCTTCGGCGAAGGCCGCCAGGTAAGGATCGGCCGGCGCAATCATCAGATGGCAATCGAAGAAGGCCTTGGTGCGGTTGCGGATCGCTTTGATCACCGGCGGGCCGAAGGTGATGTTAGGCACGAAATGGCCGTCCATCACGTCGAGATGGATCCAGTCGGCGCCGGCCGCCGCGACGGCCTCGACCTCATCGCCCAGCTTCGAAAAATCCGACGCCAGCACTGATGGCGCGATCAGGGTCTTCTTGCTCATGGCGCAAATTCTCCCGGCGGTCCTGCGCGCGTGGTCGCGCGCCTGTCAGGGCGATTGCCTAGAGCAATTCCAGGAAAAGTGCGAGCGCTTTTCCGTCCGGAATTGCGTGAAAACAAAGAGATAGGGCGTTCACCGTTTTCGTGAAACGGTGAAACGCCCTCGACCATGATCCGGCCAAAGGGGGGGCATGTTTTCGACGGGCGCACTGGCCCGCCTGCCGTAGAGCTTTCTTCGATGTGGAAGAGAAAACCCGCCGGATCGCTCCGGCGGGTCTCGATCTTCAGCCGCACGATTACGGCTTGAAGTTCTGGATGTTGGCGCCCGCCGGATCCTGCAGCATGCGGCGCGGCTGGCGCTGCGGCACCAGTTGCTGCAGCACATTCGGGTTGAGCAGGATGCCGGGGTTGATCTCGATGTCCGGCTGCCTGCGGATCGGGTAGCAATCCGGATACTGTCCGGCCGTTCCGGCCGGGCAGCGCCGCCGGGTGAAAACCGGCTGGCACTGTCCGTCGATGAACTCCGCACCCGGTGCGCATTCCACCGACGCCTTGCGGCAGGCGCCGTTGCGGATTTCGGTCCCGCGCGGGCAGACGCAGTCACCCCGCTTATTGTGGACCTGGCCGCGGATGGCGCACTGCTCCTGGCTCGGCTTCGGCCGCTGGCAGGCCTTGCCCCGCACCACCATGCCGTCCGGGCAGGCGCAGTTGCCGTTGGCGTCGCGCAGCTGGCCGCGGACCGGGCACTGCTTCGACACGATCGGCCGGCAGGCGCCGCCGCGCACCTCCATGCCGCTCGGGCAGACGCAATCGCCATCGGCGTTGCGGGACTGGCCGCGGATACGGCACTGGGCGGGCGACTCCCTGTCAGGCACGCAAGCCTTGGCGGCACGGTCGAGATGCGTGCCTTTCGGGCAGACGCAGCCGTCCGTCGTCAGCACTGCGCCACGAATCGTGCATTTTGGCGGGACGACCTGGCACACGCCGTTCACCAGCTCGCCGCGGCGGCAGACGCAGTTGCCGTTCTGGTCGCGGTACTGGCCGGGACGTAGCGTGCATTGCGGCTCCTGCGGCTCTTCGCCCCGCACGCATCTGCCGTTCTCCAGCTCGGTGCCGCGCGGGCAGACGCAGCGTCCGTCCTCGGTGCGGACCTGGCCCTGCAGCAGGACGCAACGCTGCGGCAGCGGCAGAAGCTTGCTGCCACCGGACGAGCATTGGCCGTCACGGAAGGTGGTGCCTTCCGGACAGACACAACGGCCGGCCGAGTTCAGCACCATTCCATACAAGCACTGGTTCTTAACCTCTCGGCTGACGGTGAAGGGATGGCACGCATAGGCCTTGCCGCGATCGCCCTGCATGCCGCTCGGCGTGCGCGACAGCACGTCGCCGCCGCTTTGCACCGGCGTATTCGGCGAGAGCACGCCGACGCAGTTCTGTCCGCTGACCGTGCCCTTGAGACCGGCAAGCCGCCTGTCGTCGGGAAGCGTCACCGTGACATGGTGCTTGCGGCTTTCGCCGGCGCCGAGCGCCAGGTTCGCGATGCAGGACGCCGGCAGCGTCGCCGGCTCCGGCGAGCAGCCGAAGGGCGGGTCGATCGCGGTGATCCGGACGCCTTCCAGCCTGCCGATGCCGTCGATGCCGATCGCATCGCCGATGCGGACCGGACCGGAGAAGGGGGTAGGCCCATCGTTCGTGATGGTGATCTCGAACGAGCAGGGCTCTCCCAGCCGGCATTCGGCATCGCCGGTCTTCCCGACGCGCATGGTCGAGCCGCCGCCGCCCTTCGCGCAGGCCTGGCCGATCGGGTAGACGATGTCGTCGCCCGGCGCAGGCCCGTAGGAGCCGCGCGCGCAATTCTCGAACGCGCCATTGCCGCTCACCGTCACGTCGAAGTGCCGGCTGGTTCCGGGCGTCATCGCGGCGCCGGGAATCTGGCACGACAGCGTGTTGGCAGGCACTGGTCCGCAAGCCCAGTCCGCACCGCCGAGGGTGACGCTCTGGATTTGCACAGGCGCTCCGCCCGATACCAGCGTCGCGGCATCGCCGACCCGCACCGGTCCGGTGGGGGCGGCGGTGCCGGCATTGGTAACGGTGATGCGGCAGGAAACAACCGCAGCGCCAGCCAGCGAGCCATCGCAGGTCTTGGTGATGCGCAGGCCAGGCTGGCCGCCATTCGGGTGGCGGATGCGCTGGGTGGCGCAAGCCTTGTTGTTGGCAAGGTCGACCTCGCCGGCAATGCCCTTCACCTCGGCGCAGTTCTCCACCGTGTCCGGCCGGTAGTTCGTCGGCATCACCGCTCTGACGACGATCGGCGTCGAGGCGCCCGCAGGCAGCGAGATGCCGGCATTGTCGCAGCGGAACTGGCCAGGGCCGCTCGGTCCGCAGGCCCATGGCGGGCTCGGCCCGAAGGTCGACGAGGTCGGCGCGCCGCCGGGGTAGGTGTCGATCACGGTCAGCGGCCCGTTATAGGTGCCGGTGCCGTTATTGATGATGTCGATCACGAAAGTGCAGGCGCCGTCCGGCGTGCACACCGGGGTACGGGCGCGCTTCTTCAGGATCAGGTCGACCTTCTTCTCGACCGGCGGATTGCACTGCGGATCGCGATCGCCACGGCGGCAGATCGGGATCGAGGCGCAGCCGCGGTCGTTCTGCTGGCTGCCGAACAGCGGCTTGCCGCTGGCCTGGTAGTCATAGGCGGCGCAGTTGCGCAGCACGCCGCCTTGCCAGCCGCCCGCCGGCTTGAAGCCGAGCTTGAGGTTGACGGAGGCGCCGAGGTTGAGCGTAGTCGCCGGATAGGTGCAGGTCATCGGCGTCGTGCCGGGCGCGCAGACCCAGGGCGCGTTCGGCCCGGAGGTCAGCACCGAGCCTGCCGGCAGCGTCACCTCGTCGAGCACGATCTTGCCGTTATAGGGCGCGTCGCCGACATTGGTGACGGTGATGGTGAAGTCGCAGCCGCCGGCCATCGTGCAACGCGGCACGTCCGCATGTTTTTCGACCTTGAGGTCCGGCTCCTTGTCCTTCGGCGGGCATCTCAGGTCACGCGGGACGACGATGTCGATCACCTGCGTGCAGCAGAGCCCCCAGCCTTCCTTCGGCCCGGCATAGGTCTCGATGCCGGTGACGACGAGGTGGATGGTTTCGCCGGGCGAAGCGCCGATGATCTTCCAGTTCAGCACGCCGCCGCCGATCGGCACCTTCTGCATGTCGGGAACGATGCTGACGCCGGGCGTCGTCGTCGACACCTGCACCCATTTGTCGCCCATCTCCGGGCCGACCGGCATATGATAGATGAAGGCGCCGCCGCCTGGCACGCAATCGACCGTGCCGCGCTCGACTTTGAAACATTCCTTGCCGGGAGGTGGTGGCGGCGGGTTGCACTTGATCAAGTCGATCTTGATCGAGGTCTTCACGCCGGTCAGGAAATCACCGTCGTCCGGTCTGTCCGGATCCTGCGAGTGGATCGTTGTTGCCGGACCGCCCCTGAAGGCCACCTCGATCTCACCCTGGTTGTCGACCGTCGTCGGCACGGGAAAGGTCGCATGGTCTATCCTGGCGGTGATGCGGAAGGTGATGACGCGTTCGTTCGCAGCACCCGCGCCATCGAGGTTGGCAGCGCTGATGCGGAAGTTGGAAACGCTGGCCGTGTCGTTCGAGCTGGCCGACGTGCCGATTGAAGCAGCGGGCAGCGGTCCGCCCGAGGCGCTGGTGCCGTCGCCGGAGACATCGACGCCGACAATCTGCAGGCCGTGCGGCAGCTGGTCCTTGAAATCGAGCCTTGTCGCTTTGAGCAGGGCGGCCACGCTTGGGCGGTCGAAGTCCTGCGGGTCGCCATGGATGCCGAAGCTCAGGACATACTCGACCGTATCGCAGCTTTTCTGGCTGCCTTTCTTGGTGAAGAAGGGCACGATCCGGGCGAGCTCCGCATTGATGCCGCGGGATGCTGGATTGGCGGCCTGATTGGCCGTGGCCGGAGCCTGGTCCTGGGCGAGCGCCGGCAGTGCCGGCATCATGGCGACCGCGATACCGGCCGCCATCAGCCAGCGCGCGCCGCGCCTGGCATATGACAGGGGTTTCATGATCGTCTCCATGACGGGTTTCGGGTTGCTCGAAACGAAGCGGGAAAGGGCGAGATTGCTCATCTGTCCCTCCCTCAACGTTCGCAGCTGACGGCTGGCGTTCTGAGCGGCAGCGTCATCTTGCAGCAAGGGTAGTAGCCACCCTTGTCCTGGTCGGACTTGCGGTAGAAGCAGAGCCCGACATTGACGGTGTCGCCCGGATCATGGCCGGTGATGTCGATCGTGTAGGGCTTGCCCGGAACATGCGACATGGGGGTTGATACCCCGACGCCGGGCGTCCTGGACTGCGCCTTGATCGAATCGCCGCCGAAGCCGGCATGGTCATGGAGATAGAGTTCGGCCCGCAGACCGCGTGGCGTGCAGTAATAATGCACGTCGTCGACATCCACGCAGGGCGGCAGGTTGCCGGGCGGTGGGAAGTCCGGCGGATAGAACGGAGGCAGGTAGCCGCCGCCGGGGATTTCCTCATAGTAGCCGGCGCGGCCCTCACAGGGGCGCCAGACCCTTACGTCGCCGACATGGCCTTGGACGTCCGGGTCTTCGAAATAGCCGTCGAAGTCGACGAACCATGAGCCGAAGGGCGGAACGTTCGCCGGCTTGACCAGCGCGCTGGGCGTCAGCTGGACGCCATGCACGGCAAGCGGCCCGCCGGTGGCGAGGCGCTCGGCAAGTTCGGGATTGTCGCGCAACTTGTCGCCGGTGTTGACGACGGTGTCGGTGCAAACGGAAGTGTCGAGATTGCCGTCGGCGTCATAGCGATATTGCAGGTCGACGCCGCCGGCCGACTGGCGGTTGCCTTGCGGGAAGCCGACGGCATATTCCTGCGGCACCTCGACCCAGGCCGATTCCGTTGCCGGATCGTCCGGATCCTCGCGCCAGTAGCGTATCAGCTCGCCTTTGCCGGAATCGGCGAAGCGGCTGTAATCGTAGCGGTTCTCGACCGGGCCGCGCTGGGCGAGATACATGAAGCCCTTATTGTCGAAGGCGATGTCGGTGACGGCATAGTCCTGGTCCGCCTTGACCGTCAGTTCCCAGCGCGGACCGCCGGCAAAGCCTCCGTCGCTCGCGATGCCGACCGACCAGATTTCGGCCTTCTCGCCGACGGAATAGTAGAGCCGGCCGCCATGATAGGCGACGGCCCAGACCCGGCGCGCATCCTGCGTGTAGCCCCAGGTCTCGGGGTCCTCGCTATCGAAAGCGGCAGCCTGGATGTCCATCAGGGCGCCGTCGTCGGGGACAGGGGCGAGCCTATGCGCGGGGCGCCCGGCGACGCCATGGTCGAAGCTGTCGATCAGATTGCCCTCGATATCGATGCGGTGAATCAGCCCGGTATCGAGATCCGAAGCGAAGAACTGGCGATGGGTAGCATCGAAGGCGAGGTTGCCGATGCCGGGGCCGCTGTTGGTGTCGATGTCGGCGAATTTCGAGACCGCGCCGGTGACGCCGTCGATCTTCCAGATCGTGCCTGGACCGCCGCCATTCTCGGTGCCGAACTGGCCGTCCATGAAGGTGGCGCCCGCGGTGCCGCGGCGCTGCCGTTCCGGCCTGCCGTCATGGTCGGCGCCCGGCGTGACGATCTCGATGCCATGCAGCGAGGTCGCAGCCGCGTAGAGGTTAGGAACGCCTGAGGGCACGCCGTCGCGCACGCCATCGTCATAGGCGAGGCCGAACACCTCGCCGATCTGCCCGGCCGTCACCTCGAAGGGCGGCCGCGTGTTGACGAGTTGGCCGGAAGCGGGCCCGCCGAGATGCGAGACGTCGAAAATGCGCAAGGATGCGCGGGACGTATCGATGAAGGTCTCGTCGACCGGGTCGACGCCGGGGGGCAGACCCTGATCGAAATCGGGAATGGTGGTGCCCGGAAAGCCGGTGACCGCCATCGAACCGGGATAGATGATCTGGGTTTCCTGCGCCTTCGCCGCGCCGAGCCACAAGCCGGCGGACAGCGCCAAAGCCAGAATTCCGCCGCTTGTTGCGATTGCGCGGCGCAAACGGCGGCCACGGGAACGCAGGAACGAGCCGCGAACGCCAGACATTGAACTCCCCCCGAAGCCGCTGGAAGGAACGTCCGCCTCTACCGCGCCAACCAGGGCAAGGCGCGGCGTTGCGGCACGTTCTTCCCCGTTCGAATTGTCTGTTTTCCTCTTTGTGACGATACGCCGGCTGCTGGGCAGGGTCAACGGAATCAGCCGGAAGCCCAGCGCGTCGACCCCTTCCCGAAGGGGGTGATCGCGCTGGATTCCCGTTGTTCCCGGAGACCGCGAAGTCTCTGGGTTTCTGGTCATGGCGGCTTTCCTTTCCGGGCCGCGCCATTGCGGCGCCTGGCCGTCAGTCGCTGGCCGGCATGGAAAGGTTCATGGGAGGATAGCGGGGTGGAAAGTGTTTGCGGTCGCCAGGGGCGTTACCAGATCCAGTCGCCCCGGCCGAGCGCCGATACCGCCTCGACGATGCGGGTGAAGCTCGTCCGTGCCCGGCCGATCATGTGGCGGCCTCTGAGGTAGCCATGCACCAGGCCCGGCTCCTCGAACCAGGCGGCGCGCCCGCCGGCCGCGATGACGCGGTCGCGATAAGCCTCGCCGTCGGATGACAGCGGGTCGCACTCGGCGGTGATCAGCACCGTCGGCGGCAAATAGGCGAAATCGGCGTCGGCCAGCGGATAGAGCGTGATGTCGCCGGTCTGGTCGATGCCGCCGGTGCGGATATGCTTGTAGAAGTCGAGATCGCGCACGGTCAGCATCGGGGCCTCGGCATGGGTGACGTAGGAGCCGCGCGAATGGTCGCCGCCGAGCCCGGGATAGATCAGCATCTGGCCGGCCGGCTTCTTTTCATGGCCGCGCGTCGCATGCGCTACCGCCGCGCAGAGATTGCCGCCGGCGCTGTCGCCGCAAAGCACGACAGGGCAGTCATAGGTCTTGGCGGCCCATTCGAACGCGTCCATGGCGTCGTCGAAGGCGGCCGGATGCAGATGCTCCGGCGCCAGCCGATAATCGACCGAGACCACCTCGTAGCCGGTGCGGGCGCAAAGCTCGGCGCAGACATCGTCATGGCTCTCCAGCCCGCCCAGGATAAAGCCGCCGCCATGAAGGTAGAGCACCATCGCAGCGTCGTTCGGCTCCGCGTTGCGATAGATGCGGATCGGGATGCCGTCGGCGATGCCTGTCGTCAAGGCGGTCACGCCCTGCGGATAGCCGGCAAAGAACTCCCGGCACATCCGGTCATAGATCGCGCGCTGCTCTTCGATCGTGTAGTCGATCGTGTTCGGCGGATAGTAAGAGTTGGTCTTCTCGATGAAGGCCCAGGTTTCTGCGTCGACGAGGGTTTTGTAGTCGGTCATGGGTGCGGAACAGGTAGCCAAGGCCTCGCTCCGTCATCTCCGCAGAATCACTTGCCCTTCCAAACCGGCTCGCGCTTCTCCGCGAAAGCCCGGAACCCTTCCATGTTGTCTTCCGACCCGTAGAGGATATCGACCGTCGGCAATTGCCTGCGCGTCACCTTGTTCATGGCGTCCTGGAAGGTCAGCGCCTCGGCCACCCGCGCGGTCTCCTTGATTGCGGCGAAGACCAGCGGCGGGCCGCTGGCGAGCAACCTTGCGATCTCCCAGACGCGCTCCTCGAGCTTGTCCTTGGGCAGCACCTCGTTGACCAAGCCCCAGCGATGCGCCTCGGCGACATCCATCCAGCGGCCGGTGAACAGAAGGTCCATGGCGATATGGTAGGGGATGCGCTTCGGCAGCTTGATGGTCGCAGCGTCGGCCAGCGTGCCGGCGCGGATCTCGGGCAGCGCGAAAGAGGAATGGTCCGAGGCGTAGATGAGATCGCAGGACAGCGCCAGCTCGAAGCCGCCGCCCACCGCCATGCCGTTGACGCAGGCGATCACCGGCTTGTTGAGGTCGCGCAGCTCCTGCAACCCGGCAAAGCCGCCGACGCCGTAATCGCCGTCGACCGCATCGCCGGCCGCCGCCGCCTTCAGGTCCCAGCCGGCGCTGAAGAACTTGTCCCCGGCCGTCTTGACGATGGCGACACGCAGTTCCGGATCGTCGCGGAACGCCTTGAAGGTCTCGCCCATCAGCCGCGACGTCTTGAGGTCGATGGCGTTTGCCTTCGGCCGGTCGAGCGTGACCTCGAGGATCGCGCCTTCGCGGCGGGTGGTGATGATTTCAGCCATTCTTCTTCTCTCCAAGCACGAGCAGGGCGTCCGCGATCCAGGCGCCCTTGCCTTCGGCGCAGACGATCAGCGGGTTGATATCGAGTTCCTCGATCTCGCCTTCGTTCTTCTGCACGAAGTCGGCAATGCCGGCGATGGCGTCGATGGCGGCGTTGACGTCGGCCTTCGGCCGGCCGCGATAGCCTTCGAGCAGCGGATAGAGCTTGAGCCCACGCAATGCCGCCTCGATGTCGTCGCGCGTCGCCGGCAGCATCAGGGTCACGCTGTCGCGCAAAAGCTCGACCAGCACGCCGCCGGTGCCGAGCGTCATCACCACGCCGAACATCGGATCGCGGGTGAAGCCGACGATCAGCTCGGCGACGCCGTCGCGCACCATGCGCTCGGCATAAAGCCCGGTGCCGAGCGGCAGAAGGTCATGCGCGGCGGCGCTGACGGATTCGGCGTCCTTGAGGTTCAGCCTGACGGCGCCGACTTCCGACTTGTGCGTCACGCCGAGCGCTTTCAACGCTACCGGGAAGCCCAGCGTCATGGACGAGATCACCGCCTCCACCGCGTTGGAGGCGCGTTCGCCCTTCGGCACCGGCAGGCCGGCCTTGATCAGCCTTTCCTTGGCCTCGGCCTCGTCCGGCGTCACGCGTTTGGCTTCGGAGGTGCCTGCCGCGGTGGTGTCGACCGGCTGCGCCTGCGGCTCATGCCAAGCCCAGCCGATGAAGGCGGCGGCCTGGGCGGCGTCCATGGCTTCCGAGATGCCGAACAACGGCACCATGCCGCGCGCCATCAATCCGGCGGTGTATTCCTCCGGCAGGTTTTCCGGCAGCGAGGAGACGATCGCGCCTTGCGCCTTGTTGGTTTTCAGCGCCGCCTCGAAGGCGCGCAGCGTTGCCCACCAGTCGA
Source organism: Mesorhizobium sp. CA15 (assembly GCF_020165215.1). Taxonomy (NCBI): domain Bacteria; kingdom Pseudomonadati; phylum Pseudomonadota; class Alphaproteobacteria; order Hyphomicrobiales; family Phyllobacteriaceae; genus Mesorhizobium; species Mesorhizobium sp. CA15. The sequence continues at coordinate 60,537 of NZ_JAIUHQ010000020.1, forward strand.
CGTCGGAACAGCGGTCCGGGCGCGGGAAGTCGAGCACCAGCATGTTGAGGTCGAAGCCGCCCGACACCATGGCGGTGAAGGTAGCGGTCATCGCCGGCTCGTTGTTCCAGATGAAGGTGTGGTAGTCGAGCGGATTGGCGACGGCGACCAGCGGTCCGAGCGTCGATTTGACATGCGCGCGGTGCTCGGCCGTCAGTGCCGGGAAATGCACCCAGCGCCCCTCGGCGCTGTCGGCCATCACCGAAGCCTCGCCGCCCGAGCAGCTCATCGACGAAAGCTTGTAGCCGGGCAGGGGGCCGGTGACGTGCAGAAGCTTCAGCGCCTCGATGAAGGCGGGAATGGAATCGACGCGTGCTATGCCGAGCCGCTTCAGGAACGCGCCGGAGGCAGCGTCCGAGCCGGCGAGCGAGGCGGTGTGCGACACCGTCGCCTGCCGCGCCTGTTCGGACCGCCCGACCTTCATGGCGATGATCGGCTTCCTCAACTCGCGTGCCCGCGCCGCCAGCTTCTCGAAGCCGGCGACAGAATCGAAGGCTTCGATATGCAGGCCGAGCGAGGTGACGCGCTCGTCCTCGATCAGGCCCAACGCCATTTCGGAGAGGCCGGTCTGCGCCTGGTTGCCGGCTGTCATCAGGAAGGCGATCGGCAGCCCGCGCTTCTGCATCGTCATGTTGATGGCGATGTTGGACGACTGGGTGATGATGGCGACGCCCTTGCCGCCCTCGGCCAGCCTGATCCCGCCATGCTGGTCCGGCCAAAGCAACGCGCCGTCGGCATAGTTGATCAGGCCGTAGCAGTTTGGACCGATAGTCGGCATCTGGCCCGCGGCGGCGACGAGCTCGGCCTGCAGCCGCTCGCCATCCTCGTCATAGGCCTCGGTCTCAAGGAATCCGGCGGCAAAGCAGACGGCGCCGCCGGCGCCGCGCTCGGCCAGCGCCTTGATCACCTCGATGGTGAGATGCCGGTTGACGCCGACGAATGCGGCGTCCGGTGCTCCGGGCAGGTCGGCGACGGAGCGATAGGCCTTGCGGCCGGCGACCTCGTCCTTGGTCGGATGCACCGGCCAGATCTCGCCGGCAAAGCCCATCTTGATCGACTGCGCCACGACGGCGGCGGCCTGCGCCCCGCCGAACACGGCGATCGATTTTGGGCGCAGGAGACGTTCGAGTTTATGCATGGCCATCTTTTCGTTTGAGCGCGATCTTGTCCAAGGCCGGATCCGGGCCTTGGCGCATCATGCTCTAAGCACCGAACGGACGCAGCAGCGCCCGCGAAATAATATGTCGCTGAATCTCCGATGTGCCTTCCCAGATGCGCTCGACGCGGGCATCGCGCCAGATGCGCTCCAGCGGCAGGTCGTCCATCAGGCCCATGCCGCCATGGATCTGGATGGCTTCGTCGGCGACGAAGGCCAGCATCTCGGTGGCCTTCAGCTTGGCCATCGCCATGTCCTGGTCGGTGACGGTGCCCTGATCGTACTTCCAGCCGGCTTCGAAGACCATCAGGTCCGCAGCCTTGAGTTCCGTAGCCATGTCGGCGAGCTTAAACGAAACGCCCTGGAACTTGCCGATCTGCTGGCCGAACTGCTGGCGCTGCGCGGCATATTCGATGGCATGCGAGAGCGCGCGCTCGGCGCGGCCGAGGCAGGTGGCGCCGACCTGGAGGCGCGTGGCGCCGAGCCATGAATTCGCGACGTCGAAGCCCTTGTGCACTTCGCCGAGCACCTGGGAGGCCGGCAGCCGGCAGTCGTCGAATTCGAGGATCGAATTGGTGTAGCCCCGGTGCGAGACATTGCGATAGCCGTCGCGCACCGTGAAGCCTTTGGTGCCCTTGTCGACGAAGAAGGCGGTGATCTTCTTGCGCTTGCCACGCGGCGAATCCTCTTCGCCCGAAGCCATGAACACGATGGCGAAGTCGGCGATGTCGGCATGCGAGATAAAGTGCTTGGTGCCGTTGAGCACCCAGTCCGAGCCGTCCTGCACCGCGGTCGCCTTCATGCCGCGCAGGTCGGAGCCAGCGCCGGGCTCCGTCATCGCCAGGCAGTCCGACTTCTCGCCGCGGATGCAGGGGAAAAGATATTTCTCGCGCTGTTCCGGCGTGCCGGCGAGCAGGATGTTGGACGGACGCGCCACGCAGGTCCAGTGCAGCGCGTAATTGGCGCGGCCAAGCTCCTTCTCGTAGAGCAGCCAGCTTACCGTGTCCAAGCCGGCGCCACCGACATCGGCCGGCATGTTGGCGGCATAAAGCCCGGCCTCGATCGCCTTCGCCTTCAATTCGTCGATCAGTTCGCGGCGCAGCACGCCTGTGCGCTCCACCTCGCGCTCATGCGGGTAGAGCTCGTTCTCGACGAAGGCGCGCGTCGTTTCGACGATGAGCTTCTGTTCTTCCGAAAGACCGAAATGCATCGCCTCAGCCCTTCTTCTTGCTCTTCTTCGCCTTGTCGGCCTTGGCGGACTTCTCAGCCTTTGCCGGCTTGGCTGCCTTCTTCGCCGGCTTGGGCTTTTCGGCAGTTTTGGCTGGACTCTTCTTCGCGGCCAGCTTGGCGAGTTGCCTGGTATAGTCCTTATGCAGCGCGCCGGCACCCCAGCCCTTGCCCTTGTTCTGCTTCGACAGCGCCTCCATGATCGCGACCAGATTGTCGTCGCGGATCCTCTCCAGCTCGCGGATCGACAGACCATGCGCCTGCTCGTCCGACTGCGTGGCGATCAGGTCGACCAGCTCGTCGTTGAACTCCGGCACGTCCATCAGCTTGGTCCACGGCCATTTCAGGCAAGGTCCGAACTGCGCCATGAAGTGGCGCATGCCGGCCTCGCCGCCGGCGACCCGGTAGACCTGGAACATGCCCATCTGCGCCCAGCGCAGGCCGAAGGAATAGCGCATGATGTCGTCGAGTTCCTCGACGGTGCAGATGCCGTCCTTGACCAGCCACAGCGCTTCGCGCCATGCCGCCTCGAGCAGGCGGTCGCCGACGAAGGCCTCGATCTCCTTGCGCACCACCACCGGCTTCATGCCGATCGAGGCGTAGAGCTCCTTGGCCACCTCGATCGCCTCGGGGAAGGTCTGCTCGCCACCGACGATCTCGACCAGCGGCAAGAGATAAACCGGGTTGAACGGATGGCCGACGACCAGCCGCTCCGGATGCTTCTTCATCGCCACCTGCATGTCGGTCGGCTTGATGCCGGAGGTCGAGGAGCCGACAATGGCGTTGGCGGGCGCATGCTGGTCGATCTCGGCCAGCACCTTGTGCTTGAGGTCGAGCCGCTCCGGCACGCTTTCCTGGATGAAGTCGGCGTCGGCAACCGCCTCGGCGATGGTCTTGGCGAAGGTGAGCTTGCCTTCCTTGGGCAGGCCGCCGGGCAGCATCTGCTTGTAGGCGCGGCGCGCGCCCTTCATCACTTCGCCCACCTTGCGCGACGCTTCCGGATCCGGATCGAAGATCGACACGTCGATGCCGTTCAGGAGCAGCCGCGCCACCCAGCCGGCGCCGATGACACCGCCGCCGATGGCGGCCGCCTTGTTGATGATGCTCATGCTTGTCAGGCTCCGGTTCTCGTCTTGGCTGTTTCGGGATCTGTGAGGGCCACGCGCTCGCCGGTGCGGATCACCGCCGGATCGTAGGCCTTTCGGGCGAAGACCTCGAGCACGAAGGGCCGGAAGAACTCGACCGGCAGCGTCTCGTAGTCGGGATCGAAGCTCGACTGGTCCCAGCGCTCGCAGAACTGGTCGCAGTCATCGAAATAGAGGTGGCCGGCGAAGCGGTCCCGGGCATGCCGATTGCCGCCCAGGTGATGCGCATAATAGAGGCGCTGGAAGTCGCCATGCTTTTCCACCACCCAGGTGCATTGCTCGCGCACGAAGGGTTTCAGGATCGCAGCCGCATATTCGTCGTGGTTGTAGGGCGCGTAGATGTCGCCGATGTCGTGCAGCAGCGCGCAGACGATCCAGTCCGTATCGGCGCCGTCGCGCCAGGCGCGCGTCGCCGCCTGCAGCGAATGGCCGAGCCGGGTGATCTTGTAGCCGGAAAGACCCTCATCCAGCTGTACGATCGCGTCGAGCAGCCGGTCGCCGGTCTTGGCGGCGTAGTCGATCTCATGGGCGGTCAGGAATTCATAGTCTTCCTTGTCGCCGTCCTTCATCGCAGTGAACTTGACGGTATCAGCCATGGCCAGCGCCCGCCTTACGCCGCGGCCGCGATCGGCGCCCGCTTGGTCAGGCTGAGCTTCTTGCGCACTTCCTCGGGCCCCAGGATACGCGCGCCGAGATTGGTGACGATGCTGGCCGCGCGCTCGACCAGCTGCGCGTTTGTCGCCAGCACGCCCTTGTCGAGCCACAGATTGTCCTCCAGGCCGACGCGGACATTGCCGCCGGCAAGCACGGCCGCCGCCGCATAGGCCATCTGGTTGCGGCCGATCGAGAAGGCCGACCAGTTCCAGGTCGAGGGCACGTTGTTGACCATCGCCATGAAGGTGTTGAGGTCGTCCGGCGCGCCCCATGGCACGCCCATGCAGAGCTGCACCAGCGCGTCCGGGTCGAGCACCTTTTCCTCGACCAGCTGCTTGGCGAACCACAGATGTCCGGTATCGAAGGCCTCGATCTCGGGCTTCACGCCCAGCGCCGTCATCATGCCGCCCATGGCGCGCAGCATGCCCGGCGTGTTGGTCATCACATAGTCGGCCTCCGCGAAATTCATCGTGCCGCAATCCAGCGTGCAGATCTCCGGCAGGCACTGGCGCACATGTTCCATGCGGTTGGTGGCGCCTCCCATGTCGGTGCCCTTCTCGTTGAGCGGCAAAGGCGCTTCCGGCGAGCCGAACACCATGTCGCCACCCATGCCGGCGGTGAGGTTCAGCACCACGTCGACGTTTGCTTCGCGGATGCGCTCGGTCACCTCGCGGTAGAGATGCACGTCGCGCCTCGGCTTGCCGGTCTCGGGGTCGCGCACATGGCAATGGACGATCGCCGCACCCGCCTTGGCGGCGTCGATCGCCGAATCGGCGATCTGCTTGGGCGAGCGCGGCACATGCGGGCTGCGGTCCTGCGTGCCGCCAGAGCCGGTCACGGCACAGGTAATGAAGACCTCGCGGTTCATCGCAAGCGGCATCTTGATCCTCCCAGATTCGATCGGCCATGCATGCCACCCAGAAGCGGGAGCCGATAGCGGCACGGCATGCACGGCAATTCAGCAAGAATGCCCGACTTGCCGGAAACTGTTTTGCGTTTTACGAAGCTCCCATGATCAAAAGCGAAAAGCCGACCATCTTTCGGTCCGAGCGCGAAAGGCTCAAGGTTACGCTCCTCGTGTTCTCGGGGTCCTCGATCATGTGCGTAGCTTCGGCGGTCGACCCGCTGCGCGCAGCAAACCGCATCTCAGGCGAGACGCTGTTCGATTTCAAGCTGGTCTCGGTCACCGGCGAGGCGCCGGTGACGACATGCGGCCTCCCCGTGGCCGTCAGCGGCCGCTTCGACGCGGCCGAGGCCACCGACATGCTGGTTGTCGTCGCGGGCTTCGGCACGCAGAACTACGCCACGTCGGCATTGCTCGCGGGTCTGCGCAGGGCAGCGCGCGCTGCACGCGCTTGCGGTGGTGTCGAGGCGGGAACCTGGCTGGTGGCGCGCGCCGGCCTGCTCGAGGGCCGCAGCGCCACCACGCATTGGGAAGACATGGAGGATTTCTCGACCGCCTTTCCGGGCGTGGATGTGCGGCCGGACCGCTATGTCATCGACGGGCCGGTCTTCACCTCCGGCGGCGCTTCGCCAACCTTCGACCTGATGCTGCATCTCATCCGCACCCGGCTCGGCATGGCCGCCGCGCTCGATGTGGCGAGCGTCTTCATCTACGATCAGGCGCGCGCCGCGACCGACGCGCAGCCGCTGGTCTCGCTTGGCCGGCTCGACGGCTACGATCCGCGGCTTGCCCAAGCGATCCGGCTGATGGAAGCGCATGTCGACCAGCCGCTCACGATCGACGCCGTGGCCAAGCGCGCCGGCGTGACGGCGCGCACGCTGGAAAGCATCTTCCGCAAGTCGATCGGCGAGACGCCCGGCGCCTATTATCTGAGGCTGCGCCTCAGCGCCGCCCGCCGCCTTGTGGTCGATACGCGCATCGCCATGGCCGATATTGCCGGGCGTACCGGCTTTTCGTCCGCAGCGGCCTTTTCCAGAGCGTTCTCCAGGGCGTTCGGCGAGGCGCCGGTCAGGCTGCGGCGCGGCTGATTATCCAGTCGGCCGCTGCCGCCAGATCGTCGACCACGGCAGTGGGCGTCGGATCGAAGCGCGTTTCGTCGCCAGGACGGTACTTGCCTGTCCGCACGAGCAGCGCCGCGCCAAGACCGGCGCTGAGCGCGCCGGCGACATCGCTCTCCGCGTCGTCGCCGACCATGACCGCATCGGCCGCAGCGCAGTTCAAATCGGCGAGCGCCGAAAGGAAGAAATCCGCCGACGGCTTGCCGAGCACGACAGGGCTTCGGCCACTGGCGAATTCGAGGGCCGCAACGAAGGCGCCGGCGTCAAGGCTGAGCTGGCCGTCGGCATCCTTGAAGGTGCGGTTGGTGGCCAAGGCCACAAAATCGGCGCCGGCGGATAACGCGCGGAAAGCACGGTTGAGACTGGCGTAGCCGAACGCCTCGCCGGCATCGCCTACGACAACCGCCTTGCCGCTTCCTCCCTCCAGGCCCGAAAACTCTGCTTCGAGATCGGGATGGACGAGCAGACGCGGCTCGCGGCCATGTCTGCGCAACCATTCGATCGCAGCGAGCGCCGGCGTCAGCAATTCTTCATCCGCAACTTGGATGCCCATGGCGGCAAGTTGCGCGACGATCTTGCTGCGCGGCGAGCGTGTCGTGTTGCTGACAAAGCGGAGCGGCAGGCCGGCCTTGCGCAAACGCCCGACCGCGGTCACGGCTCCTGCGATCGGGGTATCGCCATCATAGACGACACCCACAAGGTCAAGCAGCACCGCGCGTATCATCGGTGCAGGATGGAGAAGCCACCTCTTTTCGTCAAATCACGGGAATTGTCAGGCGGCGTCGCGGCCTTCGCCGACGATGCGCGTGCGCATGCTCTTGGCCAACGCCGTTTCCAACCGCGCGGCGACCGCGCGGTCCCATTCATTTGTCTTGCGGCCGCCGTCTTTTGAATGCGGCAACGCCATCAGCCGGTCGATGATCGATCCGGTTTCACCGGACGAAAGCAGGGCGTCGATCTCGCGTTCGTGCTGCATATCGGTTCGCCTCCTTCTTCTTCACCCGCCACAGGAGCCACGTTTATACGAGTTCCGTGACGGCTGTTTGAAGGCAAGAGCGGGGCGATTGAGGGGCGGCTCGGGGCAAAACCTTGTCGTGAAGTTCTGCCCCGCGCGAATGCTATATGCTCGGGCTTCCCGCCTGAGCGATCAGACGTAGCGGTTGACGATGTTCTCCAGCAGCTCCTGCCGGCCGGAGCGCGGCTGCGGCTCGATCTTCTCCTTCACCACGCGCTCGGCGATCTCCTCCAGCGTGCGCTCGCCCGAAAGCATCGCCTTGCCTTCGGCGGTGTTCCAGCCGGCATAGCGCTCGGCGAGCGGGCCGGACAGCGCCTTGTCCTCGATCATCTTTGCCGCCGCCTTGAGGCCGCGTGCGCAGGCATCCATGCCGCCGATATGGCCGATCAGGAGGTCGTCCGGATCGAGCGACTGCCGCCTGAGCTTGGCGTCGAAATTGGTGCCGCCGGTCTTGAAGCCGCCGCCCTGCAGGACCTGGTAATAGGCCAATGCCATTTCCGGCACGTTGTTGGGGAACTGGTCGGTGTCCCAGCCCGACTGGTAGTCGTTGCGGTTCATGTCGATCGAACCGAAGATTCCAAGCGCATTCGCCAAAGCCAGCTCGTGCTCGAAGGAATGGCCGGCCAGGATCGCGTGGCCCTGCTCGATGTTGAGCTTTACTTCCTTCTCCAGCCCGAAGCGCTTGAGGAAGCCGTAGACGGTCGCGACGTCGTAATCATACTGGTGCTTTGTCGGCTCCTGCGGCTTCGGCTCGATCAGGATCGTGCCCGTGAAGCCGATCTTGTGCTTGTAGTCGACGACGAGGTTGAGGAAGCGGCCGGCCTGCTCCTGCTCGCGGGCAAGGTCGGTGTTGAGCAGCGTCTCATAGCCCTCGCGCCCGCCCCACAGCACATAGTTCTCGCCCTTGAGCTTCTTGGTGACGTCGATGCAGCTCTTCACCGTCGCCGCCGCATAGGCGAACACATCCGGATCGGGATTGGTGGCCGCGCCGGACATGAAGCGGCGATGCGAGAAGAGGTTCGCCGTGCCCCAGAGCAGCTTGACGCCGGTCTGTTTCATCTTGTCGGCGAAATAGTCGGTGATCTCGTCGAGGCGCGCGGCGCTCTCCGAAAAATCCCTGCCTTCCGGGCGCACGTCTGCGTCGTGGAAGCAGAAATAGGGCGCGCCAAGCAGCGAGAACATCTCGAAGGCGACGTCGGCCTTGAGCTTGGCCAGTTCCATCGTGTCGACGCCGCCCGGCTTGGCAAACCAGGGTCGGTCGAAGGTCTGGCCGCCGAACGGGTCGCCGCCCGGCCATGCGAAGGAATGCCAGTAGGCGACGGCGAAGCGCAGATGGTCTTCCAGCCGTTTGCCGGCCACCACCTCATCGGGGTTGTAGTAGCGGTAGGCCAGCGGATTGGTCGAATCCGGCCCTTCATATTTGATTGTCTTGATGTCGCCGAAAAATCCGCTGCTCATGGTTTCCTTCCTCTCCGAGATGGTTTCCCGATTACCTCAGGCGTAATTGGTTTCACTCTTTTGCTGGGCGAAAAGCGTCATGTCGAAACGATCCAACGAAGGACCATGACAATGACCGACCTCAACACGATTGCCCGCAACTACATCGCCGCCTGGAACGAGAGCGATGCGCAGCGCCGCAAGGCGCTGCTCGAAGCCGCCTTCACCAGCGACGTCAGCTATCGCGACCCGGTCATGCAGGGCGACGGCCATGACGGCATCGCCGCGCTGATAGACGGCGTGCAACAGCGCTTCGCCGGCTTCCGCTTCTCGCTGAAGGGTGAGCCGGACGGTTTCGCGGACAAGATCCGCTTCTCGTGGAATCTTGGGCCGGAAGGCACGGAATCCGTTATCGAAGGCACCGACATCGGCGTCATCGAGAACGGCCGCCTGAAGAGCGTCACCGGGTTTTTGGACAAGGTGCCGGCGCAGTGAGGCGAACTGGGGAGGTGGGATGCGAGGCCCCCCTCTCTGGCCTGCCGGCCATCTCCCCCGCAGGGGGGGAGATTGGCAGCTTCGAGGCCTCGCCTCTCCTTGCAACGCCGGCGATTGGCGAAGGTCCGCGTGACAGTCAATCTCCCCCCTTGCGGGGGAGATGGCCGGCAGGCCAGAGGGGGGTGCCTCGCGCGCACTCACGCAGTTATCGCCCTTATCGCCGGATACAGCGCACGATACCTCTGATAAGCATCAGCAAAAGCGCCACCCAGCCCGGCATCCGGCTCGATCGTCGCATCCGTCGCCGGCGCAGTGCAGACGGCAAGCGGATCGGCCCCCGTCGCGGCAATCAACCCCAACCTTGCCGCGCCGAAAGCGGCGCCGAAATCGCCGTCGGCCGGAATATCGACCGGAACCTCCAGCGCCGTGGCGATCGCCTTCAGCCAATAGCGCGAGCGCGAGCCGCCGCCGATCGCGGTCACCCGGCTCAGCGTCGTGCCGGCCGTCTTCAGCGCCTCGAGACTGTCGCGGAAGGCGAAGGCGACGCCCTCAAGCACCGCTTGCGTCAGCACGGCCCGGCTCGATTGATGCGCCAGCCCGGTGAACGAGCCGCGGATGGCGGAATCATTGTGCGGCGTGCGCTCGCCCGAGAGATAGGGCAGGAAGGTAACGCCCGCCGGCGCCTTTAGCGTATCGCCGAGTTCGCCGGTCAGGTCGCCGGCGCTCTTTGCCGTGATCTCCGACAGCCAGTTGAGCGAATCGGTGGCCGAAAGGATCACGCCCATCTGGTGCCAGGTGTCGGGCAGCGCATGGCAGAATGTGTGGACCGCGCTTTCCGGATTGGGCAGATAGGAGGCGTTCGCCGCAAACAGCACGCCCGACGTGCCGAGCGACACGAAAGCGTGGCCGGCGCCGACCGTGCCCATGCCGCAGGCGGAGGCCGCGTTGTCGCCGGCGCCGCCGGCGATTGGGATACCCGTCGCGATTCCCCATTTCGACGCGAGCTCGTTCCGCAAGGCGCCGGCCTTGGCAGTTCCTTCGACCAGCGAGGGCATGTGCCTTTCATCGAGCGAAGTCACCGCCAGCAATTCAGGCGCCCAGCGGCGCTTGCCGACATCCAGCCACGAGGTGCCGGCCGAATCCGACATCTCGGAAATATGCTCGCCGGTCAGCCAGAGCCGCAGGTAATCCTTTGGCAGCAGCACTTTGGCCACCTTGGCGAAGATTGCCGGCTCGTTGTTCTTTACCCAGGCAAGCTTCGGCGCGGTGAAGCCCGGGAAGACGATGTTGCCGGTGAGCTTGCGGAAGCGCGGATCGGCATCGAGCGCGGCCGCCTCGACATGGCTGCGCGTGTCGTTCCACAGGATGCACGGGCGCAGCACCTTGTCCGAGGCATCGAGCAGTGTGGCGCCGTGCATCTGGCCGGAAAGGCCGATGCCCTTGACCGCGGCAAGCTCCTTCGGGTGCGAGGCCTTGAGTTCGGCAATCGCTGCCTCGCAGGCCTCGATCCAATGCGCCGGATCCTGCTCCGACCAACCGGGATGCGGCCGCGAGACGTCGAGCGTGCCATGGCCGGAGCCGATGACCTTCTGGCCGTCGTCGATCAGCAGCGCCTTGACGCCCGAAGTGCCCAGGTCGAGGCCGAGATACATGATTTCCTCCCATTGCCATTAATTTTTTCGGATCTCGAAAAAATCTGGCTCGGCAGTTTTTAAGACAAGATCCGCTCCGGGTCAATTCTCTGACAAATCGGCGGCGCGACGCGAGAACAGCGCCGACAGCGGGCTGTCGGGCCTGGCGAGCTGCCGTTCGGCCGTCAGCGCCCGCGCGAGCGCCGTATCGCCGGCGCGCAACGCGGCCTCGATCAGCGTCAGGTCGATCACGTCGCGCTGCGCATGGCTGCCGCCGAAACGATGCGCGATCGAGCGGATCGGCCGGATCAGTCGCACGGCCTCGTCATATTTGCCTTCGCCGAAGGCCTTGATCGCAAGCGTCAGCGGATGGCCGACATCGCGCGTGAAGACGGCGTTGTCATCCTCGCCGCGCATCGCTTCGCGTTGCGCCTCGAGCAGCGTCTTGGCCGGCGCCTCCAGGCCTGCGCCGACAAAGGCCATCATCGCATGCGCGTCGTTGAAGGCATAATTGCCGGCGGCGGCTTTTGGCATCCAGTTGCCGGCAAGCGCCGCCCAGCGGTCGCCGACATCGACGCCGCCCAGTGCGAGGCGCCACAGGATCGCCGAGGCATCGACCATGTTGAGCGCCAATGTCGAGCGGTCGCCATAGATCGGCCCGTCATAGAGCTTGAGCACCTCGTCGGTTTCGCCGAGATCGTAATGGAACAGCGCCAGATGCCACCAATTGTGGATCTGGAGAAAACTCTCCTTGGTCCATGCATCTGGATTGGCGCGCATCCAGGCGATGCCGTCTCGTTGCCGGCTTTGCATTTCCATGACATGCGCGACCGCATGCTGCGCCCAGCCGTCGCGCGGTTCGATCTCCACAGCCTGCCGGCCGAAGGATTCGGCACGGCCATAATCGCCCATCTCCTCCAGCCCGAAGGCCTGCATGCCGAGAATGGCGTGGCAGCCCGGCATGCCTTTCTGCCAGGCCGGCAGCGCCCGGCCGATGCGGTCGCGCAGCATGCGCGCATTGCCGGTGAAGAAATCGATCTGATGCCCGACCTGCAGCGCCAGCGCATCGCGCGGAGTGTCGATCGCGATGTCTTCGAGGATGCGCGCGGCTTCATGCCAGCGGCCATCGGCTAGATGCCCAAGCGCCGCAACATGCGCCCGTTCGCGCGTGGTGCCGGCGAGCGGCAGCGCCGCCATGTGGCATGATCGCGCGACGGCCATTGCGTCCCGCTCGGTGGCGAGGCCGAACAGATAGCCCTTGAAAACATGCGCCATGACGAAGGTCGGATCATCGGCTATGGCGCGGTCGATAGAACCGACCGGATCGCCGATGAAGCATTGCAATTCATGCACAGCGCGGGCGTAGGAGGAAAACCCGGCTTCGGTCGCACCGGAATAGGTAAGACCGAATGCGTCCTTCATAGCTTCAGTTGGCCGACCGCATCGCCACCGTGGCGATGCCGGCGCCAACCAGCAGCGTGCCGCCGGTGCGGTTGAAGATGCGGATCGCCTTCGGGTTGCGCACGATCGCCCTGGCCCTGGACGCGACCAGCGCGTAGCCGAAGGCATTGGCGAAGGCCAAAGTCAGGAAGGTCGTCTCGAAGATCAGCATCTGCGTCCAGAAGTCGGCATGCCGGTCGAGGAATTGCGGCAGGAAGGCGACGAAGAAGGTGATGCTCTTCGGGTTCAGCGCCGTCACCAGCCAGGCATGCGCCATCATCCGTGCCGCCGAGACCGCGTCGGTGCGCGGTTCCGCCTTCAGCGCGCCGCCGGCGCGGAACAGTTTAATGCCGAGATAGATGAGATAGCCGGCGCCGATCACCTTGAGCATGGTGAACACCGTTGCCGAAGCCGCAAGCAGCGCGCCAATGCCGAGCATCGACAGCGTCATGGCGGTGAAGTCGCCCAGCGCCACGCCCACCGCCATCGGCAGTGCGGTGCGCCAGCCTTGCCCAAGCGCATAGGAGACGACCAGGAGGATCGTCGGGCCAGGAATGATGAGAAGAATGGAAGAGGCGGCGGCGAAGGCAGCCCAGTTTTCGAAGGACATTTCCCTGCTCCTTGAGCGCAAAGAAAAGGATAAATCCTGGGGCAGGGGAGAATGTAAAGGGGCCGTTGGAAAAATCTTCAGCGCCGAGCCGGCGGCTCATCTACCGCCATAACGATCCGTTAGGGTTAAGCCCGGCACGGGCGCTTTCACCCTTTTTCAACGATGAATGGCGAAAATGCCTGCGATCCGGCCGGACCCCCGCCGGCAGCGTAGGGTTTGTGCATGCGCGAGTTGCCGCAACGTCTGACGCCGCCTTTCAACGGCGCCGCAATCGATACCGAAATTCAGCTTTCCCGCCGCGCCATGCTTTCCGGCGCCGGCGCCATGGCGCTGCTCGGCCTTGCAGGCTGCAGCACCACCGACACGCTCGACCTGCCGCAAATGCAGCTCGACAACACCGTCACCGGTTCCGTGCCGCCGATGCGTCCGGCGATCAGCGTCGACAAGAACATCACCGGCCCGGACGTCATGTATGCCTCGCTCACCGACGGCGGCTTCCAGGTGCCGGAGGTGCCGTGGCAGAAGGTCAAGCCGCAGTTCCGCCGCCAGATCGTCGTCGACAAGACCGGCGAGGCGCCCGGCACCATCGTCGTCCACTTGCAGGAGCGCATGCTCTATCTCGTCCAGCCGGGCGGCGATGCCATCCGCTACGGCGTCGGCATCGGGAAGGACGGCTTCCGCTGGTCGGGCCGCGCCAATATCCAGTACGGCCGCGAATGGCCGGTGTGGACGCCGCCGCCGGAAATGATCCAGCGCAAGCCCGAACTGGTGAAATGGCAAGGCGGCCAGCCTGGCGGCCTCACCAATCCGCTGGGCGCCCGGGCGCTCTACATCTACCAGAACGGCAAGGACACCGGCTACCGCATCCACGGCTCGCCCGAATGGTGGAGCATCGGCCAGGCCATGTCGTCGGGCTGCGTGCGCCTGATCAACCAGGACATCATCGACCTCTACAGCCGCGTTTCCAAGAAGAACCCGGTCGTCGTGGTCTGAAAAGCCGGATTCGTGTATGCATGTCGGAAAGCAAGCAGGCACGTCATGCGGAAAGATGTTGTTGGAATTCACCGAAGGATTGGAACTGACGGCGCGCCCAATTCCGCATGGGTCAGTAGTGAAGGAGTGGGCGAGCGGATAAGCGAGGACGAGTACCGCGCCCGAGGCTATTTACCAGAGTTTGACTATCTTCCAGTCCTGATCGTTCAGCGAGTTCCCGTGACCAGCGCGGATGATGATCAGGATCGAGAAATTATCGAAGAGTGGATCAAAAACAACAATGCCCACCGGACCTAAAGGCCGGTAGCGCCTCGCAGACGTGGTCGGAAAGCTGGTCCGCGTCAACTGAGGCCTAGCCGCCAGGTTTCTTCCGTTGCGCGATGTCGCAAGACAGGCCAAGGTGCTTGCAAACCTTCGCTTTGGGAGAGAAAAAACATGTCTGGAACCTTCGTCATCGCGCAGGGCGGCGGCCCGACCGCCGTCATCAACCAGACGGTCGTCGGCGCCACGCTGGAAATCCGCAAGCGTCATCCAGGCGCCAAGGTGCTGGGCTCGCTCCATGGCGTGCGCGGCATCCGCGACGGCAATTATGTCGATCTCTCCGCCATCCCCGAGGACAGGTTGCGGCTGATTGCCGGCACGCCGAGCGCCGCCCTCGGCTCGACCCGCGATAAGCCGGACGCCGCCTATTGCGAGGTCATCCTCAACGGCCTGAAAAAGGCCGGCGCCGACGCCTTCATCTATATTGGCGGCAACGACACGTCGGGCACGCAGCAGATCCTGACCGATGCCGCCGGCGGCTCGATCGCCTTCGTGCATGCGCCCAAGACCATCGACAACGACCTCGAGGAGAACGACCACACGCCGGGCTTCATCTCGGCGGCCGAATTCGTCGCCGGCGCCTTCCTCTCCGTCGACCTCGATTTCCGCGCCCTGCCCGGCATCTATGTCGGCATCGTCATGGGCCGGCATGCCGGCTTCCTGACCGCCGCCGCGGCCGCATGGCAGCTCGATCCCGACAGCGGACCGCATCTGATCTACGTGCCGGAGCGCGCCTTCTCGGCGAAGCGCTTCATCGAGGAAGTGCGCGAAAAGCTGGACCGCCACAAGCGCTGCATCGTCGCCGTCTCGGAGGGCGTCAGCACTGCCGACGGCAAGGCGCTGGTCGAAAGCCTGGTGCCGCCGGACAAGCTGGAGCGCGATCAGCACGGCAACGTCAAATTGTCGGGCAGCGACCTGCCGGCGGCGCTCGAACGGGCCTTGGCCGAGGGCCTGCCCGGCAAGCGCGCGCGGGTCGACGCGCTAGGCTACATGCCGCGCGGTTACGTCGGCGCGATCAGCGCCGTGGACGCCAAGGAAGCCTTCGACGCCGGCGCTTTCGCGGTTGCTGTCGCAGGCGAAGGCGGCGGCTCGGTCGCGCTGCAATATGACGGGTCGAAGACGGTGTTGAAGAAGGTGCCGCTGAAGGCGGTGGCCGGCAAGACCCGCCACATGCCCGACGATTTCATGAAGCCGGACGCCAATCAGCTTTCGGAAGCCGGCATGGCCTACCTGAAGCGGCTGGTGCCGGAAAAATACAAGGTCGGCAAGCCGTTCATCTGATGGGCGGCGGCTCGATGCCCGAGCTTGAGGTTGGCGACTGGTTCGGCAAGGCGAAAGTCGATGCCGGCACGACGATGCTGACCGAGCCTTTCGTGCATGATTTCGTGCGCGCCAATATGTGGCATCTGAAGGGCCGCGAGGCGGATCTGCTGGTCGACACAGGCATGGGCATCCGTCCGCTGGCGCCTGAGATCGACACGCCGCCCGGCAAGCCGCTCATCGTCGTCGCCACGCACATCCATCTCGACCATGTCGGCTCGCTGCATGAATTCCCGCTGCGCCTGGGCCCGAAGATGAGCGCGCCGCGGTTCGACGCCATGGATGATGCCGTCACCTACGCTTACATGTTCCACAATCTCGACGGCGCCGTCTCGAAACTGCCGGCGCCGGACTGGAAGGCGGCCGATTACCGGATTCCGTCAGCACCGCTGACGCGTGCGCTCGACGAAGGCGACATCGTCGATCTCGGCGACCGCAAATTCCGTGTGCTGCATCTGCCTGGACACTCGCCGGATTCGATCGCGCTTTTCGACGAGGCCGATGGCCTCTTCCTCGCCGGCGATGCCATCTATGACGGCATGCTGATCGACGATCTGCCGGATTCGGACCGCACGGCCTATTGCCGCACCATGCGGCGCCTGCTCGACCTGCCGATCCGCATCGGCCATGGCGGCCATGGCCCGAGTTTTACCGGCCAGCGAATGCGTGAGATCGCCTCCGCTTATCTGCGTCGGAGAGAGCGGTTCGTAAGCGCTCTCTGAATTAAATCTTCGTAAGGTCATCCAAAGGCCCTGATTCAGGCCATTCCGCACCCTAAATCCTGATTGTCGATCCGGCCGGCTGCCATGCAAGGCGAGGCAGGCAATCCCGGTCGCCGACACGCCAACGGATGCGTGCTTCGAGACACATCCGGGGTGCCCGATCAACCTCTCGCCCGGACAGAAACGACCATGTCACCCATGAACATTCTTCGCAGACATCGCGTCGCGGCCCTGTTGGGCGCTGCGCTGATCATTTCTCCCGTTATTGGTTCCTTTGCCGAGAGCACGAACAACGCCGGATTGAGCAACGCCGTCGCCACCACGCAAACTCCCGCCGCCGGCGTTACCGCGCCTAACGGCTCCTTCGCTCCCATCGTTGCCACCACAAAGCCGGCAGTCGTAACAGTCACGACAATGATGAAGGGCCAGCCGGACGCCATGAGCGAGGGTTCGCCCTTCGACGGCAACTCGCCTTTCGACGACTATTTCCGGCAATTCTTCGGCGACCAGGGCATGCCGATGCCCAAGACGCCCCCTCAGCGGGCACCACGTAGCGAGGCGCTCGGCTCCGGCTTCATCGTCAGCGCGGATGGCACAATCGTAACCAACAACCATGTCATCGACGGCGCCAGCTCGATCAAGGTGACGCTCGACGACGGCACCGAGCTTCCGGCCAAGCTTGTCGGCCACGATGCGAAGCATGACCTGGCTGTGCTCAAGATCAAGGCAGACAAGCCGTTGCCGACCGTCAAGTGGGGCGATTCCAGCAAGCTGATGACCGGCGACCAGGTGCTGGCGATCGGCAACCCATTCGGCATCGGCACCACGGTTACCGCCGGCATCGTGTCGGCGCGCGGCCGCGATCTCCATAGCGGGCCGTTCGACGATTTCATTCAGATCGACGCGCCGATCAATCACGGCAATTCGGGCGGTCCGCTGGTCGACATCCATGGCAATGTGATTGGCATCAACACCGCCATCTACTCGCCCAATGGCGGCAGCGTCGGCGTCGGCTTCGCCATCCCGTCGGATCAGGCCCAGAAAGTCGTGGCCAAGCTGATGAAGGGCGGCGACATCGAATACGGCTATCTCGGTGTGCAGATCCAACCGGTCACTCCGGATGTTGCCGGCGCCATCGGCCTCGACCATCCTGCCGGAGCCTTGGTTTCGTCGGTCACGCCGGGCTCGCCGGCGGCCAAGGCGGGCATTGAAGTCGGGGATGTGATCACCGGCTTTGGCGGCCAGGAGATCAAGGATCCGAAGGACCTGTCGCGCGCCGTCGCAGATGTCCCGCCCGGCAACAAGGAAACCGTCGACATCTGGCGTAAGGGCAAGGCGGTTCAGGTCTCCGCAGACGTCGGCCGCAACACCGACGAGGTGCAGACCGCCTCGAATGGCGAAGGCGGCAAGCCGTCAGCGGGCCAGGGCGTGCCGTCGCTCGGCCTCGGGCTGACCGATATCACTCCCGATATCCGGCAGGAGCTCAACCTTGCCGACAACCAGCACGGCGCCGTGATTGAGCGTGTCAATCCGGACAAGGCGGCTTCGGCGGCGGGCCTCCAGCCGGGAGACGTGATCATCGGCGTCGACCAGACGCCCGTAAAGAACGCCAGACAGGCGAACCAGGCGATCGCCGAGGCAGCCAAGTCGGGCAAGAAGTCGGTGCTGCTGCTTGTCGATCGCGGCGACCAGCAGATCTTCGTCGCAGTGCCTTTCGCGGCCGGCTGACGACGTCGTGGCGACCTGCCTGTTGCAAGGCGGGTCGCCAAGATTCTTGTTGCCCGTAGAGGTATATTCGAGAACACTCGCCGCATCCTTCCACCGGTGCAGGAGGCGTCTCGATGGTCACGCGCGGCTTTTTTTCCGGACGGCGTCCTCCTTCCGACGCCGACGCGCGCATCCCGCCGGGCCAGTACCTGGAACAAGGTTTCCCGGTTCTCTCGGCCGGGCCGACGCCGCGGGTCCGCACCGAGGACTGGTCCTTCACCTTGAAGCAGGGGCCAAAGCCGATCAAGAAATGGAACTGGGCCGAATTCAACGCCCTGCCGCAAAGCAAGATGACGCGCGACATCCATTGCGTGACGGCCTGGACCAAGTTCAACACGTCCTGGCAGGGCGTGATGATCGACGACATCCTCGCCGATGCCGGCATCGAGCCGCCGACGGCCTACACGCTGGCGCTGTCGTTTGACGGCTATTCCACCAATGTGCCGACCAAGGACCTCATCACCGGCAAGGCGATGGTGGCGCTGCTTTACGAAGGCAAGCCGATCACGCCCGACCATGGCGGGCCGGCCCGGCTTCTGGTGCCGCATCTCTATTTCTGGAAATCGGCCAAATGGGTGAACGGGCTGCAGTTCACCGAGCGCGACGAGCCGGGCTTCTGGGAGCTGCGCGGCTATCACATGTATGGCGACCCTTGGCGCGAGCAGCGCTATTCCAGTGACCCGTGAGGGGCGATTTGTGAGCAGCAATCGATGAGTGCCGAGCCGTCGCCGCAATCGCCCTGGCAGGCAGCCACGATCACCCGCATCGAAAAGCGCACGCCACGCGTCACCAGCTTCTGGTTCCAGCCGTCGCGGCCCTTCGCCCATCTGGCCGGACAGCATGTCGACGTCCGGCTGACGGCGCCGGACGGCTATCAGGCGCGCCGCTCCTATTCTATTGCCTCGGCGCCGGGTGGCGGCATCGAGCTCGCGATCGAGCGGCTCGACGACGGTGAGGTCTCGCCCTTCTTCCACGATGTCGCTGCCGTCGGCGACGAGATCGAGCTGCGCGGGCCGCTGGGCGGCCATTTCATCTGGGAGGAGAGCGACGGCGGACCGATCCTTCTGGTAGGCGGCGGCTCGGGCGTCGTGCCGCTGATGGCGATGGTGCGCCATCGCACGCTGCGCAACAAAGCGGTGCCCGTTGCGCTGGTGTTCTCGGCCCGGGTCTGGAACGAGGTGATTTTCCGCGACGAGCTGATCGGTCTCGACGATCGCCGCGACGGTTTCGATCTGGTGCTGACGCTGACCCGCGAGCCGGCGAGGCGGCCGTCCGACTATTCCCGGCGCGTCGACGCCCGCATGATGGTGCAGGCCGTCGAGCGCCTGCCGAAGGCACCGAGGCTCGCCTATGTCTGCGGCTCGAACGCCTTCGTCTCGGCCGCCGCTGATGCCCTGATTGGCGCCGGCGTTCCGGCGGGGATTATCCGCACCGAGCGCTATGGAGTTTGACAGAAGCCCGTTGAAATTCGACCGAAAGGTAATACCTTGCTTACAATTGGTATTACTGAGGAGCGAAGATGGCCACCACCGTTACGTCAAAAGGACAGGTCACCATTCCAAAACCGGTCCGCGATCTGTTGGGGATCGTCCCGGGAAGCAGGGTCGATTTCCGGCGCGCCGCCGATGGGAGCGTAGTGCTTGCTCGTGTCGACAGAAAGCAAACGGCGGGCCGCTTCGCCAAGTTGCGCGGCCATGCCGGCGAGGGGCTTACGACCGACGCGATCATGGCGCTGACGCGTGGTGAAGCGTGACGCTCATCGACACCAACGTCCTACTTGACCTTGTTACTGGCGATCCAAACTGGGCAGATTGGTCGGTTGCTCAGCTTGAGGCGGCGAGCCTCAACGGACCATTGTTGATCAACGATGCGGTCTATGCCGAGCTCGCCGTACGCTATGCCCGCATCGAGGATCTTGACGCTTTTCTCGATGCGGCCGGTCTTGAAATGGCTCCCATGCCGAGGGCCGCTCTTTTCCTTGCCGGAAAGGTATTTACACAGTACCACCGGTCAGGAGGACAAAAGACTGGTGTTTTGCCGGACTTCTTCATTGGTGCGCACGCTGCGGTCGGCCATCTTCCACTTCTGACCCGCGATATCGGCCGATATCGAACCTATTTCTCCTCCCTGAAGCTGATTACCCCAGGCTCTTGAGCCGTCCCGGACTGTTGCGCTGATGTCAGCCGGTCGGAGAGAATTTCGCCGAAACGAGCTGGAAAGGCAGCGCGCCGTAGCTGGCGACGGCCTGCTCGCTGTCCCAGACGCGAAACTGGCGTGACGGCCGAGCCTCCAGCACCAGGGCCCGTCCCGCCCGCTCAAGCTTCACCTTGCCGCGAAAGCGCAGCATCCGCTCCCCGCCGGAGCGGCTGATCGCCATCGAGCGCAGCCGGGCCACGTGCCGGTCGCCCGCATTGATCTCCATCTCGATTCGTCGCCTGACCGGCGGGACGACGATGCGCACGATGAGATCGAGCATCATCTCGCTGGCTTCGCCCTGCGGTTCATCCAGGGGTTGCGAGAGCACAAATGCGGCAGGCTTGCCTATGGCCTTGGTCTTCACGGACTTGCCGCGCCACACGATGTCGGGCTCGGTCTGCTTCAGCCGGCCTTTCTTGCGCTGCAGGCGCAACTGTTTTGCAAATCCCCGCGACAGCCAGGTCAGCGCGCCGAAATCGGTGCGCGGCTTGGCCTGCAGAACCGACGACAGCCGCGCCGCGCCGCGCCGGTCAGCCATGTCCACCACCTTGGCCAGCACGTCCTCCGGCATAGCGATGCCGATCTCCAGCGCAAGATAGGAAAGCGCCACCGCCGCGGCGACGGCGAGACTGCGCCTGGCGATGACATCGAGGAATATGGTCCAGTCGACAGTGCCGCCCTCGATGGCCACGGTGCAATCGACCAGCCAGTCGCTATGCGTATGTGCGTCGAGGCCGCCATGCGCGATGGCGAGCGCGATGCGGTCGGCGGCCGAGGGGACGACTACGCTGACGTCGCTGAATTTGGCGGCAATCGCGCGGCGCCAGATGGCGAGGTCGTCCTCGGTGTTCTGCTGCGACCCGTCATAGGCAAGCTGATGCAGGTCGATGTCGCCGTAATTGCCCTTGAAGAAATTCATCGAGCGCAGCGATCCCAGCCGTGCGCGCAGATATTGCGGGGAAACACCGCTGGCGATCTGCCAGCCGCGGTCGCGCAGCACATCGAAGGCCGGCTGCATATCGCCCGGCCGCACCAGTATATCGATGTCATGCGCCACGCGCCCGCGCTGCGCGGCGGCATCGAGCGCGGTGCGGCTGGCGCCCTTGATCAACATCACCCTGCAGCCGGCATGGACCATCGCCTTCAGTGCGGGCTCGGCCTCGCGCATGGCCATGCGCGACTTCGTCCACAGCATCTTCTGCAGGCCGACCAGGCGCGGATAAGCGGCGTTGCCGGCAAGCTTGCGTCCGAACCTGTCGGAAATCGCGGCAAGCAACCGGTGTTCCCGGAAGGAGACGTGGTCGATGTCGTTCTCGTTCAGCCAGCCGGCGGCGCAAAGGCGCGCCGCCTCTTCGTCGGGCAGAAGTGCCGCCTTGAGCAACTGGTCGAGCGAGCCGGTCGGCCAGGACCAGCCATAGTCTGGAAAACGCCTGCCGATGCGACGGATCTTCGCCATCAGCTGGAACTGGCTTTGCTTTGTGCCCGTCGCAGCATGGCCAGGCGTGCCACCTCCAGGTAACCGCGGTCGCGTGCCGCGTCGCGCCCATAGGACAGGCTCCCCGGCTTGATGCGCCGCAGCGCCAGGACATCAGGCATCATGTCGAGGATAAAACCGCTTTCCCGCGCGCGGGCGATCCAGTCGATCATCTCGCCGCGGCCGCCCGGCGGATCGACCATCGGGCCGACGCTCTCCGCGGTCTCCCGACGCATCAGCATCGTCGAGCGCGACCAGCCGGGCGTTGCGGTCGGGGCCATCGCGTCGGGCTCTCCGTCGCGGAAGGCGCGTATATGGGTGAAGACCCCGGATATGCCGGGAAGCCGTTCGAGATGGGCAAGCTGCGCCGCGATCTTTCCAGGCAGCCAAAGGTCGTCGGCATCGAGCGTGGCGACGAAGGGCGTCGACAGCGCGGCGATGCCGCGGGTGGTCGCGCTGCCGGGTCCGGCATTGTCCTGGCGCAAAAGCCTGAGCGGCAGGTCGATGCCGCCGATCGCGCCGGCGAGATCGTCGGTCGAGCCGTCGTCGACCACCACAACCAGTTCGGGCCGCAACGTCTGCGCCGCCACCGATCGCAGCGTCTCCGCGATCGTGGCGCTGGCGTTGTAGGCCGGAATGACGACGCCGTATGCGCTCATGACATGAACTGCCAGTCCGCGAGTTTCTTCAGTTCGAAGATGCCTTCGATCGGCTTGAGCGAAGGGTTGGCCCTGCGCCGCTTCATCGACTTGTAGATCGCGCGCATGAACTCGCGCGACTGGACATCTTGCTGCCTTGTCATGTTGCCGGCGTGCCGCCGGTAATAAAGCGCCAGCGTGTCCGGAAGCGCGCATCGGGGGCCGACCTCAAAGCTGCGCAGCAGGAAGTCCGTATCCTCGGCCTGGACGAAGTCCTCGTCGAAAGCGCCGATCCGGTCGACCAGACGGCGCGAGAAGATCGCCGCCGAGAGATGGATGCCGCGAACCGTGATGCTGGTGCTGTCGCGGGTCGGCTCCAGCGTCTCGTCGTCGATCCTGTCGACCAGCATCATCCTGGAATAGGTGAGCTCGAGAGAAGGATCGCGCCTGAAAAGGTCCAGATCCGCCGCGAAGCGCCCGGCCGGCGAGATGTCGTCCGAATCGAGAAAGGACACCAGTTCCGTCTCCGGCTTGAGCCGGCTGAGCCCGCTGTTGCGCGCCCGGGTCACGCCCATGTTTTCCTGCCGAAACAGCCGGATGCAAGGCGCTTCGTCCATCATCGCGCGCACCGCTTGGGCCGAACCGTCGGTCGAGCCGTCATCGATGACGATGATGTCGAGATCGGCGGCGTCGCGCTGCCTGATGAGCGAACGCAATGCCGCAACGACATAGCGCTCGCGGTTGTAGACAGGCATGATCACGCTCAACTTCACCGGGCGCTCCGGACAAGGAAATCCGCAATCGTAGCGGCGATTTCTCCTGGGCGTGACCCAAGTGAAATCCGGTAGCATGGCAGTAGCCGGGTCAGATCGCTGAAGAAGCGAAAACCGCTTTCGCGTTCGCCAGGCATCTGGGCGATGCCGGACGGCGCCAGCGCGATGATGGCATCCTTGCGCGAAATCGGTGCGATCGAACTTGTCTTTCCGCCGCTGACATGTGGCACCAGCAACGCGCAAATGTCCAGACTCTCACCTACTGGCCGGGGCGCGATCTCGTGAATGTGGAAGGCATGCTTGCCTTGCCAGTTGAGCGGGCGGCCGGTTCCCAGCCGCCTTTCCAGCCCGAGCCGGGCGAAACCCGGCGGATCCTGCTTCAGGATCGAAAACAGCGGTCGCGCCGTCACGCCGCCGGAAAGGTCGATCAGCACGTAATCGTCGCCGACGCTGTCCAGCCCGTTGAGCAGTCCTGCTACGACGGTTCCGGATTTTCCCGCACCCCCGGCCCCTGCCAGCAGCACGCCCCTGCCGTCGAGGCCCAGCGTGCCGGCATGGGCAAGGCGCATGCCGCGCGCAGCGTATTCCCAGTGCAGGAAGGCGCGCAGCGGCGACCCCTGCTCCCAAGGCGGAAACGCGTCGGGAGACCGCATCAACTGGACGCCGATCCGTCGGGCGGGATCGTAGACCTGCCAGAAATCCAGATCGTGGTAATGATGGCCGCGCAGCCCTGCCTCGGCGAGTTTCCGGGCAAAGCCGTGCTCGGTGAAATGCGCATCGCCCCAGCTTGCCGGTTCCGGCATGTCGCCGATGCCTGGATGGCCGATGAAGACACGGCATTGGCGAGAGTCCCGCGGATCGCCTTCGGCTTCGATGAAGGCCTGGCCAAGGGCATCCGCGAGCGCGCCGGGATCGAGATGCGCGATCAATTCCAGCCCCGGCAGGCGGATAGTACGCTGGACCGGAAACTGCCCGGCCGCGCCTTCGGCGGCGGCGATGAGAAAGCGGGCATAGTCCGGCAGGGTCTCGAGCGTCACATGTGGCATGGTCTGTTCCGGCCGCCCTGACCCTTCGCCGGTTCAGGAAACCTGCTTGACAGCCGGCCAGCCGAGCGGCTCCTCGACTTCGTGGATCGGGTCGACGATGATCAAGTCGGCAAGATCGTCATGGACGCTCACGGTGAGCGGTTCGCTCGCCGCCGCCAGCGCCGCCGGCAAATCGTCGGATGACGGCAGCGGCGTTGCGCTGGAAGGCGCCAGCAGCCCGAACTCGACCAGCTGCGTAATGAATGCCTCGATCGCGGCGGCGTCGATCCTGCCAGCGGCCGATCGGATCAGCGCTTCGGTGCCGACACCTGAGGACAGCGCCTGCCACACTTTGCTGCCGGAATCGGAGAAGCCGAAATACTTGCCGTTGGAGAGGTCGAGCACGACAGCTTCGCCATCGAAGGATTCGAAAACGATGTCCCGGCTCGCAACGGCGTAGACGTCGGAAAGAGGCATGTTCTTGACCCCCGCTCTGCAATTCCGGCCGGCGGCTGCGCCGGTCGTATCGTTGCCCTGACCCCTGGACAACGCCTGTAAACACTCGATCCTTGCTTGGCAAGGCAAGCCATAACGGCGCCATCTCGACCATTTTGGCGTTCAACTCGCGGTTCGAGCCCCGATTACGGCACCCACAAGCAGGACGACCGCGACCCTCCCGGCGCGAATACCCGCTGGCCTGCAGTCTGAACACGGTCATAGAGCCGGCCGAATCGGTCTGTGGAACGGGGGTATGATGGTTAATAGTATCGAAAAGTGACTATTAGGAGATTCTAAAATCGAACTGAACGGTTCGTTTCTGTTGACGGTGCGTGCAGGACGCTGTGAACGTTGGCGCTCCGATACATTTGGTGAGCCAACGGTCAAATTTACATAAGTCATTGATTAAATGTGATAAAAATAAAGTCATAGGCATGCTTATCAAAACTTCAAGATGCCGAATCATGGTCCAGATGGAAAAACTTCGTGATTGGAATCCGACCGTCGGCTCACCCAAATCAGCGCTGTCCGAACGACGCGATTTCACTCCCAAGACACGCCGCTAGACGGACTGAATAAAGATACTGGAGTAGCAAAAATGAAAAAGATTGTTCTCACTGCCGCAGCCCTTCTGGCAATTTCTGGCAGCGCCTTTGCTGGTAGCGACCATTACAACCCGAATGAAGCCAATCAGGCGGCGGCCAAGGTCGACTCGTCCTACACGGCTGCGGTCCGCCAGTCTGCGCCGGCCACCCAGCAGCCTGCCACGACGGGCGCCGACCACAACCTTTTCGGCAACAACTAACGGTCGACTTGAACCGGCGGCGGGCTCGCCCGCCGCATCGGTCGGACCACACGATTCAGGAGCACTGAAATGAAGAAGATCGTTCTTGCCACGGCCGCCCTGCTGGCCGTTTCCGGCGCTGCTTTTGCGGGCAGCGACAATTACAACAACAGTGGCGTCAACCAGCCGGCCCCGGCGGTCGATACCACCCCTACGTCGTCGATCGGCACTGACTCGCCTGTCTACAAGCTGCTGAACTCGTCGCGCGACGTGCAGAAGTCGGCGCCTCAGGGTGCCGACCGCGACCACTTCGGCAACCGTTGACAGCCGACTGTGATTTGAAAGAGAGAGGGGGGGGGGCCGCCCGCCCC